>ONLQ01000017.1 GCA_900318665.1 uncultured Bacteroidales bacterium | reverse complement strand
CGTGATGTTGCGCACGGCGTTGCGTGTCAGTATGTTTCCAGCGGCCTGGCGGCCTTTTATGGCAAGGGTGGAGAAGTCGAAGTCGAAACTCGTTTTTTTCAGTTTGGGTTTCGACACATGATGCACCGTTATGGTTTCGGCCTCGCCGTTGGCGTTGGCGGTGAAATACAGCACCTTGGTGCCTTTGGTCTTTTTTGTGAGGTCATATTCTGTATCGCGTGTGACGCCCGTCACCGAGAAACGCTTGACCATGATATAGCCAAACGCGCCGTCACGATAGACCATGTTATAGACCGTGCGGTCATCGCGCTTGTGGAACACCCCTATGTGTATGATTTCTGTGCAGTCCTTGCTGCCCACAAATCCTTTCTCCTGCACCTTTGTGACCATCATTGTGCCGTCGCGACGGAACACGATGATGTCGTCTATTCTCGAACATTCGCACACCTGCTCCACGCCGTCGTCGCGTTTGAGGTTGTAGCCTGCAAAGCCCGTTGTGCGGTTCACATACAGTTTCTCGTTGGCAACGGCCACCGTGGCGGCCTGTATGTCCTCAAAGTTGCGTATCTCGGTGCGACGCTCGCGTCCTTTGCCGTAGGTGTCGAGAATGTGCTGGAAGTAGTCTATGGCGTATTCTGTAAGATGCTCTAATTTGTCCTTGACTTCGGCAATGGCACCTTCGATGTTTGCCAATTCTTCTTCGGCTTTCTTGATGTCGAACATAGAAATCTTGCGCACAGGACGCTCGCAGAGTTTCAGCACATCGTCGCGCACTATCTCGCGGCGTAAGAGTTTTCGGTATGGGTCGAAGGCCCGCTCTATGGCGCTTACCTGCTCGTCCCACGAGTCGAAATTCTTTTTCTCCAGAACCTTGTAGAGGCCTTTCTCAAAGAATATTTTTTCGAGCGAAACCCAGTGCCATTTTGATTCCAGTTCGTCGAGACGTATCTCTAATTCGCGGCGCAGCAAATCCTTGGTGTGCATCGTGGAGTGACGCAGAATGTCCGACACGGTCATAAAGACGGGCTTCTTATCGACAATCACGCAGGTCTGCGGCGAGAAACTAATCTGGCAGTTGGTGAAGGCGTAGAGGGCGTCTATCGTCTGGTCGGGCGACACGCCAGAGGGCAGATAGATTACCACCTCGGCTTCGGCGGCGGTGTTGTCGTCCACCTTCTTGATGTTTATCTTCTTGTTCTCGAACGCCTTGATGATGCTGTCGCGCAGCGCGCCCGTCGTTATGGTGTATGGCACCTCGGTGATGACTATGGCCTTGCGTTTCTCGTCGTAGTGCATCTTGGCGCGAATGCGCAGACGTCCGCCGAGGGCGGCATCGTTGTAGCGCGACACGTCAATCATGCCGCCAGTGGGGAAGTCGGGATATATCACGAAGTCCTCGCCACGCAGTATCTTGATGCTCGCCTCCATGAGTTCTATGAAGTTGTGCGGCAGAATGACCGATGTCAGCGTGACGGCAATGCCTTTGGTGCCTTGTGCCAGAAGCAGCGGGAACTTGATGGGGAGCGTTACGGGCTCGTTCTTGCGGCCGTCGTAGGCTGGAGTCCAGTCGGTGGTCTTGTCGTTGAAAACCACCTCTTTGGCGAATTTCGACAGTTTGGCCTCGATATATCGTCCTGCGGCGGCACTGTCGCCCGTCAGAATGTTTCCCCAGTTACCTTGGCAGTCAATAAGCAGGTTCTTCTGTCCGATGTTCACCAGAGCGTCCTCGATGCTGGCGTTGCCGTGAGGGTGATACTGCATGGTGTTACCCACGATATTAGCCACCTTGGTCATACGGCCGTCGTCGGTCTCGTGCATGGCATAGAGTATGCGGCGCTGCACGGGTTTCAGACCGTCGTCGATGTTTGGCACCGAGCGGTCCAAAATCACGTCGGAGGCGTAGTCAATCCAGTAGTCGCGAAACATGCTGTTGAGCGAGATTGTCTCGCCCTCGTCAAGATGCTCGTGTTCTGCCGACGGAATGGCTATATCGGCAGACGACTGCTTGCTTTTGTTGGAGCCTTCGTTCTCTACATCGGATTTTGCATCGTCATCTTCCGATGTATCGCTGCCTGTATCAGCAGAGTAGTTCTCGGCGTCGGTGCCGTCAAACTCTGTGTCGTTGTTCTCAAACTGGTTGTCGTTGCTCACTTCGTCGTCTTTGTGCTTTTTCTTGTCTGCCATAGTATTGGAATGAAAGTAATTTGCAAAAATACAAAATTTTTCTCAATTATCGAGAGGCATTTGCCTTACGGCAAAAGGCATACGCCAAGAGTCATTTCCCCAGCGTGAAAAGGCATACGCCGAGAGCCTGTTTCTTTTGGTCCCAACACCCGATGCCGGCACTCAAAATCCTTCATTTTCCCGATAAAAAACACGGTGCAATACTTGTCGTAATGCACCGTGAAACAAATTAAATGAAAAAAGAACTATTTTGAATTAGTTGTTGAATGCTGAATGTGTATATTTTTGTATAATAGCGTTTTCGTAATCACGAGTATATCGCTATTTTTTGCCGCCTTTGGGATGTTTTTTGTGTTCCTTGTCGTGGCGTTCGGAGTAAACCTTGCGTACCTTTTCGCGTTGTTCCTTTGTCAGCACTTCGTCAATGCGGAGGCGGGTCTGATAGAACTCTTTAGAGATGGCTGCGCGTATGCGTCCTTCGCGCTCGAAGAGCGGGAACAAGCGGCTTGAGTTGTCGCCGTCCTGTTGCATCAGCGTGTATATGCTGTCGCGTACTGCCTTGTTCTGCAACTGCAAGGCGTCAATTCTTTTCTTCGAATCCTCCCTTATGCTGGTGAGTTTGCGTTTTTGTCCTTGCGAAAGGTCGTCAACAATTTCCTCAATGTGCGGTCTCTCCTTATGATGGTTATCGCCTTTGGGCTTTTGTGCCATGGCCAGCGTGGCGCAGAGGGCGAAGCAAACACAGAGTATAATTTTTCTTTTCATAGGCTATATTTTGTCGATGGGCGTAAAACGTTGATGTATTGTGAAATCAATAGGTGTCGAGATAGTCGAAATAGGCCAGGTCGGAATCGTCGAAAGATGCAATGTCGTACTGATGGCTGCCATAGGCAGAGGCGAACATATCGCAAATCTGCGGGTCGTTGTAGTCCTTGGTCTGGTAGATAAGCATGCTGACGACTAATGCTACCGCCACGCAGGCCGCTGCTGCTATCGAATAGCGGCGCAGCATTATGGTGCGAGGTTTCTTTCCAGAGGCTTGCTGCCTCACTTTGTCCATCACCGCATCAACGATGTCTGCCTTGCCAGGATATTCCATCATCCTGATTTGCTGAAGAATGTTTTCGTCGTCGTATTTCATGATTCAAGTATTTTGCGGAGTTTCTTTTTGGCTCGGAATATCAGTGCTTCCACTTTTGTGAGGCTGCACTGCATCACGTTTGCTACGTCTTGGTAACTGAAGTCCTCGAATGTGCAGAGTACCAATGCTGTGCGTTGCTCGTATTTAAGTTGTGCTATAGCGTCGTGTAGTTTCTTGATTTGCTCGTTGTGGATTATCTCTTGTTCTATGTTGCGGCTCTCTGACCTCTGTTCTGGCGCGTTCTCGTTGGGGCTTGTAAACCGTAGGGCGTAGGACTGCTGTTTCCTCACTATGTTGAATGTCATTCGGTAGATGAACGTGCTCAGTTTCGACTGGAAGCGGAAACGTGGCAGTGCGGTATAGAGTTCGATAAACACTTTCTGCGCAATCTCTTCGACATCAATCTTGTTGCCGCCAATCTTGTAGCAAAGGTTTACTACAATGGTCTTGTAGCGATTCACTATTTCAGCGTATTTCTCCGTATCGCCAGCCAAGACAGCCTTGATTATTTCTTCGTCAGTCACTCGAAACTATATTTTTGTACTGTTAAACTTTCTTTTATTGCAAAGAAAACTATTTTTTTTTCTGCAAGATGGCATTTATTTTTGACTTCAGTCGCAGATTGTATAGAAGGAAGATTTTTTTAGTGGTTTATTTGTATTTGAAGTCCTCTATTTCTCGGCGGTCGCGCTTGGTGGGGCGGCCTACGCCACGGTCGCGTTTCTCGAAGGCGTATTGGCGAGCCATTGCTATGCGTTCGTACTCCTCTTTGGGCGTGAGGTCAATGATGTAGTTCTCCACGAGTTTTGCGCCCACGCGGTTGTTCAGCAGCGCCTTGACCTCTATCTCTTTGTGCAGTTGCTCGATAGAGATGCTGTAACGCTCGCCGACCTTCACCTCGTGCGAAGGCTTGAGTTCCATTTCGCCCATCTTCACACGTCCGGCACGCAGAGCGTCGGCAGCAAGTGTGCGTGTCTTGTAGATACGCACGGACCAAAGGAATTTGTCTATTCTAATCTCGCTTGAAGACATAGGTGATTGTTCCTTTCTGTTTGTCGGGAGCAGTCTCGGACGACGAGAATTTAGACTCTTTGGCTTTGGCAATACAGAGGTCAACAAGTTTTTTGTCGTTGATTGTCGTGCCTCGTGTGTTTTCGGCAGCAATCACGTTGCCTTTGCGGTCCACATAAATCTGTATGACGATTTTGCCTTGTGCTTCGGAGTTGTAGGCGGGTTCGGGCAGGCTGACCTTGCCACGACCGACAAGCGAGAAACTTACGCCTTTTCCGCCGCCGCTGTTACCGTTATAGCCCGATGCGTTGGGGTTGCCGTCCTTACTGCCCATATTGCCAGAGCCGGAGGTGTTGCCCTCGCTGCCGCCGTTGTTGTTGCCATCGCCACGCTTTTTGAACAGCGCGTTCTGGTTTATGACGGGCTCGGCGGGCTTGGTCTCTTGTTTCGTGGCCTCTTTGGGCTGCTCCTGCTGGGTCTTGCTGGGCTTGGTGTTGGTCTTGGTGGGCAGTGCCACGCTCTCCTCGGTTGATTGCGATGAAAGGTCATCTTCTGCCGATGAGGCGGGGGCTGACGCCGATTGTGTGCTGCCGTCTATCTGCTGGCTTTCGCCAAAGCCGGTCTCCGAATTGCCGAGATTGACCTCTACGCCCTCTTCGGGTATCGGCGGGTCGGGCGGCATATAGCCGAAGGCGAGGCATATCACTACCACCACAGCCATGATGACTGTTGTCAGCACGGCCGAGATGACGCGGTATCTGTTTTCGTCGGGTGTTGGCATGGCATGCTATTTTTTAGGCGATGTAGCCAGGATTACTTTGTGTTTTACCGAGTTGCGCTCGTTGATGCTGTTCACGGCGTCAATGACGTTCACCACATATTGCACCGGCACGGTCTTGTCGGCGCGCAGCACCACGCAGGCGTCGTCGATGCCAGCCTCAATGCCCGACGCGATGAGGGTCTCAAGGTCTTCGGGAGCGGCAGGGGTGTCGCCGACATAGAAGGTGTTGTTCTCGTCAATGTAAACCGTCACGTTCTGCTTTGCCATGGTCTTGCTCTTGCTTTCTGGCAGCAGCAGTTTCACGGCGTTGGGGCTGATGAGCGTGGATGTTATCATGAAAAAGATTAGCAGCAGAAAGACCAAGTCCGACATGGTGGACGAGGAACTCTCTATGCGAATCTGATTTTGGCTTCTAATCATAAATGTATCTTGGTTTGGGTTCTTTGGGGAGTATGCTGATAGGAGTAGTGGGTCTATTCCATTATGCGGGTTCGTGCAGCAGGTCCATGAACTCCGTGGCGCGGGTCTCAAGGGTGTTCACCACCTTGTTGATGCGGGTCACCAGCAGGTTGTAGAGGAAATAGGCAATGATACCGACGATAAGGCCTCCGACGGTTGTCACCATGGCCTCGTAGATACCGGTGGCGAGGACAGCAATCTCGATGTTGTTGCCAGCGTGTGCCATGTCCTGAAAAGCCGTAACCATACCCGTAACGGTGCCAAGGAAGCCCAGCATGGGTCCGAGCGATGCGATGGTTGCCACGAGCGACGCGCCTTTTTCGAGGCGTGCCACTTCGAGACGGCCAACGTTCTCGATGGCGGCCTGAATGTCGGGCAGCGGACGGCCAAGACGAGAGAGGCCTTTGTCAATCATGTGGGCAATGGGGGTGTTGGTCTGCTTGGCCAGCGAGCGTGCGCCATCGACATTGCCGTTGTGGATATATTGACGGATGTTGTTCATGAAAGCATTGTCGGACTCGGCGCGCAGAGCATTGCGCAGCGCCAGATAGCGTTCGATGAAGATGTAGAGAGCCATGATAAGGCCAAGGGCGAGAACGGCCATAATCCAGCCGCCTTTGAGGGCCATATCGAAGATGGTGATTTTCTCTACGGTGGAGACTGCGGCTTCGGCAACGGTCTCAACACCGGTCGGGTCGTTTTGAATAAAAAGTGTGTTTAACATCTTGCAAGACGTGTTTATTGGTTGTTATAATTAGTTTTTGTTTGTTTCCTTTTATTGCCACAAGCCTCTCTTTATGTGAGGCTTTGTGTGGCATGGATTGTGCGAATTGTTAAAAACGGAGATTTAGCGACAATGAGGGGGAGAACGGCTGGGTCATGTCGTAGGCGGGCATCAGCGATGGCGTGACGGAAAGCGATATGTCGTTGTCTATCTGGAAGTCGAACAGGTGGCCATAGACGTAGGCGTCGAGCAGGTTGAGCCCATAGACGGCCACGGCAAGCACTATGGCAAGTTGGAAGTTCTGGTTGTTAGACACATAGAGATTGTAGATGTTGGCGTCGGGGTAGTTGGTGTAGCCTTCGAGTTGTGGCGCGCCGCCGTTGACACGGGTTAGGTATTCGTCGCGAAACTTCTTCATATCGCCATACGACGAATAAGACCAGTAACTCAATCCGCCCAGCAGTGCATAGATTATAGGTACTTTCCACGCCTGGTGGTTGTATATCTGTCCTGCGCCTGGCAGGAAGGAGAGATATAGGGCTTTGGTGGGCGAATGGGGCGCCTCGACGGCTTTTGTCTCGCCCTTGAGCAGGTCTGTCGCAGGGGCTTTGGCGGTAGTGTCAACAATACTACGAACGGCAGTCGGCATCGGCTGTCGTTCGCTATTTTGCTGAGCCAGAACCATTGACGGCAGAAACAGGCCAGCCATGACTATGACCCACAGTAGCGGTTTCACTGGTTCAGGAGTTTCATAATACGCTCAAAGTCGGCATCGTTGTTGAAGTGAATGGTGAGAGTGCCTTTGCCACGGCGAGAGCGACGGATGTCCACCTCCGACTGCAGCACGTTTTTCAGTTGGCGCTGGCGTTCCACGAAGGCTTGTGGCAGGTCGGATTTCTTCAAGGCTGCGGGTTTGGCCTCTTTCTTTGCGGCTTTGACAATCTGCTCTGTCTGATGTACCGAGAGTTGGCGGTTGATGATTTCGTGGAGTATGGCGAGGTGCTGCTCGGGGTCTTCGACGTTAATCAGGGCTCGAGCGTGCGCCATGCTTATCTGCTCGTTGCTCAACGCCATCTGTGTTTCGGCTGGCAGGTTGAGCAGGCGCAGATAGTTGGTAATGGTGGAGCGGTTTTTGCCCACGCGCTCGCTCAACTGCTCGTGTGTCAGTTGGCATTCCTCTATAAGGGCGTTGTAGGCGAAGGCAATCTCCATGGCGTTGAGGTTTTCGCGCTGGATATTCTCCACCAGTGCCATCTCCATCATCTGTGCGTCGGTTGCAATGCGTATATAGGCTGGAATCTCTTTGAGTCCGGCACGTTGCGATGCGCGGAAACGCCGCTCACCAGCAATGAGTTGGTACTCGCCGTCGGGCATTTGGCGCACCGTGATAGGTGCGATGACGCCTTGCTGGCGGATAGACTGTGCCAACTCTTCGAGGGCCTCTTCGTCAAATTCCTTGCGGGGCTGGTAGGGGTTGGCAACTATTTTGTTGAGGGGGATAGTGCCTATGGCGGTTGTTACGGTTGCCTTGGGCTCTTCCGTTGTGTCGAGGATAGAGCCGCCAAGTATCGATTCGAGTCCGCGGCCTAAGCCTTTGGGTGTCTTTTTTGCCATAAATGTTAGATTAACTTATTGCGTTTCAGCAGTTCGGCTGCGAGGTTCAGATAGTTGAGCGAGCCAGCGCAGTCGGCATCGGTCATTATCACGGGCTGCCCGTAACTCGGAGCCTCGGCAAGGCGTGTGTTGCGGAAAATCAGGGTATCGAACACCAGATGGCTGAAATGTTTGCGCACATCTTCCACCACTTGGCGAGCCAGTTTCAGACGGCCGTCGTACATCGTTATCAGCAGGCCCTCGATGGTGAGTTCCTTGTTGAGTCGCGTCTGCACTATGCGCACCGTGTTGAGCAGTTTGCCAAGACCTTCGAGGGCGAAATACTCGCTCTGTATGGGTATCAGCACCGAGTCGGCGGCTGTAAGGGCGTTGACGGTGATGAGGCCGAGCGACGGCGAGCAGTCGATGAAGATGAAATCGTAGTCGTCTTTGACTGGAGCAATGGCGCGCGAGAGGTAGTATTCGCGTTTCTCCACGTTCACCAGTTCCAATTCCGCGCCAACGAGGTCTATTCTCGTGGGCAGGAGCCAGAGGTTGGGCGTAGTGGTTTCGACAATGCAGTCTTTTGCCTGAGCCTGTCCCAGCAGACACTCATAGACGCTGTTTTCCACGTTGTCGGGGTTCACGCCCAGGCCCGATGTGGCGTTAGCCTGCGGGTCGGCATCGACGAGCAGCACCTTGTAGTCCCTTATGGCCAGGGCTGCGCTAAGGTTGGTGGCCGTGGTCGTCTTGCCTACGCCGCCTTTCTGATTGGCTATGGCAATGATTTTACCCATATCCTGTTATAAAGTGAAATTGATGTCGTCCAAAACAGCAGACCCGTCGATATTGATGTTGCTCGAGGGGGCTTCGTGATTCTCGTCTTCAACCACCACTGGGGGAGGCTCGATGCCTGTCTCAATGAACGACAGGGCGTTGGCGAGGCCTTGCTGGAACTTCTCGAAATCTTCTTTATAAAGGAACAGTTTGTTCTTGTCAAAATAGAACTCGCCCGTATTGTTGTCGAAAATCTTACGGCTTTCGGTGATGGTGACGAACTTGTCGCCGCCGCGAGTGGCCTTCACGTCGAAGAAATAGCGACGTTTGCCAGCGGGAATAACCTGCGAGTAGAGTTCTTCTTTTTTGTTGTCTCTGTATTCCATAATATAATCCTTGTGTTAATGAATTGTCAATAAGCGAGATGCTGCGCGTTTCGGGAGTAGGGGAGTAGTGGCGGTGCAAACGTTAGGATAGACTGCGGGAGTATGTATTTTTCCAAAAACGCAATGGCAAAAGTAGCAGTTTTTTTTCAAGCGGTAAGCCCTGCACCTCAAAAGTTATTAACACATAATAACTCAAAAGACAGTCCGCATAGCCTATGAAAGAGGTTTGTGCGAATGTCGTGGCAAAACGAATAAGGCATAAAAAAACAAAGGCTGTCGTTCTTTTTCGACAGCCTTTGTTTCATTGATGATGCAAATCTTTATTTCTGGAAGATTTTCTGCCAGTTTTTGTATTCGCGGTCTTTCCAAGCGTTGTTGTGGTAGACGTAGGAGGCTATGGCTGGGATTACCGTGGTACCTTCGGCATAGACCATCTGCTGGAGTTTGTCGTCGACTTTGCCCCAACTGCCGGCTTCGAGGAGGGTGGAGGAGGAGCAGGCGCCATCGCGCACGTCGGCAACGGTTATCTGGATAGCGTATTTGTGCATGGGCACTTCGTGGCCGAGGATTTCGGCGCAGACTACGGTGTCCTGTGCGAAGTTCTTGGGTGTGCCGCCGCCGACCATGAAGAGGCCTGTCTGGGGAGCAGCCATCTTGATTTTGGTGAGTTCGACGAAATCGGCTACGGAGTCGATGCTGAGGTATTTCTCGCCTTTCTGGGCACGCTCCCACTGGTGTTTGCCGATGCCGAAGCCTGCGCTGCAGTCGCTGAAGGCGGGGCAGAAGATAGGCACGCCGCATTCGTAGCAGGTCTGTATGAGGCTGTCTTTCTTGACGGCGCGGCCGTTGTGGAGCCATTTGCCGAGTTCGTAGATGAATTCGCGGCTGCTGTAGGGACGGGCCTCGAGCATGTTGGCCAGTTCGTAGGTGGAGTTGTCGCAGGCCTGCAGTTCTTCTTCGTCGATGAAGGTGTCGTAGATGCGGTCGATGTAGAGTTCGCGGAGGGTGGTGTCGGGGATGACGTTTTCTTTGGTTCCTACATAGTGTTTGAATCCGAGGGCTTCGAAGAGGTCCATGTCGATGATGGAGGCTCCGGTGGAGACTACGACGTCAATCATCTTGTTGCGGACCATGTCAACGTAAACCTGCATGCAGCCTGCTGCACTGGTTGAGCCTGCGAGGGTTAGGATGTTGGTACATTCTTTTTCGCGGCACATCATGGTGAGTATGTCGGCTGCGCGAGCGGTGTCGCGGCTGGTGAATGACATTCCGCGCATGGCATCAATGAGGGTTGTGGAGTCGTACTTCTTGATGTCGATGTGCTGGATGGTTTCTTTCAAAAGGTCTTTCTTTTCCATTTTTATTTATTGTTATGAATTTTGAATTCGATATTACATTAAAACGTGAGAAACGTTCTTTTGTTGTAAAGTTAGGCAGTTATTGTTTAGAATGGCGGGTCGTTATCGACGGGGACTCCGAAATCGGGCGAGTCGGGATTTGACATAGAGTCGAAACTATTGTTGTTTGGCATTATGCCGCCGTTGCCTGCCGCGCTGCTGTAATCTGTGTTGGAAATGGTGGTGGCAAACTGGCGAGGCTCGTCGAAGTTGTCGTCGTTAAGGAATCGCACGAACTTGCTGTTAAAGCGCACGCGCACGGTTCCGGGGCTGCCGCTACGATGCTTGGCAATGATGATGTCGGCTTTGCCAGCGGTAGGGGTGCCGTCTTCGTATTCGGGAATGTTGTAGTATTCGGGACGATAGACGAACATAACGATGTCTGCGTCCTGCTCGATGGCGCCCGACTCACGCAGGTCGCTCAGTTGCGGCTGCTTGCTGCCGCCACGGGTCTCGACGGCACGGCTGAGTTGCGATAGCGCCAGCACGGGTATTCCCAATTCTTTCGACAGGGCTTTCAGTTGTCGCGAGATGGTGCTGATTTCCTGCTCACGATTGCCGTTGCGTGACAAATCGCCGCCAGCGGTCATGAGTTGCAGATAGTCGATGAAAACCATCTGTATGTCGTGGTTCTGTTTCAGTCGGCGGCATTTGGCGCGAAGTTCGAAGATAGAGAGTTGTGACGTGGAGTCGATATAGATGGGGGCATTTGCCAGTATTTGCGATTTCTGCGAGAGGGCAATCTGTTCGTGAGGCAACAGTTCGCGGCCTTTTTTCAGGTCCTCGCCGGGTATTTCGGCTTCGCCGGAGATGAGTCGCATGGCGAGTTCTTCGCCCGACATTTCGAGCGAGAAGAAGGCAATGGGTTTGCGCAGGTCAACGGCCATATTGCGTGCCATGCTGAGTGCCAGTGCAGTCTTACCCATGGCGGGACGGCCTGCAAGAATGATGAGGGTGCCAGGCTGGAAGCCAGCGGTGTGGCGGTCGAGGTTGGTCAGTCCGCTATACACGCCCATGGTGCCTTCGCCTCCGGGATTCTTGTTGGCCTCTTGCGCACTGACGATGAGGTCGTTAGCACTCTTCACAAGGTCGCCTATGGGCAGTATGTCGCGCTTGAAGTTCTTGTCGTTGATGTCCATCAACTTCTGCTCGGTGCGGTCCAGCAGGTCAACCACGTCGGTGGTCTCGTCGTAGGCTGAGGTCAGACTTTCGGTCGAAACCCTGATAATCTCACGCTGGATATATTTCTCAATAAGCACCTGCGTGTGATAGTCGATGTGCGCGGCGCTCACCACGTTGTTGGTCAGGTCCGACACATAGTAGGTGCCGCCAGCGGCCTGCAGTTCGCCGTCCTGTCGCAACTGGTTGACAACCATGAGGAGGTCAACCGCCTTGTTTTGGTCAAACAACTTGCGAATGGCGCGGAAAATGGTCTGGTGTTCGGGGCGGTAGAAACAGCCTTCGTGGAGCGACTCTATGGTGTTGGAGAGTGCGTTCTGGTCGAGCATTAGGGCGCCGAGGACCGATTTTTCGAGTTCTACGGCTTGCGGCGGCGTTTTGCCGTTTAGTTCCGACACTTTGGCGTAAGACATTCTGTCTCTACTCGTTGCAGGCTTGCGTGTTGTTGTTTCCATGTCGGCAAAGGTACGTGGTTTTTGCGTTCCGTTTCGTTTTTTTTATGAACAAGACACAGCCAGTCTTTGTCTTACGCTATCACCTTTTTTTATATCTTTGTAAGTATTATGTACAATATAATAAGACATCTTTTTGCTTCTATCTGTTTGTCTTTGTTTGTGTTATGCGGGGTGGCCGCCTATGGGCAGGAGTCATCGGAATGGCTGCGCAAAGGCATTGCCGCCGAGTCCAACGGGCTTATGGAGCGTGCGGAGGACTATTATCGCAAAGCCATTGATGCCGATTCGTCGGTCGAGGCCTATCTGCGTCTGGGCGTCATGATGGAGCAGATGGAACGCTATGGCGAGGCCGCCGACCTGCTGAGCCATGCCGTCAACGCCGAAGGTTTGTCGCACAGGGCGCGCTGTCTTGGCGAGTTGAAACGCTGGGACGAGGCGCGCAGCGCGGCAGAACACGCCATAGAACTTGGCGCAAAGTCGTCGCCAATGGCAACGCTGGCGCTGTGCGAGAGCGCGGCAGGCAAGCATATCAATGCCTACTCGTGGGCCACCAAGGCCCTGAAAGAGGACCCAGCTGACGCGCGAGCCCACAACGTCATGGGCGTCATCTGCTTCCGCAAAGGGGCCGACAACGAGGCACTGCAGCATTTCCGCAAGGCCGTGGCGCTGGACAGCGGCGATGTCGATGCCTACTACAACCTTGCCACGATGTACTGCCTGCGCAACAACAGCGAGACAGCTATTATACACATCAAGAAAGGGATGAAACTCCACCCCAAGTCAACGAAACTTTACAGCGCTCTGGGGCGAGCCTACACCATCAAGGGCGACAGCCAGCGCGCCGTGGCGTGCTACGAGAGGATACTGCAGATGGACAGCAGCAACCTTAACGCGCTGATACGCATAGGCAATATCTACTGCGACGAGAACCATTACGAGCAGGCGCAGGCCTATTTCAAGAAAGCCACCCTGGTGGACCCCAATTCCGCCGAGGGGCACAAAGGCCAGGGACGCACCTACACCGCCAGTGGCGACTACCGTAAGGCGGTGCAGGCCTATATCCGCGCCACGCAGATAGACAACACCGATGCCGAGACCTATCTGATGATGGCCGACCTGTACAACAAGCAGAACAACGCCCAAAAGGAGAAAAACTGCTACAAAAAGTCCGCCAAACTCGGCAACAAGACAGCCCAGCAATGGTGTGTAAAGCACGGCCTCGCCTGGTAGGATGTTTCCTTTTTCGGATGCCTTTCTGGACCGTACCCTTTATGGATAATCGCCTCGCAAAAATGCGATTAACTACCTACGAGAGTGCCAAATCACTACTTTTAGTGATTTGGCACTCTTTGTAATGGTTATACTTTTGCAGTCGGAAAAACGAGAAATATCTGTAAAATTATTTTTCTGTGTTTTGGGTTAAAGAAGAATTTCTATTCACAACCATTTTAAATTCTTCTTTGTTAACAATAGTAAATTTATCCTCAAAATTTGATTCGTTGGAAATAATAAGATAGTACTCATTATCTAATTGTTCATATTTTACTTTACCCTTAAACTCAGGCAGTCTTATATCATTATTATCATTATCATTTTTAAATATAACATCATCTATAAATTCAATAGTAGAAAATGACTCTTTACTATTAAAGAATCCCCAACTAAGGATGATTACTGCCGATATTATTATCAATGTTGTTATCATTTTTATAATAACGAAACTTTTTAAATTATATTTTATTAAAAATATCCTTCGTAAGATAAACCAAGTATTGTATTAGACATTTCATCTTTAGGTAATCCAAATCTTTATGATAACAAATATAAGAAGATATAGTTGCTATAAAATTGAATTCGTGGAAGCAAGGGGACTTACGACAGCGTAAGTCCCCTTCTTTTTGTGAACAAATTTGAGTAACGTTCATTATTGAAAAAGAATATGCAGACAAAAAAAGAACACATCCGCAATCATATTGCCGTAGTAGCCAAACGGGTCTTTCTTGAGAAAGGCTTTGCCAAGACCTCTATGCGTGACATCGCCAATGAGTCTGGTGTGGGTTTGGGCAATCTCTACAATTACTTTATGTGCAAGAACGAGTTGTTCAAATATATAGTTGCTCCGCTAATCGCAGAGATGAACAATATGCTTCAAGAACATTATAATGAGCGGTATAGCGAGCAGTTCCTGAATTTTGCCGATGGTGATGCCGACGCTATGATAGTAGATTATATAAAGGCGTATATCAGGCTTATAGGCAATCATCAGGACGAACTACGGCTTGTCATGTTCAAAGCCCAAGGGTCGTCGTTGGAAAACTTTATCGACGAGTATGTGGAGAGATGCACTCGTCAGACGATGGCGTTTATGGAGAAATTCAAGGCAGACCACCCTCATTTCGGTGCTGTTCGCACAACGTTCACATATCACATTCACACCGTATGGATGTTCAATTTCATATTGGAGATAGTCAAACAAAGGCTTACACCTGACGAGATAGAAAAGGCCGTGAATGACTATATAGAATTTGAATTTATAGGATGGCAAAATATTATAAACCAACAAAAAAATAATAAAAATGAAAATTGAAAAAATTAACAATTTCTTCGGCCGTTATGCCGAGCGCCTTTTACGGGCAAGATGGCTTACTCTCGCCGCATTTGTTGTGGTTATTGTCCTGTCGTTGATAGGCATGAAACGTATCGTGAAGGAAACGTCTTTTGACAGTTACTTCATAGAGGATGACCCCATGCTGGTTAAGACAGAAGAGTTTAAGTCGCATTTCGGCAACGACTACTACATTGGGGTGCTGACGCAGTGCGACAACCACTTTACGAAAGAAAACCTTACTACGTTAAGGGCATTGTGTAACGAATTGCACGACAGCCTGTCCTATGCCGACAAGGTTACATCGCTGACGGACATAGAGTTCATGGTTGGCAGCGACGAAGGGCTTTCTATCGAGCAGATAGTGCCCGACGAGATTCCCGACGACGACAGCCCTATGATGGACAGCATCAGAGCCAAGGCCTACAGCAAGCCTCATGTGGCAAACAAACTCATCTCGAAAGATGGCACATTGTCGTGGATTATGGTAAAACTGAGAACGTTTCCCGAAGACAGTGTATGGAAGAAGCAAGGCAGTGTGGCCCCCGACATCATTACCGGCGAGGAGGTGGAGCGCATCATAAAGAAAAGCGACTACGCCTCGTTGAATCCCAAAGGAGCCGGTATGCCTTATGTTACCCACTGCAAGACAGTGTATATAGGCAAAGAGATGGGGCGTCTGATGTTGATTGCCACATTGATTTGCATCTTCGTTATGCTTTTCATGACTCGTTCGTGGAAGGGTATTGTGGCGCCCCTCGTGTCGGTTATGGGCGGATTGTTCATCACCTACGGCATTGCCGGATACACGCAGATGTATGTCGATTCTACAGTGCTGATGATACCCACCATCTTGTCGTTTGCCGTGGCTATAGCCTACAACATACATCTCTTCTCGTATTTCAGAGGCAGGATGCGCATACATGGCGAGCGGCGTAAGGCCATTGTTGAGACTATTACGGAGATAGGGTGGTCGGTATTCTTTTGCGGCTTTACCACGCTGGTGTCGTTGCTGTCGTTCCTTATTATCCCTATCCGCCCCATGCACTGCATAGGTGTGGTTAGTTCTCTTAGCGTGCTCTTTGTTTTGCTCACCTCTTTGGTTATCACGCCTTTGATTCTTTCGTTTGGTCGCAACAAAAAGCCCAAAGAGGGCTTTACTGAAGAGAGTGACACACGGTGGACCCGCGCAATGGTGCGATTGAGCGACGTGGTGCTGAAGAACCCTGTCAAGATTGGCTTGCCGTTCCTCGCGGTATGCATTTTCCTCTGCATAGGGCTGTGGAAGATAGAGGCCGCTTTCGACATAGAGCGCACCATGGGGAAAAACGTCCCTTATGTGAAAGAGGTGATGGATGTGGGCCGTTCGGAGTTGGGGTCGCTCTACTCTTATGACCTTGTGGTGGAACTGCCCGACAATGACGACGCAAAAGAGCCCGAAAGACTTGAGAGTCTGAACAGGCTACAACAGCAAGTGGCTTCTTATCCATTGACCAAGCGCACCACTTCGATATTGGACATCTTGAAGGATATGAACCAGACGCTGAACAATGGCGACAGCGCCTATTACCGCATACCCAGCGACAAAGAAGAGGTGGCGCAGATGATACTGCTGTATGAGAATGCTGGCGGCAGCGAGTCGGAATACTGGATAGACTACGACTATAGACGTTTGCGCCTGATGGTGGAGATTTCTGACTTCAACTCGGCACAGGTGGAGCGAGAGATGGCGCAGATTCAGTCCGATGCCGAACAACTGTTTCCCGATGCCAAGATTACCACCGTTGGCAATATCCCGCAATTCGTCACCATGATGCAATACCTTGTGAGGGGACAGATGCTTTCGTTCATCATCTCGATACTTATTATCGGCATTATACTGATGATAGCCTTCCAAAGCGTTAAGGTCGGCCTCATCGGACTGATACCTAACATGATGCCAGCAGTCTTTGTTGGCGGATATATGGGTTGGGCAGGCATTCCGCTCGACATGATGACGGCCACGCTGCTGCCTATGATGCTGGGTATGGCGGTGGACGACACCATACACTTCATAAATCACTCGAAACTTGAATTCGACAGAACGCAGCACTACCGTAGTGCCATACGGCGAACCTTCCGCGTGGTGGGCGTTGCCATTCTCATGACATCAATTATCACTTCCTCGGTCTTTGCAGGTTTCTGCTCGTCGGCGTGCACTATGTGTATCAACTTCGGCCTGATGGCTATCATTGGCATCATGTCGGCATTGCTTGCCGACCTGTTTATCACGCCTATCTTGGTGAGCAAGTTTAAAGTGTTTGGTAAAGAACAAGTAGATAAAAACTTATAATGTAAATATATACAAATATGAAAAAGATTACTTTTTTATTATTCGCAGGCCTCATTATGGCAGGCAGTGCCAACGCCCAGCAACTTACGGGGCGCGAGATAATACAGAACGTAAAAGACCGTCCCGACGGCGATACTCGTTATGCCGAGATGGAACTGACGCTAAAGAAAAAGAACGGCTCGTCTCGTCAGCGTAAAATAACATCGTGGGCCATGGACGAAGGCAAAGACACCAAGAAAATCATGTTTTTTACCTATCCCGGCGATGTGAAAGGCACAGGCTTCCTGACCTACGATTACAACCAGATAGGCAAGGAAGATGCCAAATGGCTGTACCTGCCTGCCATGAAAAAGACACGACGCATCAGTGGCTCGTCGTCAAAGACCGACTACTTTATGGGAACCGACTTCACTTATGATGATATGGGGTCGCGCAACGTTGATGAAGACAAACACCAACTGCTTCGCGAGGAGGTCAGAGATGGCCATAAATGCTGGGTGGTGGAGTCCAAGCCGATAGACAATCACGAGATATACAGCCGTAAGGTGTCGTGGATTAGGCAGGACTGTCTGACGGCCATCTATGTGGAATACTACGACAAACTTGACAAACTGCATCGTGTGCTGACGGTACAGGACATTAAGAAGGTGCAGGACTTCTGGACTATATGTAAGATGGAGATGCAAAACGTGCAAACAGGCCACAGCACTGTCATCGTGGTGAAAAATTCGCAATACGATATAAAGATTGACAAGATGCTGTTCACTGTTGCCAAATTGGAGAAAGGCTTATGAGACGCATCATCATTGCGGCGGTATTGTGCTTGCTGCTTCCTCGTCCTGTCGCAGCGCAGGACGAGGATTCTCTCCGCTTTCGAGCCAAGGGCTTTGTCGATACCTATCACGCCCTGCGCACTGAGAACCCGAACGACTGGATGTCGTCAAGAACTCGCATATGAGGCGAACTGACGATAGAAAAGGGGAGTGCTGGCGCATTTTTATCGACCAATCTGATTTATAATGCCATAATCAAAGACCTGACGGGCATACAACTGCGCGAAGCCTATGGATATTATTCCGACGGTCATTGGGACCTGCGTGCAGGCCGACAGATAATCGCGTGGGGCGTGGCAGACGGGCTTAGATTGACGGATATTGTCTCGCCAATGGATTTTACAGAATTTCTGGCGCAGGACTACGATGACATTCGTATTCCTGTAAATGGCGTGCGCCTGCGCTACTCGCGAGAGAACTGGAATATAGAGGCTGTTGCAATACCGGTAAGTTCTTTCTATCTGCTGCCGACCGACGCCAAGAACCCTTGGTCGGTGGGGCCTGTGCCGATAGGTGCGGAACCACCGAGGAACATCGGTAACATGGAATATGGCGGCAGGTTGTCGTGTTTTCTACACGGTGCCGATTTTGCTGTGTCGGCACTTCACACATGGAACAAGATGCCTGTCATCTGCCATGGAGTGGGGGAATACCGTCGCATGGATATGCTGGGAGCAGACCTCTCTATGCCTGTCGGACAGTTTGTTGTAAGGGGAGAGGCGGCAGAATATTTCGGTGAGGCTCAGCCTACTATGGACAGCGCGCAAGTGCCGAGAGCCGCTTCTTCCAACCTGCTTATAGGGCTCGACTGGTATGCGGGTAACGACTGGTCGTTGTCGGCTCAATATGCGCATAAATATGTAGATTGGGGTGCGCATCGCCATTCGGGAATGGCGACATTCCGTATCTCGAAAGAACTGCTGAACAATACTCTCACGCTACAGGATTTCGCATATATCGACGTTACCAATGGCGGCTTCTATAACCGTTTGAGTGCCGACTATTCTCTCAACGACCAACTCCACGCCGTTATAGGCTACGACCATTTCCATGGCGACGAGGGAACTTTTGCCATATACAAACACAACTCGGAGGTATGGGTGAAACTGAAATACAGTTTCTGATGAGATAGTCTGCCTATAAATCAATAGTGGACGCACAAATGTAAAAGAAACTGACAATATGTCAGTTTCTTTTTGTATCTTTGCTTTCTGACTTGCTGCATATCGGTGTGTTAAGAATGTGTGTTTTAGACGCTTGTGCAGTGGGCGATTTTGCTTGAAACGGAATGTTATGATTGACAAGCAGACGGTAGATAGGATTATGGAAACGGCGCAAATAGTCGATGTTATCGGCGAATTTGTGTCGCTCAAGAAACGTGGCGCCAACCATATTGGCTGCTGTCCGTTCCATAACGAGAAAACGCCATCGTTCTATGTGTCGCCGTCCAAAGGCATTTATAAGTGCTTTGGCTGTGGCGAGAGCGGCAACGTGGCGGGCTTTCTGATGAAGCACGAGCATTTCACCTATCCCGAAGCGCTGAAGTGGCTGGCCAAGAAATATAATATCCCCGTCGAGGAAGAGCCCATGACGGAGGACGAGAAACGCCAGCAGAGCGAGCGCGACAATCTGTTTCACGTCAGCGAGTTTGCACAAAAGTATTTTGCCGACCTGCTATACAACGATATAGACGGCAAGGCGATAGGTCTTTCTTATTTCCACCATCGCGGATTGAGCGATGACGTTATCCGTCGGTTCGGTCTGGGCTACTGCAAGGACCAGTGGTCGGACTTTACCGACCACGCCTTGAAGAGCGGCTATAGTCTCGACGTGCTGCAAAAGACGGGTCTCACAATCGTCAAAGAGCAAGAAGAGGAAGCGGCTGCCGACGGCTCAAAACGTCGCACGAAGCGTTACGACCGTTTCCGTGGGCGTGTGATGTTTCCCATTTTCAGCATCAGCGGCCGTGTGATAGGTTTCAGCGGTCGTGTGCTCACGTCGGAGAAACAGGCCGCCAAGTATGTCAACTCGCCCGAAAGCGAGATATACGATAAGAGCAACTCGCTCTACGGCATCTTTCAGGCCCGCAGCGCCATAGGCCGTGCCGATATGTGTTATCTGGTGGAAGGCAATGTTGATGTGCTGTCGATGCACCAGTCGGGCGTGGAGAATACCGTGGCGTCGTGCGGCACCTCGCTCACCGCGCCGCAGGTGCGTATCATCAAACGCTACACCAGCAATGTCACCATACTTTACGATGGCGATGCTGCGGGCATCAAGGCAACGCTGAAGGCAGTCAATCTGCTTTTTGCGGAGGGTATGCATGTGCAGACGGTGCTTTTCCCCGATGGTCACGACCCCGACAGTTATGCCCAGAAATATGGCTCGGAGCAGTTGCAGACCTATCTGCGTGAACACGCGGAGAATTTTTTGATGTATCGTGCGCGCCTTGTGGGCGACGAGATAAACCACGACCCCACGCGCAAAGCGGCATACGTGGCGGAGATGGTGAACAGCATAGCGCTGGTGTCCGACATACAGGAGCAGTCGGAATACATACGCCAGTGTGCCTATCTCTTCAAGACCTCGGAGGAGATATTGGGCAACATGGTGCGCAAGGCGGTGAGCAGTGCGCGCCAGAAACTCTATCAAGAACAGCAGCGCGAGGCCGAGCGCGAGCGCGTGCCCGACCCTGCCATTCAGCAGCAACAGGCTGCTATGGCGCAGCAGCAACCCGTTCAGCCCCAGCAGCCCACGCCGCCCGCAGGCCCCGAAGGCTTTGTGCCGCCGCCCGACGACTTGTTTATTCCCGACGGCGGGGCTCCCAATCCGCAGCCTGTGCAGGTGCTGCCGTCGCTCAACCAGGCCGAAGCGCAGGAGGCACAGATAGTGCGCTTGCTGGTGAAATACGGCACCAACGATGTCTCTACGATGGGCACCGACGGCGAAGGCAACAGCGTGCAGTACGTAGTGCGTGTGGCCGACTGGATAGTGTCGGAACTGTTCAGCGACGGGCTCTCGTTCGACAATCAGTTGTATCAACGCATTTTCGACCTCTACGTGCAGCGTATAACCGACGAGCAGCCGCTGCCCGATGCCAATTTCTATGCCACGACCAACGACATGGAGATGCGCAACTTTGCCCTTATGCAGATGCTTGAGCCGTATTCCGTCAGCCCGTTGTGGGAGAAGAAGGGCATAAGCGTGAACAATCCCGATGATATGCTGCAAGAAGAGGTCCAGCAGTCTATCCACACGTTCAAAAGCAAGAAACTGTCGGCAAAGATTGACGAACTGCGCCGCGAACTCAACAACGCCAACGAAGATGACGCATTGCTTATCGTTGCCGAGATAACAAAATACCAGAAAAGCAAACGCGAGATAGATGCCGCGCTGCATCGTGTTATTAACTCGTAAAGGACTGACGCTTTTCTACATACAACTTACTAATATGAACATAGACAGCGTAAAGAAAAGATACCGTATAATAGGCAACAACAGCAAACTCAACCTTGCCATAGAGAATGCCGTCAAGGCGGCACCTACGGACCTCACCGTGCTGGTGTCGGGCGAGAGCGGCGTGGGTAAGGATATTTTTGCCCGCATGATACACGAATACAGCAACCGCTCTAAAAAGAATCTTGTGGCGGTCAACTGCGGAGCCTTTCCCGAAGGCATCATCGAGAGCGCGCTTTTCGGTCATATAAAGGGTGCATTTACTGGTGCCGACCACGACAGCAAGGGCTATTTTCGTGAGGCCGACGGCGGCACCATCTTTCTCGACGAGGTGGGCGAACTGCTGCTGCCTATGCAGGTGAAGTTGCTGCGTGTGTTGCAGAATGGTGAGATTATTCCCGTTGGCGAGTCGAAGCCGCAGAAGGTTGACGTGCGTGTGGTGGCGGCTACCAATGCCGATGTGGAAAAGGCTGTGCGCGAGGGCCGTTTCCGCCCCGACCTCTACTATCGCCTCAACCAGATGTCTATCAGTATTCCACCATTGCGTGAGCGTCCAGAGGACATACCTTTGATATTCAGTTCTTTTGCTGCGGATATTGCGGCAGAGTCCAATCGTCCTGCCATAATGCTTGCCGACGAGTCGGCTCGCGAATATCTGATGCACTATCCGTGGCACGGCAATGTTCGCGAACTGCGCACCATAGTGCTGCGCATTGCATGGCTCGAGAGCGAAAGGATCATCACGCGCGAAATCCTCCAGCGCTATCTCCCCCCTGCCACAGAGAGCAATATGCCTGTGCCTGTGGGCTTTGGCGTTGGCAATATCCAGTCGTCAGTGTCCGACCACGAACTCCTGCTCAAAACGCTCTCTATGGGGAAGGTGATAAGCGAGATGCGCGAGGAACTCTACGACCTGCGGCGCACGGTGGAGCAGTTGAAGCATGGCGGGGTAGCGTCGCCCGCCATTGTCACCCCTCCGCCCTCGCACGTCATAGACCCCCATGCTCCTATGACCACCATCCTCTCCCATCAGAACGACGACGAAGTTTTCGATGGCGGTTTCACCCCGGCGCATGTAGTCGACGACACCCCGGCCGAAATCACAGACGATGTGCCGCTCGACCTCGGCAAACGTGAGCGTCAGGCCATTATCAAGGCTCTCTCGCTCCACAAAGGCAACCGCAAACTCGCCGCGCAGGAACTCGGCATATCCGAGCGCACACTATACCGCAGAATAAAAGCACTATCTTTGTGAACACTGGCGACATACAGATAGCCCTTCCTCCCTCAAAGAGTTTGAGCAACCGTTGGCTTGTGGCAAACTATCTGTTGGGCGAGGCTTTTGTGTTGCGCAATCTCTCTCTCTCCGACGACACCGTTCTGATGCGGCGTCTGTTGCGACAACTGAAAGGTGGCGGCTCGTCGGTGTTCTATTGCGACAATGGCGGCACCGTGGCGCGTTTCCTTTTGGCGCTGCTTGCCATCAGCAAGGGCAATTTCCTGCTCACGGGCGATGCCCGTTTGCGCCAACGCCCTATCGACGACCTTGTCGTGTCGTTGCGCTCCATGGGCTTCGACATCACCTATGCCGAACAGGAGGGACTGCTGCCTGTGCGCGTGGTGGGCGGCGAGGCGCAGCGCAAGATGGTCAGCATACGAGCCTCGCAGAGCAGTCAGTTTGTTTCTGCCCTCATGCTGATGGGGCTGGCATTGCCGTCGGGCATATCGGTGACTCTCGTGGGGCGTGTGGCAAGCCGTCCGTATATAGAGATGACCGCGCACGTGTTGCGGCAGGCTGGCGTGGCGGTGAGCATATCGCCCAACGGACATACCTACAAGGTGGGCTCGCGGCAGAGCGAGGGCGGCAAGCAAAAGACGATAACCATTGAGAACGACTGGACGTCGGCGTCATATTTCTATGCTATGGCGGCTCTTGCGCCTGGCATTCGCATACGTCTGCGCAATCTCTCGCTCGACAGTTGCCAGGGCGACCGCTGTGTGGCCGACATTTTTGCCGCCCTTGGCGTTTCGACGCAGACGGTGCGTTCGCCCTATCGCACTGCCTCTCGTTCGCTGGTGATAGTTTCGTTGGGCAAGGTCGAAAGCCGTTTGCGCTATGGCTTTATCGACTGCCCCGACCTGATGCCTACCGTGGCGGTGGCTTGTGCCGCAATGGGCATCGACGCTTATCTGCGCGGCATACGCAATTTGCGCCTCAAAGAGTCGGACCGCGTCAGCGCCATAGTGGAACAACTGCGGCAGATGGGGGCACGGATAGACCTGGATGACGATGTTATGCACCTCTTTCCGTCGAAATTGCACCCTATTGATGTGGTCAAGACCTATGGCGACCATCGCATCGTTATGGCTTTCGCTCCGTTGCTGCTGCTGTTTCCCGGTATGGAGATAGAGAATCCAAACCTTGTCTCTAAATCGTTTCCCGATTTTTGGACCCAATTCGACCAAGTCAGAAAATGCGCAACGACAAACGCCTCATAATAGTGGCAGGAGCCACGGCGTCGGGAAAGACCGTTCGTGCCATAGAACTTGCGAAGCACTATGCCACCGATATTGTGTCGTGCGACTCGCGGCAGTTCTATTCGGAACTCAATATCGGAGTGGCGCGACCTACGCCCGACGAACTGGCGGCGGCACAACACCATTTTGTGGCTTTCCGCTCGGTGTGCAACCCATATAATATTTTTGATTTCGAGCAGGATGCACTCGCGTTGCTGCAACGGCTTTTTGAGTCGCACGATGTTGTTGTTGCCGTTGGGGGTAGCGGACTGTATATCGACGCTCTGATTAATGGTGTGGCGCGGCTGCCCGACCCGTTGCCCGGACTGCGTGCCTCGCTCAAACAGCGTTTGGCCGAAAAGGGTATAGAGTCGTTGCGAGAGGAACTGCAACGGCTGGACCCCGACTATTATGCCGTGGTTGACCGTCAAAACCCCATCCGCCTGCAGCGGGCTCTTGAGGTTTGTTTGACGGCGGGACGGCCTTATAGCCAGTTGATTGCCGAACAGCAGAATGTCGCACGGCCTTTTGCTATCGATGTCGAGATGGTGGGCAGAGAGCCTGCTGAACTGCGCGAGCGTATCAACCGTCGTGTTGACGCGATGATGGCGTCGGGGCTGTATGAAGAGGTGTGTGGCGTGTGGCATCTGCAGCATCTGAACACCCTTCACACGGTGGGCTATCGTGAGTTTTTCGAATATGGCACTCCCGACGAGGCGGCAAGGCATACTGGCGAGATTGCGGCGCAGATAAAACTGAACACATGGCACTATGCTAAAAAACAACTCACTTGGTTCAAGAAGAAGTTGGGCGAGCATAGGTTGAAGGAAGAGTAGCCCAAGAAGATTATGGAGATAGACCTTTTGCTGGAATATGGCCGCAGGGTAGAACTGCGAGAGTGGCTGGAGGCGCATCACAAAGAGTCAGACCACTGCTGGGTGACTTGCAACCGAAGCAAGGTGCCCCGTGCCGATGCTATTCCATACATCGACGTGGTGGAGGAAGCGCTTTGTTTCGGCTGGATTGACTCTACGTTGAAACGCATGGCCGACGGTAGGCTTGCGCAGCGGCTCTCTCCACGCAGAAAAGGCAGTCACTGGACGGAACTGAACCGCCAGCGTTGCGCCGACCTTGAGGCACGAGGACTGATGACCGATGCCGGACGAAAGGCCCTTGCAGCCGCCCGAACTAATCAAGAAAAGAAACACTAAACATTAAATTATGAGTACTATAATTATTTATGGCAGCCAGTATGGCTCTACTAAACGATATGCCGAGCGGCTGTCGGAACTGACGGGTATTGATGCCGTTGCATTTAAGGATGCGGGAGATTGCAATGGGTATGACCGTATTGTCTATCTCGGGGCTCTATTTGCAGGCGGAGTGCTTGGACTGAAAAAGACTGCCGAAAAGTTGTCGGCAGAGCAGGAGTTGATTATTGTCACTGTCGGCTTGGCTGACCCTAACGATGCCGAAAATATCAACAATATAAGGACTTCGATAAAGACTCAGATTCCGCCACATTTCTATAACGAGGATAACATCTATCATCTTCGCGGGGCTATCGACTACGGCAAGTTGGGTTTGATGCACCGCATGATGATGTCGATATTTCATTCTAAGGTCTCGAAGATGCCAGAGGAGGAACTCAACGCCGAGGCCAAGGCCATGCTTGCCACCTATGGCGGAAAGGTTGACTTTGTGGATTTCAGCATGCTGGAGCCCTTAATCAGCGCAATTGCCCCCCGTTAGTATATGTCCGAGCATTGGGAGATATATGCCGATTGGAACCCGTGGCACGGTTGCACCAAGATTAGTCCTGGGTGCCGATACTGCTACGTCTATCGTCAGGACGAGATGTACGGTAGCGAGCGGTCGAGCAGCGAGTGTCGCAAGACGGGCAACTTCAACTTGCCAATAAAGCGGAAACGCGACAAATCGTGGAAGATAGAGAGCGGCAAAGTAGTCTTCACCTGCTTCACCTCCGATTTCCTGCTGAAAGATGCCGACCCTTGGCGTCCCGAATGTTGGCAGATGATAAAGCAGCGTAGCGACCTCTGGTTCTTTTTCTTCACCAAGCGCATCAACCGTTTCATGGAGTGCGTGCCCGACGACTGGGGCGACGGCTACCCCAACGTCATCGTAGGCTGCACCGTCGAGAACCAGGAGATGGCCGATTACCGCCTACCCATCTTCCTATCGCTCCCCATAAAGCATAAGAGCATCATCGTAGCACCGATGCTCTCGGCAGTCAATCTCACGCCATATCTGGACGGGACCATTGAAGAGGTGTCGGCAGGCGGCGAGTCAGGAGTTGACGCAAGGCCTTGCAACTACGACTGGATTCTCGCCCTTCGCGAGCAGTGCGTGGCAAAAGATGTGGCGTTCCGCTTCCATCAGACAGGCGCCCACTTCATCAAGAACGGACGCATGTATCGTGTGCCACGACGCTATCAACTCGCCCAGGCCCACAAAGCCAATATCGACTACAAGATAGGCAAATACCTTGTGCCGGAGACGGTGAAATTCCAATGGAAAGACAGCGACTACCACGATTAACAGCGAGGGTAGGGTAGTGCTGTAATGTTTTGACGAAAGGTTGGTTTGTGGCGTGGGAACTGCTTGTTTTTAGGCTTTGTTTTATTCGAGTTTTCTTCGCCTTTTGTTCGCAAATTGTTCGGAAATTTATGGGTTTGGCAAAAGGTTGGTTTTTGTTGTTTGTGGAGTGGGGTAGAGTTATTGTTTTGGGGATTGGGTTGGGGTGCTGACATTATGTCAGTTGGTGGCGTTGGTATGATTATTGCTCAATTTGTTATTGTTCGGTTACGAGTAAATAACAATTAAAACATATACACAATGCAAGGTAATATCAATGTTCAGACCGAAAACATCTTCCCGGTCATTAAAAAGTTCCTCTATTCCGACCACGAGATTTTCCTTCGCGAGTTGGTGTCTAACGCTATCGATGCCACACAGAAATTGAAAGCTCTTTCGTCGCGTTCCGATTTCAAAGGCGAGTTGGGCGACCTTACTGTCGAAGTGAAGTTGGACAGCAAGAACAAGACCCTTACGGTGGTGGACCGTGGTATTGGTATGACCGCCGATGAGGTTGAGAAATATATCAACCAGATTGCTTTCAGCGGTGCCTCCGACTTCTTGGAGAAATACAAAGACGTGCAGGAAAACCTGATTGGTCATTTCGGTATGGGTTTCTATTCCGCCTTTATGGTGGCTGATAAGGTTGAAATCTACACCAAGTCCTACACCGATGCGCCTGCTATGCACTGGGTGTGCGACGGCAGCCCTTCGTTCACTATGGAGGAGACGAAGAAAGAGGACCGTGGCACGGAGATAGTGCTTCATATTGCCGACGATTGCAAGGAGTTTCTTGAAGAGCAGCAGATTCTGCAACTGCTGCGCAAATACTGCCGTTTCATGCCGGTGGCTATCCGCTTTGGCGAAGAGTCGGAATGGGTTGACAGCGAGACCGAGACCGAAGAGGTTGACGACGGCAAGGGTGGCAAGACCACGAAGCCGAAACGTGTGGAGCGCAAGAAACCGCGCATCATCAACAACACCGAGCCCGCATGGCGCAAGACCCCTGCCAGTCTGACAGCCGACGACTATAAGAATTTCTACCACGAACTGTATCCGATGAATTTCGAAGAGCCGCTCTTCCAGATTCACCTCAACGTGGATTATCCTTTCAACCTTACGGGTATTCTTTTCTTCCCCAAAATCCGCAAGACCATCGACCCCAACCGCAACAAGATTCAACTCTATTGCAATCAAGTGTTTGTTACCGACAGCGTGGAAGGCATTGTGCCCGACTATCTGATGCTACTCCACGGTGTGCTCGACTCGCCCGACATTCCGCTCAACGTCAGCCGTAGTTATCTGTAGAGCGACAACAACGTGAAGAAAATTTCCTCGCATATCAGCAAGAAGGTGGCCGACAAACTGGAGGAGATGTTCAAGAACGACCGCAAGGACTTCGAGGACAAGTGGGACGACATCAAAATCTTTGTCGAATACGGCATGCTTACCGACGAGGATTTCAAGAAACGCGCGCTTAAATTCTACCTCTTTAAGAATACCGACGGCAAGTTCTATTCGATGGCCGACTATCGCGACATGATTAAGGCCCTGCAGACCGACAAGGACAAGACCGTGTGCTATCTCTATGCCACCGACGCCACCGAGCAACATTCATATATTGCCAAGGCTAAGGCCAAAGGCTACGATGTGCTGCTGATGGACAGTGTGCTGACGCCTCATTTTGTCAACCTCGTGGAGCGCGAGGAGGATAAGACCCGTTTTGTGCGTGTCGATGCCGATGTCACTGAAAAACTTATACCTCACGACGATAATATTCCCGAGAAACTCTCCAAAGAGGAACAGGATACCCTCAAACCTATCATTGAGAACGAGATAGACAAAGAGCATTATACCGTTCAGATGGCAAGTCTTGAGAGCGACGAGCAGCCTATGATTATCACGCAGGACGAGTGGATGCGCCGCTATAAAGAGATGGCTGCCACTGGTGGCGGAATGAGTTTCTATGGCGATATGCCCGAGCGCTACAACCTCGTTGTCAACATCAATCATCCTCTCATCGAGCAGGTGCTTAAAGAGGAAGATGCCGACAAGCAGAAACAACTGGTTCATCAACTCACCGACCTTGCCCTCCTTTCCAACGGATTGCTGAAAGGCGAAGCCCTGACCCAGTTTGTCCAACGCTCGCTCGAGATTATCAAATAGTCTGTGCTATCAATCGCTGATTGTTTTCAGTACGGATTAATCAAAAAAAGTTCCTGCCAAATTCAATATGGCAGGAACTTTTATTTTGTAGTGATTTGTGCGATTTCTATCGCAAAGCGATACTGCTATCGTATGACCTTGGTGAATACAGGTGCTTCGCCGTTGGCTACGGTTACATAGACTTTGATTTCTTTCGTGGCTGGCGTTTTGTCGTTATCTTCACGAGGCTGGTCGATGGCGGTAAAAAGATACTCGGTGCCATTGGGAATGGTGCGCGAGGCCACGGTGGTGGAATGGGCGTTAAGCATGGGATAGCCATCTACGGCAGCGTCAAATATTGCTGCCTCTTCATCGCTAACGGCGTGCTGCTCGGGGAAATTCTCTGGTGTGAAGAACTCGCCCTCGACATAACCGCTGGCTTTCAAGAATTGGTCAACCTCTTCGGGCATAGCCTCCATGCGTGCGGCACGGACTCCATAACCAGCAAGTATTTCGGCATTGGGCTGCAATTCGGCGAGGTCCTTTGTGCTTGTTTCTAATCCGCCGCTGCCGAAGGTGCAGAACGGCACAACCTTTTTCCCGCTGAGGTCGGTCTGCGTCAGGAATGTCGCCATTGGAGGTGCAAAGGTGCCAAACCATACGGGGTATCCAATAAAAATAATGTCATAGTCGGCCACGTTCACGCTCAGGGACTCAATCTCGGTGGTTATGCCTTGTTCGCGTTCCTGTAAGCAGCGCTCTATCGTGGCTTGAAAATCGCCGTCGTAGGGATTTACGGCTGTGATTTCAGCAATGTCGGCATTGAGGCGTGTGGCAATCTCTTGCGCTACGGCCTTGGTGTTGGAGGTCTGCGAGTAGTAAACAACCAGCATTTTAGGGTCTTCTTTCTTTGTTCCGCACGACGCGGCAGCCATAGCCACCACCGTCAGCGCCATCATAAGTTTCATTGTTTTCATAATGGTATATTGTATTGATTAAGTTAGGTCTGAATGACCATGCAAAAATACATGTATTTATCGAAATGAAATAGTAAGACCCGATTTTTGAATTTTCTATCCTCTTTAAACGATTTTTCATCCGCAGTTATAAATAAATTTCCACCACAAAACCCAACAATATCAAGAAAAACATGTACCTTTGCAAATCACAAACAAATTTTACAGCAATAATGGCATAACGACAGAATAACATAGACATATTGAGCTGACGCTCTTGTTCTCTTTCGGAAAACGTCTGGAAAACATTTATCCAAGTGTGGGAATAAGTTTGCGGAAGTTCGCGCATAGGCGTGAATTCCATACCACTTATTTACACAAAGGTATTCCAGACACCCTCCGAAAAAATAAGTGGCTATTAAATGAAAGGATTTACGCCTTTTTTCGTGCCTCTTTATTTACTTGAACAACGAACTCCGACTCAATCAAAGAATCAGCGGGGAAGCCGAAAACTGCATAATAGAGTAGGCGTAATTAAACTATATAAAAAAATGAAAAAAGTAATTAGTTTAAGTCTGATGTGCCTTATGGCGCTTTCAATTTGTTTGGTATTCAGTTGCACAAAGAACGACGATGAGTCAAATTCCAGCGTGGAGTCAAATTCTGGGGTTGCATCTGAATATAATGCATCTGATTGTAGGTATATTGATTTGGGCTTGCCCAGTGGAACCAAATGGAAAGCATCAAATGAGATAAATGCAGCCGATGCTCAGTATGACTTTTTTACTTATGATGAGGCTGTCTCAAGGTTTGGCAATAGTCTCCCTACCGAGGCTCAATGTGAGGAATTGATAGATAGGTGCCAGTGGATGTGGAATGGTAGTGGATACAGGGTGACTGGCCCCAATGGTAATTATATAGTTCTGCCCGCCGCGGGCCTCCGCAATTGCAGTGGAAGCGTGGACTACGTGGGCTACTACGGCAACTACTGGTCGTCCACGCCCAAAGATTCCGACTACGCATGGGACCTCTACTTCAGTTCCGGCATCGTGTGCATGTACGACTACAGTCGCTGCTACGGCTTCTCCGTTCGTCTCGTCCAAGATTAACGATTGCGCACGCAAGAGCGCAATCGCAGGACATTCCCAATCATTGTCTTTCTGTTCGGGCAAAGCCCGACAGAAAGACAGCCTTCGCAAGCCATTGTACGGCTTGCGAAGGCTTTTTGTGGCGAAAACCGATTAGCATAAATGGGTGCTCGTTTGGATATAGAGGCGGAGAAAAGAAAAAAACTTGCAGTTTATTTGGAAATTTTATAATTTTGTAGTCGCTTTTTTGAAATATTAACATAAAACAAAAGTACCATGAACAACACCATCTTTTCTTTCCCCAAACCGGCCAATGAGCCCGTACTCGGTTATGCACCTGGCAGCCCAGAGCGTAAGAAAATCCGCGAGGCTCTCGGCGAACTCTACAACACCGTGACGGAGATACCTATTATTATAGGTGGCAAGGAGATTCGCACCGGCAACATGGGCACCGTGGTTATGCCTACGGAGAACAAGCACGTCCTGGCTAACTACCACAAGGTGGGAGAAAAAGAGGTTCAGATGGCTATCGAGGCCGCAATGGAGGCTCGCAAGCAGTGGGCTGAGACTCCGTGGATTGAGCGTGCAAGCATCTGCCAGAAGATTGCTACCCTCATTGCTGGTAAATATCGCTATCTGATTAATGCCGCCACGATGCTTGGTCAGGGCAAGACCACTATGCAGGCCGAGATTGACAGCGCTTGCGAATTGGTTGACTTCCTGCGCTATAACGCACACTATATGTCGCAGATTTATGCTGACCAGCCTTGCAGCGACAATGGTACGCTCAACTATGTTACCTATCGTCCGCTCGAAGGTTTCATCCTCGCCGTTACGCCGTTTAACTTCACCTCTATTGCCAGCAACCTCGAAATGTCGCCCGTGCTGATGGGCAACGTGACGCTGTGGAAACCCTCCACTACGGCTCTTCTGTCTAACTACCTGCTGATGAAGATTTACAAAGAGGCAGGTCTGCCCGACGGCGTGGTGAACTTCCTGCCCGGTAGCGGTGCTTTGATTGGCAAAGTGGTGTTTGCAAGTCCCGACTTCGGCGGTGTGCATTTCACTGGCGGTACCAACACCTTCAACGGATTCTGGAAATCTATCGGCGAGAATATCAACAACTATAAGACCTATCCTAAGATTGTCGGCGAGACTGGCGGCAAGGATTTCATCTTTGTGCATCATTCGGCCAACGTGCGCCAAGTGGCTACCGCCATCGTGCGTGGCGCTTTCGAATATCAGGGGCAGAAATGCTCCGCCGCTTCGCGTGCCTATGTGCCTGCCAGCATGTGGCCCGAGGTGAAGAAACTTGTCGGCGAGATGATTTCTACCATCAAGGTCGGCGATGTGCGCGACTTCTCCGCTTTCGTCAATGCCGTTATCGACGAGGCTTCGTTTGACAACTGCATGAACTATATAGAGCATGCCAAGCAGAGCCCCGATGCCGAAATCGTATTTGGCGGCACCGGCGACAAGAGCGTTGGCTATTTCGTACAGCCTACGGTCATCCTTGCCAAGAAACCCGACTACAAGTCGATGTGCGAGGAAATCTTCGGACCCATCATCACCATCTATGTCTATGACGATGACAAGTATGCCGAGACACTGCAACTCTGCAACAGCACTTCGCCCTACGCTTTGACGGGTGCTATCTTCAGCACCTGCCGCAAGGCTCTCCACGAGGCTTACGATGTGCTGAAATATGCTGCCGGCAATATCTATTTCAACGACAAGCCCACAGGTGCCGTTGTCGGACAGCAGCCCTTTGGCGGTGCCCGCGCCAGCGGTACCAACGACAAGGCCGGTTCCTACCTCAACCTGCTGCGCTGGGTCAGCCCGCAGGCCATCAAGGAGACCTTCGCTCCCGCCGAGGATTACTCCTACCCCTTTGTCAGCGCCGCTGAATAAAGAATAGCGATATTTTGAAACCGAGGCTGCAAGTGCTTGCAGCCTCGGTTTATTTTACATGAATCTTTTATTATGGGGTATATAAGGTTCCGTCGGATTTGCAATCTGACGAAATGACCCCGAATATAAAACAATAAAGGTCGCCATTGGGCGACCTTTGTGTTGTTCATTTCGAATACCGATTTATTCGGCTGCGGGAGCGGCCTCTTCGGTGTTTTCGGCTGCGGCTGCTGCCTCGGCTTCGGCCTTGGCTGCTGCTTCAGCCTCGGCGATAGCCTGACGCTTGGCAGCGACGGCTTCGGCTTTGGCCTCGTTGGCTTTCTTCTCGGCGTTCAGACGGGCTTTCTTAACCTCGCGACGACCGTTCTCGATAGCGTCGGTAGCGGCTTTAATCTTAGCCTCTTTTTCCTGAAGCCACTGGTTGAACTTACCATCGGCCTGCTCCTGGGTGATAGCGCCTTTTTCAACACCAATCTGGAGGTGGCGTTTCAGCATAGCACCTTTGTAGGAGAGGATGCGACGGGCGGTGTCAGAGGGCTGTGCACCGTTCTTCAGCCATTCGACTGCTCTGTCGATGTCAAGCACAATCTGTGCGGGCTGGGTGAGGGGATTGTACGTGCCTAATTTCTCGATAAATTTACCGTCCCGAGGTGCACGACCATCCGCAACAACGATGTGGTAGAAAGGTTGATTCTTCTTACCATGACGCTGTAATCTAATTCTTGAAGGCATAATGTTTTGTTTTTTAGATTGTTAATATTGTACGGCTTATGCCGCTTCAGTGTGCAAAGATACAAAAGTTTTACGTAATGGCAAAAAAATCACTATTTTTGCACTTTCTTTTTTGATATGGCTGTATTTCGCTATCCCGACACAATGCCTCAAAATGACAAACCTGCCATTGCCACGGTGGGTATGTTTGATGGTGTGCATGCCGGTCATCGGCATATTGTGTCGAGGTTGCTTGGCGAGGCGAAAGAGAGAGGGCTGCGCCCGATGGTGGTTACTTTCGACCGCCATCCGCGCTGTGTGTTGGGGCGTGCTGGCGATGGTTTCGGGCTGCTCTGCACGCTTGACGAGCGTCTGCAACGGCTTCAGTCGCTGGGCGATATAGATATTGTGTTGCTACCCTTTACGGAACAATTCTCTCGCTTGTCGGCATGTCAGTTCCTTACCGAGGTGCTGTGCGAGCGTTTCAATGTCAAGACCCTTCTGCTGGGTTACGACAATCAGTTTGGCAGCCGTAGCAACAGCGATTTCGACCGTCTGCCCGATGTTGCCGAGCCTTTAGGAGTTGAACTGCTGCACGACAATCCCGTGCTGATAGAGGGTGTGGCGGTGAGTTCCACGCGTGTGCGTAAGGCTTTGGCGGCTGGCGATGTGCGGCTGGCATCGTGTCTGTTGGGCTATGATTATAGTCTGGCGGGCGTAGTGGAAGAAGGTCGGCATGTGGGGAGCCAATTAGGCATACCCACGGCTAACATCTCTCTTGAAGGGCAGTGCCGCATGGCGCCTATGGATGGCGTTTATGCTGTGCGTGCCAATTTGGAAGGCCGACAGTGGCAGGCTGTCGCTAATGTGGGGACAAGTCCCACGTTTGGCGTCGATAAGTCGCTCATAGAGGTGCATATAATAGGGTATAGCGGTGTGTTGTACGGTGTTCGGCTGTCGGTAGAGTTTGTTGAACGTCTGCGTGACACTCAGCATTTCGACAGCGTTGACGACCTGCGGTGTGCAATGCTCAGTGATATAGAAAAGGCAAAAAAGTTGCTTTCATGAAGGCTCGTTGGCTCATAATGCTTTTCTTGCTGCTGCCCGCATTTGTTGTCGCGCAGCCCGACAAAGTATATAAGTCGCTTGCCAATGTGCGCAATCCGGAAGATGTCTATATCCTTCGTCTGCGACACAAGAAACTGACAAAAATCCCCGCCGAGGTGTTCTCTATGGTGAATCTTCGCGAGTTGGACTTGAGTCGCAACCGATTGGAAGAGGTCTCGCCGGAGATAGTGGCGTTGCAGAACCTTGAGGTGTTGAATCTTGGGCGCAATAATATCGACTCGCTGCCGCTTGAGGTGGCTCAACTGTCGCATCTTTCGGAACTTGACGTCAGCCGTAATCCGCTCGTTGCCCTGCCCGAGGAGATGGGCTATATGCTTTCGCTTCGCAAGATAATAGTGTGGTCCACGGCGCTTTATGCCCTTCCAGAGAGTTTTGCCGACCTTGACGGACGCCTCGAATTGCTTGATATGCGCTCATGCCAGTTGTCGCGAGACGATCAGCAGGCAATACGGGCATTGTTGCCATCGGTACGCATCTGGTGGGACCAGGCGTGCAACTGCAAATGAGGTAAAGATATTCAGATAATTGGATTTTCAGATAGTCAGATAATCAGATACTCAGATATTTAGATTTTCAGATAGTCGGATTTTCAGATTTTTAGATAATCAGATAAAACAACTGATTATGACACAGGATAAACTTGAAATAGCCATTTATCAGCAGGATATAGCGTGGCACAATCCCGAAGGAAACTATCGCAGGGTTGAGCAGGCTGTCGCCACGATGTGCCATCCTGTGGATATGATTGTGTTGCCTGAAACTTTTAATACAGGTTTTGGCGGAGATATGCGCTCTTTGGCAGAGGAGGCAGAAGGACCGACGCTTGAATTTGTCAAGCGTATGGCGGCGCAATACGATGCGGCGTTTGTCGGCACATGGTTGGTGAGATACGACGACGAGGTGAGAAACCGAATGCACATCGTCTATCCCGATGGCAGATATAATATCTACGACAAGTTGCACACGTTCCGCATGAGTAGCGAGTATGAGCAGGTTGCGAGAGGCCATTGTTCAGCATCTTTTGAGTGGAAAGGCTGGAATATCAAGCCTGCAATCTGTTACGACCTGCGTTTCCCAGTGTCTCTTCGTAATAGATATAATGACAATGCGTTGGATTACGATGTTCTGCTTTTGTGCGCCAATTGGCCCGCATCGCGTATTGCAGCGTGGGACACACTGCTGAAAGCCCGTGCCATAGAGAATGTGGGGTATGTGGTGGCGGCAAACCGCACAGGTGTTGACGAGTCGGGTTTGGTTTACAATGGACATTCCCAAGTGATAGACTTCAAGGGCAATAGGGTTGACAACGGAGGCGATGCCTCGCAGCCGATACTCTGTGCCACCCTTTCTAAATCAGAACTCGATGATTTCCGTAAACGCTGGCCTTTCTATCTCGACGCCGACCGTTTTTCGATATTAGGCTAAATTACATGGAATGAGGCCACTGCTACAAATCTTTTTCTTTATGGCTGTTCTCCTTTCTTCCGTTCAATCCGAGGCACAGCGTATTGCGTTCTGGAACGTTGAGAACTTTTTCGACACCCGCAACGACACACTCACCAACGACGACGAGTTTACTCCCGATGGAGCGCGCCATTGGAACTATCAGCGTTTCTACCGCAAGCGCAACGCATTGGCCAAGACCATAATAGCCATGGGCTGTCCTGCGGTTGTGGGATTGGCCGAGGTTGAAAACAGTTGGGTGCTGCATGAACTCACCAAGTCTGGTCCCCTGCGCAAGTTGAAATATCAAGTGGTGCATTACGACTCGCCCGACAAACGTGGCATAGACTGTGCATTGCTCTATCGCTCCGACAGCGTGCATCTTATTGAAAAGAAAGTGATAGATATGTCGGACATTCAAGCGGAACTGCATACGCGCGATGTGCTTCAAGTGGCACTGCGCATTAATGGCGGAGATACGCTCTATCTGTTTGTATGCCACCTGCCTTCGCGTCTCAATGGCGATGTGTCTGACCAGCAGCGGCGTCTTGTGGCTGAACGCATGAGGCGGCAGATGGACGAGGTGGCGGCTGACCATCCCGATGCGTTGGTTTTGGCTATGGGCGATTTCAATGCCGAGCCCGACGAGGTGGAAACGCTGTTTCCGAAACCTCGTTTTATGATGCTGCCTGGAAAAGAGGCCTTGCTTGCGGGCAGTTACAACCATCAGGGCTCATGGATGTTGCTCGACAATATGGTTGCCATCAGTTCTCCGCGTTGCGAGCCGTTGGCGTTTGATGTCTTTCGCAACGAGTTCCTAATAGAAAAAGACGATAAGCAACTGACGACAAAGCCGTTCCGCACCTATTCCGGTCCGCGCTACAAAGGCGGTATTAGCGACCATCTGCCTATTTATCTCGACCTGCCGAGATAGCACGCTTTTTCCTTCGACTGCCGTGGCGTTGCTATCCGTAGCGTGTAGCGGTTTACAATTCACAATTTATTGTTTGTAAGATTGTTTCGCAATGCTTGTTCAATTTTGGCAAATTAAGTACATTTGAAACTTAATACACAAAATAAGTAAGCATGCAACGATTTGGATTTTACGTCGTTATCTCTCTCTTTGTAATGATGGGGCCGGCTATTTATGCCCAGCAGTTAACCCCTGAGCAAAAACAAGAACAGGTCTTTGACCGTGCGCTCGACTTGTTCCGCAAGGAGAAGTATGCGTCGGCTCAGCAACTTTTCGACATTACGGCCTCTACCACGCAACAGAGTCTTACGGCTGCCGATGCCACATATTATGCCGCTGTGTGTGCGGAGAAACTTGACAACGACGATGCCGCTTCGCGCCTCGAACGCTTCTTGCGTCTCTATCCTCGTAGCGCTCGTTGCAATATGGCCCGCTTTTATCTTGGTAATTTCTACTATGCCCGTGGCAAATTCGACCGTGCTTTGATACACTACCGCAACGTGCATGCCGACGAGGTGGAGTACAACCATCGCAGCGAGTTCAATTTCAAATGCGGCTACTGCTATCTTCAGGCAGAGAAATACAAAGAGGCAAAGTCCTGCTTCGTGCAGCAGGTGGATGGCGAGTCAAAATACAAGAGCGCGTCAATCTATTACTACGCCCATATTCTCTACGCCAACGGCGATTATGTCAAC
>ONLQ01000048.1 GCA_900318665.1 uncultured Bacteroidales bacterium | reverse complement strand
ACTGGTGCCGGAAAGAGTATCATCCTTGGCGCCATCGGCCTGTTGCTGGGACAGCGTGCCGACCTGCAGACACTGGGCGACAAAGAGAAGAAATGCGTGGTCGAAGCACAATTCGACATCAGCGGACTGGGACTGCAGCCACTCTTTGACGAACAAGAGATAGATTACGACGACCAACTGCTGCTACGTCGCGAGATACTGCCATCGGGCAAATCGCGCGCCTTTGTGAACGACACCCCAGTGCAACTGCCGACACTAAAAGCCATTGGCGAGAACATTATCGACATACATTCGCAGCATCAGACCATCACGCTGACGGGCAGCCTGTTCCAGACCCGACTGCTCGACACCCTCGGCGACTGCGCCTCGACATTGGACGCCTATCAGTCGGCACACAGAGAGTACACCTCGCTGAAACGCCAATTAGAGAAACTGACCGAGCAAGAAGCGCAGAACCGCAAAGAGCAGGACTATCTGCAATTCCTATTCGAAGAGTTGCAGCAGGCTCACCTGTCCGACGGCGAGCAAGAGGAACTGGAAGAGGAAGCCAACCTGCTGAACAACACCGAGAGCATAAAGCAAGCGCTGTCGGCAGTGAACGGACTTTGCGACAGCGAAGAGGACGGCGTGGTAGCACGTCTGGTGGCCGCTAAAAGCCAGTTGCAACACATTGCATCGTATCACAAAGAACTGCCCTCGATAGCCGAACGCATAGAGTCGGCACTGATAGAGATGCGCGACATTGTGAGCGAGATAGGCTCTATTGACGACCGACTGACATACTCGCCCGAACGTCAGCAGAGCGTGAACGAGCGATTAGACCTCATCTATCGGCTGGAGAAGAAACACGGGGTGGAAAGCGTGGCACAGTTGCTGGCAATGCAAGAGGATTTGGACAGCCGTCTGGCAAACATGAGCAGCATAGGCGAACAAATATCGCAGACCATGGAGCAGGTGGACCGCGCTTACAAACAGATGCAACAGCACGCCGAACAACTGACAGAACTGCGCACTGCGGCAGCACGACAGTTGGAGCAGCAGGTGGTGCCGACGCTCGGCCTGCTGGGCATGAAAGAGAGCCGACTGCAAGTGGCAATAGCGCCTGCCAGCGAATACGGCACCATGGGACACGACAGCATTACATTCCTATTCAACGCCAACCGCGGCGGCGAACTGCGTGAACTGTCGAAAGTGGCATCGGGAGGCGAACTCTCGCGACTGATGCTGGCCATCAAGAGCATCAACTGCTCGCTGCCAGGACAAGCCATTCCGACCATCATCTTCGACGAGATAGACACCGGCGTGTCGGGCGACATATCCATTGCCGTTGGCGACATGATGCGCCGCATGACAAGCAGCACGCAAGTCATAGCCATCACCCATCTGCCACAGATTGCCGCCAAGGCCAACCAGCATTTCAAGGTATCGAAACGCATAGACGACAGCCTGGACCGCACTATCTCGCAGATGCGGCAATTGTGGCCCGAAGAGCGTGTTACCGAGATTGCCGTGATGCTCTCATCTAATCCACCAACGGCAGCAGCACTGCAGACAGCAAAGGAACTGATGGGCTAACTCACACTAACCACATTCCTCCCTATCATGAAAAGAATCTTTCCACTCATAATATTAGTCATTCTTTCCACGGTGACGGCCGTGGCGCAAGACTATCCGCAGCGATATTTCAGTCTGCCATTAGACCTCGACCTCTCACTCTCCGCCACCTTTGGCGAGGTGCGGCCCAACCACTATCACAGCGGCCTTGACATTCGCACCAATGCCGAGATAGGCCATGAGGTTTTTGCCACGGCCGAAGGCTATGTGTCGCGCATAAACATATCGCCATGGGGCGGCGGCAAGATTGTCTATATAGACCACCCCAACGGCTATCGCACGGTATATATGCACCTCAACGACTTCTGCGGCAAGATTGCCGATTGGGTGCGGCGCTACCAGTACGAGCACCAGTGCTACTCCTTCGATATCAATATCGCGCCCGGACTGCTCCCCGTATATAAAGGCCAACTAATAGCCCACAGCGGCAACTCGGGTTCGTCGGGAGGTCCGCATCTGCACTACGAGATACGCCACGCTCACAACGATCAGACCATCAACGCCCAACTTTTCGGGCTATATGTCCCCGACGGTGTGGTGCCTACAATCAAAGGCATTCGCATCTATCCCGCCGACAACGCAGCCCTTGTGAACGGCAAAAATGAACCTCTCGAAATAATGGTGCCAGCCCAGCGAAGAACGAGAAGACGCAAGGCTCGTCCCGCAACAATACTGTCGCCCACGGTGAACGGCAACTTCTACATAGGAATCTACGCCACCGACCACAGCGAGACCTACGACGGCAACAGCGGCGTGTATCGCATAGAACTGCGCATAGACGACGAACTGGTCTATCAATTTGAGTCGGAGACTTTCCTCTTTGAGGACACACGCTCCGTGAACGCCATTATGGACTATCCGCTCTATGCCGAAACACGTCACCCATACATTCTGACTCGCACACTGCCCTACGCACCTATAACCTCGTCGCATCCGCTGAAAGGCAACGGAATCTTCCGCCTCGAAGCAGGAGAACACACCTTGCAATACGATGTGTACGACATTAACGGCAATCACGACAGCAAGACTTTTACTATTACCACGCCAGCCGTTCAAAAAGGCAGCGCACCTAAAGCACAGAAAACCAAGCCTCGCAAGGCACAGAAGCTACGCAACCGCTATTTTGAAGCCGACATACCCGCCGAAGCGCTCTACACCATAGACAGCGTGCGTGGCGACCTTGTGTCGGACGGGCTACTGGTGATTCCAACAAAAGCCGACATCAACAGCCCTATTCCGCCACATGTGCCTTACACGCTGCGCCTTGCACTCTCTATGGTTGCAACCAAGGCTTACAACAATCCCCGTCAGGTTGTGGTAGCACGGCGTAGCGGCAAAAGGCTAATACCGCTATCGTCAAAACAAAAAGACGGATGGATAGAGGCTCACCCTCGCGACTTTGGAACATTCCTACTAACCACCGACACTATTGCACCCACAATAGCTCCGCCCAAGGAACTGACAGCCTCGCCAGAGAGTTACTTGACATTCAATATCTCTGACAACCTTTCGGGCATAAACACATACAACTGCTACCTTAACAGCCGATGGATTTTGGCAGAATATGACGGCAAGAATGCAGCCATCTATATCCAACTGCCCCGAACCGACGCCCCCGACAACGAGCCTCAACTGCGGCAATACGACAACATTCTACGAATAGAAGTTAGCGACGCCTGCGGCAACACCACGACGGAGGAATACAACCTCGGACCAAACGAATAATTCCCCATCTCAATTTGCAACGTTCAAATGCGTATCTATCTGATAGGATATATGTACAGCGGCAAGACCACCGTAGGTCGCAAATTAGCCGACGCACTCGGCTATGACTTCCTCGACCTCGACCAAGCCATCGAGACACGCTACCACACTACCCTACCGCTATTCTTCAAACGCTATGGCGAGCCGATGTTCCGACAAGTAGAGATGCAGATGCTCCACGCCACAGACCAAATGGGCAACGTGGTGATAAGCACAGGAGGTGGCACCCCCTGTTTTGGCGACAATATGCAGTGGATAAACGCCAACGGCATTTCTATCTACCTGCGACTAACCGAAGAGTCGATATACAAAAGAATGGAAAGTTCGCGCAAATGCCGTCCGACCGTGATGGCACTGCCGCCCGACCAGCGACAAAAATTCATTCACGACCAACTGCAGCAACGCCTACCAATCTACACACAAGCCCAACAAACAATAGAGTCCGATGAAATGAGCACCCAAGAGGTTGTATCATCTATAACGAAAGCACTCAACCAATAACATTTTTCAGATGCTGGGATTTTAGTATTTTTGCAGTTGTTAAACTATGACAGACTCTTATTGCTTATCGTGCAACGCTATGACTGATGGCGAGATAAAACGGATACTTGACGTGGCTTACGAGGCGGGGAATATCCTGCTGGAGAACGGGGCGGAGATTGCTCGCGTGGAAGAGACCACGGCACGCATTGCCGCCGCCTATGGTTTGAGCGACAGCGATTTCTTCGTTTTGAGCAACGGCATCTTCGCCACGGCACGAGGCTACGCACAGGTGAAGTTCATACCTTTCAAGGGGACGCAGATGGCTCGCGTGGTGGCGGTAAACCAACTGTCACGCGACATCGAGTCTCAACACCTGCCGCTCGATGAGGTGGAGCAACGGCTTCGCGAAATACGTACTGCGAAAGGGCTTCCAGCCTACGAGCAGATACTGGCTTCGGGCTTGGGCAGTGCGGCATTCTGTATGATTTTCGGCGGAGGATGGATTGACAGCATGGTCTCTTTCGTTGTAGGCGTGCTACTCTATTTCTTTGTGCTTTATGTGGCAGCACCCTATATGTCAAAACTGATGGGCAATATCTGTGGCGGCGCATTGGTTACGCTGCTGTGCATCTTGTCGTATAAGTTGGGCATTGGCGACAGCCTTGGCAATATGATTATCGGCGCCATCATTCCGTTGATTCCCGGTGTGCCGTTCACCAACGGCGTGCGCGATATGGCCAACGAGGACTATATTGCCGGTGCCACACGTTTGCTCGACGCCCTGCTGGTGTTTTTCTGTATTGCCATGGGTGTCTGCCTTGTATTCTTGATTGATAGTAGAATAGAGGGCGTAATGATACCCCTTGACGGAATGCACCAGAGCATAGAGACCTATCATTTCGCCATTCAGAGCGTGGCGGCGTTTGTCGGCACCGTAGCCTTCGCCATCCTTTTCGGCGTGCCACATCGCTACGGCGTCAGTTGCGGACTCTGCGGCATGGCGGGCTGGATGCTGTATATGGTGCTGGTGCGCTACGCTACATTCTCGCCAGCCGAATCAACCTTCTTTTCCACCATATTGGTGGCACTTTCGGCCCATTTCACAGCCAAGTGGCGACGCTGCCCCGTCACGGTGTTTCTTATCTGTGGCATTTTTCCGCTCATACCAGGGGCTGGAATTTTCTGGACCTCATATTACATCGTGTCTGCACAACATGCCACAGCCCTTGCCACTGGTTTTTCGGCTCTGAAAGTGGCGGTGGCTATTGTGTTGGGCATTTTTGTGCTTTTCGAAGTGATGCACCACTTCCGACGCCATCGATAAAACATTACAAATACATATTTATAGATGAAAAAAAGAAAACGATTGCCGTTGCTTGTCTATGTGCTGATAGCCATAGTGCTGGGCATTTCGATGGGATATATCTTCCCCGATTGGATTACTCGTATCTTTGTTACCTTCAACAGTTTCTTCGGACAGTTTATTAGTTTCTGCGTGCCGTTGATAATCCTTGCATTGGTGAGTGCTGCCATTGCCGAGACCAGCGACAACGCTGGCAGAATGCTGCTGATGACCCTCGGACTGGCATATCTTAGCACCGTTGTAGCGGGAGTAGTATCATATACTACAAGTTCTTGGGTGTTTCCCCACTGGATAATACCTACCGACACGCTCACCGTAGCCACTGGCGGAACCACACTAATACCATATTTCAAGATAATGCTACCGCCAGCACTCGATGTGCTTTCGGCTCTTGCGCTGGCATTTATGCTAGGCCTCGGCATCACGGCAACACGCGCCAACGTTCTAAAACAAGGCCTATTAGAACTGCGTTCCGTGATAATGCTAGTAATCGAGAAAGCCGTAGTGCCGCTGTTGCCGCTCTACATTTTCGGCATCTTTCTCCAAATGTCGGCATCGGGCGAAGTTGGCCACGTGCTTAAAACATTCATGGTTGTCATCATCGTCATTTTCGCACTACACATCCTTTGGCTTTTGTTTCTCTACGTCGTGGCTGGAAGCGTGGCACGGCGCAACCCTCTGCGTCTGATGGCCACCATGCTGCCAGCCTATCTCACAGCACTCGCCACATCGTCGTCAGCCGCCACCATACCCGTAACCCTGCAGCAAGCCAAAAAGACTGGCGCCTCGCCCAACGTTGTAGATTTCGTCATTCCCCTCTGTGCCAACATCCACCTCTCTGGCTCGTGCCTCAAGATAGTGGCGTGCTCGCTGGCAATGATGATAATGGTAGGGCAGCCATTCTCCTTCGGGATGTTCCTTGGACTTATCTGCCTGCTGGCAATAACGCTTGTGGCAGCCCCTGGAGTGCCAGGCGGTGCCATCATGGCGGCATTGCCCATATTAGAATCCGTTCTCGGCTTCACACCAGAGATGCAGGCTCTGATAATTTCGCTCTATATTGCGATGGACAGTTTCGGCACAGCATGCAACGTGATGGGCGACGGTGCGCTGACTACAATCATAAACGCCGTCATGCGCCATAAGAGTACACAACAGTTATCGCGTTGACGACCTTTTCTTCACGAAATAGATATAAAACAGGCATGCCGCTGCCACCACACACAGCAACGTTGGCATCCACGGCAAGGCAATAGGCTCGTCGGGCGAAACAGCAAGCGTGCCACCCGAATAGAGGAAATACAGCACAACAATGAGCGCATTGTTGACAAAATGGGCGCATACATTGACGAGCAACGAGCCTGACAGATAAAACAGATAGCCCAACACAACGCCAAGCAGGAATCGCGGCACAAAGGCAAACACCTCGCCATGAACAAGGCTGAAAACTGCCGCCGCGACGATGATGGCCCAATGCGGATTTTTGAACCAACGCGACAGCACCTGCTGCAAAACGCCGCGGAAGAAAACCTCCTCGCAAATGGCGGGACAGAGTGCTATGACAAACAGATTAAGCGTCAGCCGCGCAGGGTCGGTGGTTGTCAAAAGACCATTCATCAGTTGCTCCGATTGCGCAGAGATGCTACGCAACAAGTCCTCCAGACTTGAAAGAGACTGAGGCAGATGCATTCCGTCGTTCCACACCGTAACCCAGTCTATCACCGGCAACAACAGCAAGAGAATGATGACAGCGACTCCGCCACGCCCCCACTGTTGCAGTGAGAAATCAAGCCGCAGATAACTCGTGACATTACCATAGAACACCCAAACAAAAAGCAACGACGTGAGCAGAAACGAGAGGACTTGTGAGCCCAATTGGAACCAAAGAATATTGGTTGTATCGTGGATGTCCACGCCAGCAGAACCAGCAAGCAGCATCAGCGACGATGAAATGATTGTCATCAGCAAGCAGCCAAGAAGCAGCACAACCAACTGAACGCCAACCTTTGTATCTCTAAAATAAGTAAAGTTCATTGTCTTAATTTTTTATGGCACACTTTGTCAAGCACCGATAAATGCACAGAAAGCATCAGCCTGTGTCTTTACTTCTGCGAGTTGCTCCTCAGTAAGTGCAAACTCGCCTTTTGTCCACGCCTCAATGCCGAGTGCAATACCCGTCTGCGGCTCGTGCATAAGGTCCATTTTCATAAAATCGAGCAATTCTGAAAGTTTTGCGCGGCAACTCTGCGTGCGGTTCTTTCCTCCAGCACCACAAACTGCTACTTTCTTGCCAATGGCGGCAGACGGATTTTGGAAGTTACTCATGTCCATAGGACGCGACAGCCAGTCGAGCAAGTTTTTCAACACACCGGGATAACTGAAATTATATTCGGGTGTAAAAATCCAAAGCGCATCGGCATCGACAACCTCTTTGCGAACCCGCGCCACACTTGGCAGCACCGGCACCTCAAGGTCCTGATTCATCATAGGCAAATCACCATAATCAAGATATTTAACATCGCATCTATCCTTTATCATCTCCTCTGCCACATTAGCCAACTGCCCATTGAAAGACTGCGCCCGCAAAGAGCCAACAATAAACAATACGTTTTTCATAGAAGTAATTTTTTAGTAATCACAACCGACTACAAAAGTACAAACATTCCAGAAAACAACAAAGCACCACTTGACAATCCGATTATTATTCGTACATTTGCAACTTGATAATGCACATTATTATGGCAACGATAACACTTGAATATGATGGAAACAATAGCGCAATCAAACAACTGATTGGCGTGCTGTTCACCCTCGGAGCAAATGAACGCAAAGGCTATGACGATACCCTTCAAGCAATTGACGACTATCGGAATGGGAATGTGACAGTGTGTGAAAGTTTCGAGTACTATCTCAAACAAGTTCACGAATGAGACAAATTGTTTTCACATCACAATACTAACAAGATAAAACACTCCTGCTGACTTATTTGGAATGTGATTAATGCCATTGCGCACAATATAACAATGAGAATATAAACGAATAGCAACAATATGAAATAAAACAAAGATTTAGAATAAAAGAAAATAATTGAGCGGACGCTCTTGTTCTCTTACCGCAAAGTCTGGAAAACTATTGCTAATGTGTGAGAATAAGGAAGCGAAAGTTCACGCAATTTGGCGTGATCCCTTTCGGCACTTATTTACACATGAGGTATTCCAGACACCTGCGGTAAAAATAAGTAGCAATCAAAAGAAAGAGTTTGCGCCTTTCCTTTTGTCCTTATTATGACATTGGCTTCCCTCTATTAAGGAATAAGCAGGGAAGCCGAAAACTGCGTAATAGAGTAGGCAATAATAAAAAAAATTACAACTATGGGATTTTTTGACCATAAAAAGAAAACCGTTGAAACAGAAGAACTGTCTTTCAACAAACTCGAGATGATGTCTATCCTTAAAATGGCTGGCGCAATGGCTGGCGCCGATGGAAAAGCCCATCCGAATGAAATAAAAATGATGATTAATGAATGCATCCGATTTGGAATAGATGCAAAAGAATGCGATGGACTTCTTTCTCGATCCACCAATATGGAAGGAAGCGAAGCAATGGCGACTATTGCCATGATGAACGATGCTCAAAAGCGTTACGTATGTGCTTACCTCGGAACACTTATGGCTATCGATGGAGATATTGATGACAATGAGAAGGCTCTATGGCGATTGGTGTCAACACTATGTAAGTTGCCAACAATGAGTATTGCCGATGCCATTAAATATATGGCTAATTAAGAAGATGTGTCTATTATTAAATTAATAATAGACACATCTAATAAATTATTAATCAAACCGGAATATGCAATGAGAACATTACTATTAGACAAAGTTAACGTTGGAAGTCATCCTGATGAAATAATATATTTCGAGCAAGCGAAACAGTTTCATGAATGCCAATTAGAAATGGCGGATGATACTTTTGCTATATTTCGCAACGGCAACAAATTTTTTGAGACAGAATTGATCCTATATGAGCAAGACCAACTTACAAAAACACATCGTGGTGTATGGGAAAATGGAAAACGTTTCAGAATTGTTCAACCAAGTGATAATTTGAAAGCATTGTTTCAATCAATGGGAAAAGAGCATATCACAATAGGAAGTATGTTTTCTGATGGTTATGCAGTAACATTTCTATTAGGCGAAGAACAATTAACGCGAAAGCCAACAAAAGGCATAATGAACTCTTTGTTAGATGGCAGCAACAATCCTCCTAAAGATAAGTTGGTATTCCACTCTAACACACACCAACGGTATGAGCATGGGCAACCTGTCCGCGGAGAACAAATTGGTTGTCATCGTGATGTTATCATTGAGAAAAACATTTCTGGAGGCATAGGCTATACTATTTCCGTCCAAAACCCAGATGCAATTCCGGGTTCATGGGGGGCAACCCCTATGGGAACTAAACCAATGAAAATAGAATCTGTTTCAAATGATAGAATAGAAATGCATGGTTACGGATATGATAGTACTGCATTAGCCATGGGTATTCCTATGTGTGATGCCACATTTGAAAACTACGGAATGACCGTGTATCACGATGGGAAAGACATAACCCACTGCGTCATTCATCTGATAGAAAGAAATGTTGACATTGATTATTATGTCAAATGATAAGTGAGACAATCGTTCCTCACTTTTTAGAAGAAGCGCATCTCGCATAGACGAGATGCGTTTCTTGTTTCCAAGAGATTAATAACAAAAAAAAATGTAAGGATTGATTATTATCTCGTATATGCGAGATACTTCGTATCGTTTTTGTAAAGAGAGAGAGAGTATGTTATACGCAAGGCGATATGAGCGCCTGACAATACGTACTCTTATAGCCTCTCTAACGAAACTTTACCTCTTAACGGACGACAGTACTTTTTGCAATACTGGGGTTAGGTGGTCGGCGTAGTGGGTCATGCCTTGGTCGGTGAAATGTATGCCGTCAACAAAATCCTCGGAGGCAGTCATTCCTTGGGACGAGACATAATATATATTGGACTCACCCGCATCTACCAGCGACTGATATAGCGCTTTTTGAGCGGCGTTGCGGCTTCGCACATCCTCGGCGTTGGTCTTATCCACAATGCCATGAGGAAACAACGGGTCTTCAACAAATATCACTGGCACATCGGGATGACTATCGCGCAGTATGCGGAAAAACTCCGCGCCGTTTTCCTGTATGCGGTCCGCCTTAGAGTTTGGCACATAGTCAAGCACATAGACTGCTGGAGACTCTACAGATGTCATAAAGCGGGCTATTTCCATATCCAGCAGGGCATTGCCGCTAAAGCCAAGGTTGATGACGGTGTGGTCGAGCCGACGGGATATGATATTGGTATGCGCCATTCCCGGACGCGATGCGCATCCGCCTTGCAAGATGCTGGTGCCATACATAACGATGGGCGCATCGTTGCGGGGGCTCTCCAGCACCGGCTGCTCTAAAACGTAATCTTTGGGAACACCAAGTTCAAGGGACTTGACTTCGTCATAAAGCGAAAGATAAAGCATATACTCTCTCTCCTTCGGTTCCATATTGCCGACAAGTTTGCGCTGATGCTCTGTCCTGCCGGTGCCTTCCCAGTCGAAACCAGAGCCGACAAAACGCCACTCGCCATCGATAAAGGCATAAAGGTCTAATCCGCCCACGCCACACTCGGTCATGTGCGGCATACTGTAACCCGTATTGGTCCACTTGGCATGAATTTCTGGGGCATTGCTACGGAAACGGACATACAGACCAGCCGAATTACAGCCCAACTTCCATACGGCATCGCGCACCACGCCCTGCAGACTATCTGGCAGACGACGATAGCGAGGCCCGTCATCGTTGTATGCTTTTCCATAGACAGGGAAATCGACAGCATCCTGATAGGCGATGGTGTCCTGCGGCTGTTGCGGTGGGGTTTGCTCATTCTTGCCAGCACAACTCACAAGCAAAATGGCAAAGAAAAGAAGAAATAACCTTTTCATATTTTATCTTTCTATTTGTTATTATTCATCTGCAAAGATAGAGTATTTACAGAACAATAACAAATGATATGCTTACAGAGCATATTACTGCATAGGACGGCATCGAAAAAAAACTCGTAAACAAGAACATCATCACAGAACACCCTTAATATATTAAAGCCTATCGAAAAAAAGAGCATCTCGTTTGAGATGCTCTTTTTTCGACATTAAGGTTTCTAATCCTTTGTAACGGGAACCTGGATTATTGAAAGCCATTTTTCTGGGTCTTTCTGATTCCATATACCGTCAATGTAAACCGTGCGAGGCGAACCAACAATGCGATAGCCCTGCTCCTCAATATGACGGAAGATTTCGATATACGATTCGTATAATCGTTCATAAGGGCCATAATGTGCCATACAAAAGGCCGTAGGGACTTCGTCAAGACGCTTGAATTGGATGATAGCGCTGTCCTGCCCCATTTCCTCTACCTGCTCGCAATATTCAATATCCACATTAACGGGAGTGTATTCCTTATTGTGTTCTATAGTGAAACAATAACCCGGCACAGGGCAGTGGCAGCCCAAGCGGTGCATCTCTGGTGCAATGACATCGACACACATAGGTCCAATAGCCTCATAGTTCTTGATAACCTCACGGTGCGAGGCAACGATGATTGACGGCAAAGCCTGAATTGAGATTTTTTCCATTTTACTGATTTTTTTGCGGGAATTCCACAAAGAGAGCAACATTTGAAGACGACCTTGAAGAAGATGTATCTGTCGCTTGCATTCGGCAATCTTCTGCTCCAGTAATTCAACTGGAGGAACGGACGTGTCACTATCCAAAATCTCCTTGATTTCGGCCAAAGTGAAGCCCATATTTTGCAAAGAACGGATAGCCGAAAGCCGTTGCATCTGCGTCAGACTATAGTAGCGGTAGCCAGTCCACTCATCCACCTCGTCGGGATGCAAAAGCCCCTTTTGCTCGTAGAGGCGCAAGGTTTTCACCGTAACCCGCATCATCTTTGAGAACTCCCCGATTTTGAGTTTTGTTTTGTAAATCATCATCGTACGACAATATTGTTTGTGTGATATCGAATGCAAAGATACAGCATGCCCCAAGGTACGAGTCAAGCACATTAACAAACTTTAACACTATTATCCCTAAAGAACACAAAAACAAGAGAAAAGGACTAATGAGAGAATCGATACATAAAAGACAAAAGAATGCAGAGAGAACGGGCGGAAAGGTAGCAGCGGTCCAAGATAGGAACAGGATATGATATGGCAAAAACAAATCATGGAACCACACGGCGTGGCCCCATGATATTGTA
>ONLQ01000032.1 GCA_900318665.1 uncultured Bacteroidales bacterium | reverse complement strand
CGCTATCTCTTGTCTCATCTGTTTCAAATTCCTCTCGCCTTCCCTCTCGGACTCCCGTCCGTTTGTCGAAAGCGGGTGCAAAGATACAACCTTTTTTCTTTCTGGCAAATTTATTTTCGGATTTTTTGCTCAATCTAATGTAAAGTACTGGTTTTGTGTGATATTTTTTTTGATATTTTTCATCTTAACTTATTACCTTGGCGTTTTTTTGGTATCTGCATAGGGTGTTTTGTGGCTTTTTTGCCGAAAAACGAGAAATTGGCATTTTTATATAAAATATTCTGTTTTAATGGTTTATTTATAATTGATATTTTTGCATTTTGGGGCGGATATAAGGAGTTTTTCTGAGTGGCTGTTAAGGTTAGAGTTCATTGATGGAGGGGCTGTTTTGTTGATGGTTTGTTGAATTTTATATGATTATGAGAAAAATTATGTACTTTTGCACATTTATATATACTATATACATAGTATAATGTGCATCTGATAGGGTCTATTGTATAAAGCATCCTTGTATAGAAAAAGAATAATAAACCATATACAATATAAATAATAAATATGAAACATTTTTCGAGTAAATTAAATCTTGCCATCGTTCTTGCTTTTATTTTTGGAACTGTGATACTTGCGGGGTGCAAGAGCGGAGAAAAGGAGGCAGAAAATGACGATACGCTTTATGGCAGTTACAAGCCTTACACGCGTTGGTGGTGGTTCTCGCAGGAGATTGACACCAATGACGTGAGAGACCAATTGATATGGCTGAAGGAGCATGAATTTGGCGGTGTGGAGATTGCCTGGATATACCCGATGTTTTTGGACACGGCACGTGCGCACAGCGAGTTTCTGTCGGAAGAGTGGGCTGTGCCTGTGAATTTTGCCAAACGTATTGCCGACTCGTTGGGATTAGGAATGGATTACACCTATGGTACGATGTGGCCTTTCAGCGACGTGACTCTTGCTGACGGCGACCAGACGCGGAATTATTTTGACTCGGTGGAGATTGCGGAGCGTCCTCTGACCTGGGACCACCCGAAGATGGCTCGCATCCTGAACCACTTGGACAAAGCCGCCTTCGGCCGCTATGCCGACCACATGGACCAAGGTCTGAAAGAGGCATATAAAGGCAGCAAGTCGGGCGTGTTTGTAGATTCGTGGGAGGTGGAGACCGACTATCTGTGGACTCGCGGATTTGGCGAGACATTTAAGAAAGAGCACGGCTACGACATTGAGCCTTATATAAAGGAAAAGACTGTGTATAATCCCGAAAACGGTGATATTTACTATGACTATATGAAAACGATGTCGGGCTATGTGCTGAGAGAGTTCTACGGTCCTTTTGCTGAACGCGCGAAACAGAACGGTGCTTTCTCGCGCTCGCAATGCGGCGGAGCCCCCACCGACCTGCTGACGGCCTTCATGATGGTTGACATCCCCGAGACGGAGGCTATACTTTATGAGCCGTGTTTCAGCAAGATAACCGCATCGGCAGCAGCCTTGGGCGACAAGCAAGCCGTTACAGCAGAGACATTTACCTGCGCCTACGGATGGACCAGCCTGCGCTATAAGAACGGACACGGTCACAGCCCCCACCAAGGCAAGGAGCAGATTGCCGACCTGAAACTGATATGCGATGCTCTGTTTGCCAATGGCACGAACCAGATAATATGGCATGGATTCCCATATAATAAGGTAGGCGACACAAGCAATTTCTTCTACACCACCTGCCAGGTGAGCACGAGCGAGTTGAACAACCTGAGCGGCGAAGCCTTGACTGAGTTTAACCGCTATATGACACAAGTGTCGCGATATATGCGTAAGGGCAAGAACTACAGCGACCTGGCTGTATATATGCCGTTGGAAGACTCGTGGATGGTGAGGAGATACGAGGACTGGGTGTATGAGAAACAGAAATGGGCTGGTGGCCGCTACGAGTTGCGCTACATCAATACCCCGGAAGAGTTCAAAGGTATGCAGCCGTTGTGGGTGAACGAGAAGAGTCTGGAGACTGCAGAATATGACGACAGCGTGCTGCACGTTGGCGCCGCAACATTCAAAGGATTGTATAGCGATGTGGAATACATGGAGATAGGGGCACTGCGAAGCCTTGTGCGTCTGGCCGAGAACGGTATGCCTGTATGCCTGGCCCGCGAACCCAAAGAGCCTGGCCGCAACAAGCACGAGGCAGAATACGCCAAACTGCTGAAAGAGTTGAAAGCCATGAAGAACGTGAAGAACAGTGGTGCCGCTTTCAAATTCCACGGCCTGATAGAGGGCGAGAACCTGCCCGACTTTTGGATTCGTCAAGACGGCGAAAACTACTATGTGTTTGTTGCCAATCCGCTGGCACAGACCATCACCTATCCGATTGAGTACTGCTATGCTTTCCGCGACAAGGGTGACGAACGCAGGATTACCGTCAACCACCACGGCAAGAGCGAGGAGATAATGCTGAGATTCAAACCCATGGAGTCGTTGGTGCTGGAGATTACACCTAAGGGCGTGAAACAAGTGAACCTTGGATTTACTCCTAAAAAAATGAGAGGATATTCTGAATAATGCTTAAAGCCCGCCGAAAGCGGCTGACTTACTATTGGATAATTCTACTATAACAAACAGAACTACGATGAGAATAAAGCAACTGATAATGGTGTTGGCGCTGCTTTGCGGCGTTGGCGGCATGGCAAAAGCCCAGATGGAGCCGTGTTATCTGCGCGACACCGTCCACGAGGAATACTCGATATGCGAAGGCGAGCCCAGCGTAACATGGCGAAACGGCGTGGTGATGGAAATGGACAGCGTCTATTTTGTTGCCGACACCTTTGCCGGAGTGGGAGTAGAGTGCGACAGCATAACGGTGTATGAGGCGACCTTCCACATCTATCCCAATCCTACGCCGAGAATCAGCGGGCGCGACTCGTTATGCGCCGGCGAGACGACGACGCTTACCGTGGAGGGGAACTATTCGCTGCGCTGGCGTGGTCCGAGATATATCAACGGCGCCATCACGCAAAGCATTATGGTGAACCAGAGCGGCACCTATATTATCACTGCCAGCGACGAGAACTCGTGTCTCGGCCGCGACACAATGGTCGTGGTGGTAAGTCCCTCGCCTGTGCAATACGACACCATGACTCGATGTGCCGACGCCCCCTACGACCTGCATGGAACCATATGCGACCATACGGGCGACTACAGCGTGGTGCTGCCTACCGTGGAGAATTGCGACTCGACTATTAACCTGCATCTTATCGTGAACCCGCTGCCCGTCCTTGAACTGGAAGGCATGGCGCTGTTCTGCGAAGGAAGCGAACTGTGCATAACGGCGCATGGCGGCGACCACTACGAGTGGTCGAACGGCACCGACAGCAACGTGATGTGCGTCACCAGCGGCGGCACCTACTCGGTGAGAGCGTGGACAAGCGACGGGTGTTATTTAGACAGCGTGTTGCCCCTCGGCTCCTATCCGTCGTATGAAGAACACATAACAGGAGAAATCTGCCGTGGAGAGATTTACACATTCTATGACGTGGACTACACGCGAGCGGGCAACTACACCCACCGCGAAGTGTCGATGTACGGCTGCGACAGCCTATTCACATTGCATCTGGGCATGAAGGAGTATTCCACCTATGATTTCACGATACACACAAGCGACTCGTTTTTATGGAACGGCCTCTGGTATAAGTATTCTGGCGATTTCTCGCAAGTGAGCACTGGCGAGAACGGCTGCGACAGCATTTCGACGCTGCACCTTGAGATAATATACAACAACCCCGTGCCGAAGATTCTGCTTCTGAATGAACGCATACTGATGGTGGACCACACGGTGGAATACGCCGACGGCGAGAAATGGCACGGCTACGCTGGCTATCAGTGGTATAAGAACGGGCGCATGATGCGCGGCTTCACAGGCGACAAATACTACGAGGAAGACTACGGCGTGCTGTCGGGCTGCTTCTATGTGATGGTTACCGCCGACCCAAGCGGCAGCACCTGGATGTCGAGCGACACGATATGCGTGAACTATGTGGGCGTTGACGGCGCCGACGACTGCAAGCCGAAGATATGGCCCAATCCCGCGAGAGTGGGCAGCACGCTGTATGTGAGCGGCTGCGGCGTGAAGAGCGCACGCCTGATAGACATGCAGGGACGCACCATTGCCGAAAGCGACAGTGAGGGGCGTATCCGCCTTGGCAACGCTGTTCGTTCGGGACTGTATGCCATAGAGACGGTGAATGCCGACGGAAAACGACATATAGAGGTGGTGCCGGTGAAGTGATAGCAAAGCACACACACCGCTATGCTATATGCGGAGTTACTGAAAGACACTCTTCGAGAGTACATCGAAACATATACTTGAAAAATTGAAAACACCTATTAAGAATATGACACATAAGATTGGCGGACTGCTGCTTGTCGTGGCAATGATTATGGCTGGCGCAGCGCAGGGACAGAGCCGAGGAGACAAATACATCAAATCGCACATAGGCGTCGGTCTGCACGGCGGACTGGGGAGAGTGCTGACCGTTCCACATGGTGAGACCACGTTAGGAATGACGCTGGGTCTTGACGCCGACTATTCGTACCTGCTGACCGAGCATTTCGGAGTGAAGGCTGGCGTAGGATTCAGTTATTGCAAGAGTTCGCTTGACGCCGAAGACCTTACCTCAAGGCCCACGAAACTGACCACGATAACCACCAGTGGTGGAGAGACACAATTAATGGCGAAATATCAGTGTGTTACCACTCGTGCCAAAGAATATTACACTATGGCGTTTGCCGAAATACCGTTGATGCTGATGATACAAGGCACGCCGATGGATTTCTCGATAGAGCAGTTCCATTCGTGCTATTTTGCCCTTGGCGTTAAGACGGCAATACCTGTCTCGTGCAATGCCAAAACCGAATACTCATCTACTAAAGTATTCATCGGCAAAGAGATACCTGGAAGCGGCATCACGCTTGACGACTATCTCCAAGTGGAGAACTACGAACCCGAAAAGCAGAGTTACAGCATGAGCGACGCAGGCAATATGCTGTATTTCATGCTTGCTGCCGAGGGTGGCGTAACGCTGAAATTCAACGATGCCGGAGAGATGGTATTTGCGCTGTTCGCCGACTATGCCATAAACCATAGCACTACCGACAATCCTGCCGACGCAAGTCCTATAGCGAGTTCGGGCAACCAATTTGTCACCAACGGCTATCTGAAGAGCAGTTATGTGTCGATGTTTAAGTATTTTAAGGTTGGTTTGAAGATTCAGTATAATTTTAATTGGTAGTTGATTGGTCAAAATCAAGCAACATATTAAACTGAATTTGAGAGTTGCTCTCATCGAGAGCCCATTCGGGGTACAGGATTAACAGCCCCACATTCAGCCACGCTTCATGCGGGGTTTTTGAGAGTTGCTTTCAATGGGAGCATATAGTAACAGCCTATAAACTAATTTCGAATATCTCCTAAAGAAATCTATATGGATATGTTCTTTGGAAAACATTTTACATCGGCGGGGGTCTGGAGAGGGACTGCCCGCTTGTTGTTTTGCATTTTAACATTAATACCTCTTATACATATTACTGCACAAAACAATTATGAGAAACAATGGGACAAGATTGACGCTCTGATTAAAGAGCAGTCGTTCAAAACGGCTTACAATACAGCCACAGAACTGACTGCCAAGGCAAAAAAAGAAAGGCTGTCAACCGAGATGCTGATAGGCACCATGTATATTAATCTTACAGCCAAAGCCTATCAGGAAGATGTAGAAGAATCCGGATCCAAACGCTATGAAGAGTTACTACCCTTTCTCAACGAAACCGACAAGATGGTGTGCCACAGCCTATTGGCAAAGCAGTACAACAACTATGAAATTCGTTATCTGACCGAGGAATCTGAACGCAAGAAACAATTTGAGGCTCATCGCAGCGCGGCGTTGAGCAATCCAGCATTGCTGCAACGCACAAAAGCGGAACGCTACAAAAGACTTTGCACCATTATCGATGGCGACAAAAAACTAATGATAACGCCTACGCTATACGACATTCTGGTACGCAACGAAATGGAAATGTGCGACAACGAGAATGAAAAACTGCAATGGATTGAGCGACTGCTGGACTTTCATAATAATGACGGGAACGAGGAACTGATAATTTATTTGGAGAAAGAACATCTGGAACAGCAAGACAGAATACCAAACGGCACAAAAAACACCGACGAAGATTGGGAACGACTGATAGAGAAACACGCTGACAACAAAAGCCGTATCGCCGCACAGGTATATCTAAAACTTATCGAACGAAAGCGCGACAACAACAAGATGCAAGAGGCCATAGACCTCTGCGACAAGATGGCGAAGCACTTTGAGAATATCGACGAAGTAAAAGAGGCAAACTATATAAAACAAGCAATAACAATCCCGCATATAGCGACAAACCGTCTTGGAATAGAGCCCTGCGAGCGAGACAATATGACCGTGGTGACGGTGAGAAACGTAAAGACTCTCTACTGCCGCATAGTGGCCTGCACCAAAAAAGAGCAAGAAGGCAGCCACGACAAATCTTTCTGGCTAAAAAAGAAAGCGATAGCCCAGTGGAGCCAGGCGACGCAAAGCCCCGACGACTACAAAGACCACAAAATATACTGCTATCTTCCATCGCTCCCCACTGGGAGTTATATGCTGCTGCTTTCGCCGACAGAAGACTTCCTAACCGATGGCTTTTGCGGCACTGCTTTCGACTGCAGCGATGCCACATTTGTGGCAGGAGGCACCAATAATAACGCCCTGCGCAGTGGCTATTTGATAGACCAAACGACAGGCAGACCTATTGCCAACCAAGCCGTTATATTAGAGCACAACGAATCCAGAAACATATATAAAGAGGTTGCAAAGACAACAACGGACAATAACGGCTGGTTTGAGTTTGAGCACTTTCCAGAAAACAGTAGGTATAGCGACTATTATGTGAGCACAGATTATAACGGCTACAAGTTGCGCCAAAGCGTCAACCAATACCGAACGTTCAACGATGCCACGCCCCAAACAGAAGAGCGATATACTATAATGCTCGACCGCCCCGTGTATAAACCTGGCGAAGAAATACAATTTGCCCTCATTGCCTACGAAAGCGACCATTGGCAGATAGGCAAAACCTTGAGCGGTAAAAAGATAATACTGCATTTAAAAGACTTAAACTACAAAACCGTTGACACAATTGTCGGCGCCACCGATGCCTACGGCCGCATGAGCGGAACCCTGCGGCTGCCCGAAGGCTGTCTGCCAGGCAATTATTATATTGTAGAGGACAACCGCAAAATCAAAAAATCCGTGCTTGTGGAGGCCTACAAACAGCCCACTTTTGCCGTGAACTTGTGGAGCGACGAGAACGACTACCAGTTTGGCCGAGAAGCCAAAATTGCAGGCAATGCGGTGAGTTACAGCGGTGTGCCACTTAACAACGCTAAAGTAACCTACAGCGTAGAGCGTAGGCAACGCCACTATTGGTGGCGCTGGTGGAACAATCCGAGCAAAGGCGGCGATATAGTGGCCTCGGGCGAAACTACCATCGACGGCGAAGGCCATTTCAACATAGCCTTCACCCCAGAGCCCGACAGCAGCGTAGAACTAACACGGCAGACCGCCTTTATCTATACCCTGCGTGCCAGCGTTACCGACCTGAACGGTGAGACCCACGAGCAAAGCCTTGCAATAAACGTGGGTTACAGCAGTGGTAGCCTCATAGTGATGAACGACGAGCAAGAGCGAGAACTTACGACGCTGAAATTCCAATACCTAAATCTCGACGGCAATCCCGTGGAGGGCAATGTGCGCGTGGTGGTGGTACGTTTGGACAAGAACAGCACGCCGCTCCTACGCCACAGATACCACGACAGCGAGGCACTTCACACCCTTGGACGCGATGAATTTGGCCGTCGATATGCCGGCATGGCCTATAGCGCCGACGACCTCGACCCCGACAAGCAGAAAGCCGTAGCCGTAGTGTTTGATAAGACTGTGTCCACCACGCAGGAACAGGCAGAAAGCAGCGTGTCGCTGCCACGACTGGCCGATGGCACCTACCGCATAAGACTAACCTGCACCGACAAGAACGGCGAAACCATAGAGGGGGGCAAAACCATAAGGATTACCACACCAGCGGCACGTGAATGTCAGAGCGACGAGTTGATATGGAGCGACATAGACCGCGCGAAAGCCGAGATTGGCGAAAGCGTGAAGTTGCGTATAGGCACACGACACAAAGACATTACCGCCATTATAGCCATCAGCGATGGCAACGGCAACGTGGAGCGGAGACAGATATTCCTCTCCAACGAGATGAAAAGCATCGATGTGAAAGTAAGCCGCGAGATGCTTGGCGGACTAACCATAGACCTCTTGGCAATGAAAGAAGGCGTGGAATGTTCGAAGAAACACAGCATCGAAGTGCCGTTCAACCACAAACGCCTACAAACCAAACTAGAGACCTTCCACGACAAACTGCGTCCCGGCGCCAACGAGGAATGGACTCTGCGCATCAGCGATGCCGACGGCAAAGGCGTAGAAGCCGCCACGGTGATGACCATGTACGATGCCGCATTGGACAACTACGGCTCGCTGTCGTGGTCGCTGTGGCCATGGCGAAGCAACACCTCGCAGAGCCACCTGCATCATGAGATAACAAAACTGTGGAGTTCTGTTGACGAAATTAAACGCGCGAAGTATTTTTCCAGCGAATATAGTCCTGAACAATGGTTTATTACCGACAACCTCTATATACGTCTCTATACAGGAAGAAATCGTGCTCGTTACTCCAAAAGTGCAAATTTTGAATCAATGTCACTTGCTTGCGCAATGAGCGTCGATGCGGCCTATGACATAAAGGCTAATGGCTCGGTTGACATTGAGGAGGCAAGCGTAGAAGCAGAGAACGAAGAGGGCGCCACCATGCAAGAAGAAAAAAACTTGCGCAACAATCTCAACACCCTGGCATTCTTCTACCCCACCCTGCTGTCGGACAAAGAAGGAAAGACCACCATACGTTTCACCGCTCCCGACCTGCTGACGGAGTGGAATCTGCGCGGCATAGCCTACACCACCGACATAAAGGTTGGCGAGATAAGCGAGAAGGTTGTCACGCAGAAAGAACTGATGGTGATGCCTATGATACCGCGTTTCTTCCGCCAAGGCGACCACGCAGTGCTGTCGGTTAAAGTTGCCAACCTCACCGACAAAGAGCAGCAAGCCACCGTGCGCCTGACGCTTGCCGACGGCGAAAGCCAGCGTGAATGGGGCACCTACAAGCCTCAAACCATAACGGTGCCTGCCAAAGGAAGCGCCATTGCCGATTTCGATGTCGATGTGCCACGCTGGAGTTATGCCGTAGTCTATACCATCACCGCTGAAAACCAGCAGCATCGCGACGGCGAGCAGAACGCCGTGGCAGTGCTCAGCAACCGCCAGATGGTCACCGAGTCGCAAGCCATGTATGTAAACGGCCGCGGCGAGAAACGCTACACCCTGCCCGCGCTGCCACCCAGCGACACCCGCGAGATGAGGCTGATGGCCGTAGAGTTCACCGCCAACCCGATATGGCTGGCCATTCAATCGCTGCCCTATGTGGCCGAGCATGAAAACCCGTCGAACATCTATCTCTTCAACAAATACTACTGCAACAGCGTTGCCAACCGCATTGTTGCCAACAACAGCGCCATAGAGCAGGTGTTTGCCCAATGGAAAGCCGACACCGTCAACACGCTGCAGTCGCGCCTGATGCAGAACAGCGACCTGAAGCAGACGCTGATGGAAGAGTCCCCGTGGCTGCAATGCGCCGAAAGCGAGACGCAGAATATGCACGAGATAGCCAACTATTTTGACCGCAGCCGCATAGACAGAGAACTGCTGCAGGTGCTCAACAAGATTGTTGCCAACCAGCGCAACGACGGCGGTTTCAGTTGGATGCCCGACGGCGAGTGGTCGTCGGAATACACCACGCGCTATCTGCTGCGAGTGATGGCAGGTCTTGACACAAAAGAACTTCCAGACTTAATCGAGACCTTAAAGCGTGCCATGAACTATGTGGACAGTGTGGTGGCCGACTACTACGAGAAATACATCAAGAAAGAGAAGATTAAAGACGCAATGGATGTAGGATTTCTCTATATCCACAGTTGCTATCCCGACCTCTCTGTCAGCAAACGCGCCCAAGAGGCCTACAACTACTATATGGCCAACGCCAAGCGCAACTGCCTCACACAGAGCGGACTCTATTATCGTGCCATGCTGGCCATCGTGATGAACCGCAGCGGAGAGAAAGACCTTGCCAAGAAACTGATACGCCAGTTGAAAGAGTGCTCGCTCGTCAACGACGAGATGGGAATGTACTGGCGCGACAATGTGTCGGGCTATTTCTGGACCGAGCGCCCCATCGAGGTGCAGAGTTTCCTGATAAAGGCCTTCGGCGAGGTAGAGCCTAACGACAAAGAGAGCGTAGGACTGATGCGTCAATGGCTTTTGAAACAGAAGCAGACCACGTCGTGGAACAGCGATATAGCCTCGGTGTCGGCCATCGATGCCCTGCTTTCGGACGACAAGCCACTGACGGCAGGCACCCCCGCCACGCTGACCGTAGGCCCCACCGCCACACTGACCGTAGGCACCACCGATGTCGATGCTCCGTCGCAGGCTGGCACCGGATATGTGGCACAGCGCTGGACGGCGGCACAAATCAAACCCGACATGACAAGCGTCACCATACGGCAGGAGAACGAGAGCATAGGCTGGGGCGCAGCCTATTGGCAGTATGTGGAAGATATTGACAAGATTCCCGCCTCCGACATGGGCATAGCATTGAAGAAGAGTTACCTGCTAATGCATGCCGACGGCACCTACACCGAGTTGAAAGAGGGCGACCAAGTGAAGATAGGCGACCGCATGAAGGTGCAGATAGCAGTATCGTGCGACCGCAACCTCGAATTTGTGGAGTTGAAAGAGGGACGTCCCGCAGGTTTCGAGCCTGTGAGCAGCGCCTCTGGCTGGCGATGGAGCGAGGGACTGAGTTACTATATGGCCGTCACCAACACCGCAATGCACTGCTATATAGACCGTCTCGACAAAGGCAAATATGTCATCAGTTACGACCTTTTTGCCACCCAGGCCGGCACCTTCACCACAGGCCTCTCCATGATGCAGAGCCTCTATGCTCCCGAGTTCCGCTCCAAGACCCAGGGACGGAAAATCACGGTGCGGAAATAGTTATTCTTCGTACATAAGCCTCCTACGTAGGCGGACAGACGATAACCTTGATGGGGATGCCTTGCGACAATGCAACGCATCCCCATTTATTTGGGGAAAATAAAGTACCTTTGCAAGACTTTTTGCAATTTTTCCTGCGATGGCTAAAAACTGAAAATCTGCCGTATGGCAACCGAAACACTGCTATAAATACTACACAAAAATGAATACAATCTATATTGTCGTACCCATTCTCACGGTGCTGATGTTCAGCCTGGGACTGACGCTGCGCCTCGACGACTTTGCCCGAGTGGTGAAGAAACCCAAAGCCATGCTAATAGCCCTTACGGGGCAGATAGTGCTCCTGCCGCTCATAGCCATTGGGCTAGGGATGCTCTTCCGCTTTCCGCCAGCATTCGTGATTGGCATCGTGCTGATAGCCTGCAGCCCCGGAGGCAGTTCGTCCAACATCTTTTCAAAACTTGCAGGCGGCGATGTTGCCCTGTCGGTAACGCTGACAGCCATCAGCAGCCTTATAACGCTGATTACCATACCCTTCATCATGAGTTGGACCACACAGTGGGCCGGTGCCGAGGTCGGCATCACGCTTCCTGTGGGCAATCTGCTGAAACAGAACTTGCTACTGATGCTGTTGCCCGTTGCCATAGGCATCGTGGTACACTACGCCTGGCCCAAGGCGGCAGAGAAGATAGACCGCGTGCTGTCGAAAGCGGCATTTCCGGCACTGATGTTGCTCATTACCATCTTCTTCATACAGAACCACAGCACCATTTTCGACAACATAGGGCGTGTGGGCCTATGCGTCACGATGCTCATACTCCTCGCCATAGGCTGTGCCTCGCTGTTGTCGCGCCTAGGCCGTCTGCACGGCAGCGAGCGCCGCACGGTGGTTATAGAGGTTGGCATGCAGAACGCCGCGCAAGCCATAGCGGTGGCAACAAGCCCCTTCATCTTCAACAGCCAGGAGATTGCCATTCCCGCAGTGCTCTACTCCCTCATTATGAACCTCGTACTACTTCCCTACGTAGCCATAGTCCGCAAACAAAAACAAGCATGAAACGACTCTTCATTCTGCTGCTGACACTCGTCAGCATTGCCGCCACGGCACAGCCCCTCGGCATAAAACTCGGCAACACACAGCAACTCAAAATCTTCGGCTTTGCACAAGGCCATTTCGACTACCAGAACACCAATGGCGTTGAGCACAACGACTTCAATTTCAAGCACGTGGTATTGATTGCCGACGGCTCGATAACCGACAAACTGTCGTTCCGACTGATGACCGATTTCGTCAGTCCCGACATCTATCTGCTGCTGCAGGAATACTATGCGCAATACGATTTTGCCCCTTGGCTGAAACTGCGCGTGGGTCAGTTCAAACAGCCCTACACCATCGAGAACCTTATGATTCCCACGCTGATAGGCGCACTTAGCAGCAACGAGAGCGTGCGCTATCTGGCAGGCATTGTGGGCGACCCGCTCTACGGCCTCATGGCAGGTCGCGACCAAGGCGTCATGCTCACCGGCGACCTGCTGCCTGCTGCCGACGGTCACAACTGGCTGGGCTACAGCATAGGCATCTTCAACGGTGCAGGCGTCAACCAGCGCGACAACAACAACGCCAAAGACGTGATTGCCATGCTCAATTTCAATCCGTGGAAAGAAGTACAACTCTCGGCCTCGATGCAGATAGGCCAAGGCACGGCACGCAACGCCAGCCCCTTCAGCGGCATAATGGCTGGCGAGAAATACACCCGCAACCGCTGGAGCGTCGGCTTGAAAGCCCACTATGGCCGCATGATGCTGCGCAGCGAATGGATGGCCGGACAAGACGGCCACACGCCTATGCATGGCGGCTATGCCGAATTGTGGATTACCACGCTGCCCAAACTCGACATAGTGCTCGACATAGACCACATGAACCGCAACACCGACCTCTCGCGTGCCGAACAGGAATTGCTGCCCAGCGCCACGCAAAACACCAACTATACCGCCGGTCTCCAATACTGGTTCCACCGCCAGTGCCGCATAGCCACACACTACACCTATACCGACCGTCCCACGGCACCTGCAACCCACCTGTGGGCCACACAGTTGCAGTTGATGTTCTGACATTCCTGTCGGCATCACGCCAAAAGGCTAAAACCTGCGGATTTACAACCTTTTATCGAAAAAAAGAGGATAATAGTAAAAAAAATGTTAAATTCGTTGGGCAAAAAAAAAGCAATAATAAATATAACAACTTAATAACCAACATTATGGAAATTTTAAGCAATCGTATTCTTAACATGGCCGAGAGCGAGACCCTCGCCATGACCGCCAAGGCACGCGAACTGAAAGCCCAAGGCAAAGACGTTATCAGCCTCTCCATCGGCGAGCCCGATTTCAACACCCCCGACGAGGTGAAAGAAGCCGCCAAGAAAGCCATCGACGACAACTTCACCCACTATCCCCCTGTGCCCGGCTATGCCGACCTGCGCGAAGCCATCTGCACCAAACTGAAACGCGACAACGACCTCGATTTCAAACCCGAGCAGATTGTTGTCTCCACCGGTGCCAAGCAGAGCATCTATCAGTTGGCCCAAGTGTTGCTCAACCCCGGCGACGAGGCCATCATCCCCACTCCTTTCTGGGTATCCTACAAAGAGTTCGTGCGTCTGGCCGGTGCCACCCCCGTCTTTGTAAAGACCAGCATCGAGAATAGTTTCAAGGTAACTCCCGAACAACTGGAAGCCGCCATCACCCCCAAGACCAAACTCATCATGTTCTCCTCGCCCAGCAACCCCACCGGTATGCTCTACACCAAGGACGAACTGAAAGGCATTGCCGACGTGGTGGCCAAACACCCCAACGTGTTTGTCATGGCCGACGAAATCTACGAGCATATCAACTTTGTTGGCAAGCATGAGAGCATCGCCCAGTTTGCCGAAATCCGCGACCGCGTCATCACCGTCAACGGTGTTGCCAAGGGTTTCGCCATGACCGGTTGGCGTATCGGTTTCATTGCCGCCGCCCCCGTCATTGCCAAGGCTTGCAACAAACTGCAGGGCCAGGTCACCAGTGCCACCTGCTCCATAGCCCAGAAGGCCACCGTCAAGGCCATGCTCATGGACCCCAAGACCAGCCCCGATGTCATCAACATGCGCAACACCTTCCTCAAACGTCGCGACCTCGTTTACGGTCTGCTGAAGGAAATCCCCGGCGTGAAGGTTACGCTGCCACAGGGTGCTTTCTACTTCTTCCCCGATGTTAGCGCCTACTACGGCAAGAGTTTCAACGGCCAGGTCATCAAGAACAGCACCGATATGGCTTTCTACCTGCTTAACGAGGCCAACGTTGCCACCGTTATGGGTGCCGCCTTTGGCGATGACGACTGCATCCGTCTGAGTTACGCCACCAGCGAAGACCTCCTCGTCGAGGCCATGCGCCGCATCAAGGCCGCTCTCGCCAATCTGAAATAAAACGACAACGGAACAATATATCAAAAAGCAACACGAGTGTCCCCGATTGGAACGCTCGTGTTGTTTTATATTACACTTAATGGAAAGAACAACTAGAACATCCAACTTAAGAGGAAAGAATAATATTGAATATTATTCTTATCCGAATCTGAGAGAACAAAACCATGAGACACCTCAAAATACAAATGCTGAATAGCCAAGAAACCTATAGAAAAGCCAATTGAATGGTTTGTATTATATTTATACTCCACATCTAAAAGATGTTTTCGTAATTTGACAGGCATTTCGATCTTTCCATTGGAAAGTTGATAAAAGAAACCTGTTGTAAAATAAAAATCTGGTACGCCTATATGAAAACCCATATTCGGAATGAACGCAAAAAATAAATCACCTTTTTCTGTAAAAATCGAATCTTCTTCACGACTTGTTCGTAATTGATGAGAATATATCCCCGCCCTAATTTTCATTCCAAAATAGGGAATAAACTCCGCATGATCCATTATGTCTATCTTACTTTGAAGAATACTACCATATTCTATACTGTAGACATCTATTCTATAGTAGTTAATTGAATAGTTAAATAAATAAGTAAAGCCATTATTTACACCAAGCATCTGACGTAATTCAAGTTTTGAGTCTTCTGAATATTTAATGAGTTCTGTCTCAAATCCAGACTTTTGTAATTCATTGAAGCCTGACTTTAATACGTTTTCGTTGTTGATAAACGATTCAGCGTTTACTGATGACATAAATATAGTCATCCACACTATACCTATACAACTAAACAAAATGTTTTTTTTCATGTTTTTATTTTATTGTGATATTCAACATTATTAATAACACTATATACATCTTTTTCCTATGCAACATCAAGTAGATGAACCCCATAGGATCACAAAACCACACTCATAAACGCAATGTGTAAAAAATAGGTGGGGTAATATGCGGAACAACGGTTGGATAGAATTCCAGAATGTCGGCATACTGGGTGTAGAACTCGTCGTTCTTTGCCGCCTTGGCGGCACCGAGATTTGAATTGTTGGCCATTGGGTTGATAGTCTGTGCAGTGCTATCAATCCGCATTACCGCAAAAAGAGAGCGCGATGCCTCTTGCTGCGTTAAGCTTAGGGGCAATGCGTAGGAACTTGGAAACCCCTGACCCGTGTTACAAGAATGCATCACGCCCAATGAGCGTGAGCATTGCTATTTCCACGGGTCCCGGGGGGAGCGTTATTCCCTTATACCCCACTGACCTCTATTATCTCTTGGCGTCTTTTCATTCCCAAATCATGTTTCCTACGCATATTTGGCTTAACGCGAAATAATAGCAGATGCTTTGTTATTAATCATTTTTAGCGCACGGCCATCTCTCGCCGCACGGAATTAGGTTGCAAATATACACATATTATCCGAAATTCCCCAAAGCGACATATATGACAAAGGGCAAAAAACATTATGTAATAGCAAAATAATAATACTACTACATACTATTTCGATGCAAATAGACGTTGTATCAGAGTCTAACAAAAGAAAAAACATTGAAATAATCTATTTTGTAAAATATAAACTTATGAGAATTAGATTTTTATTTTATTTTTTACCTTTTGTGGCTTTTGTTCTTTCTGCCTTTGGCGCTATGGGCTGCACCAACTTTCTTGCCACTCGTGGCGCCACGAAAGACGGCTCGACAATGATTACCTACGCTGCCGACTCGCATGGTCTGTATGGCGACTTGGTGTTCTACCGCGTGGCCGACCACGCTCCCGGCACGACCATTCCGATGCGCGAGGGTGGAAAACTCATGTGCGAGGTGGCACAGGTGGGGCACACCTACAACGTGGTGGGCTATATCAATGAGCATCAGGTGGCTATTGGCGAAAGCACTTTCGACGGACGTCCCGAATTGGCGGGCGTTGACGGCCTTAACTATGTTATGATGTTCCATTTTGCCTTGCAGCGTGCCACTACGGCCCGCGAGGCCATAAAGATTATGGCGGAGTTGATGGACACCTACGGCTACCGCAGCACCGGCGAGTCGTTCTCCATCTGCGACCCCAACGAGGTGTGGATTATGGAGGTGATAGGCAAAGGGCGTGCGGAATACGACACCGTGAAAGGCAAGCCTGTGCTGAAAAAAGGCTACAAGAATTTCAAAGAGGGCGCCGTATGGGTGGCGCGCCGTGTGCCGGAAGGCTATGTCACGGGACACGCCAACCAAGCGCGTATCACCACCTTCCCACAGATGCGCAAAGAGAGTTACAAGAGCATAGACAGCCGCAATATGAAGCACCTCTTCAAACCCGAAGTGGAATGTGTCTATTCTGCCGACGTGATAACGTTGGCCCGTCTGCTCGGCTATTTTAACGGCAAAGACGAGGACTTCAGTTTCGCCGACGCCTATTGCCCTCTGACCTTCGTAGGCATGAGGGGCTGCGACGCGAGAGTATATGCCATGTTTGCCAGTCTGAAAGCGGGCATACGCGAGCAGTATGCCGACTACGCGCTGGGGCGCAACCCTCAAAACCGTCTGCCTCTGTGGATTAAGCCCGACCGCAAAATAGACGTGCACGATGTAATGAACGTGATGCGCAACCACTACGAGGGCACGCCGCTCGATATGACGCACGACGTAGGCGCAGGTCCTTTCGGCTGCCCCTATCGCTGGCGGCCTATGCACTACGACGTTGACGGCAAGACCTATATGCACGAGCGTCCTATCTCGACACAGCAGACGGGTTTCTGCGCCATAGCGCAATGCCGCGGATGGCTGCCCAACAGCATTGGCGGACTGCTGTGGTTTGGCGTTGACGACACCTATTCCACGGTGTTCTGCCCACTATATTGCAGCCAGTCGGAGATACCGCTATGCTTCCGCCAAGGCAACGGCAGCCTGACAGAATACAGCGAAACGGCGGCGTTCTGGCTCTTTAACCGCGTGGCCAACTACGCCTACAGCCGCTACAGCGACATGATTGTCGATATACAGCGGGTGCAGAACGAGTTGGAGACGGAGTTTATAAACGCCGTGGCGGAGCAGGACAAACTGCTTGCTGCCGCTCCAGAAGGCGAGATTACCGCCATGAACAACGCCTTTTCGGCACGAATGGCCGACCGCATGATGCGCCGTTGGAAGGAGTTGGACCAGTTCCTGCTGATGCGGTATATGGACGGCACCGTGCGCCGCACCAACGACGACGGCACACTGGACCGCCACCATTTCGACCTGCCGGGCTATCCCGAATGGTTCAACAAGAAGATTGTTGAGGACCAAGGCGACAAAAACCTCGAACACGAAGTAGGAAAAGAGCCTACGATTTTTTAGGAATAACAGAGCGAGCCGCCTGCAAAAGCAGGCGGCTCGCTCCGTCTATTGGCTTGTAAAGCCTTATCCTTTGCTTTAGCCGATTAGTTCAGACCGAGGGCTTGGAGACCCTGGTTGTAAACTATGTCGCGCGGAATGCCGGCCTTGGCAATGGCGTCGAGGTCGTTCTGCAAATCGACGCGCACCTTGCCGTTCTCGGCGGCATATTTTTTTGCGAGGTCGTAGTTGCCGTCGCCCTCAATCTTGAGGATGAAAGCGGCCCACTCGTTCATGGCCTCGGTGGTCTTTTGGATATCGACCACATATTTGCCACGGCTGTCGCGGGTGAAAGCGCCCTTGTCCTGCATGAAGTTGAAGCACATCATGTTGGCAATGCCGTGAGCCTCGCCAGCACCAAAACGCACGCTGCGCAGGATGCCAGCCACGAAGGTAACGTAGATATCTTCGACGGTAACATCGGTAATCTCGCCACGCTCAATGAGTTGTTTGGTGAGGAACAAGCCGCAGATGTCGGCCTTTGCCTCTTCCCAAGCGGAATACTGCTCCTTGAGGGCCTGGCGGAGGCTCTGTTTCTCGCCCGTGACGGTGCCTTTCACTCCGAGGCCGTGAGCCACCTCGTGGTAGCACACATTGCTGAAGAAGGCGTTGAAAGTGACGTTTTTCAGTTGCTCGTCGCAAATCATCAGGTTGGCGATGGGCATCATGATTTTGTCGAACTTGGCCTGCATGGCGTTCTTGAGTTGCAGACGGCGGGTGCCTTTGCTCTTGTGGATTCTCTCGTCGTTGGGCAGGTTGATAGCAATGGTCTTTGAGCCGCCGTTGCAGTCGCCAGCATAATAGACCACGTCATAGACGTTGAGGTCGCTGGAGGCATCTTCCAGTTTGGGTTTGTAGGCCTCTTCGACAGGCAGAAGGGTCTGCATTTCGGGCAGCATGGAAGTGAACTTGGCGAGGCGGTTGCTCCACTCCTCGTCTTTCAGCAGGATGAACGACTCGTAGGCGGTCTTGTAGCCATTGAGGCGGTCGAGATAGTTCTCGATAGGTCCGACCACGAAGTCAATCTTGCTGTCTTTCATGTCCATCCACGCCAAATCGCTGGCATAGTAGTCGTCGGTCTGGAAGGCTTTGCGACGCTCGGTGAGGTAGTTTTTGAGGCCAGGATTTTCAGCCAGTTCGATGGCCTGTGCCAGCAGGGTGTCAACCTTGGCAAGCTGCTCGGCATACTCCACATGATAAGGCACAACCTTGAGGGCGCCGTTCTCGTCGCGACGAATGACGGTGTACTGGCTGGTCTTTTCGGGGTCGTTGAAATTAGCAAACTCTACGGAGTCCATATCCTCTGGATAGAAACGAGCGCCGAGGGGTTTCT
>ONLQ01000059.1 GCA_900318665.1 uncultured Bacteroidales bacterium | reverse complement strand
TTAAATCGCACATGCTTCAATGACCTTTATCGCGAAAATAGTAAAGGAAAGTTTAATGTTCCTTTTGGTCGTTATACAAATCCGACAATCTGTAATGAAGACATAATTTATGCTGATAGCGAGTTATTGAATCGATATGATGTACAAATCCTCAATGGAGACTTTAAAGAGACAGAAAAGTTCACAGATTGTTTTGACTTTTGTTTTTTTTACTTAGACCCTCCATATCGTCCGCTTAGTGCAACATCTAGCTTTAATTCTTATGTCAAGGAAGATTTCAATGATGAAAAGCAGATAGAACTTGCTAATTATTGTCGAAAGCTTGACCGCAAAGACAACGTATGCTGGATGCTTTCCAATTCCGATAGCTCAAACAAGAACCCTTCAGACACTTTTTTTGAGGAATTATATGAGGGATTTAATATTCAGCGCGTATATGCATCTCGTATGGTTAATGCAAATGCTAGTAAAAGAGGAAAATTAACAGAACTTCTCATTCGAAACTATAATACAATGGTAGAGGAGAATCAAATGGAAAGTCAATTTAATATTCATTATAATGAGCACACATATAGAAGCAGAGTTTAATACATTTATGTCGCAACTTTCAGAGACAAACGCTACATTAAGGTTTTGGACTGATTTTGAAAAAATAAAAGCAAATGTGGCAACTATTGAAATAAAGTTGAACACGCTAAATTACTTGCTTGGCAAAGAAGATCTTAGAAAAGCTGTTACAGAACTATGGAACAATGACAAGAATGTATTTGATGTTCTTCAAATCCTTGTTGCTTGTCGTAAACACGATAAGAAGAAGGTCATAAATACAAATGCCGAAATCGTTTTGCTTGAAAGTTATCTTACGACAGCCGATGGCGTTATTGAATATCTTGAGGGAACGGGCTTGGCTCAGATATTCAAAGACAAGAACATAAAGAATCTTGTGGATTATGTGTTCGGTGTTGAAGTAGGCCTTGATTCTAACGCTCGCAAGAATCGCAGTGGTGATGCTATGGAAGATACTGTTGAACTGATTATCAAAGGGTCTGGTTTGCCATACCGGAAGGAAGTGGAGTCTAGTGAATGGCCAGCCATAACCAGGGCTCTTGGCACAGATAAAAAGCGTTTCGACTTTGTTATAGAAACTCGCAGCAAAACGTATCTGATGGAAGTCAATTTCTATAGCAGTGGTGGAAGCAAGTTGAATGAAACAGCTCGCTCGTTTTCAGAATTATGCCCAAAAGTTAATGCTGTTGATGGTTTCGAGTTTGTATGGGTGACTGATGGAAAAGGGTGGGAGAGCGCTAAGAATAAGTTACAAGAGGCCTTTTATACTATTCCAAGTGTTTATAACCTTTCAACCATAAGAAGTTTCCTTGAAAACTTGAGAGAAGAAATGTAAAGTGGGTGGGGAATTGTCCAAGCAACGTTTCTAGGAAATGATTGACAAAATATGATAACTCCCTACTTTCGTTCAGCCGATCGTACTTTCACCATTCTACATGGCGATTGTTCTATATTGCTCCCTCAGTTCGATTTCAAGTTTGATATGATATTTGCTGACCCGCCCTATTTTTTATCGAACGGTGGAATCTCTGTTCATGCTGGAAAAATCGTGAGTGTTAATAAGGGAGAATGGGATCGCGCTGGCTCACCAGAACAAATCAATGATTTTAACAAACGATGGATTAGTCTTTGTCGTGAAAAACTGAAGGACGATGGCACTATATGGATAAGTGGTACTTATCACAACATCTTCTCTGTCGCCAACAGTTTAACTGAAATGGGATTTAAAATCCTCAATGTTGTAACTTGGGTAAAGACCAACCCACCCCCCAATATTTCCTGTCGATACTTCACATATAGCACAGAATTCATAATCTGGGCTCGAAAGTCGGCGAAACGTCCCCATCATTTCAACTATGAATTGATGAAGCACCTGAACGAAGGCAAACAGATGACAGATGTGTGGCGATTCCCAGCCATTGCACCATGGGAAAAATCATGCGGTAAGCATCCTACGCAAAAGCCGCTTGCCTTATTAACACGTATTATTCTTGCTTCAACAGACAAGAATGCTTGGGTGCTTGACCCATTTGCTGGTAGTAGCACCACGGGCATTGCTGCCAATCTCATTGGTCGTCGATACCTTGGCATAGAGCGTGAGCAAAACTTTGCGGATATCAGTCGCAACCGCCGCATAGAGATAGACAACTTCAAGACATACTCTGACTATAGATCCAAGATAAAGGACATTGCAAAAAGTGAAATCTATGAGCCAAATTGTTTGGTTTGTGAGGATGATTTTGTTGTTGATTTGCCATTTTAAGAGACTTTTATTGAGTCCATAACAGCAGCGAGGGGTGAACATCAAATTCACCCCTCGCCGCTTTCTACAAATAAGACTTATTCAGAACCGCATCGGGATTATTTATTGTCCCATGGGGCTGACATTGTGGCTTTCACTTTGCAGTAGGCTTCCTTGCCTTCTTTTGTCTTGAAATAGGCCAGGGCCGAGCAAGCGCCAGTCTGTGGGTCTTGTGTGAATTTCACTGTTGCCTTTTCCAAATTGGCTTTTCCTTCCGCAAAGGTGTTGACGTTGATTTCGGGGTTGGTCTCCGAATTATATGCTTGGTTGATATCTTTCAGCGTCCAGAGATTCATCCAAACACTCTGGTTGGTATCGCTCAGCATATCAATCTCTCTGCCCAGCATATCGGGGGTAATATGTATGGCACCGCCCGACACACTTGCATTTTCGGGGTGCTCTTTGCAGAAGTCGATGTAGATAACGCGGGTAACGCCTGCAGCATCCTTTTTGGCGCCGAAATAGATATAGTCTTCGGTCCATTCGCCGATAACTTGTTTTTTGCCGTCGATAACAAATTCGTTATCGTTAAGTTGGTCGGCTTTTTTCAATCCATCGTCAACAATTTCAGAGACAGGCTCGTCAGCATTCAGCGGAAGGACGGTGGCGGTTGCACTTGCAACGTTTCCTTGCTGGAAAATAGTATCGCGAATATCAACAACTGCTCTTAGTTTTAGCACCGAGCCCGTGACCGTGCCGCCATCGAAACTTTCGGGGTTAGGTGTCGAGAATACGACGGTGACGTTTCCGTTCTCGTCCGTAGTGGCCGAAGTGGGGCTTACGGTGCCACCTGCTGCCTCGAAATTGATGGTGGCAGTGCATAGGCTGGCGTCCACATGACGGTAAGTGTTATCCACTGTCAGCGTCATCACATCAATTTTGAAAGTAAACGTAGCTTGGCCATCACGAGATATTTTCTGCGAGGAAGGCACTGCCGTTAAGGTGACTTTGTTTGCTGGTTGTGGGGCCGATTTAGGAGTTTCATCTTCGTCTTTGTTGCAAGACATAAATAATCCTGCCGTCATGGCCAGGATAAGGACTGGGAAAATAAATCTACGTTTCATAATAATATGATTGTTTGGTAAAAAAATATGAATGCAAATATATTAAATTGTTTTGACACGGGCATTATATTTTCGTAAACACCTCAAAATTAGTAGGATGTTTAATTCTATATACGCTCTGTATAATGTTAGGAATGCTTTACGTGCCGCCCCTTTTCTATGTCGCTGAAAAAACGTAAATTTGCATTTTTGTGGATTTAACGTTTTATTTCTATGTCTGACGACAAAAACGATATATTACAAGAGGTTACAAACGAGGACTATAAGTGGGGCTTTGTTACCGACATCGAGACGGAGACTGTGGGCAAAGGTCTCAACGAGGACGTCATCCGCCTCATCTCGTCCAAAAAGCACGAGCCCGAATGGCTCCTTGAGTTCCGCCTCAACGCTTTTCGCCGCTGGCGCAATATGGAAGAGCCCGACTGGGGCCATCTGAAATACGACAAGGTTGACTATCAGGACATCATCTACTATGCCGCCCCCAAGCAGCAAAAGAAGAAGAGCCTCGACGAGGTTGACCCCGAACTGCTTGCCACCTTCGACAAACTCGGCATACCCTTGCGCGAGCGCGAGGCGCTGGCAGGCGTGGCCTACGACGCCATCATGGACAGCGTGTCGGTCAAGACCACCAGCAGCAAGATGCTTGCGGAGCAGGGGATACTGTTCTGCCCCATAAGCGAGGCTGTGCAGAAGTACCCCGACCTCGTGAAAAAATATCTCGGCAGCGTGGTTCCCGCCAGCGACAACTTCTTTGCCGCGCTCAATTCGGCGGTGTTCAGCGACGGCTCCTTCTGCTACATTCCCAAGGGCGTGCGCTGCCCCATAGAGTTGTCGAGTTATTTTCGCATCAACGCTCGCGGCACGGGTCAGTTTGAGCGTACGCTGATTGTTGCCGACGAGGAATCGTATGTGAGTTATATGGAAGGTTGCACAGCGCCGCAGCGCGACGAGAACCAACTCCACGCCGCCATAGTAGAGATTGTGGCGTTGAAAGACGCCGAGGTGAAATATTCCACGGTGCAGAACTGGTATCCCGGCGACAAGAACGGCAAAGGCGGCATCTACAATTTCGTCACCAAGCGCGGCATCTGCAAGGGCAGCCGCAGCAAGATTTCGTGGACGCAGGTGGAGACAGGCTCGGCGGTGACGTGGAAATACCCCAGTTGTATTCTGCAGGGTGACGACTCGTCGGCCGAGTTCTACTCGGTGGCTGTCACCAACAACTTTCAGCAGGCCGACACAGGCACCAAGATGATACACGTTGGCAAGAACACCCACAGCACCATCATGTCGAAAGGCATAAGCGCCGGACACAGCCAAAACAGTTATCGCGGACTTGTGCAGGTGAACCGCAACGCCGACAATGCGCGCAACTTCTCGCAGTGCGACTCGCTCTTGCTTGGCGACAAATGCGGCGCGCACACATGGCCCTATATCAAAGCCAACAACTCGTCGGCAATCCTCGAACACGAGGCCACGACCTCTAAAATCAGCGAGGACCAATTGTTCTACTGCCAGCAGCGAGGCATCTCGCCCGAAAGTGCCGTGGGCCTCATCGTCAACGGCTACGCCAAAGACGTGCTGAAAAAACTCCCGATGGAGTTTGCTGTCGAGGCGCAGAAATTGTTAAGTATCAGTCTGGAAGGGAGCGTGGGATGAACAAGTTGTCGATGGACGAACTCGGCCGTATGTCGGTCGATGAATACAAGCAGAGCGAGAAACTCCCGCTCGTGGTGGTGCTCGACAATGTGCGCAGCCAGAACAACATAGGCAGCGTGTTTCGTACCAGCGACGCATTTGCCCTGGCGGGCATCTGTCTGTGCGGCATCTGCTCCACGCCGCCCCATCGCGACATCCACAAGACGGCTCTCGGTGCCGAGGACTCCGTAGATTGGCAGTATTTCGAGGAGACCACCGACTGCGTGCGCGACCTTAAAGCAAAAGGTTATGCCGTATATGCCATAGAGCAGGTACACAACAGCATAATGCTCGACTCGCCAGCCTTGGCAGAATCCATAGGCCGTGCCGAAAAAGGCGTGGCAATAGTGATGGGCAACGAGGTGGAAGGCGTGCAGGAAGAGGTCATCGACCTCTGCGACGGCAGCATCGAAATTCCGCAATACGGCACCAAGCACTCGCTCAACGTCAGTTGCTCGGCGGCCATAACAATATGGCAGTTGCAGACGCTGATGCGTGCTAAAAGAAAGTGATTAAAATAAATACTTATTATCCTTAACGCGACTCACCACGGATTTAGAAAGAAAAAATTTATGTTTATTCGCAATCGTTATCTTGCAGCCTCGGAGAGGCTGAATCTTAATAACCCCAGACAAACGTAGTGCAGTCTGGGGGCTAAAGACTCCCACAAAGTTGCGTCTCGGAGAGACGCGACATAAACAATTTGCAAATTGCGAACAACCATATAATTTTGAATTCACGTATTTTAATAATCTTTGTTAAAGAATAAATTTAGTAATTATGACAATCGACGAGAGAGAACAAAAGGCTCGCGAACTTCATGCCGACCATCACAACTGCTGTCAGTCGGTGGTGCTGGCCTACGCCGACAAACTGGGTATTGACGAGGCTGCCGCCAACCGTGTGGCCGCTCCTTTCGGACGTGGCTTGTCGGGACAGGGCGAACTGTGCGGCTGCGTGAGCGGTATGGCTATGGTTGCCGGACTTACGGGCAATGCCTCCGAGGTTCCTGCGCTGTGCGAGAAATTTCGTGCCGAGAATGGCGACATCGTTTGCGGCCGTCTGCTGAAGATGGGTAAGAAGCCTTGCCGCGAACTCGTGGCATGCGCAGCACGCCTCCTTTCGCCTGTAGTAGATTAAGCGTCAATAGCAATGACCAACAAGCGCAAAATCATCAACGACCCCGTCTATGGCTTTCTGACCATCGACGACGATATCCTTTTCGATGTCATCTCGCATCCTTTCTTTCAGCGTCAGCGCCATATAAAGCAACTTGGTTTCACCTCGCTGGTCTATCCCGGTGCGGTGCATACACGCTTCAGCCACATGCTCGGCGCCCTCAATCTTATGACTCGTGCGCTCGACGTGCTGAAGGTCAAAGGGGTGGAGATTACCGACGAGGAGTCGCTTGGCGTGCGCCTCGCCATTCTGCTGCACGACATAGGCCACGGCCCGTTCTCGCACACTTCGGAACACATGATTGCCGATGTGCACCACGAGGTGCTGACACGCCTTTTCATGCAGCGTATCAACGAGGAACTACCGCCTCTTGCCGACGGCTCTCGTCCGCTCGACACGGCCATCAGCATCTTCGAGGATTCCTATAAAAAGCACTTCCTACATCAGCTGGTGTCCAGTCAGTTAGATATGGACCGCTTGGACTATCTCAGCCGCGATAGCTTCTTCAGCGGCGTTAGCGAGGGCATTGTCGGCACCGAGCGCATCATCAACATGCTCAACGTCAAGAACGACGAATTGGTCATTGACGAGAAGGGCATCTATTCCGTCGAGAAGTTCATCATTTCGCGCCGATTGATGTATTGGCAGGTCTATATGCACAAAACCGTCATTGCTGCCGACAATCTGCTTTACGGCCTCTTCAAGCGTGTGCGGCAACTCCTTGCGCAGGGCATAGAGGTCGGCGGCCCCTACTATCTGATGGACTTCCTGTCGCACCAATACGACGAGGCATCGTTTGATGGCAATCCTGCGTTGCTGCAGCGCTTCGCCATGATAGTCAAAGACCGCCTGGTTGGCCCATTCGTTTCCGCCCGGGCCCTTTTCCTCCATATAGGCAATGCCTGCTTCGCTCCCCCATGTGCTTCCTTTGCGCGGAATCAGTTCTCCGCCCCAGTAGATAAAGCCGAGGCCTTTTTCATTCGGTACGGAAAAAACGGTATCCCGGAGGGCACGCAGAAAGTCGCTTTGCCCTTTCGGGGAGATTTCAAACGGCAGATCGCGTACCAGCTCTTCCTTTAAGACCATACCTTTGGTTTCTTCTTTCGCAAAGCCTTCGTAGGAGCGGTAATCCTCCATACTGAACGGATAGGAGGTTTCCGCCACGATCATATCCTTGTGATATGTCTTCTCCAGATATTCCATCGTCCGCCTGAGATCGGATAAG
>ONLQ01000027.1 GCA_900318665.1 uncultured Bacteroidales bacterium | reverse complement strand
CGCCGTAGTCAATATGGGTGACGAAATCGCCAGGTTTTAGTTCGAAGAGTTCTTTGAGCGTCATCGCCTCGCGCGTCTGACGCAGGTCTCTGACGGTGTATTTGTGGTAGCGTTCAAAGATTTCGTGGTCGGTATAGCAGAGCAGGCGTTCGTCGTGGTCCACAAAGCCTTTGCCCAATGAGCAGGGCAGCGACTGTATGGTTGACTTGTCGTCGCCGAGGTGCGCGCCGCGCACACGAAACTCGTCGCTTTCCAAAATCTTGTTCAGCCTTTTCAGTTGCGACTCGTTGCCCACGGCTATATACATCCGATAGCCTTTTTCGGCGTAGCCGTTGAGGTTTTCGGCCAGAAGGTCGAACTGCTTGCCAAGTACAGGCTGCGGCTCGCTGTTGATGGTCAGTTTCTCGGACGAGGAGAAGAAGCAACTTGTGCCGCTCTCTATGATGCGACATTCCAGCAATCCTTTGAGTAACTCGTTGGCGCTGCAATATATATCTTCTGGTTTGGTGGGCTGTCGCACCGAGGTCTTCTGCGAGGCTTCCGACGCGGTTTTCGTCAGTGTGTCGTACTGGCTGCGAGCGTTGGCCATACGGGTTTCGATGGTCTCGCACGCCAGCATCAGCCCTTGGACCCACACCACGTCGTTTTTGTCGAAATAGTTTGTGAGCGGGACTTTCTCCTCGATGGTTACCGTCTCGTGCTGGCGGCTTTCGAGGTTGGGCAGGATTGTTATCTGGTCATATTGACGTATGGACAGTTGCGACGTGGGGTCGAAAGTTCGCAGCGAGCCGACCTCATCGTCTATGAGTTCTAAGCGGAACGGATTTTCGCCAGCAAAGGAGAACACGTCAACAATGCCGCCACGCACGGCATACTGCCCAGGCTCCACAACAAAGTCCACGCGCTCCATCTCGTAGTCTTGCATGGTGTCGATTAGCGCGTCGATGTCCATCTGACTGCCCTTGCTGATGACCAGCATGTTGCGGGTGAGCGTTTTGCGCGACACCACTTTCTCGCTCAGCGCCTCGGGATAGGAGACCACCGTGAGAGCCCGTCCGCTGTTGAGTTGCTTGACAACCTCGGAACGCATCAGCACGTTGGCGTTGTCCACCTCTTCGTCGTCGGTGCGGGAGGCCGAGTAGGGACGACGGTAAGTGGTGGGGAAAAGCAGTACGCGCTTTTTCTCCATCTCGGCGTCGCGCTCGTCAAGCAGAGTCTCGATGTCGTTCAGCAGATAGAACGCCTCTTCTTTGCTGCCGGCAATCATCAGTTGCCGACGTTCGGGGTGGCGCGAGGCCATGGCCGCAGCCAGCACTGCCTGCATTGAGCCTGGCAGTCTGCCCATGTGCAGCCGAGCCCCGTCGTGCGTCAGCACCTCGTCCATCTGTTCGCAGATGGCAGATTTGGCGTATATGTCAGTGAGCAACATCGAGAAACTAACTAAACACTCTGAAATTCAAAATTCAACTATCGAATTCGAAATTCAGGAAATCATTTCTTCACTTTCTTCTTGCGGGCTTTGGCATTGGTCAGGAATGCAGCCAGCACCACGATAAAGAATATTGCGCCGCGCAGACATTCCAGCGAGAGCATCATGCAGGCAAGAATACCGGCGTAGAACGTGAGACCGATAAGCAGACCCCATCCTACGTTTTGGCAGCGAATGCTGTCGGCCACAATCTTGTAAATGATAAAGCCCAGCAGCACAATCTGGAAACCGAAAAGGGTCCATGTGGTGGCATAGGGGCTGATGAATGCGGCCAGGGCGGTGAGCAGGACTCCGATGAGGAGGATGAACACGGCCACCTTCCACTCTTTCCAAGGTTTGCCTTCAATGAGTTTGGCCTCAACGGAGAGTTGTGCAGCCACCTGCATACATGCCGAGAGAATGCAGAAAATGACCTGGGTCAGCAAAATCAGCGACACAATGGCAATAGGCCACCCAACGATTTCGGGATAGCAGAACCATCCGATAGCGGGACGGCCGCCAGTTGCGAGGTTGGGGTTGATGATGTCGGCAGCCATTGTTGCCGTGCCTTCTGTGGGCGAGTACAGAATGGTGTGCATCTTCTGCAGCGGCAGGGTGTCCTGGAAGCAGTAGTAATAAATCATCACGAGAACCACGCCAATCAATGTGTAAAGAGCAGGGTAGAGGTTCGATTTGTCGCGATAGCGAATCATGTAATTGACGAAGGCCATTACTTCTACCAGCACAAAGATGGCAATGATTTGTACCATGTAGTCAATGCTCAATGGATTGCTGTGGTGCAAATTGAGCAGGTCTGGCAGGTTGGTGATGGGTGAATTGCTGTTAAAATATTCAACTAATGACATTGTTTTGAGTATTTAATTGTTTGTTATTTTCTTGTTATGCAGTTACAAGTCCAAAATACGACTTTGCTTATTTGGTGCCGAACACGGTGTTAACGTGCGAGCAGAACTCTGTGTAGGCGCGTGTGGACGACAACTCTTTCAGTGCGTCGGCCAGTGCGCGATAGTGCCATTCGTGGTCGGGTTTGCCGTTGGGAGCGTGAAATCTGTCCCACAATTTGTCGCCCAGTTGCTCATAGTCGGCCGCTATGGCGCGCATATTCGACAGTTTGTCGCCCATAGCAACGATTTTAGCATCGTGCGATGCTTGTGCCAGATGGTTTATTGCGGCCTCTTTTCGTGCACGCCACGACTCGCTTACGCTCAGGTACGTCATCTTGTCTTCGCTCTCGCTGTCAACGAGATTTGCCACGCGGTCGCCAAATTCTTTACGAATTTCGTCTATGGAGCAGTCGCAGTCTTCCACAACGTCGTGGAGTGCGGCGGCGGCCAGCAGTTCTTGGTCGGGAGTGATGGATGCCACAATGCTGACGGCTTCCATGGGATGGACGATGTAGGGATAGCCTTTGCCTCGGCGTTCGGTGCCAGCGTGGGCTTTCACGGCGAAGCATATCGCTTTATCTAAAATAGTTGTTTCGAGAGGTTTGTTTGCCATATTGGTATTTTTATTTCAAAATTCAACTTTCAGAGTTACACGAGGTTGATTCGTTGTGCGTTTTCAAAAGTGTTTTTCGCGCGCATAGCATTGGTTTCGGGTGTTCCGCCGAGGGCGTTGAACATTCGTTCCAAGCCTGGAATACCGCCGCCTTGTTTCATGATAAAAACGGTGCAGAGGTTTTGTAAGGCAAGCGAGGCGGCAATGATGTCGAGGTCGGTGTTTCCAATTTGGTGTACGGCCAACTGGTAGGCGTAGTAACTGTAGTCGTTTTTCATGCGCTCCACGTCGCCGAGAGTCTTGAAGCCCATGTCCACAAGCACGTTGAGATAGGGCGTTAGTTTGTCGTTGATGATTTCGGCCTGGTTGATGGCTGCAATCTTTTCTGCAAGCGGCTGGAATGGTTTGAGATTTAGGTAACTGCCAAAGGTGTCGCCGTTGAGCGAAACCTCGTCAAAGTTGCCGCTTGCCACCAATTCTTGAACACGTCTGCGGTAGTCGTTAATCTCGCGGCGAATGCGGCTGAACTGTTCGTCGGCCAATTCCAGCATACCTGCCAGTCTGGTGAGGTTGCGCAGATGTTCGTATGGCACCTCGACGCCGGTCTTATATCCCGTGTCGTGGTTCATCGTGGCCCAAACGTGCTGCAAGGCGGTACGCATTTGTATTTCAAAACGTTGCTCGTTAATTTCGGGATGTGCGGGGTCGTGGTAGATTTTTTGTGGTATGCGACAGATGTAGTGGAGCGACATATATCCGAAACTGTTGAGTTCGTATATTTTACGTTTGTCCACACTGTTGTCCCAGTCTATATCGAAAATGCTCTCTACTAATGCCGCGACTTTGTCCACCTCGTCGGTGTAGAAGGTTATTACGCGTGCTCCGAGTATGTCGGTTATGTCGCTGAGGGTCGTGTATTTAGAGCCTTTGAGTTCCAATTTGCCCGCCAGACTGTTTTCTTTTTTTATACGAGTCTCAATAGCGTTGACATACAGGTTGTTGTCCTGTACGCATTTGTGTAGTTGCTCTTTGACGATTTCCTCCATTTTTTTCAATGACGGCATCATCTCGTGATACTCGTCAAGAATCATTTGGCAGTGAAGGTCTAATCCGTAGTTTTCCATAGTGTTATTCTTCAAATATGTAGGCGCTTGCATGGACTCCCGATGCTCGCAATTTTGCGGTTTGAATAAATATGCAAAAATACGCAAAAATAATGAAACTGACAACGTTGAAGAAAACAAAGCAAAATGGAGCAAAAAATATGGCGCTAAATGTATGATAATATGCCACAAAAGAGGGATGGCAGAGTTGCTCTGTCATCCCTCTTTCGGTGTAGTCTTACCTTGTGGGCGAGGCCCTTAGATAATGGTGATGATGTTGGAAAAACCTGTTATGTCGAAGACTTCTTTTACCTGTGGGTTCATGTTGCGGAGCACGAGTTTGTTTTTTCGCGACGATACGCTTTTTTGCAGCATGAGGAACATGCGGAGCCCTTGCGAGGAGGTGTAGGTCATATTGGTGCAGTCTATGTCGATGTCGCCTGCCTCGGGTTGCATTAATGGGTTGATGTCGTTGAGAAACTGGTCGGCATTGGTGGTGTCGATACGTCCATTAAGGAATACTTCGCTTTTCCCTTCGGAATGTTTGATTGTAACTTCCATTGTATGTATTGTTTTTTTTGGTTATCCGATATTGATTTTTTTCTTCATGGTGAGGATGTTGCAATTGTCCTCGTAGCGGTAACTTATCTCGTCCATAAGTTGTTTGCAAAGGAATATGCCGAGACCTCCTATCTCGCGGTCTTCGGCAGCGAGAGTGATGTCGGGGTCGGGACGTTCAAGTGGGTTGAAGGGTTTTCCTGCATCGCGTAGTTCGATTGTTAGTTCGACTTTGTCGTGGCTCAGTTCTGTGCCAACTTCCATCCATCCGTTGCCTGTCTGATAGGCATATCGAACCACGTTTTCAACGGCTTCTTCGATGGCGAGCCGTATCTTGAACAGCAGATTATCGTCAGACGGCATGTCGGGCGATGCCATCAGACATTCTATTATCTCTGCCGATTTGTCCCTGATGGGGTCAAAACGTTTCTTCATATTAAAAGTGGATTAAAGTGTGATTATCATGATTGTGATGTCGTCGTTGGGCTCGTTGCCCTCGGTGAAATGTTTTACTGTGGCGTAGAGGTCGTCAACGCCTTGTTGCGATGTTCCTTTGATGAAGGCTTCGGAGGTGTTGGCCCATTCCAGCAGACGGTCTTCGCTAAAGAGCGATTTGTCGGCTTTCTCGGCCTCGGTAACGCCGTCGGTGTAGAAGAGTAGTTTGTCGCCAGTGTGTAGTTGCATCTCTTCGCTGACGTAGGGGAAGTCGGGGAAGAGACCCACGGCGATGTTGGGTTTAGAACGGAGGAAATAGGCCTCGCCGTTGGCGGGTTTTACAACGATGGGGTTGTGTCCGGCATTGCAGTAGAGGCATTTGCCTGTCTTCATGTCGATGCGTCCGTAGAAGAGGGTTACGAACATGCCTGTGGAGTTGCCTTCGGCCACGATGTTGTTCACGCGGCCTGCCACTTCGGACATGGTGAGCCCAAGACCACTGATGAAACGCAGTGCGGCACGCGTTACGCCCATGACCAATGCGGCGGGAACGCCTTTGCCCGACACGTCGCCAATGCCGAAATATAGAGTGTCGTTCTTGATACGGAAGTCGTAGAGGTCGCCACCCACCTCTTTGGCAGGTTCGAGGAAGGCGTGTATGTCGTAGTGGAGAACGGGGTTGCCGTTGTCGTCGAGCGATACGCCTTTGGGGAAGTCTTTGACCAGGAGGGCCGACTGGATGTTGCGGGCTATGTTTAGTTCGCTCTCCATACGCTCGTTGCTGGCGGTGGTGATTTTCAGTTCGGCGATATAGTCTTTGAGAGATTTCTGCATGTAGGCGAAAGCGTTGCGCAGGCTCATAATCTCGTCGTCGGTCTTGATTTGAGGCAGAGTTGCGTCGAAATCGCCTTTGGACATCACCATGGCGGCATCGGTGAGTTTGGTGATGGGCTTGGTGAGGCGTAGGATTGTTACATAGCAGAGTATGAACATCAGCATCAGGCCGAGGAGCCCAACAATGGCGATGATGAGGCTCATGGTTGTAACACCGTCGAGTACGTCGTCGTATTGGTACGAGATGGAGGCTGCCCAACCGTTGTCGAGAGTGCCGAACACCACGAAAACCCACTCGCCGTTGATTTTGAGGTCGATGAGCGAGTCTTTGCCGGCACGGATGGCCTCGCCCATTTCGGCCAGACGCTCGTTGTTTTCGGTCTCGGCACGCACCTGGCTGTCAACAAGGTCCATCGACATGTTGAGCGAACTGGCAATAAATTTCTGGTTGGCAGTTGCAAGCGATGCTGTTGAGTGGGGGAATGGCTTGATGGCTTCCATTTTGTCCTGCAACCATTGGACCGAGAGGTCGGCAGTGATGACGCCCAATATGTTGCCCGCGGTGTCGCGAATGGGGGCGCTGTAGGTTACCATCATCACTTCGCCACCGCCATCATCGTAGTATGGGTCGCTCCAATGTGCCATACTGTCGGCGATAACGGCGGAGAACCACTGCATGTTGAAATAGTCGTAGTCCTCGTTGCCAAGTTGTTTTGAGTGTATCTCGCCCGTCTGGCTGTCGTTGTAGGAGTAGGGGGCAAACCATTTGTCGCCGTGGTGCATTCCCTCGCGGAAAGCGATACTGCTACCCACTATGTTGGGATTGGTCTTGACTATGGATGATGTGATTCGGTAGAGTGCTTGGTCGTTGTTCATATTGGCATTGGCCCACCATGCGGCATTGTTGACAATGCTTTGTGTCTCGAAAACGTCTTTCTCTATTTCCTTGATAGAGGACTGCAATTGTGCCGTTGCCGAGCGTTTGGTTTCTTTGACGATTATTACATACGACGAGATAGAGACTATCAGCAGCACTATGATAGTGAGCAGTCCTACAATGAAGATGATGTTTAGGCTGAGCCTTAGTGAGAAGGTTTTTTTTGCCATCCGAAGGAAATTGAAAATTGAAAATTAAAAATTGAGAATTGAAAGTTGAGAATTGAAAGTTGTCGGCTGCGCCGACGCCTTCGGCAGAGAATTGAAAATTATTCGGATTGTCTTATAGGGTTTTGACAGAGAAGGTGAAATAGGTGTCGGGGTAGGGTTCGTCTTTCAGCGTGAAGTGCCACCATTCGCTGTCGAGAGTCTTGAATCCGTGGCGGACCATGGCCTCGCGGAGAATCATGCCATAGTCGGGATGGCTCTCGATGCCAAACCAGTCGAAAGTGCCGCCCATGTCGAGTTCTTTCTCGGTGGTCATGTCGAAGAGTGTGAGGTCGACCGTGGAACCGCGTGTGTGGCCGCTCTTCTCCATGATATATTCCTGTTCGAAAAGCAGGCTTTTATCGACATCGGGGTAGAAATAGCGTTTCATCATGGTGTCGTTGACGTCGGCGGCCCAGCGCACAAAGTGGTCGACGGCCATTTGGGGGCGGTAGGCGTCGTAGATTTTCAGGCGGTAGCCCTGTGCCATGACATCATCGCTCACGGCGCGCAGGCTGTCGGCTGCCTGGCGTGTGAGCAGCGCCACGGGTTGTAGATAGCCATCTATGCGGGTGCCTACGAAATTGTAGGTGCCATAGTAGCGGATTTCGAGTATTGCATTGGGAACGGCCTCGGCCAGCATGACAAACTGGCTGCTGTCCTCGGTGGGGTTGATATCTTTGGACTCTTCTTTGCGGCACGAAGAGAGTGCTAAAAGTCCGAAGAAGGCAAAGATGATAGCAATTCTTGTTTTCATAAATTCTTTTTATTTATGTTATTCTAAATAAATGCTTTGCAGTTGTTTCCTGTTTTCCGTTGTCAGCACCAGCACGTCGGAGAGGTAGTTCTCCATAGAGCCGAATTGGAGGTCGATGTGGTCGAGTGCCGCCTCAAAATAATCCACTCTAACACCCAGCAGGGCCTCAATGACGGAAGCGTCATTTTTGTCGCCGCCGCTATCGTAGAGTTGTCGTAATGCCTCGTCAACCACTTCTTTATAGTAGTAGTTGGTCAGTGCGAATTCCTCCACCACGGTATCGCGGTTGCAGCCGAGTGCGAACATCAGGAATGCCGATATCAGGCCTGTGCGGTCTTTGCCCTGCGAGCAGTGCCACAGAATATTTTTGTTTGAGCCTTCGTCAATCAGGCGTTCGAGAAATGCCGCATACTGCAGTTGGCAGAACTCGTCCATCACGAAGCCTGTGTACATGTGGCTCATCATGCGTTTGCTTATGGCGGAGCGTGCAAAGGATTGTATTTTTTCTGGCAGGGTGCCGGGGTGTTTCAGCATCTCCATCCAGAAGTTGTTCCTTTTATCTTCGATGGGCATATTGATGAATTCCGTGCCTTCTATGGCAATATCGGGTTTCCTGTTGACTTCGTAGGCTGTGCGTAGGTCAACCACGCTGTTTATTCCGAGTTCGTCGCGCAGAAAGGCCACGTCGTTTTCGCTGGCCGAGGCAAGCACCGCGGATCGAAACAGCCTTCCGTGCTTTATTGTCCGTCCGTCGGTGGTACGGAGTCCCCCAAGGTCGCGCGCGTTGGGCACGCTGTCCAACCGAGCAAGTCGCTGGTTGGTGCTGTTCCAGCGGCTGCCCATAGCGTTGGCAAGGTTGGCTTCGTGGGGGAGGTAGGATTCCATTTTGTTATTTTTCTATTCTGATGCGTGCATCGACGGCGGTAACGTAGCGCGGATTGCCCAGCAGCGGGTTGAGGTCCATCTCCACAATTTCTGGAGCGGCCTGCACCAGCGCGCTGACGCGAGCCACCTGGTCGGCATAGAGGTCGATATTGACAGGCTCCTGACCACGCACGCCTTCGAGAATCTTGTAGCCGCGCAGGTTGTGGAGCATCTCTTTGGCTTCGGCAGCAGTGATAGGTGCCAACGCGCTCTGCACGTCTTTCAGCACCTCGATGAAGATGCCGCCAAGACCGAAGAATATCTGATGACCAAATTTCGGGTCGCGGATGGCTCCGATATATACGTCGGTACCGTCAAGCATGGGGTACATCTCCACGGCGTAGGTCTCTGGAATGATGATAAGGCGGTCGAACTCCTTGGCAACGGTGTCGAGGTCTTTGACGCCAAGCGTGACGCCACCCACATCGCTCTTATGCAGCGGGCCTACAACCTTCATCACCAGCGGCACGTTATTGGAGCAGCCCACCTCTTTAGCAAAGGCCAAAGCGTCCTCTTTCCTCGACACCTCTACCGATTTCTTGCGGCTGATGCCAGCGGCATCAAGCAGTTCGTTGTAGTCGGCAATGTCGAGATAGCCACTCTTGCAGCGGTCTATGGTGCGGCGTATGCGTGCCACGTCGATGGCAGGCTGCTCCACCTTTTCGGGCTGCGGTTTGGGAGTGTTATATACTTTGCACAAGGCGTTGCCCAGCACGCACTCTTCGGGGAAGTTAATGCGCCCTTTGGCAATGAACTCGTTGATTTCGTCCTTCACGTTGATGATGCTCGGCAGCACGGGGAAGATGGGTTTCTTGCAGGTCTTCATCTTCTCGTCGAGGAGGTTATATACTTCGCGGTTGCTGAAGAGTCCGGGAGAGCCGAAGATGACAACGGAGAAATCGATGTCGGTGTAGTCGTTCTCCACAGCATCAATAATATAGCCCAGTTGCTCGGCGGTGCCAGTGGCAAGGAAGTCAATGGGGTTGCCTACCGAACTGCCAGCAAAGAGTTTTTCAAGCAGTGCGGGGCTGGCGGGGTGGTCTTTCAGCGAAGGCACTTCCATGCCGCCATTGCTCAGAACGTCGGTGAGCATCACGGCAGGACCACCAGCATGGGTGATGACGGCGCAGCGCTTGCCTTTCAGTTCGGGGTGCATGAAAACGGCGCACACCGTGGTGAGTTCCTGACGGTTCTGGCAGCGCACGATACCCGCCTTGCGGAATAGAGCATCAACGGCGGCATCGTTGGTTGCCAAAGCACCTGTGTGCGACGAGGCGGCACGCGAACCAGCGGCACTGCCACCGCTCTTGATGGCGGCAATGCGGCAGCCCTTGTTGATAAGCGAGCGGCTGTGTTTCAGCAGTCGCTGCGGGTCGCCGATTTTCTCCATATAGAGCATGATGACATGGCTTGAGCGCTCGGGGTCGAAAGTCTCGTCAAGGTGCTCCAGCACATCTTCTATGCCGAGTTGCGCGCTGTTGCCAACAGCCCAGACGCTGTTGAAGGTCAGACCGTTGCTGATGCCGTATTCCTTGATAAACACCGCTGTGGCACCACTGCCGGTAATAAAATCCACGCCTTTGGGGTCGAGAGTCGGTATAGGTGTGTCGAAACAGCCGCTGTAGTTGGTGTTGAGGAATCCCGTGCAGTTGGGACCTATCAGGCTGCCGCCCACGGCGTTGATGCTGTCCACAATGTGTTTCTCGATGGCTGCGCCTTCGGCATTCTCCTCCGAAAAGCCAGCACTGATGATGATAAAGCCTTTGGTTCCTTTCTGCTGCGTCAGCACATCGACGGTGGAGGGGCAGAATTTGGCAGCAATGCAGAGAATTGCACAATCCACTTGTGGCAGGTCATCGGCCTTGGCATAGCATTTCACACCTTGCACTTCGGTCTCTTTGGGATTGACGGCATAAATCTGTCCTTTGAAATTGCTATGTAGCAGGTTGTAGAGTGCTTTGCCGCCGGGTTTGTGTATGTCGGCCGAAGCGCCGCATACTACGATACTTTTAGGATTGAGTAATTCTTTTGCTATCATGGTTTTTATGTTTTTCGTTATTAATTATATAAGTGTGCAAAGGTAAAAAAAATAACAGACAATTGCAATTTGGAGTATTTTTGTATATTTGCAACGTCAAAGTATCAACCATAAAAACAAATAATTATGAATGTACCAGAGAAATCACTGAAAGGCACACGCACCGAGAAAAACCTGCAAGAGGCCTTTGCTGGCGAGAGCCAAGCACGCAACAAGTACACCTATTATGCATCGAAAGCCAAGAAGGACGGCTATGTGCAGATAAGCAAGATTTTCGAAGAGACCGCGGCCAACGAGAAAGAGCATGCCGAGTTGTGGTTCAAGTATTTGCATGGCGGCAAAGTCCCGACCACCATTGAGAACCTTGAAGATGCCGCCAATGGCGAGAACTTCGAGTGGACCGACATGTATGCCCGTATGGCTCGTGAGGCTCGCGAAGAGGGTTTCGACGAAATTGCCTACCGTTTTGAGGCTGTCGGCAAGATAGAGAAAGAGCACGAAGAGCGCTATCGCAAACTGCTTGACAACATCAAGAAAGAACGTGTGTTCTCGAAAGATGGCGATGTCATTTGGCAGTGCAGCAACTGCGGCCATATCGTGATAGGCAAAAAGGCCCCGCAGATGTGCCCCGTATGCGAGCATCCGCAGTCCTACTTCCAAGTACGCGCCGAGAACTACTAATAGCAGAATGAAAATCGAAGACGGAGGTTCTTGTCTGTATGGGGCAAGAACCTCCGTCTTTTATGGTCGTATCTGTAAGATAGTTGTACGGCTACATCTTTTTCAGGGCCTCTTTTATTAATTCTTCGGCTGTTAGGCGGTTGTCGAGGGTGGCGAGGACTTTTTCTACCGCTGCTTTGGCGAAACCGAGCATCGTCATGGCAGCAAGGGCTTCTTCCTTGCTGGCCGAGTTTGCTCCTGCGGAGCCGCTGCCGGAGACTACGGCGCCCAGTGTTTTCACCTTGTCGTGGAGTTCGAGCACTATGCGCTGAGCGGTCTTGGCGCCGATGCCCTTTATGCGCTTTATGGCCACCTCGTCCTGCGAGGCAATGGCATTGGCAAGTTCTACGGCGGTGAGGGTGGAGAGCATGAGGCGGGCTGTATTTGCTCCCACACCGCTAACGCCTATCAGCAGACGGAAGAGGCTGCGCTCACCCTCGTCGGCAAAGCCGTAGAGCAGGTGGGCGTCTTCGCGTACCACCTCGTGCACCAGCAGATGGGCAGGTTCATTGGTATCGCGAAGGGGCTGTATCTTGTCGTAGGTGGTGATGCTTATTTCGAGCAGATAGCCCACTCCGCCGCAGTCAATGACCGCCTGTGTGGCTGTGAGGCTTGCTATTTTGCCGTGGATGTACTCAAACATTTTTAATTCTGAAAGTTGAATTTTGAATAATGAAACTTGTTATCTCTCTCCGTAGTAGCCTATGGTGGCGGCTGGGGAGCCTTCTTTGGTATGATAGTCGTGGTGCTCGATGTCTTCAAATTGCGGGTCCTCGTCCCATCTGCCGCCACGGATTAGGCAGTTCTCAAACGAGGTGCCGAAAACGGCGCCCTCTTTGGAGTCTGTAAGCAGTTCGCCATCGCTATAGTTGCCATAGATGATGCAGTCGGAGAACGTGGCTTCGGTGAGGTCGCGCAAGACGATGCCGTTTTTGCTTTCGTACCAGTTGGCGAGTATCACGCTGGGGGTCTCGCGATGGTCGTAACGCCAATAGTTGGCCGAGGTGATGTTGCTGAAAGTGTAGCGGCCGCCAAAAGGCACATAGATTGTTGCTCCACCGCAGTCGAAGAGCAACAGGCGGCTGCCTATAATCCATGCGTCGTCGGCTTGTATGGCGGCAACCTTGATATGCCCTATCTCGGTATGGCTGATGGTGAGCGTGGGCTGGCTGTAGTCGTTGCTGTCGGCAATGATGCCATAGTAACTGTTTTCTATCTTGGCGTAGTCGATAGAGCAGTTGCGGCTGCTGCCACCACTGACGCCTCCAAGCCAGATGTGTCCCCACTGCCCGGGAAGGTCGCGATACCAGCCGTCGTGTCGTAAAGAGGTGAAAAGCACAGGCTGCTCCTCGCTGCCCTGCACCGTAAGCGTTCCGCCGTTGTAAGCCCACAGCACTCCGCCGTTGGCAAAATAAAGTTCGTCGCCAGCGGTGAGCGATAATGTGGAATCGCTATCAATAACAGCATATCCCACAATGACATGCGGACGGGTGTGGTCCCATGCCGAGCAGGCTATCACGCTGTAGGCGTAGGGGTTGCCATAGCGGTCTATGAGCGGTTTGCCTTGTTCGTCGCAGAGGGTATCGGTCGGGACGTGATAGACGGCATTACGGCCCCATGCCGTTACGGGCAGACGCTGTGTGCCACAGCCTTCAACATCGAAAACAATAGCGTCTTCCACAACGAAGAGCGCATTCTGGTCGGTGGGATTGATGGTGGCCTGAATGAAGATAAACATGCTGTCGCCAGCCTCGATACGTATGTCGCGAGCCACGAGCGATGTGTCGCCGTCAACGTTGAGGCGGAACTGCGAGGCTCGCCCTTGCTGCATGGTTATTGACGAGAGTCTTACGGGGTGGCTGTTGTGATTATAAACCCGCATCTGCCTCGTGGTGGTGCCGAGGGTGGTAAAGACAGTGTCGAAAGCAAGTGTGTCGCACGAGAAAGAAAGCACCTCTGCGCCTCCGTCGTGCAGATAGTCGTTGTCTTTGGTGCAGCCCGCCAGCATCACTGCCGACAAGAAAGGCAGCAATACAATGGCAAGTAGGATATGGCGCAGACAATTGGGCATTGAGGACTGTGAGGGAAAAAGAACAATCGGTGTATTAAAAAAAACGCCTAACGGCGTAGTTGCCTGTTGGGCATTTCTTTTAATAAGGGTTTGGCTTTCAGCCGTATTAATCTACAACTATGAGATTGTATTTCGAATCGAAATGGAGGTTGATGCCTTCCGACAGTTCTACCACATATTCCTTTTTCGACCGTATGATGCGTGTTATGGTCTTTTGGCTGAAACGTTTGGCAATGTAAATTCTTATGGGTTGCGGAACAATTGATTCGGGCACACCGTCGGAGCATGACACTGTGGTCCAGTTGCCGTTTCTGTCGAGGTCAACGGTGGTGTTGTCGTTCATGATGACTTCGTAGCCGCTTTTGCTTTGGGTGACATAGAGAGGGAAGGAGTATATGAAGTTTTTCCGCAGGAAAGTCTGCGACGAGCGCGGCAGTTTATAGGGGTCAATCTCTGTCGATTGGGCTTTGAGAGGTGTGGCGCAGGCAAGAATAGCCACGATAGAGAGGAATAGGAGATGTTTCTTCATTGTGTTCTATTATTTCTCAAACTGCAATGGCTGGGCTTTTTTGCGGCCTTCGGCAAATGGCTCGCCATTGATAAAGGTTTCGATTATTCTGTTTTGGAAGTTTTGTCCCGTCAGCGGCGACCAACCGCATTTGTAGTACAGGCTTTCGGGCGTTACGATTGTCTGTGCGTGCCGTTTTACCACGACGAGGTCGGCGGCGTAGCCGGTGCGGATAAAGCCTCGGTTCTTGATGCCGAAGAGTGTGGCAGGGTTGTGGCACATCTTGTAAACCAGCATGGGCATCCATTGGTCGAAGTCCTCGTTGTTGCCGCTTATCATCTCCATCATCATGAGCAGCGAGTGCTGTATTGACGGTATGCCGCTTGGGGCTGAGAAATAGGGCTTTTGCTTGTCCTCGAGCAGGTGAGGAGCGTGGTCGGTGGCAATGGTGTCGATATAGCCGTTACACAGGGCGTTCCATAGTGCTTTAGAAATCGTGCTGCTCTTGATGGAGGGGTTGCACTTTATGAGGTTTCCGTATTTGGCATAGTGTGTGTCGTTGAAGCGTAGGTGGTTGGGCGTGACCTCGGCGGTGATGAGTTTCGCTTCTAATGGCTGGTTGGTGAGCAAATCAAGTTCTGCCGCGGTGCTGATGTGAGCCACATGGAAGCGAGTCCCGTAACGTTTGGCGCGTGCCACGGCTTTCTTGGTGCTTGCAAAACAGGCCTCGCTGCTGCGTATTTTGGGGTGCAGTGCTGCCGTTTCGCGTGCCGAGCCAGCATAGTGGCTGCGGTATTTCTCGAGGTTGGCCTCAATTATGGATTCTTCCTCGCAGTGCGCAACAATCAGTTTCCGAGCCTTGCTGAAAAGCAGGTTTAGTTTTTCCTCGTTGTTCACCAGCATGTTGCCCGTGCTGCTGCCGAGAAAGAGTTTTATTGCCGCATAGCGTGCGGGGTCTATCTCTGTCAGTTGCTCAATGTTCTCATTGGTGGCACCGAGCATGAAGCCGTAGTTCACAAGGCATTTTTCCTCTGCAATGCGTTCTTTCTCTTCGAGGTATTCCAGGGTGGTGGTCTGCGGCAGGGTGTTGGGCATATCTATTATAGACGTGACGCCGCCTGCTATTGCTGCGCGGCTTTCGGTGCCCATGTCGGCCTTGTTGGTCAGACCTGGCTCACGGAAATGGACATGGGTGTCGATTACGCCGGGCATCACAATGCAGCCCGAGGCATCGACCACCACGGCACTTTCGGGGTTTACCTCCTCAACGATGATGCCGTTGCTTATGGCTACATCGCGTTGCGTCATTTTGCCCTCGTTGACTACGGTGCCGTTTTTTATCAGATAGTCCATCGTGTGTCTTTTCTGTCGTCTAAAGCGGTCTGTCCGCTATGGTTTTTGACGGGGCTTCTTCTAAAATTTGTTTTTGCCAGCCCATTTGCGACCTTGCTCGTAGGCGTCGGCCGAGGTGTTGAAGATATAGGGCACCACGAAACGGCCGGTGTGGTCTATGCAGCCCCATTTGCCTTCGCGCTTGGCGGGGGCAAAGCGGTTGTTGTCGGTGCCGTAGAATTGCATGGCGCCTTCAAGGGTCGGACGTATCGACCATCTTCCTTTGTAGTTGACATAGCCCCACTGCTTGGTGAGGGTGTCGCGTACTGGGAACTGCCAGTGGCCCAGCTCTTGGCGGGAGTCCCATTCGTGGCCTGCGGTCCAGGCCTCGTCGGTCATGATGAACACATGCTGCGATATGAGATAACCCTCGTTGTCGATGCTGGCCCAGTAGCCGTTCTTTTTGGCGGTGGCGAAATGGCCTGTGTCGCCCGTGAAGTGGGTGGCTTCTTGGAAGGTGGGCTGAATGACCCAGTTGCCTTCGTAGTCAACCCAGCCCCACGATTTGCTTGTGGGATGCTGCACTGGCAGACGCCAGTCGGTGATAAGACGGCCATGCTCCATTTGGCGCAGGGCGTCGGCGGCATCGGCCTTGGTGTGGAAAATGAATTGGCTGATGGTATTGCCGTAGCGGTCTATGTTGCCCCAGCGGCCTTCCATCTTGGCCTGTGTGTAGGCGTGGTTGTTGTCGCTACCGAAACGCTCGATGTATTCAAACGTGGCTTTCAGCACCCAGCGGCCTAGGTAGTTCACCACGCCGTACATTCCTGTGGTGGGGTTGGAGGCAGGCATACGCCATGTCTCATAGTGCATTCCGGCAACCCACTGCTCTCCAGCGGCTTCGGCGTCCTCCATGGAGGAGAATACGTTGTTGATAATCAGTATGCCTTTGCCGTCGATGCAGCCCCAGCGGTCGTCAAATTTCACGGCGGCATAGTTCATCGGCTCCTCGCCGTGGTATTTGCCAGCGCCTTGGTACTGGGGTTGGAATTTCCACTGTCCGTAGTAGTTCACAAAGCCCCATGCGCGGTTGGCGGGGTTCATTGCGGGATAGAGCCATTTGCCGGGCTCGCCAGCCTCCTGCCATTGCAGAGCGGCAGCCTCGGCCTCTTCCTGTGTGGCAAAGATATTGCGCACCACCATGTTGCCCTTGTCGTCGATACAGCCCCAGAGGTTGTCATATTTCACAACGGCATATTTGCGGTTAAAGCCCTGGAATTCAAAGGCGCGTTGATAGCGTGGGGCTATCTGCCATGTGCCTTGGCTGTTTTTGTAGCCGAACTTTTTGCTGTCGGGGTCCTCGGCCAGCGTCTGGGCCGTCATCTGGGTCATCCACAGTGGGAGCAGGATGAGCAGAAGTATAGATTTTTTCATAAGAGGCTCTATTTTCTTACAAATTATAAATTTGCAAAAATACATTTTTTTTACAAAACCGACAAATATGATAAAAAAGATGCCTCATGTAAAGAAGTAGTTAAAATGATTACATGAGCGTTATTGCTTACTCCATACGAGGCTTGTGACATTCATTGAAAACACATAGCGGTGGGAGGCTGATATGGCTCCGAGCGACTTGGCGTCAACCTTGTCAACCAGTGGGTTATTGGGGTGTCCGCAGTCTTTTATAGTCAAAGAAAAACTGTCATCGAGTTCACACAAAGATATATCCATGTATTTCAAATCCTTTTCACGGTTGTCTATGGCATTTTGGTAGAGGGCTTTGGCGGCTGTACTTATTTTCTCCAGAACAGCAGGCGGCATCTCGCAGGCTTCAGCAAAAAGGTGCAACTCTCTTCTAAAATCCTCGATATGGCGTCGCTCGTAGTCGAGTGAGCATTCAAATTTGATACGATTGGGGTATTTATCTACGAGAGTGAATCTTGTAAATCCTGGATGGCTTTTATGCAGATAAAAGCCAAAGCCAATGCTGGCTATAAGGATTGGAACACTGCCCACTATCATGCCAAGCCACATGGCATCGGGACTAACAAATGAAAATCCGAGCATACATAGATAAGTGGTAATACCCATACCGAAAACCAACAAGATTTTGACACCCACATATCCAGCCAGTTGTAAAACCACAGTAACATATACTGACATTGTGCAAAAGCAGAAATAATAGATACCGAAGCATATAAAAACCTTGCGGACAAAAGCATAGTCAAAAGCATCGCCGAGGCCGAAACACCATAGGAAAAACTGCGGGAAAACTATCATCATCAATGTTAATATGCCATAGAAAACCACAACGATACTGAATGTATGGTCCATGATGCGACGCAATCCTTGTATATCGTCAATGGTTCGCAAATAGGTGATATGCGATATTCCGGCAATGCAAAGTCCTACAACTACGGAAAAAGTGGCAGATTGTATTTGCAGGCAGACATTGAAGAGTGTCAAGCCACCTGTTCCGGCCACATGAAGCACCAAAGCGTTGCCCAACAACATAAAGGCGTTGACGACAATGTAAAACACATTAAAGCCAAAGCCATGTTTGAGGTTGTTCCAAAGTATGGATATGGTACCGTTTATAGATTTTGAGAGTCTGTATTTGCTTTTACCTGCCAGGTAATGAGGAAGTAGTATCAGTAAGGTAACGATACCAGATGCCACTGTGCCCCATGCCGCACCAATGATTCCCAAGTGCAGCACTCCGATGAATATGGTGTCAAGCAGTACATTGACAGTGCAACCTATCAGCACCGCATTTGCGGTCAGCTGAGGATACCCCTCATAAGTAGAGAAGTCGCTGAGAGTATTGTTGATAGGCAAAACAAGGAAATAAATCAGTATGATACTCAGGTATTCTTTCACGTAGGCAGCCCTTTCTGGGTGTCCAGAGAGATAGTGAGCCACGGAATCAACGTTCAAGCCCATGGCGATTACAGTAATGATAGCCACAAGCATAGCAGAGAATAAGGAGATAGTGAAAATTTGGTTGGGCTTTTCAATCTCATTATTGGCCAGTCGCTTAGCGGCCAATACAGCACCGCCTCGACAGCAGATAAGCGTCAGCACACCAACGGCATTGACCACAGGTAGCATGACGCTGATGGCTATGAATGCGTCGTTGCCAAGTATATGGCTGCAGAAAAGACCATCCACGAGCGTGGCAATCAAAGGGGCAAATGCGGTTAGGATTGTGCTAGTCAGGGTTAATCCGTAGGTCTTGTCTATAATGTAACTTTTACGAAATTTGCTGAGTTTCATTGTTTTTTTATTATCCCAAAATTTGGTTTAGAGATTTCATAGTGATTGCGTTTCCCAAAAATATCGGGAACGTTATATGGTCTGCACCATCATCAGCCCTATCTCCGTTTTTTGTCTTTCAACTCGCGCCAGCACCTCGTCGGTCATATCGCCGAACAGAGGTCCGACGCCAGCCTGCATTATCCATGCGCTGAAGCCGTGGGTGTTCACCTCCACGCAGATAGGCCGTCCGTCGCACCCTATAGCAATGTCGAATGCCAGCAGGTCGTGATGCAGAAAGCGTGCTGCCATATCGGTGGAGAACTGCTTTATCTGCTCGTAGTTTTCGATAGCGATTTTTTCTTTAGCAAGGTCAATGCCGTTATATTCCGAGAATTTTCGCAGGTGGATGTTGAAGAAATGGTCGCGCAGTGTGCCGTCAGGCTCAATGCCAACGCAGATGCCGCCAAAATGCGAGTTGTCCACATGCTGTCCTGGCGCGCCTATGCGTAGCACTCCGCCAAGATAGTGTATCTTTCCTCTACAGTCGCGGTAGGTGGCGCTGCGTATGGTGTTGACGCTGTCGGGGTTGAAACGCGCGGTGGTGGGATGCTGGCTTATATACTGCTGCACCTGAAAGTCGGGACCGTATTTTCCTAAAAGCCATTGCATAGAAAGTAAGTCTTTATTATCGTTTTCGAATACGAGTTCGTTGCGTCGGAACAGTTCTACGCCTATACCCGAGTTAAGTTTTGTCGGTTTAACGATAAGGGTATCGACTTTTTGGTTGAAACAAAGGCCTCCGAGTATTCTGTCGCCGGATTTTACTACAGGATTGTAATCGTTGTCGTATAAATGGCCTCTTATGCAGCGTAGATAGGTGACGGCTTGCACTTCGGGTGGCAGTATTCGTCCCAGCAGGTTTTTGTCGTCATAGGTTTGCGAGTAAACAGAGGGTGAAAGCACCGGCTCGATGAAGTTCGTGCATATTTCCAGCGGAACGATGTCGGGGCTGCACCCGCAGAAACGCGAATAGATGCGATATGATAGTGGCGAGAGGTGCCTGTCGAATGCTCGCCAGCGTTCAGTCCACTCTTTCTCGCCTTCGGCGGGTGCGCCAAGTAGGGGCGATTGTTCCACCACTTGACGATAGTAGCGCATGTGCGCGGCGGTGTTGCGACGACGCCTATGGCGGAGTAGTAACCGTTTGACAAAATCTTTCATGGGTGTTGCGTTGTAAAGAAGAGTGGAAGATTCTAAAATCTCATTGTCAGCGATATGCGGCGCCGTTTTAGGTCAACGTCGAGCACCTTTACGCGCACATGCTGATGGAGGTGTACCACCTCGGCAGGGTCGTTCACGCGGCGGTTTGCCATTTGGCTTATGTGTACCAGTCCGTCCTGATGCACTCCAATATCGACAAAGGCGCCGAAGGCGGTTATGTTGGTGACGATGCCAGGCAGTTCCATGCCAGGCTGCACGTCCTCTATCTTGGTGATGTTCTTGTCAAACTCAAAGACCTCGAATTTTGCGCGGGGGTCGAGGCCGGGCTTTTCCAGTTCCTTCATTATGTCCTGCAATGTCGGCAGTCCGCAGTCGGCGCTAACAAATTGGCGTATATCTATTTTGTCGCGCAGGGCTTTGTCAGACATCAGTTGCTCTACCGATGCGCCTACCGACTTTGCCATGCGTTCCACCACGGCATATCGCTCGGGGTGCACTGCGCTGCGGTCCAGCGGGTTGTCGCTTTCGCGCACACGCAGAAATCCGGCGCACTGCTCGAAGGCCTTGTCGCCGAGGCGTTCCACCTTGGTCAGTTCGCGGCGGTTATGAAACGCGCCTTCTCGGTCGCGATAGGCCACAATCTTGTCGGCCAGCACAGGTCCTATGCCGCTCACGTAACTCAGCAGTTCGCGGCTGGCGGTGTTCAGTTCCACGCCCACGCTGTTCACGCAACTCACCACCACGTCCTCGAGGCTGTCGTGCAGCATACGCTGGTCCACGTCGTGCTGGTATTGTCCCACGCCTATGCTTTTGGGGTCAATCTTCACCAGTTCGGAGAGCGGGTCCATCAGGCGGCGGCCTATCGACACCGCGCCACGCACCGTCACGTCATAGTCGGGAAACTCGCGGCGTGCCACGTCTGACGCGCTATAGACCGATGCGCCACTCTCGCTCACCATCACGGCTATGACCTTCTTGTTGAAATGGCAGCGTTTTACCACATCTTCGGTTTCGCGGCCTGCGGTGCCGTTGCCAATGGCTATGGCCTCGATGTCGAAAGCCTCTACAAGGGCTTCCAGTTTCGCAATGGCGGCACGCTCTTCTCGCACCGAGGTGAAGGGGTATATTGTCTCGTTGTGTTCCAGTTTGCCCTGCGCGTTGAGGCACACCACCTTGCAGCCCGTGCGAAATCCGGGGTCTATGGCCAGCGTGCGTTTCTGTCCGAGGGGCGACGCCAAAAGCAGTTGGCGCAGGTTGTCGGCAAAGACGCGTATGGCCTCTTTGTCGGCCTTCTCTTTCAGCATGTTGTACATCTCGGTCTCGATAGATGGCTGCATAAGGCGTTTGTAGCCGTCGGCCACCGCCATCGCCACCTGTTTCGACGACTCGTTGCTGCCTTTCACATATTGGCGTTGCAGGGTCTCTATTGCCGCCTCGTCGCTGTCGGGCAGCACATGCACTCGCAGCAGTCCTGCCTCTTCGCCACGGAAGAGGGCCAGGATGCGGTGCGACGGGGCGCGCATGGCGTTCTCGCTCCAGTCAAACCATGACTCAAACTTGCCTGCCTCCTCTTCTTTGCCTTTTACCACCTTCGACGAGAGCATCGCGCTGCGGCGGAAGATGTTGCGTATGCGGTCGCGCGACAGGGCGTTCTCGCTCACGCGCTCGGCAATGATGTCGCGTGCGCCAGCCAAGGCGTCATCTGCCGACGCCACGCCTTTCTCGTCGTTTATGTAGCGCGAGGCGAGTGCCTCAACGTCGCCAGGCTGCTGACGGAACAGCATGTTGGCCAGCGGCTCGAGGCCTCGTTCTATGGCTATGGTGGCGCGTGTGCGGCGTTTGGGCTTGTAGGGCAGGTAGAGGTCCTCCAATTCGGTCATCGTCGTAGCCTCGCGCAGACTTTTCTCCAGTTCGGGAGTCATCTTGCCCTGCTCCGTTATGCTTTGTATTATGCTGTTGCGTCGTTTGTCTATCTCTTTGAGTTTCTGCAGGAGGTCGCGTATGGCGGCAATCTGAACCTCGTTTAGCGAGCCGGTGGCCTCTTTGCGATAGCGTGCTATGAATGGCACGGTGCTGCCTTGTTCGAGTAGTTCGATGGTCTTTTCCACCTGTCGCACCCCTATGCCGAGTGCTGTGGCTATGGTGTTGGCGTAGTTCATTGGTTTGGGTTTATGCTGAAATGCTTTGTTTGCGTGAATAAAAAGGGTCTGCTATCGCAGTTTGTGTTGGTCGAAATAGCGCCTCGTGTGGGCAAAATAGCCTATAGCGCCGGTCAGGTTCACGGCCCACGCCACGAGGAAGGCCGCCGTGTAGCCCATGTGTTCCGACACTATGCCGCCTATCAGTATGCCTAAGCCCACGCCCACGTCCCACGAGACAAGTATGGAACTGTTAGCGGTGCCGCGCTGCGAGTGTTCTGCCAGGTTGACAAACATATTCTGATACGAGGGGTACATTCGGCCGTTGCCGAGACCTATGACTATTGCCGCGCCGTAGTAGCCAATCTCGTTTGGCACTGCGGCAAACAGCAGATAGCCCACCGCCGAAATGCAGATGCCTATGGCGGCGCTGTGGGTCAGTCGGTTCTGCTTCAGCAGTCGGTTGCCCGTAAGCCGCGAGCAGATGAGGCCCACAGACAGCAGCAGGAAGAAAAGCCCTGCGCCGCCTTCAATGCCCAGTTGCTGGCGTCCGTAAATGGCAAGATAGGTCGAAACCACGCCATAGGAGAAGGCAAAGCAGACCATAGTGAGGGCGTTGCTCCAGCCGCGAATGAGGAAGAAACGGTCGAGCGAGATGGGCGAGGTCGGCTTTTTCAGTTCGCGACGTTGCACGCGGACTGTGGCGGTAATAATGAGTCCGAGCAGCGCCGTGAGCATAGAGAGCCAGAAAAGTATCTCGAAATTGTGTGTGGTGTGGTAAATCCATATTGCCACCGAGGGGCTTATTGCCGAGGCAATGTTGTTGCTTAGCCCGTAGAAGCCTATGCCTTCGGTGCGTCGCGACGAGGGCAGCACGTCGATAGCCAATGTGCTGTTGCCCACCGTCAGTGTGCCGAAAGGCGCTCCGTGCAGGGTGCGCACCACGGCAAAGAGCAGCAGCGAACCCGCCACGATATAGCCGACAAAGAAAAGCGTGAAGATGAAGAAACTAAACAGCACCACCATCTTGCGTGGAAAACTGTCAACAATATAGCCGCTAAACAGTCGCGACACGAGGGCCAGCACCGCATAGCCGAACAGCACTATGCCTATGGTGTCTTTGTCGGCGGCAAAGGTGTCGTACAGATAGATGGGCAGTAGCGGCGTCAGCAGCATGAACGAGAAGAAAATCATGAAGTTGGCCGCCATCACCTTTATGTAGTTGGCGTTCCATAGTCGTTCCTTTTCTATCGGTTGTGCTGTTGGCGACATGGCTGAGTCTGCTTTGCGTGTGGAACGGTTTTCCGTGGCTGGCGCTATCCGTCAATGAAGTTGTGTAGGGTGGCGTAAACGGCAAGACCTGCCACCGACTTGATGCCCGTCTTGTTGGTGATGTTCTTGCGGTGGGTGTTGACGGTGTGGATAGATATGTTGAGGCGGTCGGCAATGGCCTTGCTGCTCAGTCCTTGGGCCAAGAGCACCAGCACCTCTGTCTCGCGCTCGGTCAGTTCGTAGTCCTCCGTCGAGCACTCGTTGTCGTAGCGGTCGCAGCATTCGCGCAGCAGCGCTGCCACGCGGCTGCGGTTTTCGCGTATGTCGAGCACTGCCGAATAGCCTTGCAAGGCCTGCGGACCTGTGTATTGGTAGAGCAGTGCCACCACGGGGCGCGACTGTGCTATGCGTTGCACTGCCGACGGCTGTTGGCAGTGTTGCACAAGGGTGGGGTTCAGCAGCACTATGTCGGGGCGTTGCGAGGTGATGCGTTCCGTCAGCATCGAGGTGTCGTGCAGTGGTGCCAGCACATTGAATCCTCCTGCCTCGTCAAGCAGCACCTTAATGCCTTCCACAATGATTGTCGAGGGCTCCACAATCAGTATGCTAATCAGTGGGCTCATTTTTTGCCTCCCTCCTTGCGGGTAAGGTAAGGAATCAACACCATGTCCTCAATCATAGCGTGTTTGCTCAGGTCGTCAGACAGTTGCAGTATGGCGAACAGCAGTTCGTTCAGTTCTTCCATCATGCCGTCCGACGGCAGGTACTTGAATATGATTTGCGTAAGGTCGGACAGTTTGTCAACTATGTTGTCGTGCGACTTGGCAAAGAACAGTGCTATGTCTCGTCCTCCGGTGCCGCCAGCCAGGCGATGTTCCATTATCGGAAAGACCGTTTCCTCCTCGTAGGCGAAATGCGCCAACACCTCGTCGCGATAGCCCTGGAAGAAGGTGCGCAGGGTGTCGGCATAGCGTGTGCCTGTCTGTTCGGCAATGTGGTTCAGATGCCGCTCTATGTGTGGCAGCCGCTCCTCAACGTAGTATTTGTGCGATGCCACGAGGTAGGGCGTAAGAAAGCAGAGGTCGGAATTGCTGAGGCTGTCGATGTCGGGCTCGTAGTCGTTGAAGGTGTAGCAGTTGAACACCATTATGGCAAACGATTCCGGCATTCCGCTTTTTCGGCACACCTCGGCCACGTTGCTGTTGCCAAAGCCGAGTTTTATGCCGAGGCGGGGCAGAAGCATCAGCAGGTTGTAGTTGGTCGAGAGCAGGTCGGCCATTTTCATTCGGGCGGTAAACCAGCGGCTCATATCTGTGGTTGTTTATTCTTGGAAATAGATGCGTTTCACACGGGGCGACACCGATGTCAGAATCTCGTAGGGAATGGTGTCGGCGGCCTTGGCAAGGGCTGTTATCATCTTGTCGTTGCCAAAGATAACCACCTCGTCGCCCTCTTTGCACGAGATGTCGGTCACATCAACGAAGCACATATCCATGCAGATGCTGCCGATGATAGGCACAGGCTGCCCGTTCACCACCAGCGAGCCGTTCTCGTAGCCCAGTTTGCGGCTCAGTCCGTCGGCGTAGCCTATGGGTATGATGGCTATGCGCGAGTTGCGTTTTGCCACCCAGCGGCGGTTGTAGCCCACCGAGTCGCCCTCCGGTATTTCCTTAATCTGCGATATGCGGCTCTTCAGGTGTCCCACGAGCGAGAGGTGTTTCTGCACCTCGGGATTGGGGTCAACGCCGTAGAGTCCTATGCCCAGGCGCACCATGTCCATCTGCGCGTCGTTGAAGCGCGTGATGCCCGACGAGTTGAGTATATGGCAGCAGATGTCCTCGCGGTGCATCTCCTTTTTCAGTCGGCTGCTCCAGGTCTTGAAGCGGTCTATCTGCATGTTTGTGAAGTCGTCCATGGCGGGGTCCTCGCTGCATGCCAGATGCGAGAAAATGGATTTCACCTCCAGCGGGCATTTGGGGTCCGACAGTCGGGCGGCAAGTTCCTGTATGTCGTTGTCGTTGAAGCCCAGGCGGTGCATCCCGGTGTCGAGTTCTATGTGGATAGGTATGCGTCTGCCGTTGGAACAGAAGAACGCGGCTTCCGACGAGAAGAGTTCGAGAATACGGAAACTGTAGATGTCCGGCTCAAGGTTGAACTGTATGATGTCGTCGAAACTCTCTTCTTCGGGGTTCATCAGCATGATGGGCAGGGTGATGCCGCCACGGCGCAGGTCAACGCCTTCGTCGCTGTAGGCCACGGTTAGGTAGTCCACATGGTTAAACTGCAACACGTTGGCAATCTCAACCTTGCCAGTGCCGTAAGATGAGGCCTTCACCATTGCCATCAGTTTGGTGGTGGGGCGTATCTGGCTGCGGAAATAGTTGAGGTTCGACACCAGCGAGTTGAGGTTCACCTCCATGATGGTCTCGTGGGTTTTGCGCTGCAGCACTTTGGCAATGGTCTCAAAATGGAATTTGCGCGCGCCTTTCAGCAGTATCGTGTCGCTGTTGAAGTCGTCGAGGGCGTAGTTGTGCAGGAAGTCGTCAACGTCTTTGTAGAAAAACGCCTTGATGCCGTCGAAATATTTGCTGTTGGCGCACAGTTCGGTGCCTATGCCAATAAAGATGTCTATCTTGCGCTGCGCTATCAGTTCGGAGGCCTCTTTGTAGAGTTTTATTTCCGGCATGCCCGACTGGTCGAAGTCGCTCATAATCACTATTGAGCGTTTGCCCTGCTGGCATTGCTGCATCATTTCGAGGGCAATGGCCAGCGAGTTGACGTCGAGGCTGTAGCCGTCGTTGATGAGGGTGCAGTTGTTTATGCCCTCGTTCATGTCCAGACGCATCTCTATGGGTTGCAGACGGGTGCAACGCTCGGCTATCTCGGCCATGCCGTAGCCCATCATCAGCATTGTGGCAACGCAGTGCATCACGTTTTCTGCCGACGCCCTATCCACAAACGGAATCACTATGTCTTGCTCCTCGCCGTTGTAGGCTATGCGTATGGTGGTCTGCTTGGCCTCGACAGTCTGGCTGACTATCCGCACGTTGTCGTTCTCGTTGCTGCCCCAGGTGAAGAAGTCAACTTTCTTCAGTCCCTCGGTCTCTATAATCACGTTCTGTATCTCACGGTGGTTGGAGCAGTAAACGAGGGTCTGACAGTGTGTGAAGAGTTTGAGTTTCTCGCTAATCTTGTGCTTTCTCGACAGGAAGTTCTCGTCGTGCACCTGCCCAATGTTGGTAAAGATGCCTATCGTGGGTTGCACCACGTCGCGCAGGCGGTCCATCTCGCCCGACTCCGAGATGCCCGTCTCGAAAATCGCCGTTTCGTGGGTCTTGTTCATCAGCCACACCGACAGCGGCACGCCTATCTGCGAGTTGTAACTCTTGGGACTCGACACGACGTGCTTGTCCTCGCCCAGCATCTGTGCCAGCCAGTCCTTCACTATGGTCTTGCCGTTGCTGCCGGTGATGCCTATCACGGGCATAGAGAACTGCATACGGTGGTAGGCTGCCAGTTGCTGAAGCGCCAGCACTACGTTGGGCACATACCATATATTGGCTTTCTCCATTGGTACCAGGCGCATACGCTCCTCACTGGTCAAGGTGTTGCTCACCACAAAGTTGCGCACGCCTTTCTCATAGAGTTCGTCAATGAAGTTAAATCCGCTGTTGCGACGTGTTGGAATGGCGAAGAAGATGCTTCGCTCGGCCACGGTCAGTTTTCGGCTGTCGGTGAGCAGCAGGTCAAATTCGCGTTGCTCGTTGGCAATGACCGATGTCGATTGGCGGAAGATGGTGTTAAGTTGTGATGCTTTCATGCTTTTATTACTTGAATACCTATGTGGCATTGCAGACATTGTCTGCTTTTGCAATGTTCGTTGTATAGTTGTATGAGGGCCTGGCTCTCGGCAGCATCGCGGGCCTCTATGCCTATGGAGCGCCAGGTCTTTATTATGCTGTTTTCTTCGGCAGGCATTTGGCGCAGCAGGTCGATGGCGCGCTCGCGGGTCTCGTCGTCGCCGTGGGCTCTGCCGTATTCAAACAGCAGCGGCACCCATGCGTTGATAATCAGGCTTTGCGCAAGGTTCTTGCCCACGCTCTTGACGCGTTTCTGCGATGGCTTGTCAAATTGGTAGTGTGTCTCCCAGTAGGGCGAGGCTTTCACGTCGAAGAATTTTTCCAACTGTGCGGCGTTGGTGGTCTCCAGCAGCTTGGAGAAGAGATTTGACGATTGCGACACGAGTTGCGCAAACTGGCTTATGCGCAGCGTCGGGAAACTTGAAGGCCGCAGGCGAAAGAATTTCCACAGGTGTGCCGAAATGGGGTGTAGCCCCGACCCGTTGCGCAGTGCCTGATAGTCGGCCTGCAACTGGCGGGGGTATTCGTCCTCGAAATAGGTGTCGAGCAGTCCCGCCTGTCCCATCAGCAGTGCCTCAATGCGCTGCGGGTTGTCCTTCCAGCGTGCCAGCAGTCGCATGTCGGTGGCCTTGGCCAGCAGTTCGAAGGGGAAGCCGTTGGTCTTGCCGCCGAAATAGTGTGCCGTAAGCCAGTAGCAGCATTGCTCCCAGCCGCCATGAGCCTCGTCCAGCAGGCGGTGCACCTCGCTGGTCTTGCGCTCCAGGCGCTCCACGGCAAGGCGTTCCATGTAGGATGAAATCTTGATGCGTGGCAGTTGTGACATTTTGTCAGCGCATGCCACCTCGTGGCGTGGCTCGGTAATCACCAGCCGCTCGTAGTTGTTCCAAACCTCGTGGGGTATATGCTCTGCCAGCGAGAGCGTGGGCAGCGTGCGGCCGTCCTGGGTGGCTATCTGCTCGTCGGCGTCGTACACCACGTGCAGCACCACGTTGTTGTAGGCTGCGTTGTTGCCGTGCTTGTGCTGGCGCCAGTGCGAGGCGTGGGTGTGTATCTCCACGTTGCCAACCCATTCCACGTCGCCTATCAGCAGCCGTGCGTTGAAAAAGTCGGGACCTGCGTCGTGGTTCGGCTCGCCGGCGCTAATCACACGTACAGCCTGCCCATCGGTGGTGGACAACGCACCATCTATCAGTTGGTGCTGCCATACATATTGCAAAAACGCCTCGGTCATCTCGCTCTTTTATTCCTGTTTGCAAAAGTACGAAAAAAATTAAAAAGGGCGTGCTGTCGCACACCCTTTTCTGTCGAAAAATCTTTATTAGCAACGATTGTAAAGCATAAGAGGGAAATCTAAACGGCCTCTCAACTAAACAAATCGCGCATACGTTCCACAAAGCGCCGTTCTTTGCCAGACGGATTGGGGCGGAAAGTGTCGCTTTTCTGCATCTGTTCGAGCAGGGCTTTGTCGTCGCGCGACAGTTTGGTAGGCACCCACACGTTGACGCAGGCCAGTATGTCGCCACGCACATAGCGGTTGTTGACCTCTGGCAGGCCTTTGCCCTTCAGTCGCAGTATCTTGCCCGACGGAGTGCCAGGGTCGAGTTTCACGCGGGCCTTGCCGCCAAGGGTGGGAATCTCTATCGAGCAGCCCAGCGCTGCATCGGCAAAACTGACATATACGTCGCAGTAGAGGTTGTTGCCTTGGCGCTCAAAGATTTCGTGGGGCAACTCTTCCACCACCACAATCAGGTCGCCAGGCACTCCGCCGTGTTCGGCGGCGTTGCCCTTGCCTTGCAGGGCAAACTGCATTCCTTCGCCCACGCCGGCAGGCACCGTCACAGGTATCACCTCTTCGGCTTCCACCACGCCGTGGCCGTGGCAGTCGGGGCATTTGTCTTTTATTATGCGGCCCTCGCCTTGGCAGTAGGGGCATACCGACTGGGTCTGCATCTGGCCCAGAATGGTGCGGCGCACCTCGGTAATCACGCCGCTGCCGTGGCAGTGCGAGCAGGTCTCGTAACTGTTGCCTTTGGCGCCAGTGCCGCCGCAGGTCTTGCAGGCCACCGCCTTGCGCACCTTGAATTTCTTTTCTACGCCTTTCTCTATCTCTTCAAGCGTTAGGCGTGCCTTGATGCGTAGGTTGGTGCCGTGGTTCATGCCGCGGCGTCCGCTTTGCGTGCCAAAGCCGCCGAAGCCGCCAAAACCATGACCGCCTCCGCCGAAAAAGTCGCCAAAGATGTCGCCGAAATGCGAGAAGATGTCCTCCATATTCATGCCTGCTCCGCCTCCGGCGCCGCCCTCGAAAGCGGCATGGCCGAATTGGTCATACTTGGCTTTCTTCTGCTGGTCGCTCAGCACGTCGTAGGCCTCGGCGGCCTCTTTGAATTTTTCCTCGGCCTCCTTGTCGCCAGGGTTGCGGTCGGGGTGATATTTCAGGGCCATCTGTCGATAGGCCTTCTTAATTTCGTCTGGAGTGGCGTTCTTGTTCACGCCCAGCACCTCGTAGTAATCTGTCTTTGCCATTTTCTGTTAGAATGCTACAACAACTTTTGCAAAACGCAATACTTTATCGTTCAGATAGTAACCTTTCTCTATAACGTCTATCACGGTGCCTTTCTGCTCCTCGGCGGGCGCGGGAATACGTGTCACGGCTTCGTGCAGATCCTCGTTGAACTTCTCGCCTTTCACCTCCATAGGTTTCAGACCTTTCTGTTCGAGAATTTTCATCATCTTGTTGTAGATGAGTTGCACGCCTTCGCGCGAGGCGTCGTCCTCGGCAATGGCTTGCAGGGCGCGTTCCAGGTCGTCTATTACGGGCAGAAGCGACTTGATGACGTCTTTGCCGCCGTTCAGTATCAGTTCGGCCTTCTCGATGTTGGTGCGTTTGCGGTGGTTTTCAAAGTCGGCGTATAGGAGTTTGTATTTGTTCTCCTGCTCCAGCATTTTCTCGCCCATCTCCTGCACCTTTTGCTCAAGTTCGTGCAAGGCGTGTTTCTTCTTGTCTTTCTTATCCTCTTTTTTCTCGCTCTTTTCAGCCTCTTTCACCTCTTCGTTGGTCTCTGCGGCGTTGTCGTTCTGCTGTGTGGCTTCGGTTTCAGGGGTTTCCTGTTCGGCTTTATTGTTTTTTTCTTCGTCGGTTTGCATATCTATGTCTGTTTTTTTGTTTTTTCTAAATAGTTTCATTGCTTATGGGTCTGTCAATTTTACTGCCAGCGCTATTTTTGCTGTCATTTTGTCACCATACGAAGATGTCTTTCGGCAGGCGTGGGCGGCGGCTCGACAGCCATTTGAAGTCGGCCAGTCGGAACATCTCCGGCGGCAGTTGGTCAACGGGGTAGGTGTTCATGTCGGGGTTGCCGAAGGTCACCACGCGGCGCGGCTGCCGCTCGTGGAAATAGATGCGCATATCGGCGCCCACGCCAGCATTGGCACCTATGAGGCTTTCGCGGCCCAGCGAGTCGGTCTCGGTGACGTAATACACCATCTGGGCGTTGCCGAGAATGTCGGCGTAGGTGGGCTCGCTCTCAACGAAATAGACCACTGTGCGCTTGCCTTTCAGTTGGTTGAATTTCTCGGCATCTACTTGTTGCACAACCATGCTGTGGCCGTTGATGTCGGCACGGCGCACTCCGGCAGAATCGTGTAGCACGTCGATGCTGTCGGCGGTACACTGGTAGTTGTCGTACCACAGCACAGGCTCGCCAAAGAGCCTCATCAGTGAGTCGGGCACAATGTAATAGACCGAGTCGCACATTCCCTGCACGTCGCTGCGAAACAGTTTCACATGGTAGTAGGCCTCCAGCGCCTGCAGTTCGTTGGCGGTGTCGTTATAGACGAGTATCGTGTCGGCGTGAATGTATAGCGTGTCGCCATCCTGCTCCATGCGCACCAGCGCCTCCTTGGTCACAAACGACGTGTGGGTCTGCTGGTCGGTCTCGCCATACAGCCCGGTGCATATCAGATGGTTGGCGGTGTCGGTCAGACACACGTCACCGTAGGCCTCGCCGCGTTTCAGCGAGTCCCAGTAGTGCAGTATGTCGCACGTCAGCACACGCCCGTCGGTCTCTATACGCGACGCGCGTGTCGAGATGGCGTAGTTCGAGTCGGTGTGATACATCCCGCGCTCGCTGTATATGGTGGCGTCTTTGCTGTAGATATATGTGGGGCTGAGGAAGCGCGCTATCTTGGTGTTGGTGTTGTATATCAGCGTGTCGGTTTCCAGACGGCTGGCCGAGTCCCACAGCACCACCTTGCGGTAGATGTCGAGAATCTTTGTCTCAGAGTTATAGTAGCCCTCGCGGCTTTCGAGGGTGTTGCCGCCGCTTTTCGTGATGCCCCAGGTCGAGTAGTAGCCCGTCGAGGTGTTGCGGTCGTATGACAGTTGCGGCGTGCGCAGCATAGTGTTGCCGTCTATCAGCACCACCGTGTCGTCCCAGATGTCCAGCACACGCTGCTCGCCGTCGTA
>ONLQ01000012.1 GCA_900318665.1 uncultured Bacteroidales bacterium | reverse complement strand
AAAATTTCATGATAACGTCCTCTCGTTATTTATATATTTAACAGTCAGCATCTCTGCTTGACTGACTGTTAGCCATAAGTAATGTGGCAGTTAATTCTCTGTCATAACTGGTATCTCTTATTTTATAATCTATACTTTTTGCTGCACTTTTAAGTAATTCATGTTCACAAAATTCCATTGCCAACTTAATTGTCTCTTCTCTAATATCAGGAAGAATATGAGTAATCCTTAGCGGTATCGTATTATAATTTGTTGTCTCAATAAAAATCGGGTTTTGTTCTGATACGTCAGGTTGGCTTAATTTAGCTTTAGCAGCAATTCTCTCTTCTTTCTTTACTTTTGTTTTACTTTGAATAATCAAAACTATAAAACATATGACAGTAATAAGACATATACATATAAGACTAAATATATTATCCATCTTAATTCCTTATCTTATATACAAACATTTAACCGCCTTATTGCGTCTAAAAGGTTTTAGCGAACATCAATAACATAAAAAAACAACAGGTACTCATAGATGATACCGGTCGTTTTATTTGTCTGACAAAGATGTTCGGAAGAGGTGTTAGAATGTCATGGAAAAGGCCAATCCGAAACTATTTTGGGTGGGGCTGTAGGTCGGCAAAAGGACCATTGTGGAGGTGCTGCTTTCGTCCCAGCCTAAAAGCCTCCGCTCCCATGGAAGGAGCCAATAAGCAATGTTGGCCGACAGTATGCCGACGCCTGCGCCTGCAACAACGTCGTTGAGATAGTGGCGGGCGTTGTATATGCGCAAAAAACCTACGCCGGTGGCTATCGTATATGCCGCTATGCCATAGCCAAGTCCGTATTCGTGCCGGACAATCTCGGCTCCAGTGAAAGCCGTTGCTGTGTGTCCCGAAGGGAAGGAGTTTGTCTCGCTGCCGTCGGGGCGTCTCTCATTGACGGTATATTTTACGGTTGACACTATTGTCCCCATGATGAGCACCGCCGTCGCGGTAGTGGCAACACGCTCGCGGAATGAATGTTTGGCTGGCACATGGGCGAATTCCAGGGCGACACCTGTGGCAAATGGGAGGTATTGTGCGTAGTCGTCAATGTGGATGAATTTTCCGCCACACAAATCTTCCATTTTGTGATGAAGGTTGTTTTTTGTATCGCAGATAAAAGTGTTGCTGACTCCAATGGCGCCCATGGTTATCATTGTGGCGGGCACTATGAGTTTGCCAAATGTAAATTGTTCTGAAGCATGGCGTATGCTATCGGCGCGTTCTATTTTTGTTTGGTGGAATTGATGCGGAATGGCAAAAAAAGACCGCCCTTTTTAGGGCGGTCCTTCTTCTGTTTGAGCGCGACAGCGTTATTTGATTTCGATGTTCTGCGCGAGAGCCTTCTTCTCCTCGGTGGTGAATTTCGGCAGTTCTATGGTCAGAACTCCGTGCTCCACTTTGGCGCTGATGTTTTCTTTCTTCACGTTCTCGGGCAGGCTGAACATCTGCTTGAACTGCATGGTGCTGAACTCGTGGCGCAGATACTTGCGGCCCTCTTTCTTCTCCTCGTTGTGCTCGTTGGTTTTCACCATCTCGATTACGAGGTTGTTGTCGGTGTCGATGCAGATGTTGAGGTCTTCCTTCTTCAGACCGGGGACGCAGAGTTCCATGCGGTAGTCGTTGTCGCTTTCGCTAACGTTCATCTTGGGCATCGTCTGCGTGGTCTCACATACGCTGTTGTTCCAGTTGTCGAGGTTCAAAAACTCGTTGAACAGAGCGGGCATCCAGTTGTTGTTTCTTGTTACTAACATCGTTTTAATCTCCTATTTTTTTATTGTTTATTATTTTGTTTGTTTTGTTTCTCTTTCTGTGGGCGGCTCCTTTCAACCGCCTACACCCTAATAAATCGCAACTCCTGTGCCAATTATGAAACGCGTCAAAATGGCAGATATTTTTAATTGGATGCGTTATATTATGTCAAAATGACATAATACTGTGTGCGCATATGGCAGAAAATGGCCGTATTGTTGCCAAAAAAGTGTATTTTTGCATTGCTTTCGTAACAAGGAAAAAACATACTTAACCATGAAACGTATATCATTATTGCTGTTCTCTTGTTTTCTGCTTGCTTTTGTAGGCTTGCTGCCGTTGTCGGCGCAGAACAACGACCTGCGTCGCGACATTGGCGAGATGCTTTTGGTGGGCTTTCGCGGACAGTCGGTGGATAAAAACAGCCATATCTATCGCGACATAACCAAGTACCACGTTGGCAGCGTAATCCTTTTCGAGCGCGATGGCCCGACGGGCAAACGCCACCGCAATGTGGCATCGCCGTCGCAGTTGAAAAGACTTTGCGCGCAGTTGCAGTCGTTTTCCGACGGGAAACTGCTGATAGGCATCGACCAGGAAGGCGGCCTCGTATGCCGTATGCGCAAGGTGGATGGTTTCCCAGCCGTGCCCTCGCCCAAATACTGTGCCGAGGCTGGACTCGACACCGTTCGCTACTATGCCGACCTTACGGCGCGCATGCTGCGTGAGGCTGGCGTGAACTTCGACTATGCCCCTGTCGCCGATGTCGATGTCAATCCTGACTGCCCCATAATTGGCAAACTCGGTCGCAGTTTCTCGGCCGACACCACCCAGGTCGCTGCTTGCTGCCGCATCTGGCTCAAGAGCCTCGCTGCCAGCGGCGTGGTGGGCTGTCTTAAACATTTCCCAGGCCACGGCTCCGCCACGGGCGACACCCACGAGGGACTTGTCGATGTTACCAAGACATGGAAGCCCTGCGAATTGGCACCCTATCGCAAACTGATTGCCGAGGGCAAGGTCCCTGCCATCATGGTGGCACATGTCATCAACGGCAAGATAGACCCCGTGTGGCCCGCATCGCTGTCGCGCGCCACGGTTACCGACCTGCTGCGCAAGAAGATGGGCTACAAAGGCGTCATCGTAACTGACGACCTCGCCATGGGTGCCATTATCAATCAGTACGACTACGAAACGGTCATTTTCCAGGCTATAGATGCCGGCAACGACCTGCTATGTCTTAGCAATAATGGCAAAGCCTATAACCCAGAACTCGTGCCGCAGACAGTAGAGATTATCCTCAAACTCGTCAAAGAAGGCCGCATCACTGCCACGCAGATTCACGCCTCTGCTGAGCGAGTAAGAGCAATGAAGCGTATGCTGAAATAGCGTGCTTAACAGCCATAACAAAAAAGCGGTCGGGGCTCAATGCGAGCCCCGACCGCTTTTTTTACTGTATTGCGAATTAGAATTTCAGCATTAAACCGAAACGCATGGGATAAACTTCGTCGCTGTCGGTGTCTTTGAACAAAGGCATGGGAGATACCTGAGCAAAGATGCTGAGCAGAGAGAGGTTGACGTTCACGCGGATGTCGCATTTGAAGGGGTTGATGTAGCCATCAAGAGCATCGCGCTGAGAGGCTTGGTTGTCGCCGTTCTGTTTGTATTTCAGACCGGTGTGCTTGGTTGCGAAATTGAAACCGGGAACAGCGGTCAGTCCGATACCGAAATTATTGCTGAAAGCATAGTCGATTCCGATGGGAATGTTCACATAGCGGGCGCAGATGCGGCTCTCCCAGCCATCGAAATTTGTGATGCCTTTGGCAATACGAGCGGCATGCAAGTCGTCAACGAGCATGGTGGGCTGCTTTACTGTGCTTCCGACGGGGATGTAGTTTCTGTCCAGATAGATGAAGTCGTGGCTCATCTTATAGACATCGCTCTGATAGCCAACACCGGCAAAGATTTTAACGCCGTTGTTTTTGTAGAAATTGTAAACAATTTCCAACTGCCAGCTATTGAACCAAGGTTTGGTGCTGTAGGCGTTCTTCTCGTCTGACTGCAGACCGCCGAACATGCTGGAACCAAGTCCGTCCCAACCCATTAAGAAAGCAAACTGGGTTTTAGAGGTGGCTTTGGTGGTCTCCTCTGATGCGGGAGTCTTGGCGGACGTCTTGTTGGTGCGGTCAGCAATTCTGTTCAGAAGTGCGTTGTCGCTCTGTGCGGTAGCCATGCCAGCAACGGCGAGAGCCATAATAAGGCAAATAATTGTTTTTTTCATGTTGATTGTATTTAGGTTATTTGATGAAGTTGATTCTTTTATTTGTATTCAAACTCTGGGAAAAATTGTATGAGGATTAAGAAAAAACGTATATTTCTCCCTGAAAATGAGTTTTTATACAATATTATATAAGAATGAAATTTTCATGCAAAGGTAGCAATAATAATAAAATAGGCAAAATAAAACTGAAAAGGAGCGCCTTCTGACGGGTGAAAAAGAAAATGAAACTTGCAGAAATAAAGAAAATTATCTTATTTTGCACGGTGAAATAAAACGACGCGTAGCAATAAAACTACACTATCCTACACTAAATTAACAGAAACACACTAAAACAACAAGAGCCATGAAAACATCACAAGCATTTTTAGTTTTGCTGACCGTCGCTGCTCTCGGTCTGGCACCTCTCTCGGCACAACGCCCCGGACATGGTGGGGAGGTTTCAGCAGCCGTCCGTCGTCATCGTTCGGCAGTCGGCCATCTCCTTCTTCGTCGCGCCCGTCGGGAGGCTATTCGTCTGGCTCCTACAACGGCCATGCGCCGTCTAAAGGCAGCCACGGCCCTTCGGCAGGTACCCATCGCCCCTCGGCATCAACGTATGCTGCGCCTCACGGCCACGGCAGCAAAGGTGGCTACACTCCTGGCACATCGCGTCCTATGCACACGCCCGCAACAGCCACGCGTCCCTCGTCGGTGGCTCGCTACGGCAAACACCCCGTTGGCGGTGGCCGTCCTGCTCACGCCCATGGATATGGCGCTCCCGCTCCCCGTCCTGCTGGCGCTCCAGCCTATGGCCGCATAGGCCGTCCGGGACCCATGCCGCCGGCTCATCGCCACATCCGTCCTGCCCCCTATTTCTATCACCCCATACATCACCATCATGTTCACATGCGCCCCATATTCTGGGACCCCGTACCGTTCCATGTGCACTATTGGCCAGGCTTCTGGAGTTACTGCTACGGCTACTGGCATGACTATCGCGTGAGCGACATCGTGGTGGTGCGCGAGTATGTCCGCGAAAAATACAACACCGACCTCGTGACCTATGTCATCAGCGGCGACTATATGTACGCCCTCGCCGAGCAAGATGGCGACACCTTCCTCCAGGTGTTCGACAAAAGCGACAACCTACTGGCACAGCAGAAAGTCAGCAGGAAATACTGCCTGATGGAGGTTGACAAAGAGAATGGCGGCTGCTGGATAATGAAGAAAAACAACAAAGACCCGCTGCTCTTCCTCTACAACGATGGCGAACTCCTCATCTATGAAGAAGACTAAAACGCAATAACACAGACATATCACGGTCGGCGTCCTTTGATGCCGACCGTGTGTTTTTGATTCTGCCCTAATGAAAAAGATAAACATAATAAACGGTCCGAACCTAAACCTTCTCGGTGTGCGGCAGCCAGAAATCTATGGCTGTCAGTCGTTCGACGACTACCTTGCCGTGTTGCGAGCCGCCTTTCCCGATGTAGAGATAGACTATTTCCAGTCCAATGTCGAGGGCGAGATAATCAACCAGTTGCAGGCGGTAGGCTTCACCTCCGACGGCATAGTGCTCAATGCCGGAGGCTACACCCACACCAGCGTAGCCATCCGCGACGCTGTGGCCGCCATTACCGCGCCGGTCATAGAGGTACATATCAGCAACATCTACGCCCGCGAGGAGTTCCGCCGCCACTCGTTGCTAAGCCCCGTCTGCCAAGCCACAATATGCGGCTTAGGCCTCGAAGGCTACCGCTACGCCATAGCCCACCTCGCAGCACAATAAAAAACTTGTTTTCACTGCCATAAAAACAAAAAAATAAAGGCCCATTTTTGATGAAATCGTGTTTTATGGTAGGGCAAAATGGCAGTTTCGGAGGTCGTGCAAAAGAGGAAAAATGTGGGATTTATGAAAAAAAGATTGTTAATTAAAAAAAAAGTCGTACTTTTGCACCCGCTTTCGAGAACCAAGTTACGAGAAAAAGTATCCGTTGGAACATCGAGCACGTTTTTTTATTAATCACGTCAAAAACGTTAAAATACAATGTCAAAGAAGAACAAAGACGCAAGAGTGCAAGTGATTCTTGAATGCACCGAGCAGAAGAAAAGTGGTGTTCCTGGTATGAGCCGTTATGTCACCACCAAGAACAAGAAAAACACCCCGGAACGTTTGGAGTTGAAAAAATACAACCCGTTCCTGAAGAAAATGACCGTTCATAAAGAAATCAAGTAACGAAGGAGGAAACGTACTATGGCAAAAAAAGTTGTTGCAACCCTTAAGACTGGTACAAGCAAACAGTATGCAAAGGTTATCCGCATGGTTCGTTCTCCCAAGACGAACGCCTATATGTTCAAAGAAGATGTGATGCTTCAGGAGAACGTTCAGGAATTTCTGAAAAAGAAATAAATTTTTTCATACGCTTTTGTTTTACCCTCGTCCCCAAAAAGGACGAGGTTTTTTTGTGCATTGCACAACCCAATAGGAAAGAGAATACCCACGCAATCCAAAATTAGTGCGTGGGTCTATAATCCCCCCAAAATTGGATTTTAGGATTTCAATCCCCGTGTGAATTTCGGGATTAGGCTTTGCCTTTAATTCGTTTGAAAGTAGAGGAACTACAGCAACTGCATTTCTACGAGGTGCTTGTATAGGCCGCCTTGCTGGATTAGGGTGTCGTGGGTGCCTTGCTCCACAATGTGGCCTTTGTCCATCACTATTATTTCATCGGCGTTTTTGATGGTTGCCAGACGGTGGGCAATGGTGATGGTTGTGCGTCCTTGTTTTAGGTTCTCAAGGGCTTGCTGTACTGCTTTTTCCGATTCTGCGTCGAGGGCAGATGTCGCCTCATCGAAGATTAGTATTGGCGGATTTTTGAGTATGGCGCGCGCTATGCTGAGGCGTTGGCGTTGTCCGCCCGATAGCGTCATGCCTCGGTCGCCTATGGGGGTGTCGTAGCCTTGCGGCAGTTGGCTGATAAACTCGTCGGCATTAGCAAGGCGGGCGGCCTCTATGATTTTCTGTCGTGGATAGTGTTCGTGGCCGAAGGCTATGTTGTTGGCCACGGTATCGTTGAAGAGTATGCAGTGTTGCGACACTTCGCCGAAGAGCGATCGCAGCGATGTGATGTTGAGGTCTTTGATAGGTTTGCCGTCAATAAGAATCTCTCCGCCGGTGCAGTCGTAGAAGCGTGGCAGCAGGTCGATGAGCGTCGTCTTTCCGGCTCCCGACGGTCCCACGATGGCAATGCTGCGCCCTTTGGGAATAGAGAGATTGATGTGGTCCAGCACCGTTACGGGTGCTGCGTTTGGGGCGTCGGTGGTGTAGGCAAAGGAGACGTCGCTGTAATTTATAGTGTTGTCGAACGATTTGATTTCCTCCGCATTGGGCTTTTCTATAATCTGCTCGTCGGCATCAATGATTTGGAAGAAACGGGCTGCCGAGGCGTTGCCTTTTTGCAGGTTGTTGTAGGCTTTGATAATGGAATGGACAGGGGGAATGAGGCGCAGGAAGATGAGCACGAAGAAGATGAACGTAGATGACCCCATCTCGCCGCCAATGACCAGCGAGGCACCGATAATCAAGATTGCCACAAGCACGAGCGTGGCGAGAATTTCGGAGAGAGGACCGCTCAACTCTTTGCGTTTGGCCACGCGAATCATGCGGCGAGTGTATTCGCTGTTGCTCTCTTCAAAGCGCTGCTGCATGTCGCCTTCGCGGCCAAAGGCCTTGATGGTGCGTATGCCGCCAAGCCCCTCTTCGAGAATGGAAAAGAGACCGCCCAATGCCGTCTGCCCTTTGAATGAGTTGCGTTTCAGACTCTTTCCTATCAGTCCTATGAGAAAGATTGTTACAGGTGCAATGACCAGCATGTAGAGGAAGAGTCGGGCGTTTATGACTATCAGCGTGGTGGCAAAAAAGATGATGTTGACGGGGTCTTTGGCGAGCGCGGTGATGGTGGTTACGACGCTCCATTCCACATCGGCAAGGTCGTTGCTCATGCGGCTGATGATGTCGCCGCGACGTCGCGAGTTGAAATAGGAAACCGGAAGGATGGTTATTTGGCGATAGACGTCGTCGCGCAGATGTTGCACTATGCCGTTGCGTATTGGTGCCACAAAGAATTGCGATAGAAAGCGAAACAGGTTGGCAAGGAACGACATGGCGAGATAGGCCGCCGAGATTATGAGCAGGCAGTTCCAAATGCCGAGGCTGTCCTTCATGGCGTAGAGGTGGTAGAGCATATAGTCGGACAGCGACGAGGCGTTCAGTGCAAGTTCGGGCAGCGTGTCGGGGGGCGCCGTCATGCCGAAAATGAGTTCGAGGAAGGGAATGATGAGGACGTAGGAAGAAAGGTTGAAGAGAGCGTGCAGCAGTATGAAGCCTATGTGCAGGCTCAATAGGAAAGGATAGTGTTTTATGTAGCGCAGCACGCGCCAGATAGGCTTCATAGGGGATTATTCTTGGGTTACTACCAGTCGTGAGTTTTCTATGCCGTAGCCGCTAAGATATTCTATGCGTGCCGGTCTCAACTTGCGCGACACCATATAGTCGTAAACCGCTTTTGCCTGTTTTGGGTTGGGGGTCTCTATGCGGATAAAGATTTTAGGGTGCTGCAGCAGGAAATCGACATATACGTCTATCAGGCGTTTCTCGTCGGGTGTGAGGTTGCCGTTGGTGGAGCCTATGGCCAATGGTGTGCGGCTGTCTTTTTTGAGCGGCTGAAGCGTTATTTGCTGTGGCAGTGTGGGGTTCTGACGGCTGGCTATGGTGGCCCACGGCAGGAAACCGTCGGCGGTGGCCCACACAAGGTTGTTCTGCTGTGTGGAGAGCATCACGCAGTAGCGGCCCGTGCTGTCCAGTGGGTAGTGGGCGTCGCTGCTGCCTGTGCGGTTCAGGTGTATCTGTGCGGCTATGGGTTTGCCGTTGGCTGCCGCCACATGGCCTTTGCAGGGGGTCATGCCTTCGGGGCGTGCCGCGGCGTAGAGGTCGAACTGTAAGATGTCGTGTCCGCCCATGCCGCGCACGGGGTGCTGTCCGCCGTAGTAGGCTTTCTGTCCGTTGCTCATCACGCCGAAGCAGATGTCATCTTTCTCGCTATTGATAGGCAACCCGAGGTTGGTTGGAATATTGTTTGTCGGGTCGTTGAGGTTGATGAAATAGGTGTCGTATCCTCCAAATCCCTGCCAGCCGTTGGAGGCAAAGAAGAGCGTGTGGCCGTCGGCATGAATGAAGGGGCATTTTTCGTTGCCCGGCGTGTTGACCGAGGGACCGAGATTTTCGGCACGGCTCCAGTCGCCATTGGGTAACCTACGGCAGCGCCAGATGTCGGTGCCGCCTTGTCCGCCGGGGCGATTGCTGGCAAAATAGAGGAACTGCCCGTCGGGCGTTATGGAGGGCTGTCCTTCCCATGTGCGCTCGCCGTTTATGGCCGACGAGGCGGGTTGCAGCGGTGTCCATTTGCCGCCTTTCAGCGTCGAGGTGAAGATGTCGAAGTTGGTATAGTCTCTTTTTTTCGACTGCATCGCTGCAATGTAGAGAGTGCGCCCGTCGGCGGTGATGGTTATGCCGCCCTCGCTGGAGTGGGTGTTGAATGGCTCTGGCAGCACCTGTCCCTCGCTGTAGGTGGTGTCTTTCCAGCGACTTATGCACAGGCGTGGCACTTTGTGCTCCAGTTCGCGCTGATAGAATGTGGGCGCATCGTCTTCAGGCACATAGCGTATGTAGTAAATCTCTTGGCCGTCGAAGGTTATGTAGGGCATCAGTTCGTCGTGGCGCGACGAGGCACCGAGCATCACCTGCGGGGCAAAGGGAACCTTGTCGCGCTGTGCGTCGGCAAGAAACTGCGACCAATGCAGATAGTTGGACGCCTCGTTGTAATAGACCATGTATTCGGGCCTCTGGTCGGCATTCACTATGTCGAAATAGCGGTTCAGACTTGCCACCGCACCGTCGAAATCGTCATCGCTGTAGCGTATTATGCCCTGGTAGAGGTAGGCTCGCGCGTCGGCAGGTGAATGACAGATAGAGAACACCTTGCCGAAATGGGTACGTATGCCTGCGGGGTTGTTGCGGTGCGCTGCCACAAGGCCTGCGTAGAGGTGCACATCGGCGTTGCGAGGTGCAGCCTTCACCAGTTTGCTGATTATGGTGGCGCACTTGTCGTAGTTCTTTGCCCTATAGGCCTCCACGGCCTCCTCATATCGCTGTTGGTTCTGCCCTTTGAGCGGCGTGCCGCAGGAGGTCTGAGCCTTGGCCGCTGTGGCGAGGACTATGGCGAAGAGGATGGCGAGGGCTTTTCTCATGGGCGTCGCTGTTAGAGTTTTGTGGGGTCTATCTCGAAATGGCTGTCGGCGCATCCGCAGGGCGAGGAGCAGCACAGCGCGCAGTCGCTGCACACCGTCAGTTCGCCGTGCAGACGTTGTTTGATGATGTCGCTGATGCGCTGGCGCAGTGGTTCGAGGCCTATCTTGGCCACCACCTCGTCGCAGAAAGCGTAGAGCAGCAGTGTGCGTGCCGAGCGTTCACTGATGCCGCGGCTGCGAAGATAGAACATGGCGTCGTCGTCCATCTGTCCTATGCTGCTGCCGTGCGAGCATTTCACGTCGTCGTTATAAATTTCGAGAAATGGCTTGGTGAATATTGTGGCCTTGTCGGTCAGCAGTATGTTGCGGTTGGTCATGTGGGCGTCGGTCTTGGTGGCGCCGTCGCGCACCATCACATGGCCGTTGAAGGTGGCGTGGGCCGAGTCGTCGAGTATGCCCTTGAAGAGTTCGTGGCTCTCGCAGTTGGGGTGCTGATGGTCCACAAACACGTAGTTGTCGGCCTCCTGGCTGCGGTCGTTCAGATACAGTCCGTGCACCTCGGTGCTGCAGTGCTCGCCAGCCATGCGCACCTCGCAGTGGTTGCGTATGTGGCCGCCGTTCAGCGTCAGCGACACCGAGCAGAGCGCCGCACCCTCGCCCATTTCGGCATAGGTGTGGTTCAGCAGACCCGTCTGGTCGTTGATGTTCTGCATCTTGTAGTGCTCCAGACGTGCGTTGCGGCCTATGAGTATCTGTGTTACGTTGTTGGCAAAGGTGCTTTGCTGGTTGGTAGAGTCGTCGCAGTGTATCAGGGTGGCGTGGCTGTCGTCGCCCAGCAGCACGACATTGCGCGTTTGCAGCAGCAGTGGGTCGTTGGCGCTGTGGATGGAGAGCAGTTGTATGGGTTTTGCCGCCGTACAGCCGCGAGGCACATAGATGAAAGCCCCGTCGCTGTAGTTGTCGCGGTTCATGCGGCAGTAGTCGTTGTCGCCCTCGCAGTGTGCCGCCACCTCTGCCACCTGCTCTGGATATTGCTGCATGGCTTGGCGCAGACTGCCCATTATGATGCCCTCGGCTGTGGTGGTCAGCGGCTGACGGCAGTAGCCGTTCTCTATCACTACGCTGTAGGTGTCGAGGTTTGGTACGTTGCAGTGCAGCGTGTAGTCGCCGCCTTCGTCGGGGTGGGGCATACGCATCTCGGCCGATAGGAAGGGCGTGAAATCAACGTTGCGCCACACCTCGTTTTTATGCAGCCTGCGGCGCAAGTCGGCAAATTGCTGTAAGATTGCTTCCATAGGGTGCGGCATTATTGCATTTCCTGACGTATCCATTCGTAGCCCTCTTTTTCGAGGCGCAGAGCCAACTCTTTGGGACCGGTCTTAACTATGCGGCCTTCGAAGAGGATATGCACAAAGTCGGGCACTATATAGTCCAGCAGGCGCTGATAGTGGGTTATGACGATGGTGGCGTTGTCGGGAGTGCGCAGTTGGTTGACGCCCGAGGCCACTATGCGTAGCGCGTCGATGTCGAGGCCAGAGTCGGTCTCGTCGAGTATTGCGAGCGTCGGATTGAGCATAGCCATCTGGAAAATCTCGTTTTTCTTCTTCTCGCCGCCGCTAAAGCCCTCGTTCACCGAGCGGTTGGCCAGTTTCGTGGTCATCTCTACCACCTTCTTCTTCTCCTCCATCAGTTTCAGAAACTCGCTGGCGCTCAGCGGGTCCAACCCACGGTATTTGCGTTGCTCGTTGACGGCGGTGCGCATAAAGTTGGTGATGCTCACGCCAGGTATCTCCACCGGATATTGAAATCCCAGAAAAATGCCCTCGGCGGCACGCACGTCAACAGGCATTTCGAGAATGTTCTTGCCGTTGTAAATCACCTCGCCCTGCGTGACGGTGTATTTCGGATTGCCCGCTATCACGCCCGCCAAGGTGCTCTTGCCGTTGCCGTTGGGACCCATGATGGAGTGTACTTCGCCACGATTAATTTCGAGATTTACCCCTTTCAGTATTTCTTTGTCGCCTATAGAGGCGTGGAGGTTGCGTATGGATAATAACGCCATAATATTGCTAATCTATTGTTTCTATTTGTTTTAGTGTGCAAGATTGACTGCACTATAAAAAAACAAATATACTGATTTTCGGCGAGATGCAGAGTATAAAATCACCCATCTGGACCGCGGACGTCCTCGTCCGCCAAAAGAATAAAGGAGCACATCATTCCTCGTCTGTCAAAAACGTCACGACGGCGGTCTTTTTTTGTGGGTGTCTGACTAAAATTTGAGCTTGATAAAGTAATTTATTACATAGAGTGAAGAAAAAAAACACGCGTATGTCATTATTTGGCACATGTAGTGCATTTCTTTGTCGTCGAAAAACTAAATAAATATCACTATGGAAGAACAAGAAAAGAAACAGAGAAAGAGTAAGTTAGACTTGCTGTCGGCAGTTGAGTGTATCGTAGATTTGGCTAAGAACTCGCAGTTGTCGCCAGAGTTCTACAAGAAAGCCGCTCGTCCAATCAAGTATTTAGGCACTCGCCTCAACCTCACGAAAGAACAGAGCGTCATGATGGCACTTTTTATTGATATGTGTAACGACTCTTGTATTCAGACCAGCGATTTCTCCAATTACACAGACTGTCGCAATACGCGCATCATTCGTTATATGAACGATATTGACGAGTTGGTGTGCCGTGGTCTCGTCATTCGTAGTCGCTCGCACAGGTCGCTTTCCTACAGCGTGCCGCTGGAGGTTATAGAGTCCTTCAAACTTAACGAAGATTTTGCACCCAAGAGTTATACCGGACTCTCCTGTCAAGACCTATTCAACGAGTTTGCCAACATCATCGACCATGTAATTGACGAAGATATGGACTACTACACCGCCGTGGCGCACTTCGAGATGTTGCTCGGACAGAACCCACAACTGCTCTTCGTGCAGAAGGTGAATGCTCTCAATTTGGAGGGCAGCGACCTTGCATTACTCATCATATTCTGTCATCTATTTGTGGAAAATAGCGATGACAATATAGGTTATCGAGACTTTGATTTCTTTTTTACCAAGAGCGAAATGCGCTACATCAAACGCTACCTGCAATATGGAAACCACGACCTACAAGAAAAAAAACTGATAGAAAACAGTGGTAGCGACGGAATGGCAGACCGTGAACGTTACCGCCTTACCATGAATGCCAAGCGTGAACTGCTTGACGAGTTGCAATTGCCGTCGCTGACGGAGAACAAGCCGAGCCGCAATTTGCTCCGTGCCTCCGACATCAAGCCCCGCCAACTCTTCTATTCCACCGATATAACCCACAGCATCGACGACCTGGCACGCCTACTCGACGAGGAGCACTACCGCGACATCCACGAGCGACTGCAGCAAAAGGGTCTTCGTTGCGGTTTCGCCTGTCTATTCTATGGCGCACCAGGCACTGGCAAGACCGAAACCGCTTTGCAGTTGGCTCGCCGCACTGGACGCGACATTATGCAAGTCAACTTCGCCGAGATGAAGAGTTGCTGGGTTGGCGAGAGCGAGAAGAACGTCAAAGCCCTCTTCGACACCTACCGCCGGCGCGTCAAGGAATCGACCATAGCCCCTATCCTCCTCTTCAACGAGGCCGACGCCATCATCGGCAAGCGACAGGAGGGTGCCGAGCGTGCCGTCGATAAGATGGAGAACTCCATCCAGAACATCATATTGCAAGAGATGGAGACCCTTGACGGCATACTCATTGCCACCACCAATCTGGCGCAGAACATGGACCGTGCCTTCGAGCGCCGCTTCCTCTACAAAATACGTTTTGACTGTCCCACCGTCGATGCCCGTGCTGCCATCTGGCGCGAGATGCTGCCTGACCTCGAAATGTCCGATGCTTCACGCCTCGCCGAGCGTTACGACTTCAGTGGCGGACAGATAGAGAACATCGCGCGCCACTACGCCATCGACCAGATTATCCACGGCATCTCCCAGCCCACCTACGACCAGTTAGCCCCCCACTGCGACAAAGAACGCCTCGACAATCCCACAAAAAACCGCATAGGTTTCTCGTCGTGAGAAAGTAAAAAAAAACGTACATTTGCACGTCAATTTTATTGTTAAACAAAAAAAAATAAACTTATGAGCAGTATTGATAGACGAAATGCGGAATATGGTCCGCTTATTCAAGACTTCAAGAACGATGTTAAAGATGTAAATATCAAGGGTATTACTGGTCCCCATTTCCCTGGAGTTGGAGAATGTTATGATTTGGCAAAGTATAAGTTTGCTTTCTGTGGAATGGAAACCTACGGATGGAATATGATGGAAGACTTTATGTTGCGTAGTGAAGATGAGTATTTGTCGGACTCGGACACTCGGCTCAATGATTTAGAGCATCTCGGATGGATGGCCAATGGTCACGCCACGTTTTGGGCATTTGTGTTCAAGTTTCTTGCTAAATTTTATAAGGTTGATTTTAAAAAACTGGTTGCAAAGGAGGGTGATGTCACGTCCAGTTCAATTCTTAAAAGTTTTGTATGGGCAAATGCGAATTGCATTGAGCGATATGAGGTGACAAGTAAGTGGGAAGGAGCAGAGATTGACTCATGGAATGTTGTGAAAAGTGCGAGTAGAAGATTTGATGATCTAAACCACATTATCAATTCATGTATGCCCAAGGTTATTTTCATAATCTATAGTGGTGTTGATGAAAAAAATTACATCCTCAACGAAACCACTTTGAGTGATATTTTCGGAAAAAATTTCGAGCAAAGAAGAAATGTTTTGAAATTGAACAATGAGAATCCCAAATACAACTACTATTACCTACGCGATTCGGCTACCCACGTGTTCCATTTGCCGCATCCCACATGGATGGGGCTCTATAGTGGAATTGGGATAGACAGCTATGTGGATTCGCTAATTAAAGATATTGTAAACTACAATGTTTGGGACACTTTGCCCAAGACAGGTGAAGATTGGCAAGACAACACCCCATCAGTTGATAACAAGGCCACAATGGACTATAAAGCCGAATTGATAGCCTCTATAGCACATTCTTTAGTCCCCAAAAATGCGGTAATGTATGGGGGTAACTTGGCAAGAATATTTAATATGAATGATGTCACAACCAATTATGGAGGACGATATTCTGAAGATGGAGGAAGGGGGATTTATAAAGTGATTTCAAGTGCTTGGGCTTATTATTATGGTAGGGGCGATTACCAAACCGCTTATGAAATAGCACGATGTTTTGTAAACAAAAATGGAGAGTACGCATATTAATGGTTATGCAATAAAACCACATTCTGTTTTACTGACGCACGCCTTTGAGCGTGCGTTTTTGGTCCTGATTGGAAGCGTGTGTCTCTGTTTTCTCGGCATAAATACGATATGGATATAGCCACAGCGAGCGCCCATTTGGGCGCTCGCTGTGGTTTATGTTAGAAATTCAAAAGTCTATTATTCCGTAGGTGCGGGAGCGTCGGCGTTGTCCTGCTTGGTGAAGGTGTTGTCTTCGCTAACAATGAGAATGCCGTTGGAAATCTGTACCCGCATAACCTGACCTTCTACTGTTGCGCTGGCGATGCCATTCTCATAGTCGCCCTCGATGAGTTCGTAGGTGGCAGTGAATTCAATCTCTTTCTCAAAGTTTGGGGTACGTCCGTCGAAATATACCTTGCTCTTGGTCACAACCATAGTGTTGTCGGTGAAGAGGAACACAGCCTCGATTCTCACTCTGTCGGAAGTCTCGTTGGTGTTGCTGTACCAGGCTGCGATGGTCTTGCCGTTGGCAATGCTGGCGGGCAGGTAGGCCGTTGCGCTTACTTCTCCTTCGCCACCATTCTCACCGCCGTTGTCCTCGCTTTTTGTTGGCTCGGGGGCGTTGGCGTTGTCCTGCTTGGTGAATTGCTCGCCCATAGCGGAGAGAACACCGTTGACTATCGTCGCCGTGATGCTTCTGTCGCCTGCCATCACGCTGGCTGTGCCGTTCTCATAGTCGCCCTCGGTGAGACGGTAGGTGCCTTCGGCTTCGATTTCATTCTCGGGAGCCCTGCCGCTGGTGTACTCCTTGTGCTTGGTCACGACCAGTGTGTTGTCGTCGAAGAGGAACACGGCCTCGGTCTTGATGCGGTCGTTCTCCTGGTTGCTAAAGGCATACCATGCCACGATAGTCTTGTCGCCGTAGGCGGCGGGCAGATAGGCGTCGGTCAGGAGGGTGCTGCTGTTGGTGCCACCACCGTTATCGCCTGTAGGCTCCTGTGCGGCGGGTATTTTGTCGTTGTCCTGTTTAGTGAAAGTCACACCTTCTACGGAGAACACGCCGTTACGGATTGTTATATTCATCTCCATGCCGAGGCTGGGAATGCTGACAATAGCGGTGCCGTTGGTGTAGTCGCCGCTGGTCAGTCGGCAGGTGCCGGTGACATCGATTTTGCGACTCTCTCGGCCGTCGGCTTTCTTCTTGTAGAGAGTGGAAAGCATGCTGCCATCGTTGAAGATATAGATGGCCTGCACGTTGACCTGTCCGTCGCTCTGGTACTCGATGCCGGTGAACCATGCCACCACAGCGCTGCGGTCATAGCCAGTGGGGAAGAAGGCCGTGGTCTGGCCTTGGTTTGATGTGTTGTTTGTTTGCTCTTCATCCTTTTCGCACGAAGAGAATGATACTGCGAGCATCAGGCAAGCCATAAGGGCTGCTAAAAATCTCATTTTTTTCATGATGTTTCCTTTTTTTTATTGGTTGATTGTTTTTTTTCGGTGTAAATTAAATTAAAAGGTCGAGTCCGTAAGCGAATGGGAGATGGTTGGTGTAGTTGTAATAGTTTGTAGATGAGTGTGTTTTGGGTCTTGTTGCTAACGGAAAATCCTTCTTTGTTTAGACGTTGCAAAATTATGCAATTTTTCCTTTCCGTTATACTATTTTTTTAAAAAAATGCGTAGGCGAGCAAAAATAAAGAAAAAAAAACAAGGCATTTAGCCCTATGTCGCAGTAGGGCATACCATATGCCTATCTTTGCTAAAAAAAGTTTGCGTGTTGTCTGACGGGCTGCAAGGCCATGATTACCACGAATCAGGGTGTCGCCTTATACAAAAGGCCCGTGCCATTTTGCCACGTGAGGACAAAAAACGAGAATCCATTGTTTCTGTTTTTTATCTTCGGTTGCTTGCTTAAAAAATATTAAAACGCTAAAGTTTTGCTTTCAGTATTTAATTTATTATATGTATGGAATGATTATTTGACGCTTTGATGAATTTAAAAATAGAAAAAAACAACTAACCAAAAATTATTAGATATGGACAGATTTGAATTAAATGAAAAGTTTTTCTGGCTCTTTGTTAAAAATCATGAGTTTATCGACTATGTGTTTGCACGGCACAAGTTCGTGCCGGGAGGCCTGTCGCTGTGGGCTCACAACAGGCTCGGAGACAGTGACGATGAGTTTGTCGTTTCCACTGTTGTAACAAGTTGCGGGATGTACTCTAAACTCGAAGATTTCAAAAATGAATACTGGGCATACGGTTTTCCCCGTTTTGACCAACGTCCTAGTGTTGGTGTTGAATATCCCGAGTTCGAGGGCATCTGCCTCGAATATCTGAAGGAGAAAGACAAAGAACTTTACGACTTCGTTATCAGCCGTCACAAAAAATATCCGATATACGACCACAACTAAGGAAGAGAATAATTTACAAAAAATATCAGAAATCAACCTTGAGCAATGTTCGAAGAAAACTCGAAGGAAACTCGAACAAAAACATCCCGCAAAAAACGCTTTTGAAATACATATTCCGACTTTTTGATAAATAATCACTGACAACTATTCGTTGGATCTACCACATTGATGTTTGAGTGTGGGGATTTTTGTATATTTTCTCTGAATATCATGAAAAAAACTCATGTGTCTGTGTGTGATTCGTGGATTTTATGTAGATTTGCAAATCATAAACAATTAATAAAATAAAGAATATGGAAGATAATAAAATAGAATTGAAATCAGTTGGAGAACTTCTCGATATGAGGTTCTTTATTCCCTCTTACCAGAGGGGCTATCGTTGGAAGGAACAACAGGTATTGGATTTGCTGAATGACATAAACGAATTCAAACCAGAAAAGATAAAGGATACCAATGAAGATACATGGTATTGCTTGCAGCCATTAGTTGTAAAACATATGAGCGAAGAAGATGATCGTTTGGACTTTACTGAAGAAAAAAATGGTTGGTATGAAGTTATAGATGGACAGCAAAGGTTAACTACAATTTTTCTTCTTGTTCATTATTTCAATGAAATGTGGGTTGGAAAACAAAAGAAACAATTACCAATCATAAAATATGAAACACGAAATGATAGTTATGATTATTTAATGTCATTGGTAATAGATGAATTTGGGCAGGCTAAATCATTTAGTGAGAAAAGATTAGATTATGATTATATTGATTTTCATTATATGAAGCAGACGTATAATGAAATTAATAGATGGGCTATTGATATGTGTGGTTCTTCCTTTGATAATAATGAGTTCCAATCTAAAACACTTTCAAAAACAAAGTTTATTTGGTATGAATCTGTCGATGAAGATCCTGTAAAAGTTTTTACAAGGCTAAATATTGGCAAAATTTCTCTTACCAATGCGGAACTTATTAAAGCACTTTTCCTTAATCGATCAAATTTTGGAGGAGAAGAAGCTGGGCATTTGAAACTACGTCAGCAGGAAATCGCAAGCGAATGGGATAACATCGAATACACGCTTCAGAACGATGAGTTCTGGCTTTTTCTTCACAAAAAAGGCTATGAACGGCCTACAAGAATTGATTTTATCTTTGATTTAATATGCGAGATGAATTCAATGAAACTAATAGATAAACAAATAGAAAAAATAGGATCTGATAATTATAGAACTTTTCGCTATTTTTATGAGTATTTCAACAATGATTCAAACGAAGAGGAATCTAAGATTGAAAACTGTTGGAGAGAAGTAAAGAGTTTCTTTCAAACATTTCAAGAGTGGTTCAATGATTTGGAATTGTATCATTATGTTGGTTTTCTCGTGGAGATGGAGAATGAAAAATCATTACGAGAATTGGTGAAAAAATGGAATGAGGTATCGGATAAAAAGGAATTTGTTGCGTATTTGAGAGAAAAGATAAAAGATATAATTAAGCGGTGCCCTAGTGTGGATTTTCAATACAAGGAAGATGGTGGTGATAAACAAAAATGTAAGCCGATTCTATTGTTTCACAATATTCAGACCATTATTAATCAGAACGCTAATTATATAAGTAACGAAAAATATCAAATAGGTGTGTTTTACAAATTCCCATTCCATTTATACAAACTTGAGGGATGGGATGTGGAACACATAAATTCAAATACGACTAATGCAGAAGAAGATGATGCCACGCAATCAGAATGGCTTCTAAATATATATATAGGAGTTGACGAGAGTATTCAAGAAGATATTTGTCGCTATTTTAATTCTTCTGAGAATGAAAAGAAAGCGATATATGAAGAAATAAAGAAGAAGATGCCTCAGACCGAAGAATGGACATCCGAAGAAAAAAATCGTATTTGGAATTATACTCTACTGGATTCGTCGACTAATAAAAGTTATGGAAATACAATCTTTTCTGGGAAACGGCGTGTGATTATTGGTAAGGATAAGGGGAAAAATATTGCAATACCGAAGATATCAAGGGATGGAAAGAATGAAAAAATACATCTGGGCGTAGAAACGGATGCTAAATCTTCATTTGTTCCGCCATGTACGAAACATATTTTCATGAAATATTATTCGCCATCAATGAGTGAGTTAAATTATTGGACAAAAATTGATGCAGGAGGTTACAAAAAAGATATTGAATATTGCCTTGAAAAATTGGAATCAACAAATAAAATTAGAAAACAATGATCAATAATACAGACAAAACATCCTTTTGGAAGTTCTTAAAAGATAATTCAATAGAAATTCCCATCATTCAGCGTGATTATGCACAAGGAAGACTGGGAAAAGAGTATTTGCGCAAGAATTTTCTTTCAAGTTTAAAGAGAGCACTTGATGGAGAAGAATTAAAACTTGATTTCATCTATGGCTCAGTGGAAAATGGTCATTTTAATCCATTAGATGGACAGCAACGTCTTACAACTTTATGGCTTTTACATTGGTATATTGCTTTACGAGCAGGAAAGCTGTCGGATGCTTCAGAAACCTTAAAGAAATTTACATACGAGACGAGGATTTCATCTCGTGAGTTTTGTCAGAATCTGTGCAATCCAAATTATTTCGAAGATTTTGATGGAAACGATGTGGTCGGCTTTATCACTAACCAAACTTGGTTTTATTCAGCCTGGAAACAAGACCCAACCATCCAGTCAATGCTCAGAATGTTAAGTGGAACCAAAATAGCTGACAAAAAGGGCGATGATATTATTGATGGTATTGAGGAAATCTTTCTGGACAGTGATTCTAATAAATATAAGGAGTATTTTGAAAAACTGAGCAAGGATGATTTGATAGTTTTTTATGACTTTTCGTTAAAAGACTTCGGACTCTCTGATGACTTATACATCAAAATGAATGCCCGAGGGAAACAACTGACTAGTTTTGAAAATTTCAAGGCTGATTTGGTCGGATATATTAGAGATCAGGTTGACTCATCAGATGGAGTGAAACGTGAAAAGTGGGAATCGTTATTGGATGCCCAAAATGGTATTCCTCTTAAGATGGACAATACGTGGACTAATATTTTTTGGCATAATAAATCAACAGATTACAAGATAGATGAGGTTTTCTTTGCGTTTCTGAATAGATTCTTTTGGAATGAATTGTTTATAGCAAAAGATGAAAAAAATGGGTTTATTCTTGATATTGGTAAAGGTGATGGTAGTTCAACGCAAGAAAACAACAATGCATCATATCGGTATCTAAACAATTCAGATTCTGGTCAATATGATTATGATACGACAATATCTTATCAAGGTTTGGATGTGTATCAATATTTTTCTAACGAGATACCATATCAGTTGTTTACTGACTTACAAGTAGTACTAGATACATATTATATATGGTTCGAAAAACAATCCAATCTATCAGATTTATTTGGTTGTCCGTGGGATAAGGAATTTAAATTTATCCCAGAATACGAGAAGGATGATTATGATAAAAATATTGAGATTCAGGATAAAAGTGGGAATAAAATATGGAAGGTGACTCCTCTTACCCAAGTCCATCGAATTATCTTCTTCGCTGTATGTAAGTATTTTAAAGAGGTTGAGAATAATGTCTTTTTTGATGAGATTTCTTTTCGTCGTTGGATGCGCGTTGTATGGAATTTGGTTTCGGGAGAAAGCCCTGATGGCAAAGCCCAAATCAGAAGTACTAAAGCAGTCCGTGATGCCATTGGTTTTATAGATAAACTTGATAGCCATCATGTTTACGAATCCCTAATAAAAAATTATTTCCAATGGGATAAACCGTCAGAATTTGAGAGTAGATGTATTGAAGAAATAAATAAGGCCAAACAGATTCTTGACGAAAAAGGTGAACCGCGAAAATATTGTGGGAATTGTAAGAAAGAGGAAAGAACTGAATACGAAACGTGGGAAGATATAATCAAAGATGCAGAAAAAACAGCCTTTTTCAAAGGTGCAATTCGATTCTTATTTACCAATGAAAACGGAGAGGTCTGCTGGGATGATTTTGATAATAAATTTGAACATTCTCGGAAGTTCTTTAATTGCAAGGGTGTGTCCGATGAATATAATAAGGCTAATCTGTTACGTGCATTATTATCTCGAATTGATATTTCTGAAAAGTGGTTCAGTGAGCAGGTGACGTTTTGGCGTACAGAATTGTTGCTTAACGAAAATAAGTCTATAATACATGAATTGCTAACAACAGACCCCACTATTTCTACAGGCTGTAAAGTGGATTGGATAACAAATGATAAATTGCTTCAAGATTTGTTTGAAAAACAGTCAAGATGGCATATCCTCAAACAATGGAGGGGGTATGATGTATTGACAACGTACTCTAACCGTATTGAGGGTAAATTAAATCGTTGGGAGGAAGTAATTGTAATTAATCATCCGAGGAATAGTTTGTTGTTCACACAAGAAATTGAGATAAAAGAGGGACAGAAAATTTCAAATACCAATTATCTATTGGGATGGGATATTGATTTTAAATACAATGGCTATTATTTCCAATGGTATGGAAATCCTTCAGAAACGGAATTAGATGTCTATTTGATGGAGGAAGAGTGGAAGGACTATCAGAAACGCGAAAAACCATTAGTAGATAATATTACAGATGAGGGTAATTATTTCTGTTTTAGAGTTAACGAGACTATTACGCCAAATGTTTTTCTTGCCAACCTCGATTGCTTAATTGCTCAAAAGAAAGCGGATGAAAAAAATCTTTCATGTCTGCAGGATGGTGAGGTAAGTAATGATTCGGTGCAATTGTAGTAATAATAGATCTAATAATCACAGTGGTAGAGTTTTTTTTAGTGAACCTATATTGAAAAACCATACACTTAACCTAAACTAGTATATTCTAGTGTATTTAATTAATTATGGCGTCACGACGTGGCGCCTTTTTTTATGTTTTTTTTTGTGTATGTCATGATCTGGCATACTGCTTTGGTATCTTTGTCGGCGTAATCGGGATTAATTCCTACTTTTAATTTGAAACAAACAATGAAGATGAATAAGAAACTTTATCAATGGCTTGACGAGAGCGACGGCGGATGGCTGGCTTTGCGGGTGGCGGTGATTGCCACTGCTTTGGAAGGCCTACTAATTCTTTTCGGAGTGTGTCGCGATTTGGCACACTGGGTTGCTATCTTTGTAGCGTGAACGTTAAACAAACAAATTAATAACAACTAAAAACAAAATTATTATGAATTGCAAGGAATTAAAAAACGAGGTGCTTGACTGCATCATCAACACGAATGCATGGGACGAAATCTCTCGCAACTACGGTCTGAACGAGGAAATGCTGGAGAAATACGCCGACAAACTGAATTGGAACAATGTGTCGCAGAACAGCGGGATTCGCTGGACGGTGAGGCTCATTGAGAAGTGGGCGGACCGTCTGGACTGGGAGGCTCTCTCGGACAGTAGCAACGAGTATCTGCTTACCCCCGACGTTATTGCCTATTTCGTTAACCGCTGGAACTGGCATAAGTTGTCGGGTAACTACAATTTGAATCTCGACTATCTGTTTATTGACCGTTTCATAGACCGATGGGACTGGGAGGAACTGATAGACCGTGGTTATCGTGGCGAGGACATATATGGTCGCGAATTCTTTGAACGCTATCGTAGCCACATCCCGATGCACGCTTTCTTGGGCAATTCCAGCCTGCTTCAAAAGATGCAGGAACAGGAGGCAGAACGCATAAAGAGGGAACTCACAGGCGGTTGCTAATCAATCGACGTTACCTGCCACATCTTTTGGGGTGATGGCTGGTAACGTTTTTCGAAATGGTAGAAGGTTTAGATACCAGCAACAACAACTTATGCGTTATTATTTCATAAAAGAATCGAAATATATGACTCCTTTGAAGAAGTATATCTGGCTCGTGGACACGCTGATGCGTGGCGGCAGCCGAGGACTGACGTTGGAGCAAATCTGCCGACGCTATTACTATGACGATGTGGACGGGGGCAACGCCTATAACAAGCGCTCTTTCCATCGCCATCGCAACGAGGTGCGCGACGTCTTCGGCATTGAGATAGAGTGCTATGTCGGCGACTCTGGCAATCATCTCTACCGTATTGCCGACAGCGGTAGCAACGACTATTTCCGCCGTTGGCTGATGGACTCCATTGCGATAAACCGTGTGGTGGAGGCTAGCCGCGAGACAGCGCAGTATATCGCCGTTGAGCCGACGCACACTGAGTCGCTGTCGCCGCTGCTCCAAGCCTTGAAGGATAAGAACATGGTATCTTTCGATTATGCGCCCTATTGGAGCGACCATGCTACGCACTATTTCAACTTTCAGCCGCACGCTTTGAAAATGTTTGAGCGCCGCTGGTATCTGATAGGCCGCTATGGCGACAACGGCCAGCACCGCATCTACGCGCTCGATAGGATTTCGAATGTGGAAGCGCAAGAGGAGGCCTATCAGCGGGACGAGGATTTCGACCTTGAGCAGATGTTTGATGGCGCCTACGGCGTGATAATTGACGACAGCAAAGTGGAGAGCGTATGGATAAAGGTTGACGCCTATCAGGCCAACTATCTGCGCTCGCTGCCGTTGCATAGTTCGCAGTACGAACTGCGCCACGAAAAGGACTATTCTATCTTCTCATTCCGTCTGCGTCCCACTTTCGACCTTCGCCAGCGTCTGCTATCCTTTGGCAGCAGCCTCGAGGTGTTGAAGCCGGAAACACTGCGTGTCGAGATGAGGGAAGAGGCAGCCAAAATGGCGCAAAAGTATCAAGAAGAGGATTAGCGTCGCAATGCAAATGCGAGTCTGCTTTTCATTATACCATTTAGTATTATGCTAAATGGTATAATTGTTTATTGCTGATATTCAATAATGTGCTTTTCAAAAAGCCTTGCATTTGCGAATTTAGTCGAAAGAATAACGTGTTCTTTGCACGTCATTGTAACCTGCCAGGGATGTACTGAATAGTAAATTGAATTGCAGTGTTACTGCTATAGGTCTTCTTCCATTAGTTTTATTGCTATGGCGGCGCAGGCTTCGGCGTCGGCCAGGGCGTGGTGGTGATGTTCTAGATTGTAGCCGCAGGCTGCCGCCACGGTGTGCAACTGGTGGTTTTCGAGGTTGCGGAGTTTGCGGCGTGAGGCTTGCAGCGTGCAACGGAAGTCATAATCGGGCCAATCCATCTGATAGACCTGCATTACGGCACGTAGGCAACTCTCGTCAAATCGTTTGTTGTGTGCTACGAGTGGCAGCCCCTCGATGAGCGGCTCTACTTTGGCCCACACTTTGGGGAATACCTCGGCGTTGTCGGTGTCCTCGTGGCCGAGGCCGTGCACTTCTTGGCAAAACCAATTGTAGTAATTAGGCTCTGGCTTGATGAGGCTGTAGAATGTGTCTGTCATCACGCCGCCACGCACTACAACGATGCCGACGCTGCACACGCTGGACCTCTGCCCGTTGGCTGTCTCAAAATCTATTGCTGCGAAATCTTGCATTGTTTCTGTTGTTTTTTCGAGATGCAAAGCTATGGATGCTGCATGCCAAATTGCGACACAGTGGGAGGATTTAGTTTTTGGCCGATTTCTCCAATTCTCGGATAGGGTTAATGTAGAACGATGGCAGTTTGGGGTCGAAACGCCAGTCACCTTGCGGAATGGGCGAGGAAATGCTGTAATGCAGATGAGCGGGTTTGCCAGCCGCGTTGCCAGTGTCGCCCACTTTGCCGATGGTGGATTTCCGCGTCACTATGGCGCCGAAATGCGTGTTGACTTCGCTGAGGTGGGCGTAGTAGTGGAGGCGGAAGCCCGAACTGAACACAAGGACGCAATTGCCGCCTAGTTTGTTGCTTGCGGTGGTGACCACTATGCCGCCAATGGCGGGATGCACTGGCGTGCCTTTCTTGGCAAAAATGTCAACGCCTCGGTGGTTGTGGTCGCCCCACGGATGCCAAAACGAGTTGTGGTTGTAACTCTTGCTGCCGCAGCCTTCCACCGGATTTTGTATGTCTTTGGGCAGCAGCATGACGATGGCAAATATCGCCAATAGGACTAACAATGAAATTTTTAGTACCTTATGTCGTTTCATCGCGTATCAGTTTTTTGCGCAAAGGTACTCTTTTTTCTGGTCTTGGATGTTGCTACCTTCCGTTGCTGATGATGGGGCTGGGACGATTAGTGACACATCAAGAAAAAAACTTTGTTCTCTGTGGATAAAATATGCTAACTTTGCAAATCATTATATCTATAGGCAGCGAGGTCAATCTCTTGTATTTGTAGCACTACGATATGGACTCACCCATCATCACACTCACGTCGGATTGGACAACCCAAAATCACTTTGTGGGCAAGGTGAAGGGGAGGCTTTACTCGCTGATTCCCAATGTTCGCGTAGTCGATATTTCGCACGAGGTGCCTATTGCCGACAAGATGTCGGCGGCGTTTATTGCCAAAAACACCTGCTGCGATTTTCCAGAAGGGTCGATACATCTGATTGACGTCACGGGCACGCGAGCCACGGGCGATGTCGTGGTTGTGGAGGCTGATGGCCGCTACTATATCATGGTTGACAACGGCCTGCCGACGTTGCTGTTCGGCACCAATTACAATCGTGCCGTGCGTCTCCCCGACATCAAGCAGCCCTACGATAAAGGCAACTTCCTTGCCTACGACGTGTTCTGCCCTGCTGCCGCCGCCATTGCCGCAGGCAAACCGATGGAGCAGATAGGCACAATATGTGAGCAACTTACCCCGGTGTCCACCTATAGTTACATTGTCGAGGAGAACGGAATGAAGGTGTATATCGCCTATATTGACGCCTACGGTAATGCATATCTGGGCATCAATATTGACGAGTTTGAGCGTTATCGCAACGGACGCGACTTTACCGTTGTGCTGCGCGAGAGCAAGATAACGCTGTCGCAGTTTGACGTGCCGACGGTGGTGAGTGACGTAGCATCGCAGATAGAATTGCTCCTCTCGGTGTCGGTTACGGGCAATTTGGTGATTAGCACCACGTTGCCGTCGGGCAATGTGAGTCAACTTTTCGGATTGCGCAAATTGCAACTCGTGAAAATCGTTTTTTCTTAATGCTGTAGTCGGCGACGGCTATAGACTCCAGGATGCGAGGGCCTGATTGAGACTGCACACCGGCAGTCCCATGACGTTGTAGTAGTCGCCCTCGATGCGTTCGATGCCTATCATGCCAATCCATTCCTGTATGCCGTAGGCCCCTGCTTTGTCGTAGGGGCGATAGGTATCGACATAATAGCAGATTTCGCCGTCGCTGAGTTGTCGGAAATGGACTTGTGTGGCCTCGGTGAAGAGTTTTTCGGCGGTCCGTCCACGCACACATACGCCCGTGTAAACGGTGTGTGCCCTGCTGGAGAGCGATTGCAGCATGGCTATGGCCTCATCGCGGTTTGCGGGTTTGCCGAGCGCTTTGTCGTCCAGCGCCACCACGGTGTCGGCAGTGACGAGCACGGTGTTGTCGTCGAGGGTGCTGGTGTCGTAGGCTGCGGCCTTGCAGTGAGCGAGAGTCTGTGCTGTTGTTTCGATAGGCATCTGGGTGCTTTTGACCGTGCTTTCGTCAAAGTCGATGTCAACGAAAGCAAGTTCGTAGCCCAGTTGCGACAGCAGTTCGCGTCGGCGGGGCGACTTGGAGGCTAAAAGAATTTTCATAGAGAAGGGCGGGGGAGTGCGCTTTTTAGCGGTTGCGGGCTTTGGGCTTGGTGGCGGGGATATTGTCCTTCATCGAGGTCATTTTGCCGCCCACGAATTGTGCCACGACGCCCTCTTTGCCAAATTCGTCATACCATATCCATTTGCCATCTTTCTCGCCGTTGACAAACTGTCCTTTTTCTTCGGGTTTGCCAGCCTCGTTGTAGCGCTCGTATTTGCCGTGGCGCACGCCGTTCTGGTAGTTTTCAACGCGTTCCACCTTGCCGTTTGGATAGTAGTGGGTGCTGTTGCCGTGCAGTTGGTCGTCTTTGTAGTTGATGACGTAGCGCGGGCTGTTGTCGTCGTAGAAGGCTTTCCATGTGCCGTCTTTCTTGCCGTTGACGAAGTTGCCCTCGTAGTCTATGCGCTTGCCGTCCTCGTACCAAGCGGTCCATTTGCCTTCTTCCTTGCCGTCTTTATATGCGCCCTCGTGCAGTTTGTTGCCGTTCTCGTACCATGTGGTCCATACACCTTGGCGTTCACCGTTGCGGTATTCGCCTTCGCGCCATTTCTCGCCGGTCTCATAGTAGTAGGTCCATACGCCTGTCTCCTCGCCAGCGTGGTAGGTGCCGCGAATGCCTATTTTGCCGTTGGTGCGCCAGTAGAAAATCCATTCGCCTTCTTGCTCGCCTTCTTCGAGGTTGCCTTCCATATCTTTCTTGCCGTCGATGGTCCACCAGGTGGCTTTGCCTTGCAGTTCGCCGTCAACAAAGGTGCCTTGCATCTTCAGTTGGCCGTTCTCGTGCCATTCTTTGCTTTCGCCCTGGCGCATGCCGTCGCGATAGGTGGCCTCTTCGTGTTTCTGTCCGTTGGCATACCACGAGGTGTAGGCGCCTTGCTGCAGACCGTCAACGATTTCGACCTCGCTTTGCAGGTTGCCGTTCTCAAACCAAGAGCGGTTGTAGCCGTTGCCGCTGTGACATTCCTCGATGCAGCGACTGCCGTCCTCGTAAAAGACTTTCCAGATGCCGATTTTGCGACCTTGGTTGTCGTAACTGCCTTGCTTGTAGAGTTTGCCAGAGCGATACCACCATGTCCAGTCGCCTATGCGGGTGCTGTCGTCGCTCAGCGTGCCTTCGATGGAGATGTGTTTCTTCTTGTAGTCGAAATACTTTTTGTAGGGAGTCTGACTATTGGCAACAAAAGCCAGAAGCAAAAGGGGCAGAAGGAAAAGACTTGATTTTCTCATTTTATTTTGTGTGGTTTATGGACGTTTTTGAATGAATGTGCATTGTGCTTTTGTTTGCAGCATTATTGGAAATGCGCGTGGGCTCTATTCCGAATAGATTATTGCAATGCGTACGGGGTTGGTGGCGTGGGCGGAGCCGTTCACCACGGTGCGTCGCGCGCTGGAGCGGCGGCGGTTGAGGAAAAGCATCATGCCGTAGTCGGTGCCGTCGCGCAGCAGTTCCTGCATATATTGCGAGATGCGCAGGCGATAGTAGCCCGTGGACACGTTATAGGTGCCGTCGAAACCGCCATAGGCGTAGGGGCTGGTCATTGAGTTGTTGTCGCTGATGGGCAGCATATAGCCGTTGGCATACTGCTTGTAGGCCACAATCTGGTCGGGCTTCATGTCGTCGGCATCGTCGGCCGTGGGCAACAGCAGTTCGGCGTAGTTTATAACGGCGTTGGGATGAGCCTCGTGGAAGCGCTGAATGTAGCCGTTGATGTTCAGATAGACCATGGTGCCGCCCATGGGCTCGAAATAGATTTTGTAGGTCCCTTTCAGGCTGTCGAGTGCGCCAGAGGCAAGGGCCGCTATTGGAGAGGAGCCGTAGGCGTGCTCAAAATGACAGAAGTGGTTGATGTTTGACGTAGAGGCGTTGCAACCCACGAGGAAGTTGACGGTGTCGTGCATGGTGGCGTTGTCCGACACATGGGTGTAGTGGACCTTCATCAGCGTGCTGGAACCCTGGAAGTTGACGGTGAGCATCAGTGGGTCGGAGTCGTCCTCCAGGCGGATGCGCAGGCCGCGGAAACGCTCTTTGAAATCGTCTTGCGATTGGAATTGCTGTTTGATGAGCGGTATGATGACGTCGTTGTCGAGTTTGAGGCGCAGAACGCCGTTGTCGGCGGGAGAAAAGGTGAAGGTCTCGTCGTAGAAGGTGGCGGTGGCGCCAATCTGGTCGGTCGAGATATAGGACGAGTCGTTGTTTATGGTCTCGTCGAGTTGTTTGACTGTGAGGTGCAGCGTGTGGCTGTTGCTGTCGGGAAAGACTTCGGAGAGTTGGAGGTAGAGCACGGCGGAGTCGATGGTGTAGGTGCCGGTGCTGCGGTCGCTGAAGTCGATGCCGGTGGTGTTGACGGGTGCCACCTGGGTGTAGATTGTCGATTTCACGGTGCCATAGACGCCGTCGGTATAGCGGCCTATCATTCCTGTGGTGTAGCCGCTGGTGAGCAACGAGTCGTCGTAGATTGTGGCGATATAGATGTCGTTGCCTTTGATGGTGTCAAACTGGGCGTTGTAGATGGTGCCGGGGTCTTGCAGCGAGGTGCCGATGTTGCTCTCGTCGTCGGTACATGCCGTCATCATCAGTGTGGCGGCGAGGAAAAGGAGCGTGTTGCGCAGTTTCATTGTAAAAGAAGAAGTGGTGTTAAGACGAGCCATAAGATGTGGTGCGGTTGTGATGGGCTTAGAGGTTGATTTCCTTGCCTATAAGTGTTTCGTAGAGTTTGTTAATCTGGGCGTAGAACTCGTCTTGGTTCTCGTTGTAGTCGAGTATGTATTTTGCGTTTTTGTTTTCGCGGGCAAAGGCCACCAGTTCGGGGTTGGGGTTCTTGGTGCCTATCACGATGCCGTTGGCGTAGGTGATGGCGGCTTTGCACAGCGCCATATAGTCGAGTTCCTCATAAAGGCGCAGGTCCTTGGCGGTGGCGCCGTCGGTCTTCATCTTTTTGAGCATCTCTTCGGCGAAGCGGCCTTGGAAAGCGTCGTCGGTAATGGTGAAAACGGTCTTGGTGTCTTTGAAAAAGCCTTTTTCCTTGTTGATGCGGCGCATATAGAAAGGCACTAAGCAACTGAACCAGCCGGTGAAATGGATGAGGTGGGGCTGCCATGCCAGTTTGCAGACGGCCTCAAGGGTGCCGCGGCCAAAGAAGAGTATGCGCTCGTCGTCGTCGGGCTGCAGATTGCCATTCTCGTCGAGCAAGGCCCCGCTTTTGGAAAAATACTCCTCGTTGTCTATGAAATAGACCTGCATGCGAGCCGAAGAGATGGAACCCACCTTGATGATGAGTTGGTGGTCGCAGTTGTTCACAATCAGGTTCATGCCCGACAGGCGGATGACCTCGTGCAGTTGGTGGCGACGCTCGCTAACGGTGTTGTAGCGAGGCATAAAGACACGAATATCGCGTCCCCACTCCTGGCATTTGGCCGGCAGGTATCGACCGAAGATGGAATTCTCATTTTCGGGGATGTAGGGCGTAATTTCCTGATTTACATAGAGTATCTTTCCTTTTGCCATATTTGGTACGTATTGATAGCAATGCAAAAATACTTAAATTTCTTGATATTGTGTTTTTTTTGTACTTTTGCGACGCGTTAATAAGCCATGAAAGACAGCAAGAAACTCTCTGAACAAGAATTGAGAAGCAAGGCTGCGGCCTATTGTGTGGCCAACGAGCAGTGCCGCCAATCGGTGAGCCGAAAACTGACGGAGTGGGGGAGCGACGGCGATGAGGCGAAGAGAATTGTTGACTGGCTGTGCGCCGAGCGTTTCGTTGACGAGCGACGCTACTGCAAGGCTTACGTTGAGAGCAAGTTGCGCTATCAGCATTGGGGACGGAGCAAGGTGGAGTATCAGTTGCGCTCCAAGGGCATAGAACGAGATGTGATAGCGGAGGCTATGACCAATGTGGATGATGATGAGTATGAGGCCATTCTGCGTGGTGTGGCAGAGCGCAAACTTGAGTCGCTGAAAGGCACGCCATTCGCCGTAAGGACCAAATTGATGTCGTTCCTGATGTCTCGAGGTTTTGAGAGCGGATTGGTCTATCGGATTGCGGAAGAATTGGTGAAAGGGGAGTGTGAATTTTGAAATACGTTTTTTTTTGAAGATAGTACGATATAGTCTGGTTTTGTTGCTGATGCTGATTGTCAGTGTCTCGGTGTTTGCCATTGAGGTGGTTGACGCCGACACCGCGGCAAAGAAGCCCTTGGGCGTGTGGGCTACGTCCACAACCCCGGCGCTGACGGTCAACGAAAAACTCTACAACAACTGGTCGGCGGCGGGCAACTCGCTGCTGTCTTTTGTTGCGGGCTTTGACGGCACCTACAAATACACTCACCCAAGTTATGTGATTGACAATGTCTTTAAACTTGGGCTCGGCATTGATATGCAGGACCTTGACGGCAACCGCAATTTGGAGTCGCAGCGCAAGTCGGAAGACAAGATTGACCTCACCACCACCTATTCGCGCAAGATTTATTCGTGGATGAACGTCAACGTGTCGATAAACTTCAAGACGCAGTTCGCGCAAGGCTACACCTATTCGGGACCGGGTAACGATGAGAAGAAACTCGTGTCGAAATTCTTGTCGCCAGGCTACCTAACCACCTCGGTGGGTTACGAGTATAAGACCAACGACTGGAACGGTTCTATCTCTTTCCTTTCGGGCAAGACAACCATAGTGCGTTCGGAGGAGGTCATCAACGCGGGGCAACTCTACGGTATTGACACCACCGACGGCAAACGTATGTATCACGCCATTGGCTCGTATTTCAAGTTCTATTTCAAGAAGGATATCTTCCCCAATTTCAACCTCTACACGAAGTTGGAACTCTTCTATGACTACAACAAGCCCGACCTTGTGAACTGGGACAATCAGTCGCCAGCCTATGACACTTATTTCAAGAAGTTGGGGCGCTGCCTAATCCACGAGACGGACGTGAACTTTGAGATTACCGCCAACTATAAACTCACGCGGCGTTGCTCGCTCAATGCGTCGCTCAATATGAAGTACGACACCGACTTTGCTGGCATTGGGCAGTACGGGCATTGGCAGATGTATCAAACTGCCGGTCTTCGCTTTTTCCTGAACTGGAAGAAATAGCGGTCACAGTTTTTTTTTTTGAGGATTGCGGGTCGCGCTACGATTAGGCGCGTCAGACGTGGATTTGTCCCATGTCGTTCATTCCTACGCTGCGGCTGTCTATGAGGTCGCGCACGGCCTGTTGTATCTCTTCTACCGTGGCAGCGCCGTGCAGTTGGGCTATGAGCGTATCGACTATCTCGCCAACGCTGCGCGGGCCTTGCTGCAGCATTTCAAGTATGAGTTTTCGTAGGTCGTGGGTCTGTGGTTTATGGTCGCGGCGGGCGGCTATGCAGAGGTCGCAGCACTGGCATGGCTTGGTGTCGGCCTCGCCAAAATAGTGTAGCAGGTATTCGCTGCGACATCCTGTGTCGGCCTGCATATAGTTTATCATCTGTTCCATGCGCTGTTCGGCATGCTGGCATAGGGCGGGATAGTTCTGTTCGTTGAGGTACAGCCCGTTGGAGTCTATTCGTGGTGCCACAAAGCAGATGCTGGCGCCTGCTATGCTGGGCTTGTAGTCCACTATCTGCAGCGCGTCGAGTTTCATCAGCGCCTTTCGTATGTCGCTAACGCTCTGATATATGCGGCGCGCTATGAGGCGTTCGTCGATGACTATGTAGTCGGAAAACAACCCGCCGTAGGAGCGGAAAATGCAGTGCAGCAGCGCATCGTACTGTGGGTGTGCCAGTTGGAAGCGGTACAGTTCTTCGCGCTCGATGGGTATGTGCAGGCGCGACTGTACGGAGTCTTCGGGGGGCAGGGCTATGATGCCTTCGCGCTCAAGGTGCTGGAGTACGTTGTAGAACAATATGGGGCGCAGGTTGTAGGTGCGGCAGATGGCTTCTATGTCGAGAGGGAACTCGGTCCCGTCGCCGCTGCCTATGGGCAGTTTGTAGTAGTTGCACAGCCCGTTGTAGATGTTCCGTATCGTCTTGAGCGGAGGGTATTTGTCGGCGAAGGATTCGCGCAGTCGCGCAATATCGCTCTCGTTGTAGAATATCACGCAGTAGGCGTTGCGTCCGTCGCGTCCTGCACGTCCAGCCTCTTGGAAATAGGCTTCTGGCGAGTCGGGCGGGTCGAGATGCACCACGAAACGCACGTTCCGTTTGTCGATGCCCATGCCGAAGGCGTTGGTAGCCACTATGATGCGTATCTTGTCCTCCATCCATAGTTTTTGGCAGAGGTCGCGTTCCTGCTGGCTGCGTCCCGCATGGTAGTATTCGGCTGGTATGCCCTTGCTTTTCAGCATCATGGCTACCTCGTGCGTGCGTTGTCGGCTGCGCACATACACTATGCCGCTGCCGCCCACATTATTGAGCAGGCGTAGCAGGCGTCCCGCCTTGTCGGTCTCGTGCAGGGCCATATAGGCAAGGTTGGGGCGCGAGAAACTGGTGGTGAAAGTCTGGCTGTCTTTGCCGAAACGCAGTATTGTTCGTATGTCGGCGGCCACGGCTGGCGTGGCGGTTGCCGTCAGTGCCAGCATCGGCGCCTTGGGGTGGTAGGCGCGTATGGCAGCAATGTCGAGATAGGCTGGACGGAAGTCGTGCCCCCATTGCGACAGGCAGTGTGCCTCATCGACGGCTATGAGGTTTACCCTCATCTGTCGCAGATGCTCGATGAATACGCGCTGTTTCAGGCGCTCGGGCGACACGTAGAGTATCTTCACATCGCCGTGTATGCAGTTGTTGAGGACGATGAACTGCTCGTTGGACGAGAGCCCGCTGGTGAGGCATGCCGACTTGATGTGGCGGTCGTTCAACTGCTGCACCTGGTCTTTCATCAGGGCTATGAGCGGTGACACTACCAGCGCCAAGCCGTCCATCAGCAATGCCGGAATCTGATAGCATATCGACTTTCCGCCGCCGGTGGGCATAAGCGCAAGGGTGTCGTGTCCCGACATCACCGATGAGATGATTTCGAGTTGGTTGGGGCGAAAAGCGTCGTGGCCCAAGTAGCGTTTAAGGATTTCGGAAGGCGTAGCCATCTTAGCGCAGCAGCGTTATGAGGCCTTTCATCTGTGTCACGTCGCCGGTGCCAGCGCGACGGTATTTGCAGATATACACATATACGCCCTGCGGGCAGTCTTTGCCTTTGTGGGTGCCGTCCCATACGAATTGCGGGTCGATGGAGCGGAAAATCTCTTTGCCCTCGCGGGTGTAGATGTGTATCGAGAAATAGTCAACTTCGTTGATGGTGCGTATGCGGAACGTGTTGTTCTCGGCGCGGTTGGGGGTGAAGGTGTTGGGCGCCCAGGAGGCAAAGCGCTGCACCGGCACGCGGAAGGCGGTGTCAACATAGCAGCCAATGCTGTTGGTGCTGCGAAGGGTTATTTCCGTCGAGTCGTAGCGCAGTTCGGTGAAACGATGCTCCACTTGTTGTCCGTCGGCGTAGTCGCTGAGTCCGAAACTCCAGAATGAACTGGCGGTGTTTTCCGAAAGGTCGGTGAGCGTCATTACAGGATTTTCGGGGTCGATGAAGCGTGGCGACAGTGCCACTTTCTGCACGGGTACGGCGTGCGGGGTTATGGTTACATACTGCGTCTCGCCCTTGCAGCCGTTGGTGCCAAAAGGTGTGAAGGCGTAGATGGTTGTAACTTCGGGATATACGGCAATCTGCGCCATGAGGCTCATGGTGTCGAGCGTGGAGTCGGCGGGCATAGACTGCCATAGGTAGTGGTCGGCCTTGCCAGCCGTCAGCGTGGCGGCTTTGCCAGCGCAGATGTTGCCATCTTCGGGGTCGATGGTGAGGGTGTTCTGCATGATATAGACTCTCACGCTGTCCCACGCCACGCAGCCGTTGGCGTTCTGTATTTTAAGGAAGTATAATGCCGATTTAGAATAGGGCTCTGTTTTCAGCCTCGATCCATAGGCCAAGGGGTTGCCGTTGTCGAACGGCTGTGTGAACCACGAATAACTCACTCCGTTGAGGACTGGCTCCATCTTGATGTTGACCGAGTCGCCAGGGCAGGCAATGCTGTCGCCGACGGTGTGCATCTTTTTGGGCAGGAACACTCGCACGGTGTCGTAGGCGTAGAGGGTGTCGTTGTACCAGATAGGCACCGAGTCGCGTGTTATGTGTATGGTAGTGTCGCGACGTGTGGTGACTGTGGTGTCGGTGCCAACGATGATGGAATCGACGGTCACGGAAATCGCCGTGTCTTTGATTTCATTAATGATGGTGTCGGGAAGGTTGCGCACCAGCATCAGCATGACAGGGTTGGTGTCCTGCACAAGTTGGCGGTAGATTGTGAGTTGCTCGCCTATGGCGTGGCCGCGGATGACGGTATCGCTGAAAGTCCACTGACGCACAATGACACCGTCGCGGACGGTGTTGTCTTGGAACGTCACCACATCGCCTAAGCATACCTCGTGTTTCGATACATAGAGGTTTATCGATGTGGCATATTGTGCCCAAGCGCCCACGGTGAGCGTTAGAACCATTATGATTGTCAGCAGTATTCTCTTCATGTTGCCTATTTGGGCTTGGCTTTGCTTATGCGTTGTGCATAACATTTCCAATCTGCAAAGATATGAAATATTTTTGATACAAAAAAAAAGGTAGTGCCGAAACACTACCTTTTTGCTGATTATGAAAGGTTTTGTATTATTCGCCTTTCTTCTCAAGTTGCTCGTTGAGCAGGCTGCCGAAGACATCGCCGAGGGTTGTTTTCTCCAACTGCTCGTTGATTTTCTTCACACTCTTCTTGGTGGCGCGTTCTTTCTTTGCCTCTTCGGTCTCAGCCTTTACGCGGGCCTCTTCTTCCGACTCCTGGAAGGTGCGGGTGTGGGAGACCACGATGCGCTTGTTCTCTTTGCTGAACTCAACGACCTTGAAGTCGAGGGTCTCATCGACGCGGGCCTTGGTCTTGTCGGCCTTCTCGAGTTGACGGCTGTAAGCGAAAGCCTCAACGCCGTAAGGCAGAGTGACGACGGCGCCCTTGTCGTTCATAGAGGTGATGGTGCCCTGGTGTACGGAACCGAGCGGGAACACTGTCTCATAGACATCCCAGGGGTTCTCTTCCAACTGCTTGTGGCCGAGGCTCAAGCGGCGGGATTCGGCATCGACTTCGAGAACAACGACATCAATCTTCTCGCCAATCTTGGTGAACTCGGCGGGGTGTTTGATTTTCTTGCTCCAGCTCAGGTCGCTGATGTGGATAAGGCCGTCAACGCCTTCCTCAAGTTCGACAAAGATGCCGAAGTTGGTGAAGTTGCGCACGGTGGCGGTGTGTTTGCTGCCCACAGGATATTTCTCGGTGATGTTCAACCACGGGTCGGGCATGAGTTGCTTGATACCGAGGCTCATCTTGTGCTCGTCGCGACGCAGGCTGAGGATAACGGCCTCAACCTCCTGGCCAACGTGCAGGAAGTCCTGAGCGCTACGCAGATGCTGGCTCCAGCTCATCTCGCTGACATGGATAAGGCCTTCGACACCGGGGATAATCTCCACGAATGCGCCGTAGTCGGCAATGACAACGACTTTGCCCTTCACATGGTCGCCCTCTTTCAGGTTGGGATCGAGGTTGCTCCAGGGGTGAGGAGTGAGTTGCTTCAGACCCAGTTGGATACGACGTTTGGCTTCGTCGAAGTCGAGGATGACGACATTGATTTTGTCGTCAACCTTGACCACCTCTTCGGGATGGCTGATACGACCCCAGCTGAGGTCGGTGATGTGGATAAGGCCGTCAACACCGCCCAGGTCAACAAACACGCCGTAGCTGGTGATGTTCTTGACAGTGCCTTCCAGCACCTGACCCTTCTCCAGTTTGGAGATAATCTCGGCTTTCTGAGCCTCGATTTCGTCCTCGATAAGAGCCTTGTGGCTGACGACGACATTCTTGTACTCGTGGTTGATCTTCACAACCTTGAATTCCATCTCTTTGTCCACATAGACGTCGTAGTCCTTAATAGGACGCACGTCAATCTGGCTGCCGGGCAGGAAGGCCTCGATGTTGTCGTAGATGGTAACGATAAGACCACCCTTGGTGCGGCTCTTCACATAACCCTTGATGATTTCCTGGTTGTCGTAGGCCTGGTTGACACGCTCCCATGATTTCAGGATGCGGGCTTTCTTGTGGCTCAACTGCAACTGGCCGTTGCTGTCTTCCTGGCTCTCGACATAGACCTCGATTTTGTCACCGGGTTTCAGATCGGGATTGTAGCGGAGTTCCGACGAAGGAATGACGCCGTCGCTCTTGAATCCGATGTTAACCACGGCCTCGCGGTCGTTAATTGCAACGATGGTGCCTTCGATGACTTCCTGCTCGGTGAACGATTTGAAGGTCTCCTCGTAGGCTTTCTCCATCTGTTCGTTGGCGCGCTCTTCTTTTTTGTCAATTGCACCCCAGTCGAAATTGGGGTCCGGTTGCACGTCCTTGTAGTTCATAAATGTGTTTTGTTTGTTTTTGTGTCGCCTGCCCGACGGGTTAAACATTATCTAACGCTCTGAATGTTATCGCATTGACAGGTCTGCGGCATCCACAGCGCCGAAAGGCAAAGATAAGAAAAAATGTGAAATGGAGAAAAGATATTGATGATTAGAGATTTGCCGTGGCGGTTCAATGTGGTAGAGTGGAATGTGATAATGGCGTTAAGGGGCAAAATGTACAAATGTTTCAATTTTCTCATCGAGATTATCAACAATGTTTATAACGTAAAATTGTAAAATGTTGAAATGAAAATATGCTTTTATGCTGCAATATTTTACAATATTTCCTTTTCAACTTTCAAATGTTAGTTATAATGCGCTTGAAACTTGTTTTGTTGAATAGTTTTATATATTTTTGACAATTCAATAAGATGTAATAACCTTTGGATGTATTATGTAGTAACCTATTGGAAAATAGTATTATAATAATATTTGCCTATAGGTTAATGTATTTGTCAATATTATGAATTGTAAGACTCTTTTTAAAATAAAACATATGAAAAAAGCAGTATTCTGTTTTGTGATTTTTCTTTCATGTCTGTTTTTTGTGCAGTTAGGCAATGTTTCGTATGCGCAGTGTAGTCCGTGGCCATTTGCCACATATACCGTTGCTACGGGTATTGATGAAAATGCGTGGTATGAGATGAATGATGCAGAGCAATATACGCAGTTCTTCTATATGTCTGGGACTAATTGCGATTACTGCAATTCGTGGACGGAAGATATAGGATTTGATTTTGTTTTCGGTAATGGTGTTTATCAGCGAGTCTATGGCTCTGGTGATGGACGAATCTCTCTAACTGCTACTGGTGCAGGTCCTGCTTCGCAAGGAACATCTAACAATGGTTGGTCCACCGATTATAACAATCCGCTCAATCAGACTAATTTCCTTCCCAAGATTGCCATTGGTGGTATGGATGGCGGTATGTATACTGGCGACTATATGCGTACACAACTTTTTGGTGAGTTTCCAAATCGTGTGCGAGTTGTGGAATACCGTATGCATGCATGGGGGCAGTCTGGCGATGCTACGGCTTTGTATGTTCAAGTGCAACTTTTTGAAACGACTAATACTATTCGCATTGTTTACGGTACGCGCCCCGCAAACAATCTCAATCGCGCTTTTCAAATTGGTGTAAAGGATGTGAATGGTTATACGTGGTATGTTGACGGGTCAAACAACATCAATTATGTGGCGGGGAACACCGCTGTGCAGCGTACTTCAGCACAGTGGCCAGAGTCATACAGATGGTATAGTTTCAAACCAGCGTGCTACATCAAAAACGTTCCTGTTGTAAATGGTATCACCAAAACCTCTGCCCGTGTTACTTGGACTGCTTCTCCTGCAACCACATCCTATATGGTGGAATGGGGAACGGGTATATGTGGCGCAGACGGCAACAGCAAACAGTTGGTGACAGGCAACACCTATACAATCACAGGACTTTCAGCAGGAGTCGATTATAATGTTTACGTCACTGGCGTATGTTCGTGTAACGATTACAACTCAGGCGATACAGTGACGAACCATTTCCACACAGATTGTCCGGATATTGCTACTGTCTCGTTGCCTTGGACTGAGAATTTCAATTCTTTTGGTTCTGATGAGGATAAATATGCCCCTACGGGCGTTGCTACTCCTGAACATTATCAGGGAGATACTCATTATCAGCCGTACTGCTGGCGATTCCCATATATGAACACCACCAGCACCACCACTTATCCTCAGGTTTATCTTACTGGCGATGCCGCGCTTGTCAAAGGCGGTACGGGCAAGGCTATGGTGCTGCGGTCGGCCGCATCATCGGCCACGGCTACGCAGAGTGCTATTGCCGCATTGCCGACTTTCGCCAAACCGCTTGATGAATTGCGTGTTGCTTTTGAGTATCGCAACAACAGCAGTTATACTGGCACGAAGTTGCAACTGGGCTACATAACTGGCGATGTCGATGCCCCGACGTTCTACCAGATAGGCAGCGACTATGCCCTCAGCGAGACCTATCGTTCGGTGCTTGTAGACCTCAGCCGCACGGGAATGACCTTCCCTGCCGACGCACGCCTGGCGTTCCGTATGCCGAGCACCACCTCGTCCAGCACCGACTACTATGCCATCATCGACAACATCCGTGTCGATACCGCCTTGGTATGCGCCTCGGTGTCGAATCTTGCCGTGGCAAATATTACGACAAGTAGCGTTACACTGACGTGGAATGCCGTGGCAGGTGCACAGCGATATGTGGTGCGCACTATTGCCGATGGTCTGGAACTGACTCCCGGCAACAGTCGTTTCGACACCGTTACTACTGCTCGTCTCGTGGTTACGGGTCTTACGGGTGGCACGCTCTTTCATTTCTATGTCAAAACACTTTGCGATGCCATCACGGCCAGCGACAGCGTGCATATTGCCGCCAGTACCTACTGTTCCAATGTTGCGTTGCCCTATTTCGAGAGTTTCAACAGTTATGCCGCTGTCGGAGTGTCGGCCACGCCTACCGCTGTGCCTTCGGGCTATACTTCGGGCAGTTATGCCTTGCCTACCTGCTGGCGTTTTCTGAATCTTTCCAATGGAGCCAGCAGCTATCCGCAGGCATTTCTCGTGGCGTCGGGCAGTGCCAATGGGGCCGCCTATACGCTTGGCGGCAGTGGCAATGCGTTGATACTTCGCAATGATGGCAATGCGGCGCGCATCAGTTATGCCACGCTGCCATCGTTCACCTCCGAGTTGAATGGCCTCTATGTGTCGCTCTATTACCGTAACAACGGCGTGACTACGCCTGGCACTGTGCAGATAGGCTATATGACCGACCCTACCGACCCAAACTCGTTCACCGTGGTGCAGACCCTTTCCAACACTATGGATTGGACTTTCTGGGAGCATGACTTTGGTGTTGATGGCGGTGGCTATCCATTGGGTGCAGTTATCGCCATCAAGTATCAGGGTGGATCTGCCGACAATCCGCTGCATATTGAGAATGTCTATGTGGCGCAGAGCAACAGTTGCAAGCATCTGACGGGTGTCGCTGTCAGCGGTTTGATGCCCACGGCGGCAACCATCAGTTGGAACAATCCTGGCAATGCATCGAAATACCGTATAATATATGGTGCCGCAGGTTTCGCTATGGAGACTGCCGGTGCCGCAATCGATACCATAGAGACCACTAACCTCTATGCTAATATTGCAGAATTGACCTCTGGCAGCAGTTATGACTTCTATGTCCAACCCTATTGTGGGTCAGACTATGGTGTGGCCTATCGTGTCAGTGCCACCATGCCGTGTGCCGCCGTGTCGCTTCCCTATACCGAGAATTTTGATGGCGACGCCTACGATGACGAGCAGTACTATGTGGCCAATGCCACCACGCCCGATGGTGCAAAGACCTCGATACCTTGCTGGTATTTCCCCGAAAGAACGGCAGATTATACGGGTGTGTCGTATTCGTGGCTGACCACGGTGTCGGGCTATGCTAATGGCAGTCGCTCGTTGGTGCTTAAGAGTGCCAACGATAGGAACGCCTACGCTGTGATGCCTTATCTTGGACAAGACATAAACAATCTGCGTCTTTCGTTCAAGTATCGTCATTACGACAATAGTTTTGTCGGCAAGGCTCAACTTATAGCGTTGCGAAGCCCGAACGACTTGACATCAGCCGTGGTGTTAAAAACACTTGAGGGTACTGCCAGCATGCTTGAATTTGGCCCGGTTGATTTGTCTCAATATGGTGTAGATGGCAGTGTGTATAAGTATCTCGGATTCCGCTTGGTCAATGCTGGTACCACAATTGGATACCTATATATAGACGATATAAACCTGAGCAATGTTTCTACTTGTGCTGCTCCGATAGTGTCGTTCCGCAATATCACAGATACTGGCGCCGTGGCTCGTTGGAACATATCGGACGATGCCACTGGCTACATTATTTATTATGGTGGCAGTGATTTCGACGTGTCTTCTGCCGGTACGTGGATTAATTCGGACACGGTTGCAGCAAATGCTGTGGCAAATGGGTACCAACTTAAATCTCTTACCGCATCAACGCAGTATAAATTATCGGTGCGTACAATCTGCGGTAGCGATACTTCGGATTTCGGTCCCATAGCATCGTTCTCCACCAACTGCTCGCCCGTTGCAGTGCCGTATGCACAGGCCTTTGATGGTTCTATCACTGGTTCTACACAGTGGCATTATCCTACGGCAACGGTTACGGCACTTCCTGCCTGCTGGTCTTTCCCGGATGCCAAGTTTACCAATGTCAATAACATCTCCACCTATCCGCAGGTCTTTTTCACACAGAGTGGATATCATTCGTCGCCACGAGCCATGGCACTCAAGAGTTACAATGCCTACGCTCCTGCTGTGGCGGTGGTACCGTATCTCGACCGTCATGTCAGTCGCACGTCGATAGGTTTCAACTATCGTTTCTATGGTACAGGCCAGACGGGACAGTTGCAGTTGGGTGTGATGACCGACCGCAACGATAGCAGTACTTTCCGTCCGTTGGTAACATATCCTCGTGCAACATATAATAATGGTGCATGGGTAAGATATACCTATAATTTTGACAATGCGGGTTTGAGCGAGGACACGGTCTATCATATCGCTTTCCGCATGGTGCCGCAAGGCGGCGTTGACCAAACCAATGTTGCTTTTGTAGATAATGTGAATATTACGGCCAATATGACGCTGACCACGGCATCCACATACGTTACTGCATACGAGCAGTGGTGCGCACAGAACGAGTGGAATAGTCCTGACGATGGTATCGACCACTATCAGTTGCGTTATAGCGATATACCTTTTAGTTACAGCGAAGCCTCAGAACCTACTACCTATGTTGAGATTGACAATATAACCAATACAAGTTATCTTGTCCGTGGACTTGACCCCAATAGTTATTACTATTTCAAAGTTCGCGGAGTTTATGCCGATGGCAGCACTACCGATTGGACCAATACCACTAGGGTGGCCATGGTTACTGCCGAAAATTGTTGGGGGAAATATATTGGTAGTAATGCCAATGCAGGAAGTGTATATACAACGCTACCGACATATCCTTACTATTATCGTGCGTTGAGCCAGCAGATATTTGATGCTTCTGAACTTCGAGAGGGTTTTATAACTCATATTTATATTCGCAAAAACTATTATAATGGTGCGTATGGAGTAGGAACACAGCGTATCTGGCTGGGACATACCAGCAAGAGTACCTTTGACAACACTTCCGACTGGGTACGCGGTGGCATGACCAATGTATGGAATGCTGGTGTGACATGGCCAGATGCAAGATATGGTTCAACCATTAATGGTACGACAGGATGGTTGGGTATAGATATTACAGACTATTATTATGATGGTGTAAGTAATCTTGTGGTTGCATGGGACCAGGTCGATAATAGTAACCGTAGTACTAATATTCGTTTTGCAGTGAGTACCAGTCCAGGCAGTGCCTATAAGGCTATGTATTGGAATCCTGGTGCCTATCGCAACACTACTACTCCCGACCCAACAAATCCTAATGTCGCTGCAACGGGAAGGTTAACCTATCGTAACGACATCTATTTCCGTATCTGTGCCCGTCCAACCACTCCAGTCTGTGCGGCACCCACAAGTCCGACGGTTACTGCCATAGGGTCGGATTCTGCATGTTTCTCGTGGACACCTTCGGTTGGTGCCGAGGGTTGGATTGTGGAATATGGTCCGCGTGGTTATACGGCGCCAGATAGTTCTTTTACCGTTACTGGCTCTCCATCATGTGTCTTGCGCAACCTTATACCAAGTACCACCTATACAGTAAAAGTCAAGAGCGATTGCGGTAGCGTCAACGGAACCAGTGCCTTTGTCTCCAAGGAGTTTACCACTGCCTGTGGTACATATCAGGTACCCTATACTCAAAATTTTGACAACTGTGTTGCTCAGTATCTTGTTGCTGGCGATGTTACCGGTCGTATCACTGATGCTCGCTATATTGCTGGTACCGGTACCGGAGGATACGCAAATACATGGATTCCATCTAAATATCCTAACCACGATTTGGCTCAATGCTGGATGTATTCTGGTGTTACAAATGCCAATAACCAGCAGGCAACCTCTCTCGCGCGTACATATATTGTATATGGCAATCAAGGCACGGCGCATAGCAGCGAATATTCCTTGCATTTCGCCAATCGCAATACTACCGAGAATGTCTGTGTGGCTCTGCCTGCTTTCGACTACGAGATTGACACGCTGATGCTCTCGTTCTGGTACAAGAACAACAGTCTTACCGAGGGTTCGCAACTCCAGGTGGGCTATATGACCAATCCTGACGACCCCGCTACTTTTGTTGCATTGACTACGGTGCCTCGTGCCTCGGCATGGACGCAGTTTGAATATAATTTCCGTACCGATGGGCGCACGTTCCCCGAGGGTGCCCGTATGGCGTTGCGCTATCCTGCCTTCTCATCTACAACGCAGTATTATGTCGATGTTGATGACGTGGTGGTTGATTTTGCTCCTCCCTGTCCGTCAATCAGCAATCTGGCGGTGCGTGAGCAACTGCCCAATGCCGTCTCGCTACGGTGGGACGCCGTGGGTGCCGCCAGTGGCTACCGTGTGGAGTATGGCGAGCGTGGCTTCACGGAGGGAACGGGTCTTTTCAGTTATTGTGTCCAACCTACCGATACCATTGCGGGGCTGAGCATCTCGAAATTGTATGATTTCTATGTTTCCGCCAAGTGTGGCAACGTTTATGGTGAGTCGTCGAAGATAACTGCTCGTCCCGCTTGTGCCGACCGCGAACTGCCTTACATCGAGGCGTTTGAGAATCCTTCTTATGCAATCACTAATGGCTATTTCGGCAATGTCTATAACACCAATAGCAACCTTGGCCAGTACCCGCTCCACGACCTGCCCTACTGCTGGCGTTTCACCAACCTCAGCAGCACCAACGTTACCTATCCGCAGGCCTATATTTTCAAAGGTACAGCCGCCTATACGCGAGAAAATACCACTACTACCAAGTCGCTCATCCTGCGTACCGATGCTGCGGTGCGCCCTGTCTATGCCACACTGCCTACTTTCACTGCGTCGATAGATAGTATCGTGGTGCGTTTCGACTATAAGCATACGGCCACGAATGTTGCCGGTGCCTCGTTGCAGTTGGGCTATATGACCAACCCCTACGACCTCAATAGTTTTGTGGCACTTGGCACCTATACGGCCTCCAACACCAATTGGAACCGCATAGAGATTGATTTCAGTCAGCAGGGTCTCACGGGTCTGCCGGCTGGTACTGTGGCTGCCTTCAAGTATGTTGGCAACAATGCCAGCAATGTGGTCTGTCTCGACTCGGTAGTTGTAACCAAGTCGCCCGAATGTCCCAAGGTGAGTAATATTGTCTTTGGCGGCAGCACACCTCATGCCACGGTGGTCAGTTGGAGTGCCTTGGCGGGTGCTTCGAAATACGAGGTAGAGTATGGCCGTCAGGGTTTCACTCAGGGCACTGGCACGGTGCGTGAAGTAACAACCAACAGCATAACACTAAACCTCGATGCCAACGCCGTCTATGATTTCTATATCGTGGCCTATTGCGGCGAATGCTATGGCGATTATGGCACCGCCCGCTATCGCACACAGTGTGCCGACCCCGTAAACACGCCATATTACGAGGATTTTGACTATTATGGCGATGACCCATATCACATTGCATGGAGCACTGGTACCCGTGGTGATTACCCATACAATGATTTATCTGGTCAATGGATAACATGGGCCAATGCAACGTTGCCGCAGTGTTGGCGTTTTACTCCAGAAGGTTCATTGATTGGCACATGGGATGGAACTAATGCCACCACACAGAACAATTCGGTACCTAAATATTGGTTGACTCGTTCTGCAACTAATGGTGCCCTGTATGTTAGTGGTAATGCGTTGGCGATTGCTACAGGTTCGGGACAGCAGACTACGAGGACTGAGGCTGTGGCTAAAAATGCTTATGCAGTTCTGCCAATGATGGATAAACCATTGGCATATCTCAATATTAAATTCAATTATAGATATTATAATAGTGGAGTTGGTAATACTCAAATTGGTTATTGTACTACGCCCGAAGACCCTGCCAGTACATTTGTACCATTGTTGCTTCTTGACCGTAATAGAACAAATATTAATACAACCCCGGTTGAATTGAACTTCTACGACTATGGTTACGACCATGGTATTTGTGATACTACGCATAATAAGTATATTGTCATCAGGGATTGGTACTCAGGTAGCAATGGCTGGAACAGCAACGTGACGTTCTATATGGATAATCTCTCTGTTGTTGAGGAGCAGTGCCGTCGTCCGTTGATTTGCAGTGCTCCTGAGATTACCACTGACAGCGTGAAATACACCTGGATTGCCGTCCCGGGTTGCGAGAGTTACACCATAGAGTATGGTCTTACAGGATTCGAGCGCGGACATGGTACCGTGGTAACCGTTCCTGCTGGTCGTAACAGCGTCACTATTGGAGGCTTGATGGCCAACAAGCAGTATGATATCTATTTCTCCACCAATTGCAATTCTACAAGTCATAGTGGTTTAGTCAAGAAGACCTTTACCTCGCCTTGCGGTACATTTGAACTGCCATACGTCGAGAATTTTGATAGTTATCTGACCAATTCGGCTAATAACAATTGGTATAATCAGAGTTATCCGTCCAATCCGCTATATATGCCTTCCTGCTGGAATTGGTCGGACAATACGACCACAACGTATAATAACAATTGGAATAACTATGCGTTCTTAACATCTAACGCTTCTTACTATACCAGTGCGCCACGTGCGTTGGGTATACACCCTTATCGTTACGATGCTACTATACGTCCGGCACATGCCATTATGCCACACTTTAACCTATCAGCACAGGATGTGGCCCTGCGTTACGACTATAAGGTGTATGGAACTAACTATCAGCAGGCAAGTCTTATTGTTACAACTAATCCGTCTGATGCTTCAACCTATCGTAAGATTGTTGTTAGTTTGCCCCTCGGCACTGGCTCGCAGAACTGGGTGGATTTGGCATCAATAATGCCCGAGGATATCCGCAAGGATACAAGTCATTACTATTACATCGGATGGCGTGATAGTATTATCAATACTACACGTTATGGCGACCGTTCTTATTTCATTGACAATGTCAATGTGCAACCCGTTGCCAATCTCTGCCGCATGCCCAATATCACCGATAGTGCCGTTACCGAAAACAGCGGTACGGTCTATTGGGACATCCTCGTGCCTCACGCCACGTCCTATACCATTGCCTATAGTACTGACGCCGATTTCGACCCGACCGACCCCAACACATGGACGGGCTCGGTGGAATACACCGTGCCGCAGACCAGCACTGCTGTCTTGGCTTTCGACAAGGAGATAACAGGTCTGCAGAGAGGCACACGCTACTGGTTCGCCATTCAGGGACGCAACGCCTCGCTGCCCTGCACCTCGTCGTGGAGTGACGTGAAGAGTTTCAAGACCGATGGCGATGCTCCCGAGGTTGCCGACTGTCAGATTACTGACCTCGCCGTGGCTTCCGCTGGTAGCGACACGGCACGTCTCACATGGACTGCCGCCGACGGTGCTCTGGGTTATCAGATTGCCTACGGATTCCGTCGCACTATCGACCTTGATGACGACGACACCTATACGCTTGTGGCGGTTGATGATGGCGAGGCGGCCGAAAAGGTTGTCAGCAGTCTCACTGCCGACACCTCGTATGCTTTCTTCATCCGAGCCAAACTCACCGACGACCCGACCTATTGCGCCGACTGGAGCAATGCCGCCTATACTCGCACCAAGAACGATAACACCGACATCACGGCCTATGCTGCCGGTGGCTCGGTGGCTACCGAGATGGCAGGCCTCATTGACCATGAGAACCATACTATTACCGTAACGTTGCCCTACGGCACTGATTTCTCCGCTATCGTGGCCAACTTCACGCTGGGCTCTGCTACGTCGAAACTGCTCAATCCCTCATCGACCGAGCAGACCAGTGGCACAGGCTCCAATTCGTGGGCCGAGGTAGAGGACAGCACACTGACCTTCACCGTTGTGGCAGAGGATGTTACCAAGATGCAGGCATGGCGAATCGTCCTGCGTGTCGAGGGATGTCCCACACCCACCGATTTCGCCACCGATTTCGTGGGTCGTCGCCGTCTCACATTCACATGGACACAGCCTGGCGACGAGAAGGCACACGATTTCGTGCTGAGTACCACGCCTCTCGATGCCGCTGCATTGTCTGCCGCACAGAAGCGTGTCATCGCTTCGGGAATTAACACTCTTGACACCGTTGGTCTGCAACGCGACACCCGCTACTACGCCTATCTCCGCGCCAACTGTGGCGAGGACGGCGTAAGCGAATGGGTATCATTAACGACAAGTACCGACGACACGATAGATTGCGGAGTGATTACTGCAAAACAATGCGGTGCTAACACTAACACAATGCAGGCAGGCCCCGTACATATTAATCAGCGCAAATGTTATAGTCAATTCCTCTATAATAGTGCTTCCATCAATCATCAGCCTGGTTGGATAAAGTCGGTATCGTTCAACTATTACAATGGTACAGTGACTAATAAGGAAATTGTCATGTATCTTGGCAATACAACGATCCAAAACTTGCCGACTAATACATTTTATCCAGTAACCCAAATGACAGAGGTTGTCTCTCGTCGATGCCATACATATCGTTATAGTGCTGCTAATGCCGCTGGTTATTGGACGGAAATTGTATTTGACCAACCGTTCTACTATAATGGCGATGGCATTGTGGTTGCAACAAAATCTGAGCAGACGGGAATTTGTACCAATACGGTAAGTAATTTTAGTGGTTTTTACTGTACTCAATATGGCACTTACACTCGTAGAATCTACTCGAATAATGATAACAACGCTAATCCGATAACGTTTAATGACCAGGGACAGCCAGTTTACAACAATGCTATAGTGACAGGCGGTACGCAGGATTATTGGCGTGCTAATATTAAGTTCAATTTCTGTACGCCTATTGACATCTGTCCTGCTGTAACCAATCTGACGGCAACGCTCGATGGCGAAGACCCGACGGAGAAGGCCAATATCACATGGGAGTTTGACACTGCCGACTATCTGACAGGTTTCGAAATCATTGTCAGCACCAACGAGATTGCTAATCCTCGTGGCGTGATGCTTGCTAACACCGTTGATAAGACCACGGGCGACACCTTGGTCTATCATATCAACGATGGCGAGAACACGTTGAGCAAGGCACTCGCCAATCTACGCCACAACCGCCAGTACTATGTCTATGTGCGCACCAACTGCGACCAAGACCCCGACAGCACTCGCAGCACCTGGCAGCAGACCACATTCCATACCACCACTGATTGCCAGCCCGTAACTTCGACTATCGATGTCACCATTACAGGCAAGACTTCTGTCTATGCCCAGTGGACACGTCCTTCGCTTTCGCAGGTGAACGACTATCTCTATAAGGTTACAACCGTGCGTCAGCAGTTGGACACCATGAAGATTGCCGACAGCACTGGCAGTGTGCATGGGGCCAACAATCTCAATATTACAGGTCTGACCTGCAATACCGACTACTATCTCTATGTGGCCGCTTATTGCGGCGATGGCGATGTCAGCCCGTGGAAGGAGAGTGCTAAGTTCACCACGCCTGTATGCTGCACGCAGCCTATGGGTCTTGTCGTCAACCCCATCACCTCCAATAGTGCCACCATTTCGTGGAACTCGGGTCAGTATGGCAACGAAACGCAGTGGGAGGCCGTGTGGGTCTATGGCAACGTTGCCGACAGTCAGGACAACGCCGTGCGCCGTGTGGTCAACAGTCGCTCGGTGGTGGCCACCGACCTGCTGCCCAACACGCAATATCGTTTCCATGTGCGTTCGCTCTGCGGCGCAGGCAACTATAGCGAATATGCCGCTCCGTCGGTCAATAAGCGCACGCTCGACACTGTGTCGTATTTCCTCACTTACACCATCAATAGTCCGGTCACTCAAACGGGAACATTGGACTATGCTACTAAGACCGTTGATGTAGTAGTGCCCTACGGTACCGACCTCACTGCTGTGCGCGGAGTATTTACTATGGGCGGAACCTCTCCCACTGCCAAGGTCGGGACCACAGTGCAGACCTCAGGCACTACCACCAACAATTTCAGTGGTGGTCCGTTGGTCTATCATCTCTTTGCCGAAGATATCAACTATGTCCACGACTGGACGGTCAATGTCCATTACGAGGCGTGTGCCGTACCTACGGGCTTGACGGTTACACAAACAGCAGGTACTACGCGTGGATTGACTATCTCGTGGAACAATGCTGATGCCTCGGCCATGAACCACGATGTCATCGTAAGCCCCACCACGGTTGCTAATCCCGACCAATACACTGGTACCGTTATCCATCTCACCAATGGCGAGCGCACCTATAATGCCACAGGTTTGCAGAAGAACACACGCTATTATGTGTATGTGAGAAATGTGTGCGGTGGCACCAATAGCACATGGGTTACTGCCAACCAACTGACGGCCAACACCTCGTATGGCTGTCCCAACCTGACCAATTTCGTTGCCACGCTCACGGGCGAGGGTACCACCACGGGCGGTGCCACATGGGACATCCCTACTGCCGACTATCTGAGCGGCTATGACATTATTCTCAGTACCGAGCCTGTTACTGATTTTGCCGCATGGGCTGGTCGTTATTTTGCCGAGGGCATCTCGGTCAACAGAGTCGATTTCACCAGTCTTACGCCTGGCACCACCTACTATATCTATGGTCGTGCGCAGTGCTTGGCAGGTGGCGTAGAGACGGGTGCCAACCGTTTCAGTCCTACATGGCAGGGCGGCACGTTCCACACCTATGCTGAATGCCGTGCCCCAGAGGATATGGTTTCTACTCCGAGCGACAAAGCCCATACCCGTATCAGTTGGACTGCCACCGAGACTGAGCAGTCGCCTCGTCAGGACAGCAACTACATCTATGTCGTCTCCACTGCCGCTATCGATGCGGCAACGTTGGCTGCTGTCGATACTGTAACCGATTTCGAGGGAATGGAGAATGTTGTTACCTACGGCCATCAGGTCAATGCCAACCATCAGGATTTGAGCGGTCTCACCTGCGAGCAGACCTATCAGATGTATGTGGCCAACAACTGTGGTACGCTGGCAGAACCTAATTTCAGTCCGTGGACACATTTCCAGTTTACCATGCCTTCGTGCTGTCCCGCACCCGTCAATGTGCATAGTGTGGCACGTGGCAACGACAATATCACAATAGCATGGGAGCGTGGTCTCGATGGTGATGAAACACAATGGCAGGTGCGTCGCTACTATGGTCTCGATGCACAAATCAATACTACTGCCGATAGTGCTATTGTCGACAATACTATGACCTATGCCTCAACGGGTCTTGCCAATAACTTGGAATACAAGTTCCAAGTGCGTGCCGTTTGCGGAGTAGGGGATACCAGTCCGTGGAGTGTGGTTATTTGCAAAGACACCACCACTATGCCCTACCACTGCGACTTCGAGAATATCCACGAGCGTAGGATATGGACGCAGGGACGTCTTACCAATAATGCTACCAACCAATGGTTTGTGGGGTCGGCTGCCAGTATGCAGTACAATGGCACCCATAGTATGTATATTTCCAACAACAGCGGTACCAATGCCCAGTATTCGGTCTATAACTACGACTACTCATATACCTACCGTCAGTTGCACCTCGAGGCAGGAACCTATTACTATAAATACTATTGGAAGTGCTATGGTCGTAGCAATGCCGCCTATATGCGTGTTTATCTGATGCCGGCATCCTATGCACTTGCGGCCACTGCCAACGGCATAAGTTATAATAATACGCCACAAGCCACATGGCGCAATATGGATGGTAATAGCCAGCGTTACAACACCACGGCATTTACCTACAACGAGGGTTATCTTGACGTGCCTGCTGATGGCGAATACAAGATGGTGTTCTATTGGTACAACAACAACCAGGGTGCGTTGAATCCAGGCGGTGTGGTTGACGAAATAACCATGTATCAGGTCTGTCCGCCGGTGGAGAACCTGCTTGTCGATCAGATGAGTGGCGATACCGCTGTTGTCAGTTGGGAAGCCCCCTATGGTGATGACCATTGGACACTTGAATATGGTCTGCGTGGTTTCACTGAGGGTACTGGTCTGTTAGTCAATGTCAGCGACAATCCCACTTATGTGTTGCGTCACCTGCAGCCCAACACCGAATATACCGTCATAGTGCGTACCAACTGTGATGGTACCTCGTCGCCCACGGCACGCACCTACAATTTCCGCACCACCTGTATGCCTACTGCACTGCCCTACGATGAGAATTTCAACCAGTATGCCGCTGCTACCACCTATTATAGTACGGGTGTGGGTTCACGTCCTTCGGCAGGTTATGGCTCGTTGGCTGCCTACGACACCTGTCTGCCCTCCTGTTGGACATTCACCAACCGCAACTATACCAACGACAATAATGGCTACAAGTTCTTTATGACCACCGATGTCAATGCTGTGGCATCGGGTCGCGGTCTTGAGTTCTGGACATGGACCAATGGTAATACGCAGGGCTATGCTATTCTGCCAAACTTTGAGAAACCTATTGATAGTCTGCAAATAGAGTTCTCGCTCTATGAGAACCGTACCGACTATGGCGGACCGTTGCAGATAGGTTATATCACCAACTATAACCCTACGACTAATAACTATGGCGATTATGTGGCACTCTACACCTTCCCGCGCTATGCCTATCGTCGCAACGTCGTCTATGACTTCCGCAACGATGGTATCGATGTACCAGAGGGTGCGCGCATTGTGCTTTATAGCCGTCATAACAATAATAATGGTTATCTGCATGCCATTGTGGTTGACGACATCCATGTGGAGGTTGCCAAAGACTGTCCGCAGGTACAGAATGTGCGTGTCAGCAACATTACCACCACGGGTGCCCGTCTGGATTGGGATGCTGTGGCAGGTGCCGAGCGTTACCGTGTAGCCATAGCCCCGTCGGGTGTTGCCGAGGAGGATGCCTATATCTATCCCAGCGTTACCACGCCTTACACCACCTTCACCAACCTCGAACCAGGCACACGCTACACCTTCTACGTCTATGCCTATTGTGGCGATGAGAACGGTTACGGCAATGCCGGTACCGCCAACGCTGCCACCGTTTGCAACGTCTATACCTTGCCCTACACCGAGAATTTCGACTCGTATGGTAGTGAGGCTCCTTATCTTACTGATGTGCAATACACAACCAATCGTTGGCCATATCGTCCTGTACGCTACAACTTCAACGACCATTACCTGCCCGATTGCTGGACCTTTGCCAACCGCAATCAGGTTGATGGAGTATTCCCCAATATTTATCTGGCACGAGGCACCATGTATGATGGCGGTACAAGCCTGAACACACCGATGGCTGTCGAGGGGAACGGTCTTGTCATCTATAGCGGCACACAGACCACCAACAACCCCACTGCCGCATTGCCTACATTCAATCTGCCTATAGATAGTCTTACTATTTCGTTCTACAATCGTGACCGCCGTACCGACCGAGGAAATCTGGAGTTGGGCTATATGCTTGATGCTAATGACCCATCGACATTCCGTTCTGTCTTTAACTATGGCACCGACCGCTCCTATACATTCAAGCAGCGTGTGTTCGATTTTGCCGACTATTTTGCCGACCCCGCCCACGCTAACGAGCAGCATAGTGGTGCCGTCATAGCCTTCCGCTATACCAAGACAAGCGACAACAATTACGATAACTTCTGTGTTCTTGACAATATCAATGTCTATCGTTCCGAAGGATGTGCCGCCATGCAGGGTCTCGCCATCACTGAGGCCGCAGGCAACACCACTCTCACATGGACTGCCCAGCGTGCCGCCCAGTACTATGTTGTAGAATACGGCCTGCACGGCTTCCAGCAAGGCACGGGCAAAGATACCAACGTTGTTGGCAACAGCCTCGTGCTGGCACAAATACTCGACACCAACGAACTCTATGACTTCTATGTCCACGCCTACTGCGCCAGCGGCAACACCCATGGCCCCGACACCCTGCTGACCTATCGTTCGCTGCCATATACCTGTTCTGCCCACGACATCCCATACTACGAGGATTTCGATATCTACGCTTATTCTTACAACCACACCAATACACCACCTGCCACCACTCGCCCCATCAATGGCAATATCTCTAATCACTACTACTATACCACCAATATCTATGGCCAGAGCATCGAAAGTCCGCAACGTCCCTACTGCTGGTTTTTCCCGCTCAATATTAGTGATGTTTACCACAACGACTATGGCCACAATTCGGGCTATTTCCCCAAGTCGTTCCTTTCCAACAATACCGATTATATCCAGCATAATATCGGTCTGGTTTTGGTGTCGTGGTACAACAAGCCGCAGGTCGCCATCCTGCCCAAGTTCACAGTCCATGCCAAAGACCTGCAGTTGAAACTCAACTACCGTTTCCAAAACAAATATCGTGGTCAGGCATGGCTCGGTCTCGTAACCACCAACAATGCTGCTGGTGCCAATGCCTTCATTCCTGTCAAGCAATTGGACAGCACCGAGGTCTATCGTACCGACAGCACCACCTTCTATGGTTTTGCCGACGAGAATACCGAGTACTATCTCGCCATCAAATACAACTTTAACCATACGCAGGACAACAATGTTATCCGTAATTCGGGTGTCCTCTATATCGATTCTGTTGCGGTAACGCGCGTTCCAACCTGTCCCACTCCCAACAATCTTGCCGTCAATGCCAGCAGTGCTATGACCGATGGCAGCATCACGCTTTCTTGGGCTGGTCAGGGCACACCCGACCACTATGTGGTAGAATACGGCCTTGAAGGTTTCGCCCTTGGCAATGGCACACGCCGCACCACAACAGGTACTACAATGACTATCAGCGGACTCACCTCGGGTCTGCGCTACGATGCCTATGTCCGTATGGTCTGCTCCGAGAGCGACTCGTCGGGTGTGGCACGTATTACCTTCACCGCCCCCTGCCGTCCGCAGGATATACCTTACAAAGAATCGTTTGACGAGTATGTGGGTAGCGCCGACCACTACAGCAGCAACCACAACGCCCCGACGCGCTATACCGACCTCGAAGACCGCCACTTCCTGCCCACATGCTGGACCTTTGACAAGAGTGGCACGGGCTTCAACCCCATTACCACCAACGCCACCACCTATCCGCAGGCGTTCCTTACCGAGCAAGCCTCGTTGCAATACACTGCCGGCGGCTGGCGCAACGCCACAGGCGACATCACCACGCCTAAGAGCCTCCTGCTGAAGACCACCACGTCGGCCTACGGCGCCACGGGCATCCTGCCGCTGATGTCATCGAGCCTCAGCGCCTTGCAGATAACCTTCTACTACCGCACGCATGACGCCTACAGCGGCACCAACAAGGTGCAACTGGGCTACGTCACGGGCGTGATGGGTGCCACGCCGCAGTGGACCACGCTGCAGGAATATCCGCTTACCGATCAATTTACAAGAGTCAACTACGACTTCAGCCGCGACGGCAACAGTTACCCCGCCGACGCACAGATAGCCATCCGCTGGGCAGGCACGGCAGGCACCGCCGACTACTACCTTGCCATCGACAGCATAGTTGTCGATAGCGCCAACACCTGCGCCACGGTGCAGAACCTCGCCGTCTCGGCCCGTACCGACAACAGCGTGTCGCTCGCATGGGACGCCGTGGCAGGAGCCTCCTACCGCGTCGCCACCCGC
>ONLQ01000008.1 GCA_900318665.1 uncultured Bacteroidales bacterium | reverse complement strand
TTCAATGTGCGCTCTTGCCGTGGCATTGCTCGTTGCTGCTCCGGCACAGGCACAGGTAAAGTTTGGTGTTAAGGCAGGTCTTAACCTCTCAAAGGTTAGCACAAGCGGTGCTATCGGTGACAATTTGAAGAATGACAACCGTGCAGGATATTTCTTCGGTCCTATGCTCGATGTAAAAGTTCCTCTTGTAGGCCTTGGCATTGACGGTGCTTTGATGTACAACCAGCGCAACGGTAAGGTGGGTTACGAATATGCAGAGTCTTATGGTGAGTTAGGTTCTGTGGAGGTTAACGGAATGAAAGATGTAACTCAGCACTCTATCGCCATCCCTGTCAATATCAAGAAATCGTGGGGCTTGGGCGGACTTGCAAGCATGTTCGTTGCCGTTGGTCCTCAGTTCGACTTCACTATCGGTGGCAAGAAGTGGAAGGATATGAAGGCTGTTAAATGGAAAGATTCTAATGTTAGCCTTAACCTTGGTGCAGGTGTTGTATTGCTCGACCATGTTCAGGCTGGTCTTGGCTATAACATAGCACTTGGCAAGACTGCCGAAGTTTCAGACGATTCAAGCCTTGGAATAGCAAAGAATGCTCTTACATCTAAGACAAACTCTTGGCAGTTCCATGTGGCATATCTTTTCTAAAAACAGAAGAATTTTTAGCATAGAACACAAATATGACTGGTGGCAATCTGCAATAATTGCTGCCAGTCTGTTTTTTTCAGAAAAAATGCAGAATGATGCAACCTTTCGGTGCTGACGTTGCGTCTAATACATGAAAATCAAAAAAATAAAGAAATATATGAAAGCAATATTCATTACCGCCATTGCTTGCTGCATGATGGCAACAATGACACTCACAGCTTCGGCAAAGCCCGGAGACAAACAGCAGAAGAAAGAGAAAGTATCGGCTGTGCTTACCGACAGCACTTCGAAGAACTCGCTCACAGTTGTATCGGACACACTGCTTAACGATACCGTTGCGGGCACAGAAAGCTGGGGCGATTCTGATAACGACGACCATTTTACCAAAAGATGGAATTTTAACTTTGACTCGGATAAGTCGGATAGCTTTATGATTATTACCGTAGTCTCTCTTGTTTCTGTATTCATTTTGCCTATTCTGGCAGTCTGCTTTATCGCTTATCTTATCTACAGAAACCGCCGCAACAAGTATCGTCTGGCTCAGTCGGCTATCGACAAGGGACAGGAGATTCCGGCAGAAATAATCAATGCAGATAAGACTACTACTGATGTAATAAATTCAGACTCTATATACAAGATGAAGCGCGAGGCTGTGCGCAAGATTTTCATTGGCATTGGTATGGCTGTGTTCCTTGGCTATATTATAGGCAAATTAGGAATGATGATTGGCTTGCTTGTCGAAATCGACGGAGGCGCCGATTGACCAATTGCTCCAGAAGCCGTTGTAGTGAGGATACTCAGCAGCGGTATTCTGTGCAGAGATTGCTGAGGTGGTAGCGATCATAAGACCGGCGACCACACAAAATTTTAAAAGTTTCTTCAACATATCTTTTTTAGTTATTTAAGTTAATTTCAATATGTATTTACACAATCCCCACAATGGGAATCGATTGCAAATATACATACTTTTTCATTTTTGAGAAAATAATTTTATGTAACTTTACGTTTTTATTATGTAATTTGTTACAATTCAATGAATTTTATTTTTAACTTTTTTCAAATATTCATTCAAAATGGCACAAAATAAAATATTTTTCAACACGGAAAATGCTGATATTTTCGTAAATAACGATGATATTAACAATTTTTTGGGGCGTGCTGAGGCTGCGAAAAAGGTCTTGCTCGATGGCCGCGGAGCAGGTAATGATTTTTTAGGATGGGTAAAATTGCCAAGTCAGCAAGAGAGCGATATCATAAGTCGTATTCATAAAGACGTGGAACGCCTGTCGCCAATGTGCCAGTTGTTTGTTGTGATTGGCATCGGCGGGTCTTATCTTGGCGCGCGTGCCGTTATTGAGGCCATGCAGTCGGAATTTGCCGCCATTGACGACAAGCGCACAGCACCTTATATTGTATATGCTGGTCATACTTTGAGCGAAGACTACTATGCCCAACTGCTTCCGTTGCTGGATAGGTTTGACTACGGCGTGGCGGTGATTTCTAAATCGGGCACTACCACCGAGCCTGCCGTCGCTTTCCGTATAATAAAAAATCATCTGGAGAAGAAGTACGGCAAGGAAGTCGCACGCCAGCGTACCATCGCTATAACTGACGCGTGTCGTGGTGCGTTGCATACCATTGCCCAACAAGAGTGCTATTCGTCCTATGTCATTCCCGACAATGTGGGAGGGCGTTTCTCGGTGCTCACACCCGTTGGACTTTTGCCTATTGCGATGGCTGGATTTGACATTGACGCGCTGTTGGAAGGCGCGCGCGAGGCTCAACAGTTATATGCCTCTGCTCCGGCCAAGGAGAATGCTGCTCTGCGCTATGCTGCCTACCGCAACGCTTTGTATGCCAAAGGCTACAAGGTTGAGATGCTGACCAATTTCACCCCCTCGCTTAAATATGTCAGTGAGTGGTGGAAGCAACTCTATGGCGAGAGCGAGGGCAAAGAGGGCAAAGGCATCATGCCCCACAGCCTTAGTTTCACCACCGACCTGCACTCTATGGGACAGTATATGCAGGAGGGTGAGCGCACGGTGATGGAGACAGTGGTGAGCGTTTCGCACAGCCACTCTCGTGTGCAGATACCTTCTGACGAGCAAGACCTTGACGGCGTCAATTATCTGATTTCAAAGAGCCTTACCGACATTAACCATTGTGCCGAGCGCGGAACAATAGAGGCCCACCGCGATGGAGGAGTACCAGTGATGCAGATGGAGTTGGAGAGAATAGACGAGCGCACGCTCGGCCATCTGCTCTATTTCTTTGAGTTTGCATGCGGTGTTAGCGGCTATATGCTTGGTGTTAATCCGTTCAATCAGCCAGGAGTGGAGGCATACAAAAAGAATATGTTTCGTTTGCTTGGCAAAAAGATGTAGTCACGCCATACATGACTAAAAAAGACCGACGGTCATTTCTCGAAGTAGAATGACCGTCGGTTGTTTTTTCCAGTGTCTTGATTTGTTAGAAAGGCAGGTCGCCAGTGGGGTTGGTGATTGAAGGTATTTCGTCGTTCACGAGGTCCGCCAGCGGGTCTTTCTCCATTCTGGTGCGGTTCTCGTCGTTGCGGTTGCGCGGAGCCAGAACGGTGAAATTGTCAGCCACCACTTCGGTGATGTGTTTCTTGTTGCCTTCGCGGTCTTCCCATGAGCGAGACTGCAGTTTGCCTTCCACATATACTGGCATACCTTTGCGTAACACCTTGCTTGCTATTTCGGCCAGTTGGCGCCAGCATACGATATTGTGCCATTCGGTTTGTTCTACACGTTCGCCTTCGCGATTCTTGTGGCTTTCGGTTGTAGCCAAGGTGAAAGAGGCCTTCTTTACGATGCCCATACCTTCGTCTCTTCTGTCTTGGGGCAGTGACACCACGTCGGGGTCTTTGCCCAGATTTCCGATAAGGATAACTTTGTTTACTCCTACCATAGTCAATAGTTTACTCAAAAAATAATAATAGTTTGCTTTGTTTTTTCGGTACGCAAAGGTAGTAAATTTTTTTGAATAGCATTTAATAATGTAAAAGTAAGTGTTGTCGGCCGTAATCCATAGGTTGTTCCAAAAAACGTTATCTTTGCATTTTTAATCCATTGCAAAAATCTAAAAACCAATTCTAATGCGAAAACAATTTATTAAGACGTTTGCCGTATCATTTTTCCTTGTGGCTTTTTCTTTTGTCTCCATGGCGCAGAGAGACGACCTTAACCCCGTGGCCTCCGACGGTGCCGTGGTTACAAGCGGCAATGCTCGGTTCACCGTTCTCACCGACCGTTTGGTGCGTATGGAATGGGCTGCAGACGGACAGTTTGAAGACCATGCCACCCTCGGCGTTGTCAATCGTCGTTTGCCGGTGCCCAAATTCAGCACTACAAACAAGAACGGATTGCTGACAATTGTCACCGATAAGATGAAAATCAGTTACAAAGGCAATAGTCGTTTTGACAAGGACAATCTTGTCGTCTCGTTCAAAATGAATGGCCGCAAGGTGGTGTGGCATCCGGGTGCCGACACCTCGGGCAACCTGCTTGGCACCACGCGCACGCTTGATGGCTGCGAGGGCTTTGGCAAGATTAGTTATCGCGACAACTATATGGATGGGGGAGTGCTCTCGCGCGACGGCTGGGCTGTTGTTGACGAGTCGCATCGCCACATACTTGTAAAAAATCGTAGCGACTGGGGCGAGTGGGTGGCCTGCCGTCCCGCTGGCGACCGTCAGGATTTATACCTCTTTGCCTATGGCCACGACTACACTGTGGCGCTCAAAGATTTCACGCGCATCTGCGGCCGTATTCCTATGCCGCCCAAATATACCTTCGGCTATTGGTGGAGCCGCTATTGGATTTACACCGATGACGAGATGATTGCTCTTGCACGCGAGATGCGTGAGCGCCGGATTCCTATCGATGTGATGATTGTTGACATGGATTGGCACGAGACTTGGAAACCTCTGACGGAGCGCATCGGGCGCGACCATTTCCGCCAAAGCCGTGGATGGACGGGCTACACCTGGAACCGCGACCTCTTTCCCGACCCTGCGGGCTTTCTTGCCGAACTGCATCGCATGAACTTCAAGACAGCGCTCAACATTCATCCCGCTTCGGGCATTCAGCCCTACGAAGATTGCTACGACCGTTTCGTGTCCGACTATTTGGCGCGCACTTCCGACTACGACGGTCCCCAAGGCTATGTGTATGGCAAAGAGCCCTATCGCTTTGTCATGCAGAACGATACCACGCAGACTGGCCGCGAGGGCTATCGTGCCCCCGTGCCGTTCCGCATCTGCCAGCAAGCATGGGCCGACGCCTATTTTGCCAGCGTCATCCATCCCCTTGAGCAGCAGGGTGTTGATTTCTGGTGGCTTGATTGGCAGCAGTGGAAAAACAGCAAATATACCAATGGTTTGAGCAATACCTTTTGGCTCAACTACACCTTTTTCAACGACAAGGTACGTCGCACCGCCAAGATGGGACTCTCGGCGCCGCGCGCTTTCACCTACCACCGCTGGGGCGGTCTCGGCTCCCACCGCTATCCGCTCGGCTTTTCGGGCGACACCTTCGACGACTGGAGCGTGCTGCAGTTCCTGCCCTATTTCACCGCCACAGCCTCAAATGTTGGCTATTGCTATTGGGGGCACGACATCGGTGGCCACATGCAGCACGAAGACCACCCCACCGACCCCGAAATCTACACCCGTTGGCTGCAATACGGCGTTTTCACTCCTATCTTCAAGACACACTCCACGCAGAGTGCCATGCTCGACCGTCGCATTTGGAGTTACCCCGACCATTATGAATACATGAAAGCCGCCATCGAACTGCGCTATGCCCTTACGCCCTACATTTATACCGCCGCTCGCTATGCCTACGACAATGGCGTCGGCCTCTGCCGTCCGCTCTACTATTCTCACCCCGAGGACCCCAAGGCTTACGCTTACAATGAAGAGTATATGTTTGGTGACCAGATACTTGCCACTGCCGTGTGCCAGCCCGTCAACCCCGCCACAGGTAAGGCGGAGCGCAAAATGTGGTTTCCGACGGGTAGCGACTGGTACGACATGGCGCATCATGTCACCTATAAGGGCGGCACCGAGAAAACGCTCTATTATACCATAGGGCAAAATCCGTGGTATGTCAAGGCGGGAAGCATATTGTTTCTTGCCGCCGAGGGCATACAAAACCTCCAAGAGCCTACCAATGCGCTTCGCCTGCTGGTAGTTCCCGGTCGTGGCAAGTCGGAATATACGCTCTATGAAGACGATGAGACTACCCAGTCGTATGAAGGCCAAGACTATGCTTTCACTCGTATAGCCAAGAACGACAATGGCAGCCGCCTAACAATTACCATCTATCCTCGCCAGGGCAGTTACGCCAACGCTCCCGCCACCCGCCAACTGACTATAGAGATGGAAGGCGTAACACGCGCTCCGGTAGAAGTAAAACTAAACGGACAGCCAATAAAGCCGACCATCAGCCAGCGTCCCCACTCATTACAGATTGCCCTGCCCGAAATATCAGCAACCAGCAAGAATACCATAGAAATCTCATACTTATCACATCACGAATAATTTTTGTACATTTGCAACCGAAAAAAAACACAAAAATATGGCAACAGTAACACTCAATTATGACGGGCGTAGCAGCCTGATGAAGCATCTCATCGAGGCTATGTTGGCCGCTGGTGCCACGTATGCCGACAGTACAGATCAAAGCAACGAAGTAACACCAGCCTTGCGTGCAAAAATAAAAAAAGCACAGGAGGAATCTGCACGGGGCGAAACCATAGTGTGTAGCACACTTGACGAGATGCAGCAGTTTTTCGATAGCCTATGATGTACACGATTGAGTACTCCAAAGATGCAGAAAAGACCCTGCGCAAATGGAAAAAGTCTAATCCTGCTCTCTTCAACAAAGCCACTAAAGTGTTGGTCGACATAATGCAGCATCCACGCACAGGCATAGGCCATCCAGAAGCGTTAATTGGAGGTGGGGATGTTACATGGTCTCGGCATATCACAGCCAACGACCGCATAATCTATGACATATACGATAGTCGTATAACTGTAATGGTCATCCAAGCAGAATCACATTATAACGACAAATAAACTGGCGAAAACATTAATAATGATAACATAACAATTATCATATAAACAAGACATATTGAGCTTGACGCTCTTGTTTCCTTAACGTAAACGGTCTGGAAAACTTTTACAATGGAATGGAAATAAGATTGCGGATAGTTCACGCGTTTAGGCGTGAATCTCTTTCCCACTTATTTATTCCAGGGTATTTCCAGACCACCCACGTTAAGAATAAGTGGCAACTACTTTCGAAAGGGTTTACGCCTTTCTTTATGCTACTTATTCAGACAGCAGTTTCCAGTTCAACTTTACAAAAACAAAATATGAACCAACCCACAAAAATGATGTAACACTAACAAATTATACAACATAAGATGCAAGAATTAGAAGAAAACATACAATTTGATGTAATGCCCGATTTTAGAAATATGTTCAATCAATCCAAACAAGATGATTGGAACAATGAGAAGGTCTACAATACCTTGTTTGATGAACTTGCCGAAAAATGTAACCCTAAATGTTTCTGTGGCGATGAAAATTTTGACAAAGAACTGTTCAATAAAGCGAACGATTTATATGCCGAACTGATGGCAAAGAAAGAAGAGACTGACAATAATCTTGTTCCTCTTCGAAATAAAGCAATGGATGAACTTGGCATACATATCTCCACAAAAAAGAAGTTTGACTATCTAATGCAATATCTCAATCCCAAAATCTATATCAAAGATAAAGAGCCATATGACCATGAACGTGTTGGAGAAGCAGGCAGGTGGTATGCATTACTAATACAAAACAAATCTGATATTAGAGCATTAGAAGATTTGGAGTTTCAAGCAAAAGATTTTATTTCAAAACGAAAGGAAGAAGAGGGACGAAAGGAAGAGGAAAGAAAGTTACCGGATGACGATGGTGATGATCCTGGTGATGATCCGACAGGAATATTTATAGCTTTTTTTCTGATTGTACTACTCAGTATAATAACAATAGTAGTTCTTGCGGGACTAAATAATAAATAATATGGCACTAATTCAAAACTTTTGGAATAGAATTATCGAATGGTTTCACGACCGACAATCGCGTACTGCATTAGTGCGCAGTTTCAACCAATCGGCAAAAGATGCTTTCGTACAGGGATTCACTCCTGTCATTATGGAAGCCAGCATTGTTCGTGGCGACACACGCTACCGACATCAGTTTTCAAAAATACTGGACGGTAGCGGATTCCGCATCAAAGTATACTCTGGACGACAACTTGCCAAGCAAGAAGTGATAAACATCGGGAACACAATCCTTGCCAACGACATACTGGTTCGCAGGATGGTTGTTCTCGGATGGGACACATTACAGATTCATTGCGACATAGGCAACCACGGATGCCAATGGCAGTTGCACGATTACATTATGATAGGAGAATAACACCATGCAAGATACAATTCAAACCATCATCGACAGTGCCACTACAACCACACAAACCACAACAGATGGCATTAATACGTGGATGATAATTGCCATTGTAGAATTAGCAGTCATCATCGGACTATTGGTATCACGTAGTAAGCGCAACGATAAGCGGGCAGAAATCAAACGCAAGGTGATGGAAGAGGGAGATGTGGATTTTGCAAATATAATGAATAGTTCATTCAACGCAGAACGACTCTACAAAGAACTAATCAGAAAGTGTCATCCCGACCGCTTTGCTCCAGATGCGGAACGTATGGCCATTGCAAACGAACTGTCCACACTCATCACAAAGAACAAACATAACATCAAACGCCTTGAAGCATTACGCAACGAGGCACAAAACAAACTTAATATTAACTTTTAATCCTAATTATTTATTATGGAAAGTGCAGAAGCATTATTCGTCGGAATTTTAGGCATATTCGTCGGAGGCGGCATAGGTGCCTTGATTGGTAGAAATCGAAAAATTGGCGCAGGCTGGTCTTTTTTGCTTGGGGCCATATTTGGAATCATCGGTTGGATTATCGCTGCTTGTAGTGAAAGAACCAACATCACCAAATTCGATGATATGTCAAGAAACGGAGGTATACAATGAAAACATGGGGTATAATATTAGCAATATTAGGCGGATTGAACCTTATAAGAGCATTGCTGACTTTCGCTCACGATGTCAACGGAGCAGGCGCATTGTTCTGCGGAATAGCATTCATCGTACTCGGCATTTACCTCATTCATCGTGCAGGTCAAAAAGATGAAGAGAAAAAAGATACCTGGAGTGAACAATAATATCTATCATTTCCGATATAAAATCTTATTTTGTAATACTTTTCTTTAAAATATTATGAAAAAGACGGTTAGTTTTACTTCTTTTATACTTATCTTGTGGTTACTTACCTGTCCTTTTAATAGCAGTGCACAGAATTACGAGAAGAAAACAGACAAGAAAGTATCTGCTTCGAGTATCGCATTATCAAAACAATATTCAAATTCTTATTTCAGCATACACTACCCATCTTCGTGGCAAGTGGTGCAGGATGAAAATCAGGCAACGGCAAAAACAACCATCGCCGTTCAAATTATGCAAAAGAGGACGAACGATGTTGATTTTTGTCCCAATGTAAATATCATTATTTCAGGTCGTAAATGGAGCGAGTCAACAGCCACTCTTGCCAGTCAAACCGCAATAAACAATAAAAAAGTAGTCCATTCATTCAAAAAAGTTAGAATAAGTGATACCAAGATCAGTGGATATAGAGGCAGTCTTTTGGAATACACGTGTCCTATCGATGGTTACAATCTGCGAGGTAGACAATATATCGTGAAAAAGCCAGACAATACAACCTTTATTATAACAGCAACCACAGACAACAAAAAAGATACAGAACAAGTGAAGGTTGTTAAATCCATTCTTAATTCAATTGTAATAAAGTAGAAAACTCTTTTGAACCTCGCAAACAACAGGGTCGGTTTCTTCTCAAAGAATCCGACCTTGTTGTTACTTTTGTTTTGAAACGAGACAACAATGGTATTCGCATAGGTACTCATTATCAAACAGTAGATGTTCGGTAAACTTCATGGAAGATTATTAATATGTGATATATTTCGGTACATAGCTATGCAGACATTGTTCTTTTAGTATTATAGCAGATGTTGAAAGAAGATTTGTTGACAGGGATTGCATAGTTGATGACGTATAGAACTATGTAGATGAAAAACAGCGGGGTGGCAATTTTTTTGCCACCCCGCTGTTTTTTGTATTAGTTTTTAGTTACGCTATCATTGCCATGGCGCTGGCGCTTTCGGCTACGGCCTGGCGGGCTGTGTAGTCGGCGGAGTCGAGGTAGCGGTCGCTACGGGTGCTGTCCATGAGGAGCAGATAGCCCATGATGGTGTAGGCCAGTGTCTCGGTGAGGGCGCGGGCGGCATGCTCAAAGAGGGCGTCGGTGGTGCCGTTGGAGGTGGCCTTCTCGTAGAGGGCGCGATAGCCTTCGGTGGCATGGCGCAGTGTGGCGAGGATGGCCTGCTGCTGCTCGTTGAGGGTCATGGCGGCGACCTGCTGGTCGTACTCCTCTATGCGTTTGAGGTAGGAGCCATTGGCAATGCCCTTGATGGCTGCCACCACCTGCAACTGGCTTGTGCCTTCGTAGATGGAGAGCACGCGGCTGTCGCGATAGAGGCGCTCGCAGGCGTATTCCTTCATAAATCCGCTACCGCCATGCACCTGTATGCAGTCGTAGGCGTTGCGGCATGAGAACTCGCTGGCCATGAGTTTGACGAGCGGCGTCAGTATGTCGGCTACGCGGGCTGCGGGCTTGGAGGAGGCAGAACGGTCCACCATGCGGGCGGTTTCGTACATGAGGCTGCGTGCGGCATCGGTGCGGGCACGCATGGCGCGTAGCAGGTCTTGCACGGCGATGAACTCGTTGATGGGATGACCGAACTGCTGACGGGAGGCGGCATAGGCTTCGGCCTCGCGGCAGGCGGCTTCGCAAAGACCTATGGCCTGCGAGCCAACACCCAGACGGGCGGCGTTCATGAGCGACATGACGTATTTGATGAGACCCAGACGGCGCTCGCCCACAAGGTAGGCTGGGGCGTTGGTAAATACCAGTTCGGCAGTGGGCGAACCTTTGATACCCATCTTGTTCTCGATGCGACGCACGGTGAGGCCGCCGTCGGCACGGTCGAAGATGAAATAGGAGAGTCCGCGTCCGTCGGTGCTGCCCTCTTCGCTGCGAGCCAGTACAAGGTGCAGGTCGGCATCGCCGTTGGTGATGAAGCGCTTGACACCGTTGAGGCGCCAGCAGTTGGCAGCCTCGTCGAAGGTGGCGCGCAGGCGCACCGATTGCAGGTCGCTACCTGCATCGGGCTCGGTGAGGTCCATAGAGCAGGTGGCACCACCATAGATGCGGGGCAGGTATTTGTCTTTCAGTTCCTGGGAAGCAAACTGCTGAATGGTGTCGGCGCAATCCTGCAAGCCCCAGATGGTGGCAAAGCCTACGTCGGCACGTGCGATGGTCTCGCCTGCCATAACGGCAAGCACGCGTGGGAAGTTGAGACCGTTGTATTTGCGTTCAAGAGTCATGCCGTAGAGGCCGGCGCGAATCATGGTCTGCAGGTTCTGCTGTGTGCCTTTGGCATAGACCACGCGTCCGTTCTCGATGTGCGGGCCTTCGTGGTCAACGCTCTCGGCGTTGGGGGCCACGATGTCGGCGGTTATCTCGCCCAGCAGGCGCATTACGCTGTCATATTGTTCAATAGCCTCGTCGGCGTTGGCGGGAGCCTCGGGGTGCTGTCCAGCCTCGGCAAAGTTGTTCTCACGCAGGGTGGCTATCTCGGCCATCTCGGGATGGTGCAGATAGAACGAGAGGCTTTCGTTGTCGGTATAGAAATTCATGGCGCGCGATTATTTCAGGTTGTTATTATAGCACTCTATCAGTTTTGGCACTATGGTGCAGGCATCGCCCACGATGGTGATGTCGGCGATGGCGTTGATAGGCGCGTTGGGGTCGGTGTTGATAGAAATGATTTTGCCAGACTCTTCCATGCCGGCGGTATGCTGTATGGCACCGCTGATGCCGCAGGCAATGTAGAGTTTGGGACGCACCGTCACGCCCGTCTGACCTATCTGACGTTCTGGCTCGGTAAATCCAGCGTCGATGGCGGCACGCGTGGCACCTACCTCGCCGCCAATGGTGTCGGCCAGTTGGTGGAGCAGTTGGAAGTTCTCGCGGCTGCCCATGCCGTAGCCGCCAGCCACAATGATGGAGGCGGGTTTGATATTGATGCTTTGCTCTTTGATTTCGCGGCTGATGATGCGCACGGCGTTGTCGGCCTTGTCGAGTTTGGTGCCCACCTCGATGCGTTTCAACGTGCCTTTATGGTTGGCATCCATTATCTCTTTCTTCATCACACCTTCGCGCACTGTGGCCATCTGTGGGCGTGTCTCGGGGCTGACGATGGTAGCGACGATGTTGCCGCCGAAGGCGGGACGCATCTGCAGAAGGATGTTGTCGTAGGTGGTCTGGGTCTTGGCATCGGTGTGGCTGCCAATCTCGAGGGTTGTGCAGTCGGCGGTGAGGCCGCAGCGCAGATAGGAAGAGATGCGTGGCGACATATCGCGGCCGATGGTGGTGGCACCGAAGAGCACTATGTCGGGCTGCTGCTCCTTGATGGTGGCGGAGAGCAGTTCGAAATGAGGCAGTGTGCGATAGGGCGAGAGGCGGCTGTCGTCGGCCACAAACACCTCGTCAACGCCGTAGGGATAGAGTTGACTCTCTATGCCCGCCATTCCGCTGCCCAGCACCACGGCTTGCAGACGGCCGCCTATCTGGCTGGCCAACTGACGACCTTTGGTGCAGAGTTCGAGGCTGATGTCGGCAATATTGTTTTGCTCGGTCAGTTCGCAATATACTAATACGTTGTTCATGGTCCTGTAGATTTAGATTATATGCTCGGCTATCAGCGTATGCATCATTTCGTTGAGGTTGTCGTCGGTGGGTTCGAGGCGCACGTTGTCCTTGTGAGCCAGCACCACGTTGTCCACCTTTTTCACCTTGGTGGGCGAGCCTGCGAGGCCGAGACGGCTGAAGTCGGGATTTACATCGTCGGCGTTCTTCATCTCGACGGGAGTTTTGGCATAGCGCAGCAGACGATGGGCATGGGGGTAGCGGCAGTCGGGGGCGGCCGAAGTCACGGTAACGAGTGCCGGAAGGGCGGCCTTGACGGTCTCTACGCCATGCTCGAGACGGCGGCGGATTACGATCTCTTTGTCGGAGATGCTCTCCATTGCCTCGGCGTAGGTAATCTGCGGGAGGGCGAGTTTTTCGGCAATCTGCGGACCCACCTGTGCGGTGTCGCCGTCAATGGCCTGACGGCCGCAGAACACTATATCGAAATGGCCTACGGACTCGATGGCCTTGGCCAGCGCATAGGAGGTGGCAAGGGTGTCGGAACCTGCAAAGCGTGCGTCGCTCAGCACAAAGCCGTCGTCGGCACCACGCGAGCGTGCGTCGCGTATAATCTCTTCGGCGCGCGGGGGTCCCATCGTGATGACGGTGACGGTGCTGCCTGCTATCTGGTCTTTCACTTGCAGGGCCATTTCGAGGGCCTTCAGGTCTTCGGGGTTGAAGACCGTGGGCAGAGCGGCGCGGTTGATGGTGCCGTCGGCCTTCATGGCGTTGGCTCCCACATTGCGCGTGTCGGGCACCTGCTTGGCTAAAACTATGATTTTCATGTTTCTGTTTTTAGAAAGGCTTATGGATTTCTAGTCTAAGAATGAAGGACTAGAATATCTATTTTTTATATCGACAGTCCTCCGTCGCAGCGGATGACCTGTCCGGTAACATAACTGGCGAGGTCGGAGGCGAGGAAGATCGACACATTGGCGATGTCAGTGTCGCGGCCGCCACGGCGCAGCGGGATTTGCTGTATCCAACTCTGGCGGTATTCTTCGCCCAGTTGGTCGGTCATAGCGGTCTCGATAAAACCTGGGGCTATGGCGTTGCAACGAATGTTGCGCGAGCCGAACTCCTTGGCCATGGAGCGGGTGAAGCCGATGATGCCGGCCTTGGAGGCCGAGTAGTTGCCCTGGCCTGCATTGCCGTTGATGCCGACGATGGAACTGATGTTGATGATAGAGCCGGCACGCTGTTTCATCATCATCTGGGCGAAGGCCTTGGTGTAGTTGAACACCGATTTAAGGTTGATATTGATGACAAAATCCCAGTCTTCGGGGGTCATGCGGAGCAAGAGTTTGTCGCGGGTGACGCCAGCGTTGTTCACCAGCACGTCGAGACGGCCAAAGTCCTTGGCCACCTTGTCGGACACCTCGGCAGCCTGCTCGAACTTGGAGGCATCGGAGGGAATGAACATGGCGCGGACGCCCATGGATTTCAGTTCGTCGAGCATCGACTGGCTGTTCTCGTTCTCAACGAGGTCGGTGAAGACGATGTCGGCACCTTCTTCGGCAAATCTTTTTGCTATGCCGCGACCAATGCCGCGCGAAGCGCCCGTAACAAGGGCTATTTTGTTTTCAAGAAGTTTCATGGTTTTGTTTTTGTATTCTGTGAACTGTAATCAGTGATGAGTGAGCCACAGGTAACCCATGTTTAGAAAGTTGAAATTCTTTTCACGGATTACGGACAACTGATTACAAAAAACTATTTGTTATCAATCAAAGTGAACAGCAGTTTGCCTTTGCATGCCAGTTGTCCTTCGACGGTGGCTTTGGCCTCCACAAAAAAGGTGAGGCCTTTGTTGGCGGTTATCTTGCCCTCTATGGTGATGGTGTCGCCGGGGCGCACAGGGCGTTTGAAACGCACCTCGTCGAGACCGGCATAGAAGGGTGTACGTCCGGGGAGGTCGTCCTTGATAAGGGTGCAGCACGACTGGCCCATAATCTCGCAAAGGATTACGCCAGGCACCACAGGGTTGCCGGGGAAATGGCCTTGCAGGAAATGCTCATCGCCACGCACATGATAGTGGGCGGTGCAAACTCCGTCGTGTACCTCGCTGTCGTCCACCAGCAGCATAGGCTCGCGGTGGGGGAGGAAGGTTTTTATTTCGTCTCTATTCATAATCTTATTGGTTTTTCTGAATTCTAAATGCTATATATTTCAGTGGTATCAGAATTCAAAGTTCAACTTTCAAATTTTCTTGAGGGCCACGCAGGCGTTGTGACCGCCAAAGCCGAAGGTGTTAGAGATGGCATATTCGGCCTGGTAGCGGCGGGCGGTGTTGGGCGTGTAGTCGAGGTCGCAGTCTGGGTCTGGCTCGTTGAGGTTGATGGTGGGAGCCACCACGCCGTCTTTCAGCGTTAGGGCGCTGATGATGAGTTCTACGGCACCTGTGGCGCCCAGCATGTGGCCCATCATGGACTTGGTGCTGCTGATGACTACCTTGCGGGCCTCTTCCTCGCCGAGGGCAATCTTGATGGCTGCTGTCTCGCTCTTGTCGTTGAGCGGCGTGCCGGTGCCGTGGGCGTTGATATAGAGGTTGCTGCCGTTGTAAGCGCCCTCTTCGAGAGCCAGGCGCATGGCGTTGGCGGCACATTTGCCGTCGGGACGCGGAGCGGTGTAGTGGTGTGCGTCGCAGGTGTTGCCGTAGCCTACCACCTCGGCGTAGATGTGTGCGCCGCGGCGTTTGGCTATCTCATAGTCTTCGAGGATAAGGATGCCCGAGCCTTCGCCCATCACGAAGCCTTTGCGGCGAGCGTCGAAAGGCAGCGATGCGGCATTGGGGTCGGTGCTGGTGGACAGAGCCTTGCTGTTGGCAAAACCGCCTATGGCAATCTCGCAGATGGTGGCCTCGCTGCCGCCTGTAATCATGGCGTCGGCACGACCTTCCTTTATCATGCGGAAAGCCTCGCCCACGGAGTGGGTGCCTGTGGCGCAGGCCGTAACCACTGGCAGACAGGGACCTTCGGCATGGTGGGCGATGGCCACGTTGCCTGACGCTATGTTGGCAATCATCATGGGGATGAAGAGAGGCGAGATGCGACGTGCGCCGCTCTGCAGCAACTCGGTGTGCTGAGCGTTGAAAGTGTGGATGCCGCCAATGCCGGAGCCAATGGCGGTGCCCAGACGCTCGGGAGCCACGTCAACGCCCACGTTCAGCCCGCTGTCTTTCATAGCCTGATTGGCGGCGGCAAGGGCAAACTGTGCGTAGCGGTCGTTGTGGCGTATGGTCGATTTGTCGAGGCCATGCTCTTCGGGGTTGAAGTCCAGCACCTCGGCAGCCAACTGCACGGGAATGGTGTCCAGCGGAAGGGTCTGTATCTGACGTATGGCGTTGTCGCCTTTCTGCAGGCGGCTCCACATGGTGGCTATGTCGCATCCAAGTGGCGACACGCAGCCCATTCCGGTAATGACTACTCTTCTCATATATATTTTGGTTTTTAAGTATTAATTCAATGATTATTTCAAGATTCAGGTTTTAAGGTTTACTATTTTCCCCATTTCACAATGGCGGCACCGGTGACAAATCCTGCGCCGAAGGCGTTGAGCAGCAGTCGGTCGCCCTGGTGCATGCGGCCTTGTCGTGCCATTTCGTCAATCAGCAGAGGCAGGCTCGCTGACGATGTGTTGCCGGTATGGTCGATGTTGGTGGGGAAATTCTCGTCGGGCAGGCCCATGTTTTCCTGAATGGCAGCCACGATGCGCTTGTTGGCCTGGTGGAGCATAAAGTAGCGAATGTCCTTTGCCTCGAGTCCGGCTTTCTCCATCACGGCCTTGATGTCGCGCTGCGAAGCCGTCACTGCAAGGCGGAACACGTCGCGCCCCTTCAGTATCATGGCTTCGTCTATAGAGGTGCTGGCGTCTTCGAAAGGCGTGGATTCCAGACGGCGGCGATAGGTGATGACGTCGCGATGGCTCGCGTCGCCGGTGAGCACGACAGGCATATCCTCGCCGTCGCAACTAACCACCACTGCGCCGGCACCGTCGCCAAACAGCACGCTGGTCTCGCGTTGCTTCCAGTTGCAGAATTTCGTAACCTCTTCGGCACACACAATCAGCACATTCTTTGCCCTGCCGCTCTTCATATAGGCGTCGGCAATGTCAAGAGCATAGATAAATCCGGCGCAGGCGCCGTTGATGTCCAAGAAAGGACAGGTGCATCCCGTGGCCTCCTGAATGAAGGCGCTCATGGCGGGGGTAACATAGTTGCTCGCCACGTTGGAGCAGAGAATGAAATCTATATCTTCAGCCTTCAGCCCCGAATCCTCGAGGGCCTTGCAAGCTGCCGTTGCAGCAAGTTTCTGCAACGTCTCGTCAGTAATAATCTGACGTGTATGAATACCCGTGCGAGGTACAATCCACTCATCGCTTGTGTCAAGAAACTCCGACAGCATTGCATTGCTGACAGTATGTTTTGGCATAGCGCTTCCCGTTCCGATAATTTTCATAAGATTAAGTCTGTTTAGTATTTCTGCGTTTTAATTGTAAATAATGTATAGTTTGTTGTTGTATATAAAATGCAAAAATACTAAAATTTCTTAAAATGCAACAAAACGTACTTTTTTAACACATTACAACCAGCCCCTAAAAATCCCTAAAACAACAGCCATTCTCACCACCACAATCCGCATACTCCCACCACCCCGACCATGACCCTTGTACGACCCTTGTGCAACCCTTGTGCGACCCTTGTGCAACCCGAGGGCAAATAAGAAAATACCTTCCCCAAATTGAAAAAAAACGTAATTTTGCACCCTCAAAACACATTCTTTCCCCTACTGCCCGTACTTATCATTAACCCCAAAACCGTTACTGCAAAAAATGTCTGCCGATAACGAATTAGATATTATCTCCGAAGCCGCGCGACTCCTCAGCGCCGTCTCCCCCATGGAGGAGGAAATGCACCTCCGCAGCCACTATGAGTTGCCCAACGTCGAGACTCTCCGTCAGTTCATCGACCACGTCAAAGGCGCCATCTTCCCCCAGTTCTTCGGCCATGGCATCTATGTCGATACCAGCCGAATCTTCACCCTCCTTCTGGAACAGGCCTGCCACGGCCTCGCCTCCACCTGCCGCACCACCTGCTCTGCCGCGCGTCCGCAGGCCGAGCGTCTCTCTCTCTCTTTCATGCAGCAACTTCCGGAGATAAAGCGCCTGCTCCTCACCGACGTGGCCGCCGTCACGCAGAACGACCCTGCCGCCGCCAACCACACCGAGGCCGTCTTTTGCTATCCCGTGGTGCAGGCCATGGTGCATTATCGCACCGCCCACGCGCTCTATCGCCTCGGCATACCGCTCCTGCCACGCATCATCACCGAGATGGCGCATTCCGCCACAGGCATCGACATTCATCCTGCCGCCGAGATAGGCGAGTATTTTGCCATCGACCACGGCACCGGCGTCGTCATAGGCGAGACCACCATTATCGGCAGCCATGTGATGCTCTACCAAGGCGTCACCCTCGGCGCGCGCAATTTCCACTACGACCTGCAGGGACACCCCATCAACGAGCCGCGCCACCCCATAGTCGAGGACAACGTGACCATCTATTCCAACACCTCCATCCTCGGCCGTGTGCGCATAGGCCACGACTCCATCATTGGAGGTAACATCTGGCTCACCCACGACGTGCCGCCTCATTCGCGCGTGCTGCAGGGCAAAGAGCAGATGTAGTTTCTGTTATCATTCTAACGGACGGGAGAGCGCCGCTTTCAGTTTGTTCCACCAGCGCACCAGGAAGAACTGGCGTCGCGGCCCTGTCTCCATAACTTCAGTAGCGCCGTCGTCAGCCGGCGTCGTCACCGTTACCACGAGTGCTGGTTCGTCGTCGGGACGCTCGTCGGGAGGTGCCACACGCCGCGCCACGGCCCTGAACCGCGCCACGTCGCCATCGCTCAGTTCCTCCCAGCGGCCACACACCGCACCTTGCAGGCACGGGTATTCGCCAATGGTGCGCCACAGCCCGTCAATGTCACCAGGCCACTTGTGGCATATTCCCAGCGTAGGCATACGATGACGCCCTTGCGCCAAGGCCGCAAGACTCTCGCTCGTAGCACTGTCAGCCACGGCCACGCGGCCGCGAGTATATCCAGCGTGAGCCGCCAGTCGCACAGCGTCGCGACCCTCAAAGTATTTTATCATCTGTTTCGCACAGCCGCCCCACGGCATAGCCCTGTTCAGGCCCCACGCCACCACGCAGGCGTGGCGTCGGTCGCGCCGCAGCAGGTTGTGCGCACGATATATAAACGGCTCTTCCCATTCCTCGTTGTCCGACACGCTGTCGCGCAGGCTGCGGTCAACCCCCACGCCGCACACGTCCCACACCATCAGCCCCATCTGGTCGCACATATCATAGAACGTCTCGCTGGCAGGCCTCGACAGCCTCACCGTGTTGAATCCCGCCTTTTGTATGGCCTCCAGCACCGAGCGCACGCTGTCCATGCCCACCTGCGGCAGTGGCTCGTCCCACTCTATGCCGCGCATCTGCAGCGGGTTGCCGTTCAGCATACACAGATTGTCGGCAATCTCGATAGTGCGGAAACCCACGGGTGCCACCACCGAGTGAACCACGCTGTCATTCCCGTCAAGCAGTCTGATTACAAGCCTGTAGCACACAGGGTTGGCAGGCGACCATGCTATCACCCCGCCAATGTCGTTACTCCCCTGCGAGAACGACACAAACCAGTCGTTTCGCTCCAGCCGCCTCCTTTTCCGCAGCATCGTCTGCGAGGGATGCTGTGTGATGTCTATCAGTTCCATCTCCACCGTGTAGGCGCGCTTCACCTCTGTCGAGAGGTCCACCGTCAGGTCCATGCGTGCCGTCGAGTAGTCAGCCGTATCCACAGTGGCAATCAGGTTATAGTCCGTAATATATACCTGCGGCAGCGAGTAGAGTTCCACGTTTCGCAGCAGTCCCGCCGCCACCTTCTCGTCGGTCTGCTCTGCCGCCGCGCCGTCGCCTTCCGCATACACACGCACCGCCACGCGGTTTTTGCCGCCAGTCAGATATTTCGTAATCTCCCATTCCGCAGGCGTGAAACTGTCTTCCGAATAGCCCGCCAGATGCCCGTTCACATAGAAGTGCATCGCCCGCGACACCGATTCAAACCGTATGAAAGTCCGCCTGTTGCCCCAGTCTGCTGGCAGCACCACGTCGCGCGCATAGCAGCCCACGGCGTTTCCGCCATAGCCCGTCGAGGGCACAGCCACAGGCGCAAAACCCTTCAGGCTCCCGCCTTGCTGCATGTACGACTGCGGCGCCGACTTCACATCCTTCACCCACAGCATCTTCCAGCCGTCAGTCATCAGCATGTGAAACGACGCGTCCTCCGCCGGATAGTTAGCGGCGTGAGGGTTCACCTTGTTCAGTCGGTAGGCCGCAGGGTCGGCATAGGGCGGCTTCGAAGCCCAGCAGCCACAGCCAACCACGGCCATAAGCAGTAGCGTAGCAAATCGTTTCACGGTCATAAACCCCTTCGGTTAACAAAGATGCAAAGGTACGATTAATTTTTTGATTACCCGCCCCCATCACCCCAAACGCCCCGAGAAAGCCCAAGTCATACAATCCACACAATCCCCATAAACCCCATAAAAACCCAAAACCACCGCCCAATGCCCCAGCGCCCACATATAATCCCCATAAAACCCATTAACCCCATTAGACCCATCCCATTTTTTACAGTCCCAAAGGGACTGACTCTCAATTGCAATGGCTGCCGTGGTGTACCCTGCGACTTAATGGAGAAAGCCTGTTGAGGCACCCCCGCACGGAAGTGTGGGGCTGTAGAATAACCCGTATAAGGGCTCCCAGAGGGAGCCACTCTCAATAACCCCGCACGAAGTGTGGGGATTGAGCAATACCCTGTATAAAGGCTCTCGGAGAGAGCCACTCTCAAATGTAGTCTGGTTTTGACTGCAAAAACATATCCAGTCATTTTATTTTTCGTACTTTTGCATCGCAAAGCAACCAATACTATGCAAGGTCTTGTTCTTCGCTCCACAGGCAGTTGGTACAAAGTGATGCCCAACGACGCCGCCCATAGCGTTATCGACTGTCGTCTGCGCGGCAACTACCGTCTGCGTGGCAACAAGCAGACCAACCCCGTAGCCGTAGGCGACTGGGTTGACTACTCCATGCAGGACGACGGCACAGGCCTCATCCTCGATGTCGCCGACCGCCGCAACTACATCGTCCGTCGTGCCACCAAACTCAGCAAGCAGACCCACGTCATTGCCGCCAATATCGACCTCCTCTGCGTCGTGGCCACCATCGCCCTGCCGCGCACCAGCACAGGCTTCATCGACCGCCTCCTCGCCACCGCCGAGGCCTACCACATCCCCGCCTGCCTTGTGATAAACAAAATCGACCTCTACAACGATGAGTTGTGGCAGATACATCGCGAGGTGAAGGCAATCTACCAGTCGGCAGGCTACACCGTCCACGAGGTCTCCGCGCTCCACTCCACCGGTCTCGACAGCCTCCGCCAGGCCATTCAGGGGCGCACCACCCTCTTCAGTGGCCACAGCGGGGTAGGCAAGTCCGCACTGCTCAACGCCTTATGCCCCGACCTCGACCTCCGCGTAGGCAGCATCAGCGACTGGAGCCTCAAAGGCCGCCACACCACCACCTTTGCCGAAATCTTCCCACTCGCCATGGAAGGCGGCGCCACCACACGCCTAATCGACACCCCGGGCATCAAAGAATTTGGTATGGTAGATTTCGAGCGCCACGAACTCTCGCTCTTCTTCCCCGAAATGCGACCATTCCTGTCCCAATGCCGTTTCGCCAACTGCACCCACACCCACGAGCCCGACTGCGCAGTAAAGCATGCAGTAGAGCAAGGCAAAATCCCCGAAGAGCGTTACCACAATTACCTAAACATCCTCGAAACAATACAAGACTAACCCAATCCAATTACTACCCCAATCATTCCACCCACCCACCAGCCCGCCCACCACACCAGCCCGCCCACCCACCAGCCCGTCCACCCACCAGCCCATTAACCCCACAAAACCCATTAGCCCCATAAACCCACCGCCACCCCAACCCCAACAAAAACGCCTCAGCCAGTACCCGCAAATCCCACCAATCTCCCCCCACTCCTTATAAACCCCGCAATATCAATCAAACTACAATCCACTGAAAACCAACATATAAAAAATAAATACTCCCCCATACAGCAAAAAAAACTTGTCAGAATAAAAAAAAGTCGTATCTTTGCACTCGCATTCAACAAAACAAAACCTTGTGTTTTGAGAGTCCCTAAAGATAGAATGCAAAACGGTTCGGTAGTTCAGTTTGGTTAGAATACATGCCTGTCACGCATGGGGTCGCGAGTTCGAGTCTCGTCCGGACCGCCAAACAAAAAAAAGACAATCAGCATCGCTGGTTGTCTTTTTCTTTTTCCCCCAGCCATCTATTCTCATTTTCCGACTCAATTTTCCTCCCTCAACAGTCAAACCAAAGTCTATAGGTTTGTTTTTTTTGCAATTTTGCCTATTGCAATTGATTCTGTGTGTTTTGCTTATCTTTTATTAAGTATCTAAGTATCCATTCATAGTTAGTCTACATATAATAGATCGTAAATAACCTGCGTAGCCCTCGGCCTTGAAGAAAAAACGTTAAGAAAAATGACGGAGAAAGGCGTTAAAAAGTCCGTATGTCTGAGCGGGGCGAAGAATCAAGCCCCGTATAACGACAAAAGGTCCGAAAGAGTGTCCAAAGTTCCGAACTCGGTACAAAGTGCGAGTTTGCGGACTTTAGCCTTTCGCAGTCATTTTTTAGTTTTTTCTTCACAGCCTTGAACTTTTCTTTTGGTTCGTTTTCTTTTGTTTCAAGACAAAAGAAAATGAACATAAAATGTAGCTTAATTATGACCATTTACTTAATCTAATCTAGTTTTTAGTACCTTTGTATAGAAAACAGTGTCTTAAAAGACATTGAAAAAACGTTGACTATTATTGTTTTAACGTTGACTATTATTGTTACAGCATAATTACTATTATGAAATCAATTCTTAAATCATTAACGCTTATTTCTCTTGTTGCGCTGCTTTTTGCATCGTGCATCAAAGATGATTTGCCAATTCCTAATCCTAACCCGACGCCTGAGGTGGGTCGTGGTCAGTTGCTCGGCATCCTCGACAGCACAGCCTACGACTGCAACGGTTTTGCCGATGCCATCAATGCCGCGCCTATGTTCAGTTATTTTGGCAGAATGACAGGTAGCGACAACGAATTGTCAAACCTGCTGTCAACAGGCATTGCAACCCTTGTCAAAGGACGTCAGCCGGTGCTCGACCTCATGTTTTCCAAACGTGTTGGCCTCGACAAGCAGTACCGTCGTCAGTGGCAAATCGAGTCGTACACGTTCACCTATCGCTCGGTTGACCCGTTAGGCAATCCTATCGACCTGGCCGGACGTGTAACCTTCCCCAACAATACGGTGGACGGTACCATCCACGAGGTCAGCAGCCTCTCGCTCGTCAGCCACCAGTTCCTCATTATGCAGAACTGGGCACCCTCCAACACCCTGTCGCTCCTCAGCATGCGCTGCCTCTACAACAGCGCCGTCATTGAGCCCGACTTCCAGGGCTACGGTTTCGACAACTTGAAGCACGTCCACACAGTGTTATCCACCGACGTGATGGGTCGCCAGATGGCCGATTGCGCTATGGCTGCCTTAGAACTGATGAAGGAACATGGCGTGCAGTTAGCCGCCGACGGCTATTCTACCAACTGGGGCACCTCGGCAGGCGAGCCTTATGCCATGGCTTTTGCCCGCTACTATGACCGCGAGGCCTCCAACCGCGAGCGCGCCGCTATTCGCCTTAAATCTACTTTCGTAAACGATGGCGTTCTCGACTTTGCCGAACTTACCGCTTATCAGGACACGTATTCCCACATCGAACTCTTTTTCCCGCAATATGTGAGCGCAATCACCGCATTGCCCACAAGCGCCCTGCATGGCTACACCGCCGACCAGTTCTTCCCCGACTGGATGAACACCACCATGATAGAATACAATGGCATGACCGCCAGTTACCTCTATTGGGCCAGCCGTTTCGTCAATTCCTTCACAGTGCTCAAGCCCCACGAGCCCGACCCGTCAACCATGCTGCCCCACATGGGCATGCGCCTCAATGCCGATATGCTCAACGAGGACGGACACCTCAACTACGACAGCCCCAAGACGCAGGCATTCATGCAGATATGCAGCGAGCAGATGACGTATGACGATTGGATTCCGCAAACCGAAATCTATATGGCCAACGAGGACGAAGACTCCGTTTCGCCCTACTATATTGCCTATGCTAAATACAACATGCTCCGTAAGAACAGCGACAAGGTGCACTGGCTCGTAATAGACAACGCCAACTCGGTTCTGCGTCCTTACATGAACGTCCACGAGGTCAGTTCGCTGGAGTCGCTCCTCTACATGACCCTGGCACCAGAGCCCAAGGATATGCGCCTGATACACCGCGAAGAACGCTAAACAGACGCTACAATACGACAAAAAGAAATGGCTCATCGGTAAAGATGAGCCATTTCTTTATTCGCTTTGGTTGTCGCTGTCCTCCGGTGGAGCAGCGACTTGTTCGGGACTTTCCGTTGCCGTGTCTTTGGCTGTTACAATGTCCTCGTCTATTGTAGTCGCCTCGTCTGTTGTGTCGGCTTTTTCTGTCACAGTCGTTTCGTCTGTTATAGCCGCTTCGTCTGTTGCAACGTCTTTAGTCTCCTCTTCTTTTAGAGGCTGTTCTGTCGTGGCACTATTCTCCTCTTGGGCTTTGGGTTGGGTGACTATGGCGTAAGCCTTTTCCGATGCCCTTTGCTCGGCCGACTTGATAGTGTAGTCTATGGCGGTGGTAATGGGCTGGCCCGACAGATACAGTTCCACTTCGTATTGGCGGCGTGCCCCGTTGTCAATAGGTATGACCTGTAGCACCTTGAAGGTTAGCCGTTTGCGGTGCTTCTGCGCCCAGTCTATCATCAAGCCCTTGTGGTTCACCACGGTCTGCGTCAGTTCCTCTACATCGACGTAGAGTTGCAGCACGCGGTTTATTATCACACGGCGCGTAAACTTATAGCCTTTTTCGAGATAGATAGCGCCCACAAGTGCCTCAAAGGCATCGCCTTCCATCGACTTGAATACGCCCTGGCTCTCGCGGTTGTATTTGATCAGGTCGTGCAGCCCTATGCGTTTGGCAAGCCGTCCGAGGCTGGCACGCGACACTATCTTTGAGCGTGTCTCGGTGAGGAATCCCTCGCCGGCACTGGGAAATTTCTTGTAGAGGTATTCGGCCACGATGGCGCCCAGCACCGCGTCGCCCAGATATTCAAGACGCTCATTGTTGATGCGGTGTCCCTGCATCGTCTCTTCCGACTGCGAGCGATGAATAAACGCAATCTGATACACCCTCGTGTTGCGTGGTGTAAATCCCAGAATGTTTTTGAAGAAATGGTAAAAAGCCTCGTCCTCTTTCTTATGCTTCCACGGCCACATACCTGTCCTCTTAAATCTTGCGGAAGGCCAGCGACACATTGTGTCCGCCAAAGCCGAAGGCGTTGCTGAGAGCGAAACCCACATGGCGGCTCACAGCCTTGCTGCCAAAGGTATAGTCGAGGGCTGGCAGGTCGGGGTCGTCGGTAAAGTGGTTGATTGTCGGCGGCACCATGTCGTGGTGTATGGCGAGGACGGCGGCAATGGCCTCGGCGGCGCCAGCGGCACCCATCATGTGGCCTGTCATCGACTTGGTGGAGTTGATGGCAATATGCTGCGCGTGGTCGCCAAAGAGGTTGACAATACCCGTGGTCTCTGCCTTGTCGCCCATGGGTGTTGATGTGCCGTGGGTGTTGATGTGGTCCACATCTTCGAGGCGCATGCCCGATTCTTCTACGGCAATGCGCATAGCCTCCATTGCTCCGGCACCGTCGGGGTGCGGGGCGGTGATATGGTAGGCGTCGGCGGTGAGGCCGTAGCCTGTCATTTCGGCGTAGATATGCGCGCCGCGAGCCTTGGCGTGCTCATATTCTTCGAGCACCAGCACTCCCGCGCCTTCGCCCATCACAAAACCGTCGCGCTCCTTGTCAAACGGACGCGAGGCGGTCTGCGGGTCGTCGTTGCGGGTGGAGAGTGCGCGCATCGAGGCAAAACCTCCGATGCCCATCTCCGTTATGGCGGCTTCCGAACCTCCGACCACTATGGCAGTGGCCTTGCCCAGCCTTATGTTGTCAAAAGCGTTGGCAATGGCAACGCCCGACGAGGCGCAGGCTGCGGTGGTCACATAGTTAGGCCCTTGGAGGCGATGTTTAATGGAAATATAGCCGGCACAGATGTCGGTTATAGTGCGAGGCACCAGGAACGGGCTGAAACGCGGCACTCCGCCGCCCTTCTGGAAGTCCATGGCCTCGTCTTGAAACGAGCGCACGCCTCCCATTCCGGAACCCCAGATGACGCCTATGCGAGAACGGTCTATGGTCTCGTCAAGCATTCCGGCATCGGCGATTGCTTCGTCGGCAGCAACCATGCCGTATTGTGTGAAGAGGTCGAGCGTGCGACCCTCTTTGCGGTCAAAATAGTTCGCTGTGTCGAAGCCTTTGACCTCGCAGGCAATTTTACACTTGAATTGCTCTGTGTCGAAACGAGTAATCAGGCTCGCCCCGCTTACTCCGTTAGTCAGCGACTTCCAGTATTCCGAAAGTCCTATGCCTACGGGGGTCAGCGCGCCGAGCCCGGTTACTACTACTCTTTTCAGTTCCATAGATACTGAAAGGGGGAATGTTTTGTTTTCTTACTTGTGCTCCTCGGCAAATTTGTCGGGATTCTCGATGAAATCGATAGCGTCGCCAACGGTGGCAATCTTCTCTGTCAACTCTTCGGGAATAGTGATGTCGAATTCTTTTTCAAGGTCCATAATGAGTTCGACGGTGTCCAAGGAATCTGCGCCAAGGTCATTGGTGAAACTAGCCTCGCGGACAACCTGTGCCTCATCGACACCGAGTTTGTCAACGATGATACTTTTTACTTTTTGTTCAATTGCAGACATGTTTACTCTTTTTAGTTGGTTAAACGGAATTGCAAAGAAACGAAAAAAAAAGCATATACATATCATTTCTGCTCCAGCCGCTTTCCCATTTTCTATTTATAACTTTGATATACAGGTTAATAAATGTTAAAACGAATTATGTTAAATTTTGTGAAAAAAAATGAAATTTTAACATTTGAGGCAAAAATCAGCGTTTCTGGCATCTTTATCCCACTGCCGTTTCGGCCTCGCCATGGCGTTTCAAACACAATATATACTATATATATTACGTTTAATTAAAACACTATCAACGAATATGAAAACACCCGTACAACTTGCCATCCTGGGCTCGGGCAACGGCACCAACGCCCAGCGCATTTGCGAATATTTTGCTAACAGCCAGGAAGTTAATGTAGCCTGCATTATCTACAACCGCAAAGAGGCCTATATTGCCGAGCGTGCCAAGCGGCTTGGCGTCGAAGCCCGCTATTTCAACAAACAGGACTTCAACAACGGCGACACGGTGCTGGACTACCTCCGTTCCAAAAACATTGACTATGTTATCCTTGCGGGATTCCTGCTGCTGATACCCGAAAACCTGTTGCAGAATTTCCCCAACCGCATCATCAACATCCACCCTGCCTTGCTTCCTAAATATGGCGGCAAAGGCATGTATGGCGAGCATGTGCACGAGGCCGTCATTGCCAACCACGAGACCGAAAGCGGCATCACAATACATATTGTGGACCAGCACTACGACCGCGGCACCACGCTTTTTCAGGCCAAGTGCAGCGTAACGCCCGACGACACGCCCGACACTCTGGCGCAGAAAATCCACCTGCTGGAACAGGAGCATTTCCCAGTGGTGATAGAACGCACGGTGCTGCAACGCTAACCCGCCATGCGCATAGGTGTCAACACTCGGCTGCTCATTGCGGGCAAGATGGACGGCATAGGCTGGTTTACCTGCGAGACGCTGCGTATCATGGTGGCGGAGCATCCGGAGCACGAGTTCTACTTCTTTTTTGACCGCAAGCCTGACGCGCAGTTCATTTTTGCGCCCAACGTGCATCCCGTGGTGCTGTGTCCGCCATCGCGCCACCCCGTGCTGTGGTACCTCTATTTTGAATGGGCCACGCCCTTGGCCTTGCGCCGCCACAAGATAGACCTCTACGTCAGCACCGACGGTTTCATGCCGCTGCACGCTGGCGTGCCGGTGCTCGACGTCATCCACGACCTCAATTTCGCTCACGCCGTGGGCAATCTTAAGCCCTCGCACCAGTGGTTTATGTCCTATTTCTTCCCCCGCTACGCGCGGCGTGCCACACGGCTGGCCACGGTGTCGGAATATTCGCGGAGCGACATTGCCGCCACCTACGGCGTCAGCGCCGAGAAGATTGGAGTGGTTTACAACGGCTCGCATTGCAACTACCGCCCGCTCTCTGACGAGGAACAGCGACAAGTGCGACAGCAGCATACCGACGGCGCCCCCTATTTCATATTCGTCAGCACTATCCATAAGCGCAAGAACCTTGGCCGACTGTTGCAGGCTTTCGACCGTTTCAAAGATACCGACCGCAGCGACATGCGGCTCCTTGTCGTTGGCAGTCGTCAGTATTGGAAAGGCGAGTTGGAGGAGACCTACAATGCCATGCGCCATGCCGACAAGGTGCAGTTTTTCGGCCATGTGGAGCCCACGCTCCTTGCCAGCCTGCTCTCATCGGCGGTGGCGCTGGTCTATCCGTCGCTCTTCGAAGGCTTCGGCATCCCCATTCTCGAAGCCTTCTATGCCGAAACGGCCGTTATCACCTCTAACGTTACCTCTATGCCCGAAGTGGCAGGCGAGGCGGCCCTGCTGATAGACCCTCTTGACGTTGGTGCCATTGCCGACGCCATGCGCAAAGTGGCCACCGACAACACGCTGCGCCAAGACCTAATAGAGCGGGGCCGCAAGCAGCGCACCCTTTTCAGTTGGCAGCGCACCGCAAGGCTACTTTGGGAGGAGATGGGGAAAACCATCTCCCTCTTGCTTCTTGCCTTGCTTCTTGCCGTTCCCTCTTTCGCACAGAATAGCAACAAGGCGGCCATGCGCAAGACCCCGGCCAGCAACAACCTTGTCTATAATCCCTCGTTCGAGGACTATCGCGAGTGCCCAAAGCGCATCGACCCCACGGGGCAACTGACCATTGTCGAAGGGTGGTACCAGCCCACGGCAGGCAGCGCCGACTATTTCAACCGCTGCGGAGCGCCCACCTGCAATGTGCCGCGCAACCGTATGGGCTACCAGCAGCCCCACAGCGGCGACGCCTATTGCGGCATCTACTGCAACAAGACCGAGTATCGCGAATACCTGCAGACCGAACTGCGCGAGCCGCTCCGTGCCGGCTGCACCTACCGCCTCACCTTCTATGTCAGCCTGTCGGAATACTCCACCTGCGCCATCACCACCATGGGCGGCCTGCTCACCAACGAGCGCCTTGAGGACACGTCGCGCCGCATTCTGGGCCGCTACGAGACGCGCGACATCGGCATGGGAATGACGCAGACCATATCCAGTTACTGCAGCCCGCAGGTGCAGAACCCTTACGACAAACCCCTCGACGACTGGCGCCATTGGCAGAAAGTGGAAGGCACTTTCGAGGCCAAGGGCGGCGAGCGTTTCCTAACCATAGGCAATTTCGTGCCTGCCGCCAAGTCGGGCATCACCGACCCCGACTCGCTCACGCGCGAACTCACAGGCTCCTACTATTTCATCGACGATGTGTCGCTCACGCTCGTAGGCTGCAAGAGCGTGGCAGAGCAGAAGCCCGAACCCGACAAAAAAGAGAAGAAACAACCCGTGCAGCCCCAGCAGCCCGCACCGCCACAGCCCGAAGAGACCTTCGCCGCCGACAAGATTGTGGAAGGCGGCACGATAGTGCTGCGAAACATCTTTTTCGAATTTGACAAGAGCACTCTCCTCCAGCAGTCGCACAACGAGTTGCAGCGCCTCATCACACTGCTCAACAAGCACCCCAAGATGAAAATCCTCATCACGGGCCACACCGACAACCGTGGCGACGCGGTCTATAATATGCGTCTGTCGCAGAGCCGTGCCCGTGCCGTGGTCGATTATCTTGTGGGCAAAGGCATAGCCCCCGAGCGCCTGCAGTCAAAAGGGCGTGGGGCCTTCGAACCCATCGACACCAACGCCACCGAACAAGGTCGCGCCAACAACCGAAGGGTGGAAATGAAAATCCTCGCGTTGTAGTCTTTTGCCGCCTACGGCCTATTCCTCAACCTCAACGGCTTCGTTGTTCTTGCTCGCCTCGTCGAATTTCGCCTTCATGGTGGGATTTTTGTAGGTGAGTTTGCGGATTGTCAGTTCGTCAACCTTGTCATTGGCCAGACGCAGGTTGTTCTCGCTGCCTATAAGCGAGGCCTTCACCTTCTGCAGATGGTCTATGGTCTTGTCAATCTCGGCAATGGCATTTTCAAATTTCTCGCTGGCAAGGCGGTAGTTCTTGCCAAACTTGTCCTTAAAGTCGTTCAACTGGTTTTCAAAGTTGGTCACGTCAACTTCCTTGTTCTTCGCCTCAATTAGTTGCTTCTTGTATTCGAGGCTCTTTTTCGAGGCCTGCACCAGCAGGTTGATGAAAGGCACAAAGAACTGCGGACGAATGACATACATTTTCGGATAGACGTGCGATTTGTTCACAATGCCGGTGTTGTACAGTTCGTTGTCGGCTTCCAAGAGGCTTACCAGCACGGCAAATTCGCAGTTCTTCTTTCTGCGGTCCTCGTCAAGTTTTTTCAGAAAGTCCTCGTTCTTGTGCTTGGTCGATGTCTCGTCGGCCTCGTTCTTCATCTCGAACATTATGGAGATATACTCCGTGCCGTCCTCATAGTCGCGGAAAACAAAATCGCCCTTTGTGCCGCCAACCACCTCGTTGTCTTTGTCAAAATAGGCGTTAGGCATCAGCGGGCGGATATACTGCTCAAATTCGATGTTGCAGTGCTGCTCCAGCGTCTCGCCAACCATCTTGGTTGACATCTTTGCTTTCAGGTCCTTGTAGTAGTCTATCTGCTCCTGCTTAATGCGGAGTTCTTCTTGGTGATGGCTGATGAGTGCTGTCTCCTTCAGTTGCGCCTTCTGCGCATTGAGTTCCATGGCCTTTTGGAGTTCCTTTATCTGGTCCTCCTTCTCTCTGTAAGCTATCGTGGCTTTCTGCCTCACCTCCATCACGGCAATTTCGCGCTCCTTGCCGCTTTGCTCAACGGCCGACCGCAGTTTCTCTATTTCAATATCCTTGGCAGCCAGTGCCGCAGTCATTTCGCTCTTCTTTTGGCTTTCGGCATTAGCCAGCGAGTTTTTCAGCCTCACTATTTCGGCATCCTTTGCCCCCAATTCCTCCTCCTTTTTGTGCAACTGCGATTGGAATTGCTGTTCCTTTTGTGCGTCTGCCAGCGCTTTCTCCGTTTTGAAACGCTCGTTAGCCTCATGCATACGGTGCTCCACTTCCGATTCAAATTCAGCAGTCCTCACCTGGCTGACAATAGCGGCATAGTCGGCCTCGTCAACAGAAAACACGTTTCCACATTTAGGACATCTAATCTCTTTCATGATGTATATTAGGTTTTTATAATGAACAAAAAGGTTAAATACTAATTATTACGCCCTGAAGGGGCAAAAGCCTCGGAGAGGCTTAATCTCAATAACCCCATACAAGAAAATCCCAGATTTTCGCAGTGTGGGGAATCCGACCACCCAATAAAAAGCGTGTCGGAGACACGCGACATCTCCCTCTCATATATCAACAGACTATTAATATTCACCATTATATTCATGCTATTTAGAGTCAAAAGCAAAATTCCATACCAAGAGCCCACAAGAAAAGAACAAATCATATTTCAAAGATGCAAAGATACAAAACAAAAGCAAACAAAACCCCACCACAGCAATAAAGGCCTCCTCTGGAGACCTTCATTGCTGTGGCCAATCCTCCTCCCGCAAGGTCAGGCGAGGCCCCGTTTTCAAAGGTCGTCGGGGGTGAAGTAGGGGTCGTGGTATTTCTCCGCTATCTTTAGCAGAGCCTGATATAGGAGTTCGTTGGTGCCCCATATTTCGTGTTCGTGGGCATAGTCGTCAATGACCTCCTCGAGGCTCTTTTTTCTCTCGACTTGTTTTTCCTTTTTGCCATTCAGCAATTCGTGAAGGCCATATCCGGCGGCTGTGAATGCCGCATCTCTGAAGAATCCCATAATTACTATTTTTTTAGTTTGCAGCCATTGCAATAATTGCTATAACACTGACAACGAAAATGATAATCCATATCAAGTTCTCACCAACCCATCCAGCAAAAAGCCCTCCGAAAAGCCAGCCAAACAAATGAATGACCAGCCATCCCAGCGGAATCAAGAAGACAAGCACCAACGCTATCAGCAGCAGGATAAATAGAACTTTTAGAATATCACCCATAATTTTATGTTATCAGCCAAACAATCTTTCAAAATTAGTGTGAGAGACCAACTCGAAATCTTCTGCACTGATAGTCTCTTTCAGTTGCCTAATAAGATTGAGATAGTATTCCCTTGCGTCGGTCTGGGGATAATAATGCTTGTTTATAGGATAGTCCGAGCCCCATAGCACCCTCTCGGATAGTCCCTCATCGCATAGTTTGCGGATGTTTTCGATAGGCATAAATGCCGTATCGGCCCACACATTAGGGTAGCGTTTCATCAGTTCGAGGGCTTCGCCTATCGGGCGGCCATGCGCCAAAATAAAAGTAACATCCTTGTGTTTCTTTATCGAGCCCTCGAAACACAAGGGATAACTTCCCTCGGTCTCGCCGGTGTGTATCAGCAGTGGGACGTGCAACCGTCGGGCTATGCCAATCGCCATCTCTCGGTCGCCGTTGTCGTCCTGCCAGCCGCCAAAGTTAAGCCACGGGTGAATCTTCACACATTTCCAGTCAATGCCGCTTTCTAGAAAAGCCTCCGCACCGCCATTGTGAAGCGACTGCGGCGTGAGCCATAGCACCGAACATACTCGGTCGCCAGCCAACTCCTTCAGTTCTCGGTGTTCACTGATTACCTTGTCGTAATTCTCTTCGCAAACCGTTGTCGAAGAGACCGCGAAACGTGTTACGCCAACCGATGAGAGGTAGGCGGTAAGTTCGCAGGGCGATTCATAAAAATCTCGAAACTGCCCAACGTGAATATGAGCGTCAAACAACAACATACTACAACTCTTTTAAAGCAAATCTAATGCATCTTTCCACGAACGGGGATGCTCCTTTTTGCATCGTTCCGCAAATTCTTGGAATTGTTCAGGTGTTAGCAGTTTTATTCGTGTTACCTTTTTTATACCCGATACTGACTTCAATTGTGCTAATGCGGATTTTTCCAATTCGGCAAACGATAGTTCGTTATATAAAGCATTAATAAGGGCACATGTTTCGGTCTCTTCCCCTTTTCTTATTATATCTACTCTAATGATGGCTATTTGACTACAGTTTTTCGCCATTATCGATTTGAACTGGTCAAGTTCTAAAAATTTTATTTGTGTTATTCGTTTTATACCCTCTTCCGACACCAATTTCTTCAATGCATAACTTTCCAGTTTGGCAATAGAATATTCGCCTTCTACGCCAATAAAGATGTCATGTGTTTCGGCCTCTTGCCCTTTTCTGGTTATTTCAACAGTGATTTTGGCAATTTTATCAAATCTATCAAAATCAGGCATAAAGCCTTGCAACCCGTTCATACGCCAAAATGTTTTTAATGTTTTATGAAGGTCTTTAATTCATAATCCTACCTTTTGCCAATTTTGGAAAAGTACGAACAATTTGCGAACTAATCACGAAGGAAATACGAACAAAACCTTTCCGTTTTTTTATATATTTTGTTAAACAAAAACCGACTTTCTAACAAAATCAAACCAACTTTTTCAAAAGTGAAAAATAAGCCGCCCTCCGCAAAAGAGGGCGGCCGTTGTTGTGGTTACTTTGAGCACTCGCAGTATTTACATGCACTGTTAGGATTTCCAGAACCCTGGTTAACATCACTCCCCCAACCTGATTTATACTGCGGGCAACCTGCAGCGTAGGAACCGCTTGGAGCATTCTTTGCTACCATTTCAACTTTTTTGTAATTTTTCATAATTGTTAAATTTTTTAATTATGCCTACTCTATCATAGCTTTTCGGCTTCCGCTAATTCGTAAAAATTTTCGATTACCTTTTTGGACCATAGCATTCCAGTTGTGTCAAGGAAAGAAGTACTCTTATACTTTTTGCCATCCAATGTTGCTACGACCTCACATTCATCTTGATACAAATCAAGAGTTTTAGGGAAATTTAGAGCCACTTGTTCTAAACCTTTCTTTAAGATCACGTGTTTGTAAATCATTTGAACTATATTAATTAAAATATTCCTACTTCCTTTTAAGCGTTTCGGCTTCCTCTTGTTTGATATTCTTCAACAATTCGTTTGTTCAAAAAAGCGATATCGCAGAAATGCTTGTTAATCTTAAACATATCGCCATTGCTCTCGTTATAGTTCCTCACAAGGCACATGGCGCAATAGTTTCTTGCTTCGCACTGCATACACTCAGGGAAATCGCCTTGCTTTACGGCACGCACTTGAGCAAATTGTGGAGACTTCTCCCATATCTCACGTAACGTCTGTTTATAGACATTGCCACACACCATAGCCTGCCAGCCAGCGCAAGGATAGACATCACCGTTGGCAGTAATGCAGCAGTCATTAATGCCGGCTCCGCAAAGTGGCTGACGGGCAAAACGCTCTGGGTCGAAGGCTATCTCTTCCGATACAGGCCTCTGTTTCAAAGTGCTTTCTTTATAGTCTTTGTCCCATTTCAAAATGTCACGCAAAACGACCTCGGTCTCTTCGAGCGACAGCCTGTTTGCAAGATTTTGTGTGTCGAGATTAGATTGCGCCATCATGATGTAGTCTGTCTGTGCTTTGCAGCGGAGCGACTGGGCGTATTGCAACACATCGGCATATCCTTTGAAGTTTGCCTTCATCAGCGGGCAGGAAATCTGCACCGGTATGTCGGCAGCCACAAGTTTTTCAATAGCCGCCTTTGTTTTCACTTGCGAACCCTTTATGGTGGTAATGGTATCGTGAATGGCAGGCTCCATACTATAAAGCGAGGTCTGAATGATGGAGACATTTGCCTCTTTTATATAAGGTATCTGCTCGTCCTTCAATGCAATGAGATTGCTGAGAATTGAAATCTGCATGTCTTTTTTCCTGCAGTATTGCATAATCGGGATTACATCCTTGTGTAAAAACACCTCACCGCCCGACAGCGTGACATGCAGTCCACCCATATCGGCAAACTCGTCGATGATTGAGAAAACCTTTTCGATAGGCATGTCTCCACCAGCGTTCTTCTTTGCATTAGGAATATAGCAGTGTATGCACCGCTCGTTGCAGCGGCTCGTGAGTTCAAACTGCAAAGCCGAGAGCCGCGGCTTGCGCTGTGCGGCTTCCAGATTGTGGTCCTGAGTGGTCTCTTTGACGCTTTGCTTGGTCTCCTGCGTGAAATCGTCTACCAGTGTCTTAGGATTTTCCATAGAGTAGGAGAAATCCAAGTCCTTGGCATCTAACTCCTCCGGGCTGTCGCCGACCACAAGAAACAGATGGTCGGCAAGGTCTTGAACAAAGTCGGTGAAATCCGTCTTCAGTTCCTCGCGGCTAACGCTGTCGCCATACAATGCCGATAGATGCTCTACAATCTCATCTACATCTTTAGGCTCTCTGGAAATCTCTTTTAGGAAATCGCTTCCAATTTCGTTGTACGTTCTGTCGTGGCGGGTCATCTGATTGGTAATATAGACCTCGTCGTCGTGGTGACGAATGAACGTGTTTTTGCACTGTCGGACTAACATGATATATCAGTCAAATTAGTTAGTGCCTCACTATCCTCATGTTTCGGCAATAATGTAAACGGCGTGAGGATAACTCAACTCATCACCTGCTAGGCACCTCGTTAGAGGTCTGGACTGCCGACTATTGTGAAAAAGCTGAACCCCACGCCAAGCGTATGATAAACTCCCCAAACGGGAAGAATAAAATACAACCTTTACGCAGGCGTTCACGCCCATTACGCATAGTCCAAAATGTCCAGTTTTAGCAGTCGTAATGCGTTAAACGCCCTATCTCCACGCCTATGTTCTTGCGGCGTTTCGACATTGCAAAAATAGAAAAAACTATGATAAATGAAAAGTTTTTTTCGGAATAACTTGAAAGAATTTGAAAACCAATCTAAAAAAACACAGCCATAACATAAAAAGATAGTCCGGCAAGGGAAAAACCTGTCGGACTATCTTGGCGGAGAGAGAGGGATTCGAACCCCCGGACCCTCGCAGGTCAACGGTTTTCAAGACCGCCGCAATCGACCACTCTGCCATCTCTCCAAGCGGCTGCAAAAATACGACATTTTTCGCAACTGACAAAAAATGATTTGCCCGCAACGTCGCACACCTGCGCAAATCCCGAAAAAACATGTAACTTTGCACTCTCAATTCCTGTTATGAAAAATATCCGCAACTTTTGCATTATTGCCCACATCGACCACGGCAAAAGCACATTGGCCGACCGTCTTCTGGAATATACCAAAACCATCTCGCAGCGCGACATGCAGGCGCAGGTGCTCGACGATATGGACCTTGAGAAGGAGCGCGGCATCACCATCAAGAGCCACGCCATACAGATGAACTACCGCCGCAGCATCGATGGCGCCCCGGCAGAGGATTATGTGCTGAACCTTATCGACACCCCGGGCCATGTGGACTTCAGCTACGAGGTGAGCCGCTCCATTGCCGCTTGCGAAGGCGCGCTGCTGGTGGTGGACGCCACGCAGGGCATCCAAGCGCAGACCATCTCCAACCTCTATCTGGCTTTGGAGAACGACTTGGAAATCATCCCCGTGATGAACAAGATAGACCTTGACAGCGCCATGGTCGAAGAGGTGGCCGACGAGATAATAGACCTGCTGGGTTGCGGACGCGACGACATCCTGGCCGTGAGCGCCAAGACCGGCGTGGGCGTGCCCGAGGTGCTGGAGGCCATCGTGGACCGTGTGCCAGCCCCCAAGGGCGACGAGAACGCGCCACTGCAGGCGCTGGTGTTCGACTCGGTGTTCAACCCCTTCCGTGGCATCATCTCCTATTTCCGCATTATGAACGGCACGCTGCGCACGGGCGACTGGGTGAAATTCGTCAGCACCGAGAAAGACTACCACGCCGACGAGATTGGCGTGCTGCGCCTCAATATGGAACCCCGCAAGGAATTGAAAGCAGGCAATGTAGGCTATATCATCAGTGGTATCAAAACCTCAAGCGAGGTCCGCGTGGGCGACACCATAACCCATGTTGAGACCCCATGCGAGAACGCCATCGCTGGTTTCGAGTCGGTCAAGCCCATGGTCTTCGCCGGCGTCTATCCCGTCGATACCGACGACTATGAGGAGTTGCGCGCCTCCATCGAGAAACTGCAACTCAACGATGCCTCGCTGACTTTCGAGCCCGAAAGTTCGCTGGCCCTCGGCTTTGGCTTCCGCTGCGGTTTCCTCGGCCTGCTCCATATGGAGATAATACAGGAACGCCTCACGCGCGAGTTCAATATGGACGTCATCACCACCGTGCCCAACGTGCAGTACAAAGTCAAACTCACCAACGGCACCGAGATAGACGTTTACAACCCCTCCGGCATGCCCGAGCCCAACAACATTGCCGAGGTTTACGAGCCCTATATCCATGCGCAAATCATCACCAAGGCCGACTACATAGGCCCCGTCATCAAACTCTGCATGGACAAGCGCGGCATACTCAAAAACCAGAACTACCTCACCACCGACCGCATCGAAATCACCTTCGACCTGCCGCTGGGCGAGGTGGTGTTCGACTTCTACGACAAGTTGAAAAGCATCTCCAAAGGCTACGCCTCGTTCGACTACTATCTGAACGGCTACAAGCCCTCCAAACTCGTCAAACTGGAGATACTCCTCAACGGCGACCCCGTCGATGCACTGTCCACGCTCACCTTCGTCGATAACGCCTACGGCATAGGCCGCCGCATGTGCGAGAAACTGAAAGACCTGATACCGCGCCAGCAGTTCGACGTAGCCATACAGGCAGCCATAGGCAGCAAGATTATAGCCCGCGAGACAGTGCGCCAGGTGCGCAAGGACGTCACAGCCAAGTGCTATGGTGGCGACATAACGCGCAAACGCAAACTCCTCGAAAAACAAAAAGAAGGCAAGAAACGCATGCGCCAGGTAGGCAACGTAGAAGTACCCCAAAGCGCCTTCCTAGCAGTACTAAAATTAGACTAACCCCACACAAGAAAAAAGCGGAGAATAAAATCATTCCCCGCTCATCATCAACTGCTCCCATGTAGCAAACCATGGGGCAGTGGTATATTGGCCTCGCCTAAGGCCAGCAATGTTTGTATATTCCCGTGCCAAAGAGGTGTCAAACTCATAGACCAGATAATAGTCATGCCCTAACGATGTAAAACCTTTATGCTCCAAATCCGCCTTCGACATAAAGCGAGGCCCTTGACCTTTCAATTTGTATAATATTCCCGACGTTCCGTTGTGGAGCATTAGATATTTTACGTCAAGAGCCATAGGTGGCAGAACAATCGCCCCTCTATCATCGCCAGTGCGCAAATAGCAAAGACCATGTTCTTTCATTTTGGCCGACTTTTCTTGGTTTGCGTAGTTTACGAGAATAACATCGTCAGGGTTTTGGTAGTCCAACCCGTGCTGCGGCGCTACGTTTTTGTATAAGTAACTCTGCATACGTCCACGTCGCAACCATTCAGATATTTGTTTCCGTAACAGTTGCTCGCTGTCGTTAGGATTGACAATGATTCCATCGTTGGGTCTTAACGGGAATGCGCCTATACCTATTTCTTTGATAGATTTGTAGTAGCGTGACTCTTCAAATTCCTTGCCAGTATAGTTTCCTGGGAAGAGAACATATCCACCAATCACTTCGCGCTTGGGTTTCTTGTTCGTTGGGTCAATATAGTAGATTGCGTCACGATAGCGGTGCATCTGGTCAATAGCATCATTGGGCGGAATGTCAAGTCCTTCGCAGTGCGTGTCGCTGATGCGATATTTTGCATCGAAAAGGAATGTGTATTTTATATCCCTTTGCCGTTTGGTAAGTCGCAACACGATGTCAGGGCGTTGCTGTGTGGTGAATGTTGTGGTGCCGCTTATAGCCGATACCGCCCTGCTTTCATCCTCTCTCACTGGTGCGTTGTACATCACCGATGCCAACTCTACATCATCTTCTGTTCGTAGGAAAGTCACCTCCGAATGGGTACCCCAACTCAAATCACGCACAAATTGTGGAGTTAGTTTGCGCCCCTTGTATTGCGCCACAGCCTTGTCTTTCAATATATCAGCAACAATATTCTTTACTCGCAGGAAGCACCATATTTCGTACAAATAGGCAATATCTTTGGTTTCCAATTTGTTAATCCCCTCTTCCAACTCATATCCACACAGCAGTTCAATCCATTTCTGATAGATGATGCGGTAATTGGGCGATTTTTTCATCACCAGCGAGTCTTGCGCAAAACCTTTGAAGGTACCAATACTGCGGAAGAAAGGGTGATTGACAAGTCGTTGCAATTCTTCGCCCATTTCATTCAACCGTATCTCAAGCCGTTTTGCCTTGGCAACAGAGTCTCGTATATGCTGGCTCACAATAGAGAATCGTTGAAGTGTTTCACGCATCACAAATTTCAAAAAACGGTTCTCCACAGTATCGTTAGTGTGGCAAAGTTCGCATGTGCGATAACGATGATGCGGGTCGTTCTCAAATTCTCGGTATTCGTTTTCCAATTCGCAATCTACCCACCGCAGCCTGTCGGCACGTTCATAAACAGTACGCTCTTGCAACTTGCGTTTTGGGGAGTTGATAATCTGACGACAGGCATGAGTAATATCCGTGAAGCACGACTGGAATATCTGCCACCAAATCAAGTCGGTCGAGTCGCCCGATTGCGTGCGAAAGTTCAAATAAGTCTCACGCATGAAAGCAAACGAGAGCATACTGTATTCCTGCTCAATATCACGGATAATCAGTTTCAAATCGGACCGATAATCCATCTTGTAACTCAGCACCTCAGTCGAAAATCGCAGGTATTTACGCTTCCCGTCCTTTTGATAGTCAACACCTATGTCGGTCCTGCCAACTTGATTTCCAAATGAAACTGCCCCAAATAGCAATTTTTTGTCGCTACTCAGACAATGGTCCTTCGACACATTTGAAAACCATAGAGACATATCACTAACATCCTCGCCACCTTCTATCAATACAGGATACTGGGTATTTTCAAAGAATACCGCTTCGCGAACCGGATGCAACGAATCGCTCTCCTCCCCATTAAAACTGAAATGGATGTCCGACTGTGTGGAAACAAACTCCGCCATCAGTTTTTCATCCCCCCGATGTACCCTAAGATTTTCCACCGCCTTCAGTATGCGATTAGGTGTCTTATCGCACGAGAAACGGAGGCGGACATCATCATTCCAAACCTCGAAATAGAATATTTCACTATTTGCCGACATCAACCCCAATAGGAAACAAAATGTTCACGTTCAAGGGTACGATTCATCGAGGCAATCTTCCTCTCCGTCTGGGTGTCGTCGCCGATATGCTTGCGGACTATTGAGCATAGACAGGTCAACAAGTTAATGCGTTGACCATTTCCAACATTATCTGCAATATTAGCAGCAGCCACACGAGGGTCGTTCTCATCAATGTTCAACCGCTGGTCGTCACCCTCAATCCGAGAAAGGATTTTCATCAGCGTGAACTCGTCTAATGCTGTTGGCATGGAGAATTGGTCTCCTGCCAGTTCCTTGTTGGCAGCCACATACAAAATTGCCTCGTTAGCGGCACGGTAGCCCAACTTGAAAGGTGTATCTTCCAGCAGGGCATTCACGTCTTTCAGATATTCCACCACCTTTTCACTATCGATGTCATCCTTCACCTCTGAGGCTTTCTGTGGACGGTTCACCAGCAGTTCATTATAATCTATCAATAATGGAAACTCTTCGGTCTCACCCGATAGGAATTTATCGTAATCAACCTCGTTCATCTCCACCGACATCGCTCTGTCAAGTACCTTGCGGCTGAACGAAAAAGTTGTCTCGTCCATATTCACAGTACCCATTACCATCAAGTTCGGTGGAAGAGTAAGACCTTTCTCGTAAAATTGTACCGCCAGCGGGTTTTTGTCTATCGGGTCGGCCTCGCCAAACAGATGTTTAAGCATACCTTTGCCAACAGTCTCTCCAAAGTCCTTAAACGGTTTAATAATAGGGTCGGTTATGTAATTGCCGTCAGCATCCGTAGAACGCGACTCAATAGCACTAAGGAATTCAGCAAAATACTCCTCTACTGGAGCAAGGTTCATCTCATCAAGGCATAGAAAATAAGGTGTATCCGAATGTTGCCAAGCCTTGACAATAAACTCCACAAAAGGCGTAAACTCGTACTGCTTGGAAATGTTAGAATAGAACCCCACCACATCCATAGAGTTATGCCAATTAGGCTTCACCTGAATCAACTCGAAATTCTCTGGCCTGTTATCATTCCATCTATCACTATCATTATCATACTTTTGTGTAGTAGTAGCCTGCGCCAGTTTTCTAACAATCCTACTCTTCCCCGTCCCAGAGATTCCCGCCAGCAACATAAACGGCTTCGTCCGCAAAGCTGTGAGGTAAGAACAATATCTATTATTTGAGGACATCGCATCTCTAGATGGGGCTAAATGCCTCGCCGCATCTATACTTGCTTGTTTTTGAAGCAGATCAACAATAGTACTATTCTCTGCCAGAAAAGCACACAAATCCGCGACATAAGACTGTGAGACATTAACTAATGCAGCGTAATTTAGCACAGGTGAAACATAGTAATCATCCCTGTCAATTGTTTTTCCTCCACCCCACCATTTGTAATCTGTTACAAATTTAGACAAATAGTCTTTCGAACTATCGCTAATAGATAATTGACTAATTTTTTTCTGCTCTATGTCTGTTAGAGAATTACCTTTTAATTCTTTTAATCGTTCTTTAGGGAAAATTGATAAAACAATTTCTTTATATTGCTTTAACTGATTATAATATTCTGTAAAGAAAGCAGCAATATAAAACCACTGATTTGGTAAATATATTTTTAAATTTCTTTGAGTTGTAACAATAGCAGAATAACGATTATATTCTATTTTTTCATCTTTTATATCTTGCACTTGGGATTTAAACTCAGAAGGGAGTTCTATGTCTTTCCCTGAATATAGTGCTTTGTATCTTTCAACCAAAGTACTAGCTAATAAGCGCAAGTCTTTTAATTCTTTCATATTACATAAGTTGATTAACTATTTCTAATGCAATTCTTTTTATCACAGGCACCGCCACACTATTACCAAATTGGTGATATGCTTCTTTTTTTGAAACTACAATTTTGTACTCAAGGTTTGAATCATTGTTATTCTGATTTTTTTCACATTCTGGATTCTCCCATCCATTACCAATGATTCTATACCCTTGCAATCGTCCTGCTTCAACTGGTGTCAATTTCCTTGGGTTAAGACCTTTATCAGATTGGTCAATCAAGATTTCGCTACCATCTTTCCAGTACCTTGCAGATATTGTACTTGTATATACACTATCTTTGTTAAACAAGGAATATCCAAAGCCTTTACCGTTTTGTTTATTTCTTTCTTTTCTATTTTTATGACCTTCCCACATTCTATCACTTATTGTATATGATGGGTCTATAGTATTGAATGGCTCAAAAATATCAGACACTTTTGTCGGCAAGGTTCCTTCTTTTAGTTTCTCTTTCTCATATATGGTGTTGCCGCTAGGGTCAATCCCATAGGGGAATTTAAATTCTTTTGCATTGACGGATTCTCTGTACCAGGCGACTATGAACAACCTCTCTCTATTTTGCGGAACACCAAAATACTTTGCATTTAAAACATCATAAGAGTAATCATAACCTAACTCTTTCAGAGTTGCAAGAATGACTTTTAATGTCTTCCCTTTATCATGTGTTTTAAGACCTCTAACATTTTCTAAAAATAGTACTCTTGGGGGATGCCCCGATTCTATCTTTTCTTTAACAATATTCGCAATGTTAAAAAATAATGTTCCACGAGTGTCTTCAAACCCTCGCTTCAAACCTGCAACAGAAAATGGTTGGCAAGGAAATCCTCCACAGCATATGTCGAAGGTTGGAATTTTGCTTGGAATAGCATCGTTAATATCTTCGTTAAAATAAAGATACTCTCCCTTTTTATTCTTCTTGAATAGAGTTGGTTCTATGTCTTTATAGTTCGCCTCATATGATATTCTGGCATTCTTGTCCCATTCACTTGCAAACACACACTTTCCTCCAACGGAGTGCATGGCTTGATGGAATCCCCCAATGCCTGCGAATAGGTCAATGAACGTATATTTCTTCTTAGCCATAATTGTAAGTTTAGGCAACCAAAAGATTATCAATGGTTAAAGTGCCGTCACCTTTCAGCGTAACATTGTCACGGTTTTCTTGAAAACAAGACCTTTGAAAAGGATCTAGGTCTTTGTTGAATACAGCATCTTCATAAGATGTTTTCAAATCATCTACAGCATTGCTGACAGACTTACCTCCAAGAAAAGATGCGAGAAAAGACATTGCTATGTCACAAGTTACATCATCTATTCCATAAGGACAATTGGCTTTGCCATTATAGCCAACGAAAGTTTTGGCATTGTTGCTAATAAGCACATTAGCAAGTGTACCCCCATTCAAACATGAAAAGGTGTAAACTAGGGCATTTGAGAAAATGTAATGATTGTCAGTGGCGGTAACGATTTTTTCGCCATCCATACTAAAAGACTCATCATTGCCATGTCCAAACCAACAGCATAAAAAGTCCTTAAAATTAACAAGCGAAAGCTTTTCGGATAGATTCTGTTTGTTGACAGTATCGTGACAATAGATGTCGCAATGAACTAGAACATCATCCCTTGTGCGCCCAAATTGTTCCAACAACTGGCATTCAGTATTCTTCAGCATAACACACAGTTCACCGATATTTTCAGCAACGTCATCCGCAATAATAACTGCATTGAGTTTCATTTTTCCCTCATGTTATTAGTGAACAACTCAGTCGCAAGACTCAATATACCACGTGTGGTTTCTTTGCCAAATTCGTCTTGTCTGCGAACGGACACAAGGATGTCATTCAAGGTATAGACCTTATTGCCAAAACGCATGTATGGCTTGTTTCGCTTTTCGGGATCTTGTTTTAGAATCCATTTCTCCATTACTGAACGAATATCGTTCTGGATCCTGTCGTAGGCATTACGAATGGCATTAATCAATGTTTCCGTATCGGAATCTTTAGGGACACAACTGAAGGCATTCCCTTTGAACATCTTGTTGGCCTCAGTCGCATCAATGCTGGCACCTGTAAAGACGATGATAGGCACTAATACAGAGACATCATCGATATCTCTTAGGACATCGTCACCTTGAAGTGTACTGCTATTGAACTTCCAGTCAAGAATAACCACAATGTTTTTGTCGATATTCTCCTTTACAAACGCCACCCCTTCCGACGGCTTCTGAAAATAAAGGATTTCATCCACTTGATCACTGATATCATCTAGAAATGCATCTTCTTTCATTTTTTCATCATCATCTATGTAGACGATGGTAATATTCATCTTCTCAAACATATTCTAATGTATTAATGGTATAACAATTTTGAAAGTAGCGCCTGTTGGGTTGAATTCGTTAGGTTCGAGGGTGATAGTACCCTTGATGGAGTTTAATCGTGTGCGTACAATGTAAAGACCCAAACCAGCACCACCCAAATCTGCGGTTGTCGTATAGAACACATCAAAAATCCTATCACGGCTTTCGTCGGGGATTCCAGGACCATTATCGGAAAACAATACGACAAGGTTGTCGTTCTCTCGATAAACAGAGCACCTGATTCGCTTGTCTTGAGTGTTACGTAATGCTTTCACTGAATTGTCTATAAGATTGCCAAACATATCTTGAAACGCTTTTTTGTTGTATAGCAATTCGAAATCATCTTCAATCACATATTCCACACTAATATTTTCATCTTCAAACAGATAGTAATATCTGTCTTCAAACAGCTCTTTAGTGGCATTACGTATGTCAAAATATTCGAATGTGGAATCGTCTTCCGCATAGCTCAGCATGAAATTCATCGCTTTGGAGAGATTATTCATCTCGTCAAAAATGCGACGTGCATGTTTTACAGATTTGTCTTGTTTTTGCCCGAAGGGAACCCATTTAGCTACAAACTCTGCGGAACGTTTGATGATACCAATGGAAATTCTGAGAATATGTGAAATCTGACCGGCGTATGCCTGTAGTGATACCAAGCTGAACATGATGTTCTCTTGTTGTCGCTTGTCTTCCTCCATACGCTCTAAATCTTTAGAAGAGGCTGAGACATTTTGTTTTATCTCTCCTAACCTTGCCGTGATGTTGTCCAATTCCGATTCAACTTCGGGTGATGCAAAGAACGACTGCTTTTTAATACGGCTAATTTTCTGCTTGATATCCTCGATTTCCGTATTTGCGTTCTTTAGCTTCTCTGCATTTTCTTTTTTCTTGTCATCCTTTTGATGTTTTAGATAGAGTTCTATCTGGTGTATCTGATTAATCACAAACACTTTCAGGTTGTGCCATTCTTTATTGTCGACAAAATCCTGCCTGTTAGTGGAGTCTTTTATCTCTGGGTTTAGCTCGTCGGTAATGTCTACCCATCCAAGAATGTCCCTAGTGCTTAGTTTCTCAAAGAATCCTGACCAACGTCGTTTGTCAATACCGAAAAGGTCTTTTTGTTCATCTCTTTTCGCATTATATTCGGCGAAAGGAGTGGCGATAATACCGTCACGATACACTTTAATGCCATCGATACGATCCTCCTTTGTAAAATTCTTTTTACCCTCTTGATCGTAATAATAGATGGAGAAGCCTATGGGACCAAATACCTCAGCTTCCTTTTCCTTCACAACAAGACTGCCTTTGTTATCTTCAAGATATTCTTGATAGTATTTGTTTTTATCAGCATCGAATCTGTATTTCAAGGAATATGATAACGTCGCTTTTGCCAATACTATACTTTCAACAGGCTTGTCATCGTAGTCCTTATATTCTGGAACATGGAATTTGATAATAAAAGGATATTTTGCATTCAATGTTGGCCTAACAATCTTTGACAGCTCTCTATATGCACGGATGACATCCCTTTCAAGCCATACATCATTCAACGAAGAGATTTCCAAAATTGTTCCTTGAACATTTGTGTCACCAAGTTCGGTCCAGTATTTGTTATCAATATCTGTGAACAATTTTTGGTACTCCCTATTCTCGTCAAAGTTCAGTTTAAGTTGCCGGTCTTCTTCTTCAGAATACTTCGTCCAGTCCGTTTCCAAACAATGCCATACTAGGGAACCACTCTTTTTTGTTTTCAACACCAATTTCCCACCTAGTTTGTCCACAGCAAAGCGTCCAACGCCTTTTTTGCCCGCCACAATACGATTATAAGGTGCTGGTGATGTTTTTTTTCTTCGTTTGCTGCTGGTGCCAATAACCATCCACTTATCACGAATATCTTCAAATGTCATGCCCAGACCATTGTCCTTGATGATTATTCTACTCTTTTCAGACAATGGATTCAGAGACTCAAACGTGATATCCACCTTCTCTGCATTGGCATCATAACAGTTTTTCACGAGTTCAAACAAAGCCGTGATTCTGTCTGTTATCAACTCCCGACCCAACAGGCGGAAAGTGCTGACATCGAATTTAAAATGCAATATTGAAGGGTCATTGTTCTTCATATGCTATTATTTTCTCAAAAACAGCTTTTGCCAATAATGGAGGAACAGCATTCCCAATTTGTTGCTGCATATGCATCAAACTTCCCTTAAAAATGAATGTGTCGGGGAAACTCTGCAATCGAGCGGCTTCTCTTACCGATAATCCTCTGTCTTGGAAAGGATGTATCAACATGTTTTTCCGATAATTTGAAATAACTACAGATGGCTTGTCTGCAATCAGTCTCTTGTAGATTCCACTATGGCACTGGTTTTTGTCTTTGTAATTGGCCATTAATTCTTCTGGAATGGCACGCCAGTTTTGTCCTTGACTAATGTATTTGTATCTCTCAATGACATAGTCTGCATTTCGTGAAACATAGTTCTGTTTGGAAGTCCTAGAGCCTTTGCGCATCAATTGTGCATATTCCCCTGCTTCTTTAGCTGTACAATTGTATGGTAGAGAATCTTCCATTTGTCCATTGGTCAGTTCGGGGAGGTCTCCTATTGCATCTTTAACAGAATATGATTTCTCTTGCCTTAGGGGAAATTGAAACAGTATGCCATGCCGATTGCCAACCATAATAAAACGGTTCCTGTGTTGCGGTACGCCATAATCAGAAGCGACGACAATGGCATCGTTCACAGTATATCCCAAATCCTCAAAACAAAGCTTTACCTTGTTTCGCAGAGTCCCTTCCTCAAATCTGTAAAATCCTTCAACATTTTCGAATAAAAACCATTCTGGCTGTAGCACAGATACAAACCTAACAAACTCCTCAAATAGACTATTGTTGGGATTCTGCATATTGCGTGTCATTGTGTTGGACAGCGAAAAACCTTGGCAAGGTGGACCTCCAAATACAATTATTTGGTCATCGGCATTTAGATTAGGAATATGTTTGAGAGGGTCTACATTGTGAATATCATCACAGATTATGGGTGTATTCTTGTGGTTGTACCTATATGTTTCCGCTGCACTTTTGTCTTTTTCTACAGCAAAGGCAATTTGAATACCTGCCATCTCAGCACCTAAACTGAGACCGCCAGCACCACAAAATATGTCAACGCCATATAGCATTTTTACATTATTTATTAAAGTAGTAACATTCTAAAATAAATTGTTTCAGCGGTTCCAAGTATCCCGAATCCAAATTCCAATGCTGTGGATTTTCGTAGTTGCGGTTTGCCTCTTTTATCAATTCTTTCTGGCTCTTCGATTCTCCCAACAGTGCTTCAAGGTAGCCATATATTTTTGTCTTCTTCTCAGAATATGGTTAACGTACATAGTATTTTGTTGCTCATTAGGCTTATGTACCCTCTTGACAATACCCTTACTATCTTTCTTTTCGTGTTTTTTACATTTTTGCTTTTTTCACTTCAATTTCTGCAACAGTGCGCTCCACCACCTCTTGCAACTGATAAGTAGCCACACCCAATGGCTTCTGAATATCATGTAACGACCATTCTACAATGGTCTTATCTGTTGATTTGCATATCAACAGGCCTACCGAAGGATTGTCCTCATCTCCTCTAAGCAGATTATCGGCAGCCGTAACATAAAAATTCAACTTGCCAGCAAATTCGGGTACGAAATCCACAGTTTTCAACTCTACAACCACATAGCGATGCTGTGGGATATGATAGAACACCAGGTCAGGGAAGAATGTCTGGCCTCCTGGCATCTGTAACTCCATCTGCCTACCCACATACGAGAATCCTTTACCCAATTCTAAAAGAAATTGGGTGACATTGGTCACAAGTGCCTCTTCAAGGTCATGCTCATCGTACTTGTTTTTTATGGCCAAAAAACTGAAGTCATACGGGTCTTTCAATAATTCTTGTGCCAACTGGCTTTGCGGAGCGGGTAAAGTACTTGAAAAATTTGTAATAGCGGATCCTTGGCGGACATATAGGTCGGAATCAATTTGACCATTCAATTCCGGACGCGACCACCCATTGTCTAACACCTGTCTGAGATAAAAAAGAGCTTCATCCAATGATTTACATCGTGAGATAATATCTATATGTTGTCCCCATGGAATCTGTCCAAATATTTCAGGCATCTTTAATTCTTCAACGGGTCGTTGAAGAATTTCTTCTACAGATGAAGAAATGATTCCTGCACCAGATCGCCGCATATTTAATATCCCTTGATAATAAAACTCAAACCAACGTTTCATGTAACGAAGATTGGCCGATGACAATCCTTTCTCGTTAGGAAACATCTCTCTCAAATCCAAACTAAGCTGGTTGAAGAACCCACCGCCCCATTTGCTTTCAGCTTTCAGCTGTATAATATCGCGTCCCAAGCTCCAATAATACTCCAACATGGACGTATTCACCTTGACAGCAGCTTTCGTCTGGCTGTGTCTGTAGCGTGTTTTCAATTCTTTCAACCACTCTACATACTCTTTGTCGGGTGTCATACCGTCGCGATATACAAATGTTGGTTCTGTACTCATTTTTATCCCTCCTTCAGCCTAATCAAGGATGTTCTTATTATTCAGCTTTTTTCTATATATTTAACTTTCTATCTCCGCAAGTCTCCAATCGGGAAATTATACAATAAAAAGGCATGAGACTTATATGCTCCTGTCCTCAGATATAGGTATCGGAACAGTTGCAATGCTTTTCTTGCTTCATTCTCAGCCTTTTCTCCCGCTGAGAATCGTCTGCAAAGATACAAAAAAATGGATATTTAGGTGGCCACCAAAAAAAATGGCTGTGTCATTCCACGTATGGCGTATTCAGCCTTTGTGTTCTTTCTTTTGAGACATCCTTTCCGTGCGCTGTGATGTATTTGCGATTGGGGTCGTTGGGAGTCGTTGTAGTAGGACGAAGCAATCCCATCAACACCAGCTTTGTAGTGTACTGGAGGACGGTTCGTGTTTGATATTTAACGCCTACCATCTCCAGTATTTCCTGTGCTGTGCGAGGCACCTCATCGCAGAACTCTAATACTTTTCGCTGTTTGGCTGTCAGGCGAACTCTGTTACTTTTTTCGCCAAGCTCTGTTACTTTTTCGCCAAGCTCTGTTACTTTTTCATTGGCTCCTGTCCCATTTCCTTTCCGGTAGATGATTGTACGGAAGTCTTCCGCTTGGCAGAACTCGGGTGTGCGAAGCCCATAATGCTCACAGGCGGATATCATGTCCGTGGTACCCGTACCGAGGTGCTCGATATATCCCGCAAGGAAAAGCGGATGCGCAATGACGGGATTGGTAGGCTCGGAGGAATGAATTTCCCGTAACTTCTGCACGGTGAAACCATCGGGCAGACGGCCTGGGTTCCAAACCTCCACACGGTCGCGGAAGAGCATCACCTGCACGCTGGCGTTGCTGCTATAGTCGCGATGGGCAACGGCATTGGCAATGGCTTCGGCCACTGCACTCTCAGGCAACTCGTAATCGACAGGGGCATCGACAGAATGGTCGCGAGTGCCCACGCGCGCGTCGATGCGCGACATCACAAAGCCGACAGCCTTGTCAATCATCTCAAAGAGCGAACCAGAGAAGACCTGATAATTGCGGATGGGCTTTTCAACCTTGGTGCCGTAAAACTGAGCACAGCGCACCTCCGAGGTGCGGAAAAATCGCTGTGGGTCTTTGGCAAAGAGCAGCAGGGCCGAGTTGGTCAGCCGCCCGTCGTCGTTCTTTTGCGAACTCACTCTGTACGCTGCTGATGAAAACCTTTATTTCGTTTGCCATAGTTTTCCTCCGTTTCTAACTTCTTTCGATATGCTAACTCTGCTCCTTTCGCCTAATCAAGGATGTTTTGACTATTCTTTCTATATAATGTTTATTTTTCTTTCTCCGCAGGCCTCCGACAGGTGAATGGTTCAAAAAAAACTAAAACCTGTGTGCCTAACGGCAATGCTTCTCTTGCATACCTACTTCTCTCTCTTGTAATAGTCTGCAAAGATACAAAAAAATGGTTATTGGGGATAATTATAAGATTGCGGGAATAACCGCGAAACTATTAATGCGTGGGATGGTTTTGTGTTTGATTTGGACCACTTAAAAATTGTTGCTCCTTTTTTTGTGGGTGTTGTTTCGGTTGTTTTGTGTATCTTTGCTTTTTGTTTTAGGAGAGAGCGCATTGCGCTCTTTGTCAGGATGTTAAACGATAAGGTTGCCACTCTATGAACGATTCGGCTGTACAAAACCGTGTTGCTGACCTGCCGCGTTGGGTTTGTCGGCAGGGGGACTGCGAGGTCTATAAAGGTCATGTCGTTGACGTGCTGGGACGCGAGGTTTTTGACGGCGAGGTCGTGGTGAAAGACGGTATCATTGCAGACATCAGGCGGTGCGAGGCTACGGTTGAAGCGAAGCACGCCTCTCACTGTAACTCTGCGGACAAGACCACGGCGTTGCCGTATCTTCTGCCGGGCTTTATCGACAGCCATGTGCATATTGAGAGCAGCCTTCTGGTGCCGAGCCAGTATGCCCGTATGGCTGTGAGGCATGGTACCATTGGCGTGGTGACCGACCCGCACGAGATTGCCAACGTGCTTGGCGTCGAGGGCGTTGAATATATGATTGACGAGAGTCGGCAGGCGCTGTTCAACTTCAATTTCGGCGCCCCGAGTTGCGTGCCTTGCTGCGGCGCGGGTATCGAGACGGCAGGCGCCACGATAGATGCCGAGGCCATAGAGCGGCTGCTGGCGCGCGACGACATTGGCTTCCTTTCCGAGATGATGAACTACCCCGGCGTGCTACTGGCGCACGAGGAGGTGATGCGCAAGATTGCCGCCGCCCATCGTGTAGGCAAGCCTGTTGACGGCCACGCTCCAGGTCTCCTGGGCGACGACCGCCGCCGCTATGCCGCAGCAGGCATCAGCACCGACCACGAATGTTCCACGCTGCAGGAGGGACTCTCGTGCATAGAGAACGGCATGATGGTGCTAATCCGCGAGGGCAGCGCCGCCAAGGACTATGCGCAACTGATTCCGCTTCTCGCCAAATATCCCTCGGAGGTGATGTTCTGCACCGACGACCATGCCCCCGAGGACCTGGTCCACGGCCATATCAACCTGATAGTGCGGCGTGCCATGGCCGAGGGCTATAATGTGTGGAACATACTGCGGGCCGCCAGCGTCAATCCGCAGCGGCACTACGGACTGCGGTGGGGACTGCTGCAGGTGGGCGACCCCGCCACATTTATTGCCGTCAGCAGCATGGAGCCCGACTTTGAAATTCTGCAGACCGTAATCGGCGGACGGCAGGCCTATCCCTGCGGCAATGCAACGGCACACAACGACGCCTGCCCCAACCGTTTCGAGGCTGCACCGCTGACGCTCAACGACATCCGCACCGAGCGAGGCACAACGGAGCATATCATCTGCGCCTCCGACGGTAGCCTCTACACACGCCACGAGATTGCCACACAGAGCCAGCCTTACCCATGGCACGAGGTGCAGAAAATGGTGGTTCTCAACCGCTACCAGCGTGGGATAAAACCTGCCGTGGGGTGGATTCGCGGCTTCGACCTCCATGGCGGCGCCATAGCGGCCTCCGTAGCGCACGACTGCCACAACATCGTGGGCATAGGCTCGGACGACGAGATGCTGCTGCGCGCCATAAACCGCGTGGTGGAGATGAAAGGCGGCGAGGTGGTAGTATGCGGCAATGAGATGGCGGAACTGCCGTTGCCCGTGGCGGGACTGATGTCACCGCTCGACGGCCATGAGGTGGCCCGCCGCTGCGAACAGATTGCCGACCTTGTGCGCCGTGCCGGCTGCACCATGCGGGCGCCATTCATCACCATGCCCCTCATGTGCCTCCCCGTCATTCCCGAAATAAAACTCACCGACCGCCACCTCTGGGACAGCCTCCACATGCAGGTAATCCAATAGGCGCCACCTTCCCGACAGCACTTCGCAATAAAAAGACACATCCCCCTACGAGGCCCCCAAGTCCCCGCCCCCGCAGGATTACCAATAAAATCTACAATGTTAATAAACTGTGATTTTATCGGTCAATAATATTGATTCAATCGTTTTCTATCTGTATTTTAGGTCTGGGTGTATGGCATAGTATTGCGCTTCACCCAAAACATCCGCTTCTTCCACCTTGATGTGGTATTGTGGTGGAACAAGTTCGTAGAAAGACTCACCAGTCTCATCGTGGAAACCATATCCACACGGCCAACTCCAAGCCATTATCTGTACGACGCGCGGCATCATTGATTCCAGCAAGCCGTTCTTCACTAAGAATTTCAACATTGAGCGGAAATTACTAATGGCCGAATCGTAGTATTGTTCCCATATGTCGCCAGCACCGAATGAGAACTCGTAGATACGCTCAATGTAGAAGACCATTGCTTCTGCCAAAGTATCTTCAGACGGAGAAAGCTTTTTGAAATCAGACAAAGCCTTACGACACACGCTGAAACGGCATTGTGGAAAATGTATTCCATCGTCGCCAAACTCTTTGAGTACAATCTTCTTGAACTTTTCCAGTTCACTACTTTCGTTAGGGTTGGCGAAGTAATCAAGATAGTTTCGCGCCTCTTTCCTTGCATCATAGAGCTCCAGCACGACGTTGATGACTTCCTCCTTGCTCATGCCTGAGAGTAATTTCTTCACTTGCGACTTAGACATAATACTAAATCATTAGTTGTTAGTTGATTTTAGAAAATATTTTTGCACTCCTTGTGCGGAAATGCTTTAAGACAAATCTTGCGTTTTCTTTATGCCTTTCTATATCAGCTGCAATAGTTCTTCGGCAATGGAGGCATCCATGATACGAATGGCAGTGGTGGATTCTGTATTGTATCCGAGAAAATGTATGTCACCATACCAGACTGTTAATCGGTCAATCTCGATAAAGTTGTAGGATTGCCTATCCATAAGTGTGATTGGCAGGCAACCTTTAATTTTTGAATCAATATATTGGGTTGCAATTGATATTTCAATGCCGTTCCGCATCAATTCTACCAACGTTTTAACAGCTTTTGATGAGAGGTGTGCCATAATTCTCGGTGTTGCAATAACGACAGATTGTTTTGCCGACATCAGGTCGTTCAAGAAAGGCTGTATATAGTTACATCCATTGAAGAAGGCATCGGTTGTCGCGGTTTTCCCATTGGGCGAGCAGACCTGATACCCTACTGATGCGTAGCCTTTCAACCGCCGTCGATACATTGGCTCGCACAACGAAACGCGGATATCCAAATGGGAGCGCCACCAAATTGCCCAAACCGCCAGCGGACAACTGGTCTTGGTTTGGGAAAAAGCGGTCGTAAGACTTGAAAGATATGCGTCCGTTTCTCTGCATTGCTTCGGTAAGAATGGCATAACCCAAACGTCGCGCCTTGTAGGCAGGTACTGGTTCTTCAAAGAAAAACCATACATGGGCACCATTGCCAGAGCGGGAACGCTCCACGGAAACTGGAATTCCCCATTCGTCGCAGACTGTGATGTATGCCTTTACGTCCGCTTGGTAACCATGTTCGCAACTTTTATCGTCGAAGTCGGCACACAGAAAATAGCAGGTGTTGTCTTCATGTACTGGATAGATGCCTATCACATCACGGCCATGTGTGTCCTTCCCTTCAAGATGGCGGTAAAGGTGTTCCGATGTCAGCTGTTCAAACTCGCGATTCGGACAGTCAGCACATTTCTGCTTTTTTTGTCACAAAGTCCCACAGCCCACTCGTTACGACATACTGGCTGATAGCCTGACTTGCCTGTCGAAGTACTGTACCATCGCCGGGCGAAAACATCAGTTCTGCCACGGAAAAGGCTGGCGAACAAAATAATCTTCTCCTGTGCCGACAGCCGTCGCATGGCGGGAATAGACACGGTTGCTTTGTTGGGGAATTGAATGCCGTTCTCTTTCAGGATCTGCTTAAGCAAAGCGTTCTCTTGTTCCAGAGACTTTATCCTTGTTTTCAGATTTTGGGTATCGCTATTGTCGGCTGGAGCTGGCAGATGTTTTTCTTGCTGGATTGTTGACATTCTATATTATTGAAATAGAAAACAATTCTTACTTCAGCAATCCCATTTTACGTAATCGCGCAATTATTCCTCCACGGTTTCTATGGAAAAACGACATGAGTTCATCTATACTTTTCCCTTCTGAATATAATGTCATTAGTTGTTGATCTTCTTGTTCCCGCCATGGCTTATATGCATTGGCGTAGAGTTCTTTTTGCTGCTGCATACAGGTGTGCTTTGTATGTAGTGTTGTTGGTAGCAGTTGGGTGATTTTGTTTAGAATGCTGTCGTTATGGGATATGTTGGAAAACGAGAGAGGAATTGCTGGATTTGATAGGTCGGCGAGGCACAATCCGTCAGGGTCGGAGGGGAGGCCGCCAATGCCAAGAATAAGGAATACGGGCATCTGTCGCTCGACAGCGAATTGCTGGAATATGGTCTGCCTTTCTGGGGTAATCAGTTCCTTTCCAATATCTTTTGGCATGTGGTTACGCCATTTACATTCGATGGCAAAAGAATGTCCGTTATAATCAAAAACAAAATCGGGTGTGCTATTGTTTTCTGGATATATTCCTGGTTTCGATTTGTCTCCACGCCATTCTTTAAGGGTCAGTGTGTCGTTTTCGAGAATATTGAAGCGCTCCAAGACATAATCTTCAAATTCTCGGCCTTTCAACAACTCATCGTTCATTGTCAACGACTTGATACGAATGTAGATAGTGCTATATGGACGACCAATAGCCTTGTGGATGGCGTGGATGCCCATGTCCTCGTAGAACATACGCAGCAATCGCTTGTCCTCGGCCACTGTCCAACGGTAAGGCTTTGTTTCCGTCTCGGCAGCACGAATGATGTCCTCTTTGTTGAGAATGCAGATTATGTTGCTATGTCCTGCCAGTAGTCCAAAAATGCTACCATGAGGGTTGATATATCCACAGGCAATATGCTGTACCTGACCAATGACATATTGGTTTCGAATCCTTGCCGAGAATCCTTTTCCGTCGCTCTCTTCTTTTTTCAATACCATGATGAGCAGGCGGTTCTCTTTTAGCGCCTGCTCTATCTGCACATTATATCTATCGCGGAATTGGTTAAGCACCACCAATGTCGTCGGCACATGGCATACCAACAACGTTTTCAGCACCTCCTGCTCAAACTCCGACGTGTTGAAACAGACTGCACAACCCGTTTTGTCGAAATCTTCCACCCATTGGAACACCTTTTCATAGCATGACAGCGGTGCGTGCCGTGAGGTGAGAAAGAGCGTTTTCTCGCGTTTCCAAAGTAATTGGTTTCCGATGGTCTGAACAATGCGCATTTCTTGGATTTAATTGTCAAGATAATGCTGCAAAAGTACAAAAATATAGGAATACGCCACCTCGTTTCTAAATGAAAGTGTGGGTTGCGTTGTGTCGTATCAAGTTTTATTCCCCCAGAAAAAATGTTGCTTTAGTCGGCGTTTATTTTTGCTTTACCCAGATGAGTTTCGAGGTGTCGTAGCCGCGACGTTGAGCCTCAGCGAGGATGGTATCGAGTGTAGCCTGTGGCAGTTTGGGCGTGCGACTGAGAATCCAGAGGTATTTGGCACTGCCGCTACCGATTAATGCCCACTGATAGTCATTATCCAGCAACATCACACGGTAGTCGCTATAGAACGGACCGAAGAAAGAGACGCGTAGCAGAGCTGGCGTGTCGGTAGGCTTGGCCTTGCCATTGGAAGTTTTAGGCTTGCCATCTTTGATACCAGTGTTGGTCACGGCAATCTTGCCATCCTCGCGCAGCGCATAATTGGCCTTGCAGAAATCCAGTCCACGCTCAAAACTATGGTCAAAACGAGCAATCTCGTACCAGTCGCCCAGATAGCGCTGAAGGTCGAGAGCCGCCACCGGCGTATTGTCAATCTTCTGTGCATTGCCGCACCCAGCAAACAGAATGGCGATAATAGAGGCAAATAAAGTTTTCTTCATAATGTTGGTTTTTTATTGATTAATTTAATTCGTTTTCAAGCATTGAATAAACATACCCGGAACTTTGTGTATACAACTGCGATATTGGATGCTGTAGGGCCCGGTAAATGTTCGAGCCATATACTGCTTCAACGGCGCGGGGCAGAGTATATTGCTTTCGCTCCATCAATAACTGTATCATGTCGGAGGTGATACTCTCAACCATGAATTTGAATTCCTGTTCACTTACATTCATACGGTTTGCAGTCTTTCTATGGCTTTTACAGTACAAAATGCATACTGGAAGGTGATACCTTTCATATATTTCAATCTGCGGAGGAATTCTTTCTTGTCGATGTTGCCCAGACGATAGTTTCGGATTTGAAGACCCACTCGGTCGTTGACTATCGGGCCGTACACAACATCATAGGAATGCATATATGGAGGGACATTGGTCTCGTCACGATGCTGGTAGACGAAGTCGGCCCACTCCTCGGTGTATCCATCGAAGGACTTGAATGACAGAGTCCCGTCTTTAAGCAGTTGTTCATCGAAGTGATAGGCATTGACAATAGGCTCGCCCCCGAAGATATCCACACAGGCGAGAGCCACTTCCGTAGCTTGGTCTTTCTCGGTGGTTAGGTAGAACGCCTGCCCGAAGTCCTTGTAGGGATTGCATTGCCTGAGGTCAATATTTGCAATCCTCACGTTGGAACCGTGATAGAGCGTAATCATAACGTACCTCCCATTCTGCGGCAATAGGCAGAGAGGTCGCGCACATTGGAGGCGAACGACTGCGTGTGCAGGTAGCCGTATTGTCGGTCGTAAAGTTCCAACGCCTTATACTGGCTCAAATACTTTGCCGCTTCCGTTGTCGTGAGTCCGTAATGCTCAGCGAACTCCGCAATAAGCGCCACTACATATTGTGCCTTGTCTGATGCCATATTTATAATTATGAATAGTTTCTTCTAGTGAGATAACGTGACTATACTGTATTATTTTTTGTAAAAGTACTTGTTTTTTGTGGGATGACAAAATATTTTTTATAGTCCAATTATTTTTCGTACTTTTACAACCGATTTCAGAGTGAAATCACGAGGCGTTATGCCCTTTCTTGTTGCTAGAAACGTGAGAAATTTCTAATAATATGCAAGATTGGTGTAATGGTTTATGTGTATTCAGCGTGGACCGTTCTCACTTCTACATATTAAGGTAATTCTCACGACCTCTAGCAATAGAATGTGGTGTACAGTACCACGCTTCTGTTGTTTAACACAATCTGTCTCTTCGGTGCTGGTGAGACTTAAAGTTCAACGTAAAATGGAAACATTAAAAAAGGTGAAATTCACGTTGGCTGTCCCTGGGGCAAGCATCGGAGATTACGAAAATGAGGAAGAAAACTTAGTCGAAAGGAAAGGCCTGTTTCATTGTTTTGGCAATGATTTGATCTGGGATGAGAACAGGTCGTGCTTTCATGAAAGGTTGATGGGCTTTGTCGAGGAGGATATTTCTGGACAAATTCACAAGGTGTTTCCCGAAAACATTATTTTCGAGAAAGACTGCAGTATGAACCGGGGGAATGAGGTAAAATAGACAAAAAGGAGGCTAACCATGAAAAGACTGCAACGCATTTTGCTCACAGTATTAATCGTCGTCTTGACCACAAGCTGTAATGAATACTATTATTTCTGCACCGTCAACTCCTACGGGGTTCCTGCACAGCAAAACACATACTATCTTGTGCCGCTTGATTCCACAATGATTGCAAATCCGTTCCAATACAGGGAATACAAACATATACTGGAATCCAGACTTATGTCGAAGGGGTATGTGCAGACAGACTCTTCCTCTGCGGCTCTACGCATTGAATGGAGTTATTATTTCGGTGATGTGTACTATGCTGGTACGGTGTCTTCATCCGTTACAAACAACTATGGCTGGTCGTACAACAACGCAACATCCCAAACAAATGCCAACGCCTCGGTCTATGGAACCGCACAGAAAAATAACGTGACAAACACCACAACTGCAAGAGCATCGGCATACGGTTCCTCGCAAACAAACACTCGCTCGACAGGGAGCAATTACAATGTTTCTGTTTCAAACACCTCTAACAAAGCTGTATACGAATATGACTTGGGGTGCATGATTGCGGCCTATGACAATCGTACTAAAGAACCTGTGTGGATGGTTGAAGCCATTGACCACGGAAAAAAAGAAAAACTACGTAAATTTATGAAATGGGCGATTGTTGCGGCATGTAGACAGATAGGAACCGATGACAGTCGAATAATCAAGATTCAAGAACATGAAATGAAAGAAATCTCAAAAGAGATAAGTGGAGGAACTACTCAAAAATAAAAGATATGAGATAAAGAGGATGCCCTAGTAAAAGGACATCCTCTTTTCGTTTATACTCTCTATTTTATTGCAGTTCGCTCAACTTTTTGTAGCCTTCGTAGCGCAGTTTGGCGTTGCGCTCGGTGGCTTGGAAGAGTTCTTCGGCCTCTTGCGGGAAGGTCTTCATCAGCGAGTTGTAGCGGACCTCGCCCATGATGAAGTCGCGGAACTTGCTCCAGTCGGGCTCTTTGGAGTCGAGGTGGAAGCCATTCGTGCCTTCTTCCTCGGCGGGGTTGAAGTGCCAGAGGTGCCAGTAGCCGCACTCGACGGCTTTCTTCTCCTCATTCTGCGTGCGACCCATACCAATCTTGATAC
>ONLQ01000020.1 GCA_900318665.1 uncultured Bacteroidales bacterium | reverse complement strand
GGTGCCGATTTTACGATTAAGACTGTCGGCTGACGCGGCATCCTCTTGGCGCAACACCTGCGCTATGCTGTCGGTGCGGTTGTTGTTGGCAGCATTGAGGTTGTTGACGAGTGCAGTTACATTTGCGGTATTGATTCCTATTTTGCGATTCAGACTGTCGGCACTTATAGAGTCTTCGCGACGCAATCGAGTCTCTGCATCAGTAATAGCAGTATTGTTCGCTGTCTGAACATTATTAAGACGCGCTGCGAGATTCAGCACCTGGCTATTCATCTGTGAGGCAGTATTGAGTATAGCGCGGTTAAGGCTATCTGCACTCACCGAGTCCTCGCGGCGCAGGCCAAGCACTTCCTGGTTCACCTGAGCGGTATGATTAAGTATCGCTCGGTTCAAACTATCAGCACTCACCGAATCCTCGCGGCGCAGACGAGCCTCTGCCTCGGTTATTGCCGTATTGCTCGTGGTCTGCATATTGTTGAGGCGCGTGGAGAGGCCAAGCACTTCCTGGTTCACCTGAGCGGTATGATTAAGTATTGCTCGGTTCAGACTATCAGCACTCACCGAATCCTCACTGCATCGGCTATTGCCGTATTGCTCGTGGTCTGCATATTGTTGAGGCGCGTGGACAAGTTCATCACATCGCGACTTACCTGCGCGGCATTTGATTGGATAGCACGATTAAGACTATCGGCACTGATAGAGTCTTCGCGACGCAGACGGGCTTCTGCATCAGCAATACCTGTATTATTCGATGTCTGGATTGTGTTGATGCGGTTGGACAGGCCAAGCACATCGCGGTTTACCTGGGCAGTATGATTAAGTATAGCACGGTTCAGACTATCTGCACTCACCGAATCTTCGCGACGCAGACGAGCCTCTGCCTCAGTTATTGCCGTATTGTTCGTGGTCTGCATATTGTTGAGGCGCGTGGACAGGTTCATCACATCGCGATTTACCTGCGCAGTGTTGGCTCTGATTGCACGATTAAGACTATCGGCACTGATAGAGTCTTCGCGACGCAGACGGGCTTCTGCCTCGGCCACGCCTGAATTATTCGATGTCTGGATAGTGTTGATGCGGTTGGACAGTCCAAGCACATCGCGGTTTACCTGCGCGGTATGATTCAGTATAGCACGATTCAGACTATCAGCACTGATAGAATCCTCACGACGCAGACGGGCCTCTGCCTCGGCTACTGCCGCATTGTTCGTGGTCTGCATATTGTTGAGGCGTGTGGACAGGTTCATCACATCGCGACTTACCTGCGCCGCATTTGATTGGATAGCACGATTAAGACTATCGGCACTGATGGAATCCTCGCGACGCAGACGGGCCTCTGCCTCAGCAACGCCTGAATTATTCGATGACTGGATATTGTTAATGCGGTTGGAAAGACCAAGCACATCGCGGTTTACCTGCGCGGTATGATTTAGTATAGCACGGTTCAGACTATCAGCACTGATAGAATCCTCACGACGCAGACGGGCCTCTGCCTCGGCTACGCCCGAACCATTTGTCGTCTGTATATTATTTATACGTGTAGCAAGGTCGAGCATCTCACGATTTAGACGCATAGTATTGGACAGAATGGCACGATTAAGGCTATCGGCACTGATAGAATCCTCGCGGCGCAATTCGACAGCCAAGTGGTCGATGGAGGCATACTCGTCACCGACAATATTTGATAGACGTGCCGACATCGTGAGAAATTCGCGGTTGATACCGTTGTTTGCAGCCACCATTTCGCTACGAAGAGCCTCGATAGCAAGCGAGTCGCGCACATGCAAAGCCTCTGCCTCACGTCCGACAAGGGCTATGCTGTCGAGCAAGCCCGGCACAGACTCTGCCTGTTTGGCATAGAAAGCGTATGGCACACTGAGCATCTGACCCTCGGTAGCAATCTGATAGTCGCTGCCACCGTCGTAGTCCACTTCGTTGCGCAAACGATAATTGCCGGCCGACCAGTCAACATTAGCGATAGAGCCACTTACTGCTGTTCCGGAACCAATCACTATATTGAATAGTCCATTGGCATTGGTGGTGGGGTGATGTTCCTCGGAAAAGACCACGGTGCCATCGGCTTTCAAAATAGATATGCGCACCGACACTTCAGAGTTTGACACCAACTGATTGTTTGGATAACGCACTACAGCCTGATAACTTATCAGGTGCGGCACTTGGGCCATAGCCATGCAAGACAGCATGGCAAAAAGGATAACCAAAAGAAACCTATAACTATTGTGCATCATTGATGTATATTTGATACTTGTTCAATTCTTGATATTCTAATTTTTCGTCCAAATCCGAAATGATAGGCTATGCGTAGGCCACACTCGGCAGCACGATAGAGGTCCACCAGATTGGTATGCATAGGTGCCACGGCAATGCTGGTGCTATTATTCAGCACATAGGGCGATGCATTGTCATTTAGTTCGCAATCGTTGAGCGCGTAACGTCCGAAAACAGATACCGACACCACATTACGATCATCGAAATAGAACTTTAAGCCCACCTCGGCGGCAAGGCTCACAAATAAAGGCTGTTTGTATTTGGAAGGCACATAACTGCCATCATTCTCCTGATCAATATCAGATGAAATAGGCGTTGGCGGCATCACACCGAAGCCCTGCACAGACAGCAGCGAATATTCGGATTCTGAATAAGAGTATTCAGAGTAGTTGGTTATAGCGGTAGAGAACGCCGCGCCAAGATTGCAGAACAGGTGGCGCGTCTGAAAGGTCAACTGCAATGGTATCTCAAACATTGTCATGGTCTGGCGCTCACCCACTCCTGGCGAAGAGACTTCCAGCGTGGCATTTACGGCACTGAGACCTGCACCGTCGGTCACTATCACAGTACCCTCTTCTTGGAGGCTGAACTTCAGGCCTTTCTGCTCGTAACTGAAATAAGACACTCGCAAGCCGGTAGTGATTCCGACATGGCGCGAAAACCAAAAGCCATAACTCAAAGCAAAACCTGCCGAAAAGCCATTGTCATAGTTCCAACCCGAGCCGCCATCATAGAGCATGCACCCCAACGACGGAGCATAGAGAGCACCGCTTATCTCGTTGCGACGCATACCTACGCCATCGTAACGACTCTTGGCCGACAACGAGTTGGTATAGTTACCAAAACATGACGGCATCAGCAGTGCAACGAGTAGGATTATGAATTGCAATTGGCGCATAGAGATGAATCGTTATTTTACAATTAGTTTCTTGGTGTATTTGCTGCCATTAGATAGCAACAAATGAACCGAATAGATTCCCGAAGGAAAATCTACGCGCATCACCGTTGATGCCATAGCGGCCTGGTCGGAAACACGCTGGCCATGAATATTATATATAGATACACGAGCACCCATCAGAAGTGTCTCGCCACCCTCAAATCGAAGATACGCAACACCTCCTTGCGACACAGGATTAGGCTGCAAGGTGAACGGAATGTATGCCTCAGGCTCGGCGCCGACAATGGCATTGGAAGGGCCGTCGAAACAAATGGTGTTGCTCCATGCCCAGTGGGTCATATTTCTATCGGTGGCAACCTCTACATAATAGCAGCCCGACAAGATGGCGCCATCTTCAAAATAGGTTGACATATCAGCCCCCTCGGCAACAAGTTCGCCGTCGCGATACCAGCGGTAATACCCATAATCTATGGTGTCTGTGCCGCCTCGCAGACAGTCCACCATAAGCAATCGCGACTGAAAACCATAGATTTTGGGGATAGGCACACCCTCTTTCATGACCGACAGGTTGAGGAAAAGCATACTGTCGCAGCCCTCGGTGGTCTGCAGCAGGTGGGTGTAGGTGCCACTCTCCGTCAGGTTTTCGCCAAACCACACATAAGAATCCTCCGTCTGTTCCATAAACACGCTGTCGCGCGTGGCTCTCACCGTAAGACGGATAAGCACCACACTGTCGCATCCCGAGCGCGAAAGACCGCGATAGAAGAATTCATAATAGCCAGCCTCGTCGGGGTTGACCATAGCGGGATACATGAAGCCCGCAGGCAGAATTGCAGCAAGACGTGTGGAAGCCTCGTTCTGACAGAAACTGAGGTCAAGAGTGTCATATTCCGACTCGCAGAACACCTGCAAGACACCCTCGCTCAACGAACCTAATGGCGAAGTCTCATACAAAAAACAGGTCTGGCCAACAGAAAACGACAGCGAGGCGCCTGATGCCGAGATAGCAGAACCGCCCATTACGGGACAAGCATCCTGCGTCAGCGAGGTTTGCGCCGAAGCAACCGATATCGGCCCCACCAGTGCCGTCAACACGGCAATCACCCACACGATGTTTTTTATACTATTTGACAATAACCCTTTTAACATGTCTATTTAGAACACTTTTTTGCAAGTGCAGGATATACCCGGATATCATTATTACCAATCAAATCAACCTTTTCATATATAATAGAACAGCCTTTTTCGACAAAATTCGATAGATGTGTATAAAATCTCAAAAACGACCTATAGACCAATTAACTTACTCAATTCAGAGTCTCTTACAAATTGATTATTTTTACTAATCCAGCAATGTCAAAGAAAATAAAATAATCTAACTATCAATCGAATACACAATTCAAAAGCCTATTTACTCATAAAAAAACGAGTGCAAAGGTAGTAAAATTCAATAATACAAACAAAAACTATTTTTTTACAACTCGCTAAACTGCCTCAAAAAAATTGGCAATTATTCCGGCATATATGATAATTACACAATGTCATACAACTCCATGATAGACCACCAAAACCAGCACGCTAGAACTCGGCTAAAAAAGACATAATGGAACCTTATCCGACCACACTGCCATCAAAAAAAATGCAAAAGCATCCGCTTTCTGACCAAAAAGAAAAATCACCGCGACTGAAACATTTTTGATTTTGCAACGTTAAAATCAACAAGAAAAGGGATTTTTTTGGAAGTTATCAACAATTAATGGTTTTTTTTGGAGGATTTTGGAAAAGTTCATACCTTTGAAAAACTAACAAAAGGCAAAAAAAATGTCGTTACCATTTGGTATTGAGCGTTGTAAGGTTGACACGAACGGTCGTTTCAAACTCCCAGTATCTATAAAAAAGGGACTGGGCACTGACGACAACCGTTTTGTGATACGTCGCAGCATCAATGCCCCCTGTTTGGAACTATGGACACATGCCGGTTTTGAAGAAGAGGTGAACTTTTTGAACAAAGAACTGAACCGCTACAACAAAGAAGACCTAAAACTGCTGCGCATGCTGATGCGCTGTACCGATGTGGAACTGGACTCAAACGACAGAATCCTCATCCCTCAAGAACAAAAAGAACATCTTAAACCGACAAAGGAAATCGTTCTGCAGTCGCTTGGTGAGTACATCGAGATTTGGGATCGCGACACTTACGCCAAGATGGACGAGGACACGACGGACTATGCCGCCCTGGCAGACCAGAGGCTGGGCAAAGTGCGCCGCGACTCGCTCAAACAGACTGAAGACGAACAATGACGAACGATTACCATCTGCCGGTGATGCTGAACGAATGTATCGATGGGCTGAAAATACGCCCCGAGGGCACGTATGTTGACGTGACCTTTGGCGGTGGTGGTCATTCGCGAGCCATTATGAGCCATCTGGGCGAAGGCGGCCGCCTCGTGGCTTTCGACCAAGACGAAGACGCGCTGACTAACGCCATAGACGACCCTCGCTTCACATTGCTGCACGAGAACTTCCGCCATCTGAAAAACTTTCTCCGCATGCAAGGCATCAGAAGCATTGACGGTCTGATTGCCGACCTCGGCGTGTCGTCGCATCAGTTTGACGAAGCCGAGAGAGGTTTCTCCACACGCTTTGACGGAGACCTCGACCTGAGAATGGACCGCAGGCAGCAAGTGTCGGCACGTGACATAGTGAACAGCAGCGAAGAAGGCGATATAGCACGCATCTTGCGACTCTACGGCGAACTGCCCAACGCCAAACAACTGTCCACTGCCATCTGCGCCGCCCGCAAGGCCGAACCCATCAACACCACGATGCAACTGCGCGCCGCCGTGAGCCGTCACCTGCCCAGAGGCTACGAGAACAAATACCTTGCAATGATTTTCCAAGCACTGCGCATAGAGGTGAACGGCGAACTGGAAGCCCTCAAGATGATGCTGGAGCAAGCATCGGAAGTGCTGGCAGAAGGTGGCAGACTGGTGGTGATGTCGTACCACTCGCTCGAAGACCGCCTGGTGAAGAACTATATCAAGGCAGGCAATTTTGAGGGCGAACTGATAAAAGATTTCTACGGCAACCCACTCACCCCGCTGGCTGCCGTGAGCCGCAAGGCTATAACCCCATCGGAAAGCGAATTACAGACCAATCCACGCTCACGCAGTGCAAAACTGCGCGTGGCAGAGAAGAAGAGTGAGCGTTAAAGAATGATATTTCAAAATTAGGAATTCATATTTGAAAGAAAGTGGCTACAAAGTTCAGAAACATAGAAGAACCCGTCATCGTTGAGGAGACCGAACTGCTAAAAAGCACCAAACAGCAGCAAATGGAGGCTGAGGAGCAGGCGGCTAAAAACGATGGTGAGCAGTCAAGCCACAAAGAGGAAGGCAAGGAAAAGAAGAAAGTGTCGTGGGGCCGCCAGATTCTTGGAGGAGAAATACTCACCACTCGCAAAGCGCTGAAACTTCTCCCACTTATACTGCTAATAGTGCTGTGCGGAGCCCTGCTGGTGGCAAATCGCTACAGAGTGGAAAGCCTAAGAAAAGATATAATACATACACAAAAGCAAATTGACCAGTTGAGTCTGAAACAAATCGAACTTAAAAGCCAATACCAGCAATCAATAAAGATTTCTAATATATCTAATACTCTCGACTCCATAGGAGTGCACCTGATAACCGAACCGCCCTACACGCTGAAAGAAAAATGAAAACCGAATGCTGAAAGTTGAAGAATGAGATTTCATAATTCAAATTTCACAATTCAAAATTAAAAATGGCAGAGCAGAACCCAAAACAGAGCCTGAAAAAGATTCTTATGGTCTTTTTGATTCTCTCCCTCTCGGGAGGAGGCTTGATTGTGTACGGCTTTGTCAAAACACAAGCGGTCAACGGCCAATACTGGCGCCAACGCTCCAAAGAGCGCCGCACAACCGAACTGAGAGACGCCGCAAAGAGAGGCGACATCTACTCGTCCGACGGCAAGACACTGGCAACAACCATTGTGGTTTGCGACCTCTATATTGACCTAGGCTACCGCGAGGTGAAGGACAACGACAAAGTTGCGCTTCGCAACAAGAAGAACAAGATAGTGTACGACACCACCATAAAGCACGACGACTTTGTAAAGAACCTCGACACAGTGTGTCTGCTTATAAGCCAGGCCATACCTAATATGAGTAAGGCCGAATGTCGTCATAAAATCTTGTCGGAGCGCAAGAAACAGCATCCCAACCAGTGCTTCCTCGTGGCAAGAAACATACCCTACACCGCATGGCTGCAACTGAAAGAGGTTAAAGGCTGGGGCCGCGGCATAATAGAACATGTTGACGACAAAGACGTGCGCCACCACATGAGAGTGAGAATATACGACAACCTGGGCGCCAACGTGATAGGTTTCCGCAACGGTATGTTGGACCGCTATACAGGTCTCGAAGGCTACTATGACAGCATTCTGCGCGGACAAGATGGTAAATATATAGGAAGAAGGCTTACGCGCGGCGTGTGGCTGCCCGAGACCCCCATACAACCCAAGATTGACGGACAGCACATCACCGCCACCATCGACACCCGCTACCAAGACATTGCCGAGCAGGCTCTGCGCCAGACTCTCGCCCAGCGCAATGCTTCGTCGGGCTGTGTGGTGCTGATGGAGGCTAACACGGGCTATGTGCTGGCCATGGCCAACCTGAGCCGTGACACCGCCAGACGAGGCTATTTTGAACAGTTAGACCGCAATATTGCCTGTTCCGACCGCCTGCACCCCGGCTCGACATTCAAGTCGGTAGTAGTGGCAGCGGCCATGAACGACGACTCTATCCGCATCGACACGAATATGCGTCTGCGTTCGAACGTCAAGAACTTCGACGGCACCGAGCAGGGCGAGATAAAAGACGAGCACGTCGTGGGCGACACCATATCGCTGGCCGAGGCTGTTATCTATTCGTCCAACGTAGCCATGGCCGAACTGGGATGGAAATTCTACCGCAACAGCCGCAGCAGATTCGTCGACCAGGTGCGCCATGTGTTCCCCAGCGAGATTCTTAACCTGGACCTCAAAACCAACGAATACAGACAGCGTATCAACAACCCGCGTCCCAACCGCGACTTCCTGAACCTCTGCTTCGGCTACAGCACCGCTGTTTCGCCCATGCAGTTGCTAACCTTCTACAACGCCATTGCCAATGGCGGACAAATGATGAAGCCCCTCTTCTGCCGCTCGATAATCATAGACGACGACGTGACAGAGATAAAGCCCGTGGAACTGAAAGAGCACACTCTGAATCGCGCCTCCGTCGAATTCCTGAGAAACACTCTGCAACGAGTGGTGACCGAAGGTACCGCCACATCGGTGAAAGGCACCACCTACGGCATTGCTGGCAAGACCGGCACTGCAAAGGTGAAAGTGGAGGAAGGCAGCGCCAACGATGCTTTCTTTGTTGGATTCTTCCCCGCCGAAAAGCCTAAATACACCTGCCTGGTGCTGATACGCAACACCTACTCGTCGGGAGGAGCCGCAGCGGCACCCGTGATGAAACGCGTGGCCGACGGCGTGATGGCTCTCGACAAAGAACTGGGCAAGGCAAAGATGGACCGCATCGACTGGAACACCCCCGAAAGCAAGCGTGTGCCATCAACGGTGAAAGGCTATATGCCCGACATCAAGGCCTCGTACAAGAAAATGGATATTGACTTCCAACTTGCCGACTCCACCTATCGCTGGGTTACCTATAAAGAGCAATTCCAAAACTACAGCCCTCGCACCGACATTATGCCCAACTGCGTAGGCATGACTATCAAAGACGCTATGCGCCTGCTGGACGAACTCGGCATAAAGACTCGTTTCAGTGGCTATGGCCGCGTGGTGAGCCAGCAGCCAACAGCACGCACCCCGATAAGACGCGGCAACACGGCAGTACTGACTTTGAAAGCAGACAAGTAAACAGAAACCAGATAACAGATTCAAAATTAACCCAAAAGCCTCATGCTTCTTACCGACATACTACAAGGCATTAACGCAACCATCGTTGGCAATAGCAACATTGAGATTGCCGACCTGCAGTTCGATTCACGCAAAGTGCACGAAGGCAGCCTTTTTGTGGCACAGGTAGGTGTTCACGTTGATGGTCATCGTTATATCGACACCGCCATAGAGCGCGGCGCCACGGCCATAGTGTGTCAGAATATGCCTGCAAAACTTGTCGATACGGTGTGTTACATCAAGGTGGACAACAGCGACATGACCCTTGGCACGATGGCAGACAACTACTACCAGCACCCCTCGCAAGGGCTGCGTCTCGTGGGTATTACCGGCACCAACGGCAAAACCACTACCGTGACGCTGCTGCAACGCATGTTCCGCAAGGCAGGCTTCCACGCTGGACTTATCTCTACCATTGTCAACAAGATTGACGAGGAAGAATACCCCACTTGCCACACCACTCCCGACGCTCTTGAACTGAACTCCTTGCTGAGAAAAATGGTCGATGCGGGATGCGAATACTGCTTTATGGAGGTCAGCAGCCATGCCGTGGCGCAAGGCCGCATTGCAGGACTGACTTTCGCCGGAGGAATATTCAGCAACATAACCCACGACCACCTCGACTACCACAAAACCATGCAGGCCTACATTACCGCCAAGAAAGGCTTTTTCGACAGCCTGCCGCGCGAAGCCTTTGCACTGGTCAACATTGACGACCGCAACGGCATGGTGATGGTGCAGAACTGCAATGCCACAGTAAAGACCTACAGTCTGCAACGCATGGCCGACTTCCGCACACGACTGATAGAAAGCACCTTCCAAGGTCTGCAACTCGAAATAAACGGCCGCGAGGTTTGGACCCGTCTTGTGGGCCGATTCAACGCCTATAACCTCACCGCCATCTATGGCACCGCTGTGCTGTGCGGCATAGAGTCCGACAAGGCACTGGTGCTGCTGAGCAGCCTCGATGCAGCAGAAGGCCGCTTCGAATATGTCTCTGGCCGCGGCATAACCGCCATAGTTGATTACGCACACACTCCCGACGCTCTGCAGAACGTGCTGCAAACCATAAACGACATTCGCAATCCTCACCAAAGCCTTATCACCGTCGTAGGCTGCGGCGGCGACCGCGACACAACCAAACGCCCGGAGATGGCTAAGATAGCGGTCAAGATGTCGGACAAAATCATTCTCACCTCCGACAACCCCCGCACCGAGGACCCCGAGAAGATTCTCAACGATATGGAGAACGGCCTCGACCAAGAAGAGAAATGGTCGGTGCTGCGTATCACAGACCGCCGCCAAGCCATTCACACAGCATGTATGATAGCCAAAGAGGGCGACATCATTCTCGTGGCTGGCAAAGGTCATGAGAAATATCAAGAAGTGAACGGTGTGCGCAGCCATTTCGACGACAAAGAAGAACTGCATAAATTCTTGAACGGTGACAAATAATATTGAAAGGTGAATATTAGGAACTGAATATTTGTAATTCTAAATTCAAAAATAAAGATAATGCTCTACTACCTTTTCAACTGGCTCGACGAAACAATCAACCTCCCTGGCGCAGGTGTCTTTCAGTACATCTCGTTCCGTGCGGCATGTTGTTTCGTTTGCTCGCTGCTTATAGTTATGGGGTTCGGCAAGAAATTCATAAAGATGATGCAGCGCAAGGGCATTGGCGAGAACACACGTTCCGACGAGAGAGAAAAGCAAGGCACACCAACTATGGGCGGCATTCTTATCCTATCTGCCATCATAGTGCCGACACTGCTTTTTGCTCGTCCCGACAATATATATATAGTCATTATGCTCGCCACTACTATATGGCTTGGCGCCATAGGGTTTATTGATGACTATATCAAGGTGTTCAAGAAAGATAAGAATGGTCTGCCAGGAATATTCAAGGTTGTGGGACAGGTGTCGCTCGGCCTCGCCGTAGGACTGCTACTTGTGTTCCATCCCGAAATAGCCTCGACCAAGACCACTATCCCCTTTGTGAAAGACATCGATTTCGACTATGCATGGCTTGTGAGTTGGATGGGCGAAGGCGCAAGCAACTGGGCATGGCTGCCTTATGTGCTTATGTCTATCTTAGTGGTCACCGCCGTGTCGAACGCTGCTAACCTTACCGACGGCATTGATGGCCTTGCCACCGCCTCGGCAGCCATAATGGGCGGTTCTCTCGCCATTCTTGCCTGGGTGTCGGGCAACGTCATCATGGCCAACTACCTGAACATAATGTATTTGAGCAACATCGGTGAACTGACTATGTTCATATCGTCGTTTGTCGGCGCACTGCTCGGCTTCCTGTGGTACAACACCCATCCTGCCGCTATGTTTATGGGCGACACCGGCTCGCTCACCATTGGTGGCATCATCGCCGTGTTCGCACTCCTCATACGCAAAGAACTCATACTTCCCATTCTTTGTGGCATCTATGTCATCGAGGACGCATCCGTCATCATTCAACGTGTTGGTTGCAAATGGTATCGCTGGCGTCACAAACTCCCCAAAGGACAGCCCGTGCCGATTGAAAAAAGACCTTTCTACTACACCCCGCTCCATCACAACTATCAAACCAAACACCGCACCGATGGCAAGGGCCTTTCTGACGAGAAAATCGTGCAGCGCTTCTCCATCATCGGAATCCTGCTGGCCATTTTCACCATCATATCGTTCAAACTTCGATAGAAAACAAACAACAATACATCAATCTGACAATAATTTAGCACTATGACAATCGAAACTTTAGCACAACAAGGGCGCACCAGCATCCCTACTACCCTTGCACAGGTCAACGCCAACCGTCTGAAAAAAATGCGCAACGCGGGTCTGCGTTCCTGCTTCGAGCGCTTTGACGACATTCGCTACCGCAAAGAGTTTGTGGCGCGCATCAATGGCAAGACCTTCATCAACGACGCATCGTCGAGCAACGTGAACGCCACCTGCTTCACTCTCGAAAGCACCGACGGCAGCCTTATCTGGATAGCCAACGGCAACGACGACAACGCCAACTACAGCAGCCTGCGTCCCGCGGCACTGCGCAAAGTGCGTATGCTCTACTGCGTGGGTTCCAACAACGAGAACCTGCACCGCAGTTTTGCCGGCATCATTCCTAACATTATTGATGTTGCCACACTTGGCGAGGCTGTGAGCAAAGCCTTCTACAGCCCTCTCGAGACAGCCAAAGTTATCTATTCTCCCGCCGCCAACAACGGTCACAGCGTAAAGGAAAACGGCGAACTCTTCCAGACCGAGGTTAACGAACTATAAACGACTGAAAGTCGAAAATCGTAATTCAGAATTCAGCATTGAAAAAGATTGGCCGCATATTCCATCTGAGTGGCGACAAAGTCATCTGGATACTCTGTTTCATACTGAGTGCCATTTCGATAGTATTTGTCTATAGTTCTATAGGCTATACCGCCATCAAGGACATGCATACGTCGCCCACATTGGCGTTTGCACGACATGTGCTATTCATCATTGTGGCCTACCTCGTAGGCGCTGCCACATCAAACATCGGCTATCAACTTGTTTCACGCATAGCCGTGATGCTGTATATCATCGCCGTCGCACTTCTTTTCTTCACATTTCTCACAGGTAGTCGTTGGATTCCTTTGCCTCTGCTTGGGCGTTTCCAACCCTCGGAATTGGCAAAAATCATAGTGCTGATTTTCACGGCGCGTACCATCGCGCTCTACCACGACAAACTGACCGACAAGCCACTTTTCTGGGCAACGCTGATACCCATAATTATCGTTGCCGGTCTTATCCTGCCCGAAAACCTCTCGACAGCCCTTCTTGTCATGGCTTCGGGACTGATAGTGATGTTCTTTGGCGGCGTAAAAATAAAATATATACTCGAGTTTGTTATCGTTGCCGTACTTATAGGCAGCCTTGGACTTTTCGTTTCCTACAAGGTGTTCCATAGCGAATATGCTGACAGAGCAAGACAGACAATAATTGCCCGCGCCGAGACATGGAGCAACCGTGTGGACCACTTTATGCATCCCGATGAGGAAGAGGTGTCGCAGGAGAACCTCGCCCGTATGGCCGTGGCCGACGGCGGATTGTTCAAGATGAATATCGGCGGCACAGTACACGCCCGACTGATGACGCAGGCCAACAACGACTTCATCTATTCCATCATTATAGAAGAAGTTGGCAGCATACCTGGAATACTCATATTCTTGATATACACGATATTCTTTTACCGATGTTGTATGCTGGCCTACTGGAGCGGACGACGATTTGGCGGACTGCTGATTTTGGGCATCGGCTCCATCATCTACATACAAGCCATAGTCCACATGTGTGTGTGCGTGGGAGCCATACCCGTCACAGGACAGACCCTGCCCCTCGTAAGCACCGGCGGCACGGCATATATCATCACTGGTTTTGCTGTCGGCATAATTCAGTCAGTGGCTAAAAACACCAACCAGCGTAAGAAAGCCAAGACAGCCGAAACGGCAGAACAACCCGTAGAAACAACAACCAACAACCAACCCATCGAAGCATCATGAAAGCAATAGTAAGCGGCGGAGGAAGCGGCGGACACATCTTCCCTGCCATAGCAATAGCCAACGCCTTGAAGCATCGGTTCCCCGACGCAGAAATACTTTTTGTTGGTGCCGAGGGCAAAATGGAGATGGACAAGGTCCCAGCAGCAGGCTACACCATAAAAGGGCTGCCGATAGACGGGCTGCACCGCCAACTGAACTGGACCAATATTAAGCGTAATATCCGCCTGCCTTTCAAGATATGCAAGAGCAACCGCATGGTGCGCGCCATACTGAAAGAATTTCAGCCTGACATCGTGATAGGCGTTGGCGGCTACGCCAGCGAGCCGACACTGAAGATGGCCGAGCGTATGGGACTGCCAACCCTGCTGCAGGAGCAGAACTCCTATGCCGGACTCACCAACAAATTGTTGTCGCGCAAAGCACGCACCATCTGCGTGGCATACGACGGCATGGAGAGATTCTTCCCCGCCGAAAAGATTGTGATGACGGGCAACCCCGTGCGCCGCGACATAGAAGACATGTCGGTAACACGCCAGGAGGGCTGCGAGCATTTTGGACTGAACGAGGCAGACAAAGTGGTGCTGTCGGTGGGTGGAAGCCTCGGCGCACGCAGCATAAACAACATGCTGCTACGAAACATTGATTTCTTCGTAACAAACAAAATACAACTTATCTGGCAGACAGGCGTCTGGATGTACGACGAGGTGGCAAAAGCCGTCAGCGCGGCACACGCCGAAGAATGGGTCAAAGTCCACAAATTCATAAACAGAATGGACATGGCCTACGCTGCCGCCGACGTGGTTGTGTCGCGTGCCGGAGCCATCGCAATTTCAGAACTTTGCCTCGTTGGGAAGCCCATGATACTCATTCCGTCGCCCAATGTAGCCGAAGACCACCAGACAAAAAATGCACAATCACTTGTTAATAAAGGAGCTGCGATTTTGGTGCCAGACAGCAAATGCAGCGAAGAAGGAATACCCAACCTCCTGAAAATCATCAACTCTGAAGAGACTGCAAAAAAGATGAGCGAGGCATGCAAAAATTTGGGCATGAGGAACGCTGCGGAGAAAATAGTTGATGAGATTATGAAAATAATTGAAAGTTAGTATATTTGCATATTTACACGAACAAAAAAAACGAATATCGAAAGAGGAAAAAAATAATCTGTAAACAGTGAACAGATTTCAGATAACAGGTAACAAGTCACAAATCACAGGTAACAGGTCTCTCATCACAAGTCACACATCACAGGTCACAGGTCTCTCATCACAGGTCACAGATAACAAAAACACAACTAACGTAATGAACTACTACTTCATCGGCATCGGAGGCATTGGCATGAGCGCGTTGGCCCGCTTCTTCAAGCAGCGGGGCGACAGCGTGTGTGGCTACGACCATACCCCCAGCCCTCTGACCCGACACCTGGAAGAAGAAGGCATTGGCGTTCATTACGACGACAACCCGCAACAGATTCCCGAAAATATAGACCTCTGCATTTATACTCCTGCCGTGCCGAAGGACACCGCCGTATATCAGACTATTGTGAAACGCGGCGTAACGATACTGAAACGCTCGCAAATGCTGGGCGAACTGACAAGAGGCAAACGCTGCATTGCCGTGGCAGGAACTCACGGAAAAACTACCACCACAGCACTGATTGCCCATATTTTCCACAGCGCAGGCATAGCCTATCAGGCTTTCCTCGGCGGCATAAGCAAGAACCTCGGCAGCAATATGCACTGCGAGCCGTCGGGCGAATATGTGATTGTGGAGGCTGACGAATACGACCGCTCGTTCTTGCAACTGCATCCGCATTTTGCAGTAATAACCGCCACCGACCCCGACCACCTCGACATCTACGGCACACACGACAATATGCTTGACGCCTTTGAGCAGTTTGCACATCAGGTGGACAGCGACGGCCGCACATTCATCAACGCCAGCGTGTCGATGTTCAAACGCAAAGCCGAGAACAAGAATTACAACCAATTTTCATCGGCAACCGTAGAACTCTATTCGGGAAGCGACATGGCAGCAGCGCATCACGTTGAAAACCTTAGGACCGACCAGCAGGGTGCTATCCATTTCGACTACAAATCGCCCCACGGCGACATTGACGGCATACAACTCAACCACTCGGCGCTCTACAATGTGGAGAATGCCACCGCAGCCATAGCCGTAGCGCAAGCCAGCGGCATCTCGGCCGAGAAGATACGCCACGGAATTGCCACCTTCGCAGGTGTGCAACGCCGTTTCGACTACAGAGTGCACAACGATAAGATAACCTACATAGACGACTACGCCCACCACCCTAAGGAGATAGCCGCAGCCATCAGTTCGGTGCGACAACTCTTTGCAGGACGCAGAGTGGCGGCCATCTTCCAACCGCATCTCTACAGCCGCACCGCCGACTTCTACAAGGAGTTTGCGCAAGCGCTCTCGATGGTTGATAAGGTCATACTCCTCGACATATACCCTGCCCGCGAACTGCCAATGCCCGGCGTGACCTCAAAAATGATTCTCGACAACATCACCGTCACCGACAAGCGGCTCTGCTCAAAACAAGAGGCCGTGGAACTGGCCGCAAACATTGACGCAGACGTGCTGCTGACCCTCGGAGCCGGCGATATAGACCGCCTTGTACCTCAGATTGAAGAAAAGTTGAAAGTTCACAATTCTAAATAAAGCCCTTTGCGCCACAAACGTCCCATAGTACGAAAGATTATCATCACCGTGACCATAATGGTCTTGGTGGTGGCGGCTAACATTATACGCCGCAACTCGACCGTGCGCGGACTTGAGGTGACAGTCAACTACGGGCAAAACGACACACTTATCACTGCACAGACTATAGAGCGACTCCTAATAGAAGAAAATCCGGCACTGCTGTCGAAGATTGTGAAAGACGTGGACACCAAAAGCATACAGGCACAGGTGCAGGCTCTGCCCTACATTGAACGCTGCCAGGCATACGTCAGTATTCTGGGCAACATAGTGGTGAAGCCTCTGCAGCGCACGCCGATGATGCACGTTTACTACAACAACAAAGAGTTCTACGTGGACCGCCTGGGGCAATATGTGCCACTGTCGAAAGAGGGCAGAGCACACGTAATGGTGGTGAACGGAAAATTCAAACAGTTGGACACCATAATAAAGCCCACAACCAACTTTGCCGAAATGGCTGCCGACACCCTTGGCGAGAGATACGACATATCGCATATATGGCAGGTGGCTCACTACATGGACGAGAACGAATATCTCTGTATGTTCGACCAAATATACCTGACCCAAGATGGCGACATGATGCTGACGCCGAAACTGGGAAGCCACGTTGTGAACCTTGGCAACTGCGAAGAACTGGAGACTAAATTCGACCACCTGATGGCATTGTACCAGCAGGCACTGCCCCGCGTGGGGTGGGACCGCTATCGCCTGGTAAACCTTAAATACAAGGACCAAGTGGTTTGTGAAAGATGAATTGACAATACAATATATAATAAGTATAAAAAGCACACACTCATGGAAGAACAAATCGTAGTAGGATTAGACATTGGTACCACAAAGATAGCATGCTTCATTGGTATGCGCGGCAGCACGCCGGACAAGATAAAGATTCTTGGCTACGGGCGCTGTCCGTCCAACGGAGTGCGCTTCGGCATTGTGGAGAACCTGGATGTGACGGCAAAGGCCATTAAAAAGGCCATCGACGAGGCCAGCGACATGGCAAACGTGGAAGTGAAAGGAGTGTATATCGGCGTTGCAGGCCAGCATATACGCACCGACTCGATGGAGGCCGCCATTAACATTCCAGAGAACCAATACCAACTGATTCACCAGGAGGATATTGTAAGGCTTGAAGAGCATCTGCGCAAGACCGCAATCATACCCGAAGGCCACGAGATTATACACATATTCGCACAGGCTTACTGCGTTGACGGCACAATGCTTAGCAACGACATATCGCCCGTGGGCGTGAGCGGCAATGTGCTGAAAGGTATCTTTAACGTGGTGACGGGCAACAGCAACGAGATTCGCAAACTGATACAAAGTGTCCAAATAGCAGGCTATGAGGTAAAAGACATTATTCTCGAGCCCGTGGCGTCATCGTATGCTGTGCTGAACCAGGCCGACCGCACAGACGGCATAGCGCTGGTGGACATCGGCGGAGGCACAACAGATATTGCCGTACTGAAAGACGACACTATAAGGTTTTCGTCGGTGATAGCCATGGCCGGCAACGTGGTGACCAACGACATTGTGGCGAACTTCAAGATTGTCCCCCGCCTGGCAGAGAAGATAAAAACAACTCTGGGTTCTTGCCTACCCTCGAACGTGAACGAACAATCATGGGTTGGCATTCCGACATCTCACGGACAACCTCGCCAAGAGATAAACCTCCACACCCTGGCAGAAATAATCAAGCCCCGCATCGAAACGATATTCGGACTGGTGGCGCTCGACCTGGAAAACTCGCACAACCTGGACAACCTCGTGAACGGCATAGCCCTGACGGGCGGCGGCGCAAACATGAAGGACATCCGCGACTTGGCGGCTTTCGTGACAGGTGTTCACTGCCATATCGGCAAACCCGACGTGCATCTGGAACCCATGGACGACTCGGAGGAACAGAAAAACCGCATGAACGAATACAACAACCCGATGTATGCCACAGGTATCGGCTTGGTAATTCACGGACTGAGGTTTGAGGAAGAATGTGCTCTAAGCCAAAAAGCAAAAGAGGCTGAAGAGGCAGCGACTCCCGAAAAAGAGAGGACGGCACCGGAGATTGAAAATCCTCTACCAATCGAACCCACTCCAACTGAAGAGGAGTCCAAGCCGAAAGACCCCGAACCCATCCGGGGCTGGCAGAAATGGATACGTTCCTTAATAAAAGACCCCTTCAATGATGAAGATTAATCACCATCCCTTTAGAAAACAATCAAAATAACAAAGAATAACATCATCAAAAATAAGATAAGCATTATGGATCCGGAATTTGACAACTTGAAGCAGGCCCCTACTTTTGTAGAACAGGCCAACACCTCTGTCAATGAGACAGACGATTGCAACCCTGGCATCAAGGTCATTGGTGTCGGAGGTGGCGGAAGCAATGCTGTTGCCAATATGTACAAGAAAGGCATCAAAGGCGTTGACTTCTATATCTGCAACACCGATATGCAGGCCCTGCGTAACAGCGCTGTTCCTGGCAAAATTGCCATAGGAGAATACGGCGCTGGTGGCAATCCCGAAATTGCCGCCGAACTGGCCCGTGAAAATGCAGAATCCATCATCAAATGCTGCGAGAAAGACACCCGCATGGTGTTTCTCGCTGCCTGCATGGGTGGCGGCACAGGCACAGGCGCGACTCCTGTGATTGCCGAAACCATCAAACAAATCAAACTTGACGACCGCTGGATTAAGGACATCCTTATCGTGGCAGTAGTCACTACGCCTTTCCGCTTTGAGGGGCGCAAGAAACTCAACTACGCAAAGAGTTACATCCACGAACTGCGCAAATATGCCGACTCCGTCATTGTCATCAACAACGACAAACTGCGCACCTTCGGCGATATGGGACTCCTCAAAGCCTTTGAACTTGCCGACGAGACCATCTACACCGCGACCAAGAGCATTGCCCAGATTATCACACAGCACAACTATATCAACACCGACTTCCACGATGTTTACAACATCATGTCGGGCAGCAAGACAGCACTGATGGGCTGTGGCCACGGCTCGGGCGAAAACCGTATAAAAGACGCCATCGAGGCAGCAGCAAGTTCCGTACTTCTCGACGACCAGGATATTCACAACGCCAAAGGCTGCCTGCTGAGCATCACCTATTCCAGTGAGCACGCCATCACTATCGACGAATTTGACTACATTCAGGACTACGTGCTTGAGGACCTCATCGACAGCAACGACCCCGACTCAGACGTTATCTGGGGCACGGGCATTGACGAGTCGCTGGGCGATAAGGTGCAAGTAACCCTCATTGCTACGGGATTTGATATGCCCACCGAGGATGCTGAACCTATTAGAATCATAAGAGCGGGTAAAAGCGAGCCTAAGGAGCAACCCAAAGAGGTCACCGAGATGACCCGTGAAGGTCAAATAATCGAGACACCTACGACAGAAAGCAAGACAGAAAAACCTGTCACGGACGAAGAAATAACCGTCTATACCAAAGCCGAAGAGACACCTGCGGCACAAACGACATCGAATACCGAGAAAAAAGCAGAGGAAAAAATATTCGTTGACATTGATGGCAACACTATCGAGGTCGCCCCATCAGCCACAACAACTCAACAGCCCGCCGCTACCGCAGCAGAGACAACCGATAAACCCTCGGCAAATGAGCGATCAATTTATACCATTAGCGATGATGGCGTAGACATCACCCTCAATACCCAACTCCCAGAACCGGTGAAGGCAGCCACAGCACCCGTCGCCGAGCCCACTGTTGAGCCTGCTTTTGACGCCAAAGGATGGTCTCCAAAGGTAGATCCAGATAAGGGCAGTTTCACCGACAAAGACTGCCGTAGAAGAATGGAAGCCCTCCGCGAACTGATGCAGAAACACGGACCTGACGTAGCGGCAAGAATGACCATACCCAACGTGTCGCATATCGACAGTTTCTCCGAAATGGAAGATTCAGCCGCAGCAACCATTGGCGCCGACGGCGTAGTAAACTACGGTCCCAGCCTCTATTCCAATGCCGACTAAAAAAGCATTAGACAATTACTAACTCAAAAGACAGCGGGCAGTCAATAGACTGCCCGCTGATTCTCTTATGCCTTTCCAACCCCAACCATAAATTGTAACAAAAAAAAATTACATTCCTAATCCACGTAGTCGGGCATGCCGAAGTCGTGGTTGGTTTGGCGTTTCATCATCTCTGGCGGCTGCGGCTCTGCTTTGCCAGGCTCGAAAGACTCTCTAAAGATGTCTGCCATCTGTTTGGCAATGCCGCATAGTGCTTCGTCGTAAGCCAGCACAAAACCCGCCACACGCAGGGTGAACACATTTTCGGCAATCAGACTATGTGCTATATTTTTCTGCGAAATGCCATACCACTCGTTTTTGTCTGGCACTAATCCAAAACGCTCCGGCATCACGCGTTCCACCTCTTTGTACATTCTATCGAAAGATTCATAGTCATGCACGCGACTTTGCGGGTCGTTGTACGAGGCATCCTGTTTCTGCGAGTTGTAGCAGAAATGCAATTGCGATGGTCGGTTACGAGCCCCCTCTGTGCCAATAATCGTTATTACCCAGGTGTTTTCTTTGTTTGACAACAAGTTGATATCGTCAATGAATTTAGGCAGGTTAGGGCATCTGGCATCGGGAGATATTGAGTAGTATGACGTCGGGGTATATGGGTCGGTTTCTATTTCTCTGCCTACATAGTTGAAACCGCCAAGTTTTGCCACATGATAGGCGAACCATCCTGCCAAGGGTTCGGTATAGCCTGAAGTACAGACAATCGTCACGTTGGAGTCTCTGTCTATGCGGCATCCATAATCTGTGTTTTTGGCAAAATTCACCAGCACCATCTTGTCCACAGGGTTGTCTTGCTTGTTCAGTGTCTTGGCCAGATTGTAGAGGTGCAAGCAGTCTGACTGCTCGATAGTTTTGAATATCTGCAGTTTGGTTAAGAAACGGTCGCTTGACACCGTGGTCAGCGGCACATAGCGCGGCACGAAATACATTCGTGTATAATGCTGGTCGTGAACAAATTTGAACGAGCGGACAATCTTTTGCTGTGTCTCTTTCAACTCTTTTTCAGCCTCATCTTCTTCCATCACCTCCGAGAATGCCGACCCAATAAGTCCGGCAGGCACGGCAAAAATAGCAATGCCCAGCAATCCAACAATAACAGCAACGATGTGTCCGATGGGTGTTACGGGCGGTGTATCGGCAAATCCGCCAGGGTCGCCAATATATTGCAGAAACGACCATGCCACCGACACCCATCCATTGTCATAAACATCTGGCTGCGCATCGTGTTCTACGAAATAAAGCACAAAAGACAGCAGCAGTGTTACGATGGTTAGAAACTCCAACGATACCACCAACTCCTTCTGTTTGCTCTTCACAGCCCGAGCCAGCACGTTGAAGGCTTTGACATAGCGGAACACGCGCAACAGACGCAGTATCCTAAACGTCTTCAGTGCCGTATATGGCACGGGGAAGAACAGGCTGACATAGAATGGGAAAGTAGAAAGGATGTCGATAAGACCGTAGAACGAGAAGCAATAGCGCAGGCGGCCACGGAAGCCTTTGTATCGCTCATCAATCAGGTCGGCACACCAGATGCGCAACGACACCTCTATGGTGAACACTGCCGTTGTGATATAGTCCACTGCTTTCAGCCACACATTGTAACGAGCCACAATGCCATCAAACGTGGAGAAAAAGACCTCCAACGTGGAAATCACGATAAGGCCGATAATTACATAATCGACTATGTTGTACCATTGCGAAGTCCGCAGGTTGTCGTCAAAAACCCTCGCCAATTTCTGTTTGAAAGTCATCGTGTTACTATTAGGCATAATGGATTGTTATGTGATAGTGAAAAAATAAGATGAGACAATGTTTATATTCATATTGTTGACTGTTAGGATAAAACGATTAAACGGTTAAACAATCTAACATTTAAACATTACTAAAAGGGGATAATCTTGTAAACATTGAGTCGTGGCGAAGGTATCCCCTCGCCACGACTGATTGAGAGTCTTTGCTAATGAGATTAGATTCCAGTGATGTCGTACCCCAGACGTTTGGCGAGGCCTATGAATACCTCAAAAAACCTTTGTGGCCAGTAATTCCACACCACGGCAACCTCATTGTTTGTCAGAACAATCTGCTGGTCGTCTTTGACGCTGAAAGAACCACCAAGTTTTCCTGCCGAATCGGTAATAGTCATCGCTTCGTCATAACTTATCACTATTGTTGGATTGTTCTTGTTAAACTTGATGTTGAACGCCTCCCTCAATTCGTTGAGCGTTATGCCGCTATGTTTCTCGGCGTAATGACGCACCACAGCCAGCACCAGTTCGCTTCTCCGCTTAAATTCTTTGCCATCAAAACCATAGTTGTACGAGGCTCGTGGCTGCATCTTCTTGGGCGTGTCAAATGCTTTGAGGTTGGTTACGGCAGAGAGTTCGATGGTGGCCTCCACTATCGACCCCAGTTGGTCGTCGTTGTCTATTATCTCTGCAATCTTGTTGAGCAGGCCCGACACCTGGAAGGCACGGTTGCTCAAGTAGGTCTCTTTCTGGCACATGCGGAACACCACTTTCTCCCAGTCCTCGTCAAACTCCTCGGTGGCGTTGAGGCTCTCGCGCTCCTCTTCGGTCAGCGGGCGTAGTTTCAGTTTCGAGGCTATCTTGTCGTTCCACTGCTTGAAGTCTGGTTCCTCGGACACCTGGTTATAGACGTAGGGATAGGCTATCTGCATACACACCAGCGCGAAGTTGATAATCTTGTTCTGCTGCACAGGCTCGCTGCCCTGCATCTGCTGCTGACGGTGGTTGATTATGGAGATGAGCGACAGCGTGTTGGTCAGTCGCTTCAGCGAGCGGGGGTTGCAGCCTACCGACAGGCGTGCAATCTCCGACAGGTTCTCGGCCAGTGACACATCGGTCAGTTCGCTATCGGTAAAGAACTCTATCTTCCGCAGGGCATCGACGAGGAAGGTGTCCACATTGTAGGACGCCACGGGCATAGAGAAAGGCAACTGTATGATTTTGTCGAAAAAGGAACGGAATTCGCGCTCGTTGCGCTCCGTCAGTTCGCCAAACTTGGGTTTCAAGCCCTTGATAACCACGTCGTAGTCGATGGCAAGGATGAAGACGCAATGCTCGAGGTCGAAGATATTTTTCAGCAACTCCAGAATCTCCACAGCCACAGGCGGGTCTATGCGGTCCAGGTCGTCGATATAGAAGGTGAAACCCTGCTTGTCGGGGTGCTTCTCCAGTGCGGCAGCAATGAGTCCGGCAATCTCGTCTTTCAGTTGCGAGATGTCAGATGTTTCGCCGCTCTCCTCTCCAAATACCTCGTCAACCACGTCACCATCAACTCCCACAGTGCCGGCAGCAACCTTCACACCAGCCTTGGCCATCTTCTTGAATATTCCACCAATCTTGCGCTTGCTCTCCTCCCACTTGCGCTCGCTGGGATTCAGGGCCCCTATCTGGTTGATGATACCCTCAAGGATGCTCATAATGGCCTGGTTGGGCGACTTCATGAGCGAGTACTGCCATGTGTTTATCCATATCGGAAAATAGGGGGCCTGCTCCACGTCGCAGAGGTTGTAGCGCAGGAGGTTCATCAGCGAGGTCTTGCCACTGCCCCATTCGCCCTGCAGGGCTATGGTGATGGGGGTGTCGGTCAGTTTCACATAGTCTATCAGCGCATCCTGATACACCTTGATGCCGAAAAGGTCTTCCTGGTCGTAGCGACGCGGAACGTCGATAATGCTTGATTTCATATTGAATGATGTTAAGACATAAAGAGATATAACATATCAGACATCCAGAGTCCTGAACGTCTGACAATCTGATAGTCTCGTTCTGCAACTATTTTACCTCGCCACGGGCGGCCTGGCCGATGGTCAGTTTGTTGTCAACGCACACTTTGCCGGCGGGGTCCTTGATTTGCACCGTCAGGCCGTAGGTGGTGTCAAACAGTTTCTCGGCATCGCCAACCTTCATGGAGGCCTTGATTTTCAGTTCGTCGCCGCTCTTGGTGTTCACCTCCTTGGTGGTCTTCTTGTTCAGTGCTGCCAGCGTCAGGTCAGGGTCAGCCAACTGGGTACCCTTATAGATACACAGCGTGCAACCGAAGGCCTCTTTGAACTCTTTGCAGACGGTCTTCACTTTTTTCTGTGGTGCCACGGTGAACTCGGCGTTCACAAAGTGGTCTTTAATGTTGTTTAAAAGTCCCATGTTTTTGTGTGTTAGATTGGTTTATAATTGTGTTGACTTCAATTTGTGTTTTTATGGATGTAAATTGTTGTTATTATTTTGGGGATTATATTTGTATGTGACTGATATGCTGATTGCTGTATTATTATATTTAGGGAACCGACTCGATTTTATGTAATTTTGCAGTTGCACTGCAAAATTACATAAAACATTCATTTTAACCTGATAATCAATATTCTTTTCGATAGGTTTTTAAAAATTATGTAATTTTGCAGTTGCATTGCAAGATTACATAAAAATATACCTACAATATGATTCACAGAGATTTAGAGTTATGCATCAGGGAGAATCTGCACTATTTCCCCGTCGTAACCGTTACAGGTCCACGTCAGTCGGGCAAAACAACGCTTATTCGAGAGATGTTTCCAGAATTGCCATATTTTTCGTTAGAGAATCCTGACACCTACGCTATGGCCATGTCCGACCCGAGAACATTCCTTTCTCAACACGATAATGGCATGATACTCGATGAGGTGCAGAACACTCCGCAACTGCTTTCCTTTCTGCAAGGAATAGTAGATGAGCATCGCGACCGTCATTACATTCTCTCTGGCAGTTCACAGTTCAGCCTGCTCAACAATGTTACCCAGACCCTGGCAGGACGTACAGCCATGCTGGAATTGCTGCCTCTTTCTTTTTCTGAAATCAAGCCCTTGAAAGAAAACAATAATGCCGACCAATTGATAGTGTCGGGTTTTTATCCCGCAATTCATGCGGGGCTTAATATTCCAAGATTGTTTTATCCAGCCTATGTTCGTACATATATAGAGCGCGACGTGCGTCAGTTGCTACAGGTGAAAGACCTTTACCAGTTCCAGACGTTTATACGCCTTTGTGCGGGTCGCATAGGCAGCCTGTTTAATGCCAGCGAATTGTCAAACGAGGTTGGCGTCAGTGTCAATACCATCCGGTCATGGCTATCCTTGCTCCAGGCCTCTTATATAGTGTTTTTGGTCCATCCTTATTATGAGAACACCCGAAAGCGTCTCACCAAGACACCTAAACTTTATTTCTACGATACAGGACTGGCCTGCTATCTTCTCGGCATTGAGACAGAATTGCAGTTGAAATCCGACCGGATGCGTGGCCACTTGTTTGAAAACATGATTGTTGCCGACACAATAAAACATCGTGCCAATGTCGGGAAAAGTGTTGATGTGATGTTCTATCGCGACTCTAATGGCAATGAGATTGACTTGCTTGTCCCCGAAGGTTCATCTTTCGAAGCCTATGAAATCAAGTCCTCGGCCACTTACAACAGTGTTTTTGAAAAAGGGTTCAGAAATCTTCCAGAAAATCTTGATAGCAAAATTGTACGTCGAGCCGTGGTGTATAATGGTGTCGAGGAGCGTCGTAATGCCCCCATCGAGGTGTTGAACTATTCTTCCGTCCTATCTTAAGAAGCAGGTCGCCCTGCGGGCTCAAAATTAGAAGAAAATTGAACCTGAAAATTATAAAAATATTTTCTTAAAATTTTGTCCCAAATTTTTCTATAATTTTGAGCGTAGCGACCAAGAAAGATTTGTGAGATTTCTCGCAAAGCGACTTCCCCCCAAATACAAATATTTTACCAACAATTTCAAAGAACTCTTTATGTTATAGAGCCGTGGCGAGGGTCTCCCCATGTCGCCACGACTGTTTGCAGAACATCTGCTACTTTTTCACCTCAATCTTGCAGCCTATGCGCTGGGCGAGTTCGAGGAAACTGTCGAAAAAGCGCTCGGGCCAGTATCTCCACACCACCACATTCACGCCGGTCTTGATGCCGAGGAAGCCTTTTTTCTTCAGGGGTATCTGCATCTCCTCCGAAATGGCAAAATTGCCACCAGCCTCGCCTGCGCTATTTGTTGTCTTCAGTGCGTCGTCGAGGCTCAGCACCATGGGAATACCTTTTTTCACACGGACGTCGAACACCTGTTTCAGTTCCTCGATGGTCGTAACGTCGTGCTTTTCTATATAGTCGTGCACCACGGCCTGCACCAAGTCGGTTTTCTTCTTGTAGTTCGCTCCCTTGAAGACATAGACCACCTTTTCTTTTTTTTCGGCGGCTTCGGCCTCTTCCGTTTCGTCAGCGTTTGACTCTGCAACCTCCGCTGCCTCGGCATGGGTTGTCGTGGACTTTTTGACGGGAGCCTCTTCGGCTGGTTTTGCCTTCTGCTGGGCCTCATATATGCGGGCATCGAGCAGCATCTCAAACTCATCCACATCGCCGCCAGCCTCTTTCACCTTTTTTATCAGCACGCTGCGTTCCTTATCGGTAACAACGCCGTCGGCAAGGGCTGCCGAAATCAGTTTCTCAAGGTCTATCGCCACCACTTTCTTGGGTGCCTGTTCGGCCTTGGGGGCCTCCGCCTTCTTGGTGTCGGTGTTTTTCTCTTCGGCTTTCTTGGGGGCGCTCTTGGCGGCTTTTTTTCCGAGATAGTTGACCTTGGCGCTACTGCTGAATGCATTGGGGTGGATGATTACGTTTCCCTCCTCGTTGAGGATATTTATCGTCTCCGCGCTTGTCAATGCTTTTTCGTCAATAGTTTCCACTGAGGAGGGGATAGTGATAGTCTTCAGTTGCTTACAGCCCTCGAAAGTACCTTCCTCAATTTTTGTAACTCCCTCGGGAATATCAATGGATTTTAATGCCTCGCAATGATAGAAAGCATGACTACCTATGACTTTTACCGAAGATGGTATGGCTATCTTTTCAAGGGCGTGACAATTATAAAATGCGCCATCGCCTATGTTTGTTAATCCTTCGGGAAGATCTATTTTAGGCAATGATTCGCACCTATAAAAGGCGTAAAGGGGAATAGACTTTACTCCTGATGGAATATTGATTTCCTTTAATTCTCCTAAAGTAACACCAAATGCTCTTGCTGAGATGGTTTTTATTGTGTCTGGCAGAACGATCGATATAACAGAGAGAGGGGTGTTTCTACCAATTGAACAGATGCCTATATCATATGTACCACCATAAATTCCACGTCCAATTCCCGTAACGGTATATTTCTTTCCATCGTGTTCCACCATCTTGGGGATTAGCAAGCGGGTGGTTGCTTTTGCCGTTCTTGCGTCCACAAGTTTGACCTCTTTGTCAGAGATAGTCTCATACGTGAGACCAAAATAATCAAATAATTCAACCATAATTGTTTTGTTTTAATTTGTTTCAAATATTGTTTGATACATTTCGTCGTAGTCTTTGAATTGTAGCGGCTCAATGCCGACTTGTTTTAGGAATAGTTCCTTGCCTTGATTCATTTCTTTATCATCGACATAGGCATAGATGCTCTTGCTCGAGCCTTCCATCCAATTCCTCCGTTTCCGCTTAATCAAGAGCCAGCGCAGCATGGTCTCATCAATGTCAAGGCCTAAGCCGACAATCAGCAATGGTTTTGTCATAAAAGCATACACCCATGTCTTTGCTGCCGCCTCTCTTTTTTTATCATCTTTATTAGTATCACTAAGGTCAGGCAACACCTGCCTTATGCGATTGATATACCCCACATAATTGTCCAAACTTATTTGGATTCGTGATGGAGTAGAGGCTGCCCCATGTATATGCCATATTGCAAAGTCGTTGCACGCATCCGACACCTCGTGTTCTGCAAAATACCGATACAAAGGGTAATAACTATTGAGACACTTTCCGTCAGTGCCTTTCATGGTAAAAATCTTACCTTCGTGCATACGGAGGTCGAAATTGGTCGTAAGCACAGGCCGCCCGATAGAAAGCAATTTCTCATACACTCCATCAAGTTTATTTTCATTGGGCATTTTCGTTCCCAGATTCTTAACAAAATCACATTGAAGTTGATGTATATTTTTCTTATCTTCACCATCACAACCACATTCCGACAGGCTGAAAATCTCTGGATTTGAAATACCATCAATGCGTTGGGTATTTCCTTTTCCATCAGCAAATATATTCATCTGGATTTTCTGCGCATTGATGGTTTCCTGTAGCAATTCCTCCCACGAAGAGCCTTTTATTCCTGCTTTTTCATCATAATACCTGTTTATTCCGTTGCCTATGAGGAACACGAAATCTTTGGATTTCTTTAGTCTTTCTATTTCTTTAATATTACGTGTCATTTCTTCAAATTACGTGTCATTTCTTCAAAAATTAAGGTGTTTTTTTCATTTTTTTCTGCAAGGTGCGGCTACGGCGGCTCCGCACGCCGAGCAGCACCTTGCACCGATGCTTGCTTTTTTTTCTTTCTAATGGCAAACTATGGGAGCAAAACCAAGCGGAGCCCGTAGTAGTAGTAGCGGCGAGAAGGGTCGGCGTCGTTACGATACGAGACACGGCAGCTCCCCGCAAAGTAGTTCCAACTACCGCCCCGCAGCACACGGGTCTGCCCCGAAGATGGCCCCTTGGGGTCAGCGATATCGCCAATAGGATATCCTTTTTGATACCAATCCTCGCACCATTCCCATACATTACCGCTCATATCGTACAGGCCCAATTCGTTAGGTTTCTTCTTGCCTACGGGGTTGGTGGTTTGGAAACTGTTTTTCTCATACCATGCACAGCCTCCAAGTCGGTTTTCGCTGTCGCAGCCTGCATATGTATTATTATGGCTCTTGTTGCCACCACGAGCAGCAAACTCCCACTGTGCCTCGGTGGGCAAGGCATAGTGCTTACCTGTCTTGGCATTGAGTTTTTTGATAAACTCTTGTGCATCGTCCCACGAGACGTTTTCCACAGGCAGGTCGTCGCCTTTGAAATGCGAGGGGTTGGTGCCCATAATGGCTTTCCACTGCGCCTGCGTTACTTGGTATTTGCAGATTTTGAATGTGCTCAATCTCACCTTGCGAGACACTTGATAAGACGCTTGTGTAAAAACCCCACCCTCAACAGTAACCATAAGTCCCTCAAATGGGTCTTTGAATGGCTCACGTTTCTTTTCTTCGGCAGGTTCTTTCTTTTTCTTCTCCACGTCTTTTTTCGCATAGAGCGAAGCATCGAGCAGCATGCTCAACTCGTCTTTGTCGAAGCCTTCCTCCTTGGCACGTTTTTCCAGCACCTTGCGCTCGGTGTCGGTGATTTTGCCATCCGCCACGGCGGCCTTTATCAGGGCATCCAGTTTCGAGGTGTCGGCCTTCTTTGCCGCAGGCTTCTTCTCTGCCACTTTCTTTTCGGCAGTATTGGCGGTAGCCTTTTTCTCCGCTGTCTTTGCAGCAGGCTTCTTTTCAGCCGCTTTCTTCTCGGCAGTCTTTGCAGCCTTCTTGTCGTCGGCTTTCTTGGCGGTGGGTTTCTTTTCAGCCGCCTTGGCGGGCTTCTTGTCGGCAGCCTTCGCCGTCGTTTTCTTTTTGTCAGTTTCTTTTGCCATGGTGTTATTGTGTTATGATTTTGGGGGTCGTGGGTATAAATTCGCAAGTAGTCAAAATTAAATCACATCTGAGAGTGGCTCTCTCCGAGAGCCTTTATACGAGTTGTTTTCCAACCCCACACTCCCGTGCGGGGTTTCTAAGAGTTGCTCCCTTCGGGAACATATTTATGTAAACTAATCTTGCACATCTACTTAATTTATGTTTTTGCCCTTACAGGACGTTTGTTTCTGACTGATTGTCCCAAGGCGTTGCCTTGGGCTGACTGTTTTTTGCTCTTTCGGGGCAGATTAATAGATGACTCTTTCGATTTTATAGTTTTGAGAGGCAGCGGCTTGCAGGAAACCGTTGAAGAATCGGTCGGGCCAATATTTCCAGACAACGACCTCTTTCCTGCGGCGGTTCTCGGCGGACAGATGGATTCGCTGGTCGTCGTTCATTGAGAAATTGCCTGCCGGGATACCTGCGGAGTTCTGTGTCTTTAAGGCATCGCCGACGGTCATTATCATGGGCTGGTTAAACTTGACTTTGACATTGAAGACCGCAAGCAGAGATTCAAGCGTTGCGTCGGGATGTGCCACAACATAATCTCTAACCACGTCGAGGACCAACTTCGACCTGTGGGCATAGGCGTTGCCATTGTATAGATAGTCGCCTTTGCTGCCGGTGCTGTATTTATCTATGATTTCCTCGACACTCGCAATGCCAAATTTCTTTTGGTCGTGTCCGCTTTGGATGTTTGTCAGGGTGTCGCGCTGGTTGAAATTGTCGTAGGTCAGAAAGTCAATCAGTACCGATTCGACAAGAATGGCCTCGCGGTCTGACAAACCATGTCGGATGATATAGTATTTGACCTCCAAGCCGTTTTTGATTATCTGCTGGATTGTCTCGTTTTTTAGTGTCGGGTCGGCATCATCTCGGAGTGCTCCCTCGGCATGGCTGAACACACGGTTTCCAACACCTTTGCCTATGTAGAATATTCTATCATTGCGAGGGTCAACAAGGCAATAGACGTAGGAGCCCAAATGCTCTATTACCTCTTGTGGAAATCGCTCTTGTGTCATAGTGTTTTTTTTGTTTTTTGATAATTACTGTTTAAATCATGATAATTCGCAGTATATGTTTTTTTGAGGTTCAGAATGCTTGATTCTATTCCTTTGCGCAGCCTATTTTCAGCCAAGCCGAACAGAGCCAATATCTATTTCTCGCGCTTGAGTGCTTCTTTGGCTCGCTCAAGTTCGTTTTTGAGCGACTCGATGCGGCGGTCGTGCGAGGCAGCGTGGTCTATCTTGCTCTTGCGATAAGTGGCTTTGCTGGATGGCGATGAGGCTCGCTTGACAAGGTCGGCATAATACTCGTTGTCGCGTTTCTTGGCATCCTTTTCTTTCTGGATACTGGCACGGATGTCGATGATTTTCTTACGGTAGTATTCTTTGCTCATGATTTTGATGTTTTTTTTATTATTTATAGTTTTTTTTGTATTCTTGCAAATTATAATCCAAATTATAATAATTCAAATTATACTTATAAGTCTTTTTTTAATAAGTTGTTATATGGATTACTTTGGAAGGGACAATGTGTTATTCCAACTAAATGAGGAACGGAATTTATCAGAAAATTCGGCTCGTTTTACATTGGTCATGGGGCGTCGCCGCATCGGAAAAACTTATATCATACGCAAAAGCCTTGAGCAAGAGAAATCTTTATATCTGCTCGCAATGAATGAAGGCGAGGAGACCCTATGTTATCGTTTTCAACAACAGATTGCCCAAGAACTTGGCATCCCTATTTTTGGCCGTGTAGAGGGTATGCACGACCTTTTCGAGATATTGTTTCGCCATGCGACAGAGCATCACCTAAACTTGGTAATCGACGAAGTACAAGAGTTGTTCTATGTGCGTCAAAGTATTTTTGCCGACATGCAGGCGGCATGGGACAAGTATAAGGACCGCATGAAGATAAATATGATAGTATGCGGCTCTATCTACTCGCTGATGCGCTATCTGTTTGACGACCGCAAGCAGGCAATGTATGGAAGACTAACACGCCGTATCGATATGCGTCCATTTTCCATTGCCACTCTAAAACAAATAATGGCGCGCTATGCTCCTAACTACACAAATGAAGACCTTCTCTGTCTTTATGCTCTCACCGGCGGAGTACCCAAATATGTGGAGACGCTTATCGACCGCCATGCGTTCAGCCGCAGTGCCATGTTGCAGTGCTTCTGCGATACATCAGCACCATTTGTAACGGAGGGTAGCGACTTGATGAACATGGAATTTCGTCGCGAGAGTGCCACCTACTATTCAATTCTTTCGCTCATAGCCGAGGGACATGCCTCCATTGGAGAAATCGAAAGCGTCATAAAGACACCTACCAGCGCCTATTTGCGCAACCTTGAAGTCAACTATTCGCTGCTTGAACGTGTGCGTCCTATGTTTGCTTCGATACGAAGTCAGGGAGTGCGCTACCGTATTGCCGACAATTTCATGCTTTTCTGGTTCCGTTTCATCTATCCTTATCAAGGATTAGTTGCCATGCAACGTGGCGACCGTCTTCTACAGGTGGTGGAGCAAGGCTATCGTCAATTCATAGGGATTGTATTAGAACGCTATTTCCGTCAGCAGTATATGGAAGAGGGAGACTGGACCAGCGTGGGCGGCTGGTGGGACAGCCGTGGAGCCAACGAGATAGACCTCGTAGCCGTGGACAATATTAATCGCCGCATTTGCTTGGCCGAGGTGAAAATGCAGAAGGAGCGCATATCACTTCATGTGCTTGAAGAGAAGGCTGCTAAAGTGAAACCTCATTTTCGACGCTATGCCGTAGAGTATCAAGCATTGTCTGTCGAAGACATGTAATCCTATATAAACCTATCTATTTTGTCAAAGAACTTTCTTGGAGGGCAGGGAGGCGGTCAGGCCAGCCCTGCCCTGAGGGATTTTGGCTAAGCAATGAGACTTATTTGCCTGCTGCAACGAGGGTGATGCCATTGTCGGCCAGTGCGCTGTCGTCGGCGTTAGCCACCTGCACCTTGATGCCGAAGATTTCCTTCATCTTGTCCTCGAAGTTGCCAACCTTCATGTTGCCACCAACGGTGAGTTCGCCACCCTTGGCTTCGCCACTACGGATGGAAGCCAGCGTTGCACTGTCGTCGGCAAAGCCTACGCCTTTGTAAACACGCAGAGTGCTGCCATAGTTCTCCTTGAATTGAGCCTTCAAGGTCTTCACGGTCATACGACCACTAACTTTAAGTTCTTTTGCCATAATTGAAAAGTTTTAATTAAAATGCCTACTCTTTGAAAAGATTTTCGGCTTCCTCTTATTTTTACATTGTCTAAAATCCTACTAACAGCATAATGCAAAGCGGGATTAGAAAGAATGTGTATGCACATTTTAGTGAGGACGTCACGAGGTTGTCGAATAGGTCCAATTTGGACTTGGCCCAGAACCAACGTGGCGGCACGCCGTAGCCCCATGAAATACCGCCAAAAATCAGACCGATAACGGCTGAAACACCACATAAAACCCACATCAGGGGATCTAACAAACCTCCTCCAAATAGGAGAATAACTGTTCCAACTATAGTAATGATAGGCGAGATGATATTGAAGAGATAAATGAGAACTATCATATTGAATAACTTATTAATATTAAACAAAAAAGCATGGATGTTGTCTTATCCATGCCTTGAGGCCCTGAGATTGCCTACTAATGTAAACAAGAAACATCCACGCCTTAGCGTGAACGCTTACTTGTTTGTCCATCACATTAGTTATTGAAATTTCTCAGGTTTCAAGGCGTGTAGAACAAACAGCAAACGCTTTTTCGGTTTTGCGTCTGGGGAAGTAAACTCTCCTACCCTTTAACGACTGCAAATGTATGAAAAAAATGTTAAATGTCCAAATAGAATACATAGACATTCTCGGAGAATGGCCTCAATGACATGGATGAATAAATATCAAGGCGATGATTGGCGTTGCATTGCTCTGTGTGTTTGACCTGTTTTGTGCATGGTTTTCGATTGTTGATAATACAAAAGTCAGCAAACAAAACAATACGACCAAATCCACTTTAACCCACTTTCTAAACAACAGAAATACAACACCTTGCAACTACCTAAAACCATACAAAAACCTCAATAAATTATGGACATTTCTTTTTTTCTGCTAAAATGGTCATTTTGTGATGTCAATATGCATTGGGAATTCCTACATTGTCAACTATTTTCCATGCCTCTATTCCAATGCCGAAAAAAAAAACGCTCTATTGCAACGTATGACTGTTTTTTGCCAAACTATCTCCTTGTCGCATCTCTCCGAGACGCTTGTACAGGTATTATTTTGTCACCGCACTGCGCTTCGCTTGTACGGTGTTATTGAAATTCAGCCCCTTCGAGGCTGTTAAATAGATCATTCTTATATTAACATAGAGCCAAAATTTGACAATTACTAATTCAAAATAAGCATCGGGCAGTCGATTGACTGCCCGATGCTTTCGTTTTGTTATTCTAAAATATACTTTGAATTGCTATGTCGCGACGATTAGAAGCGTCTTGTGCGGCGGCAATATTCGTCGTATTCGGTGCCGAAATCGCGGCGTAAACGCTTTTCCTCGCTACGCACTTGCACGAGCATGACAGCCACGAAAACGGCAAAAACGGCTAATGACTGCCATGATACGAGCCATAGGCATACACCCGCATAATAGACGAAGATGCCTGTCAGCATTGGGTTACGGCTGTAACGATACGGGCCTTGCGTCATTAGATGGCTGGTGCGAGGGGCTACTTCATGGCCAAAGGCATCCATTGGGTTGCCATCTCCTTTGCGACGCATATAGACTATGGCACAGATGCTGACCGAAAGACCTACCACAGCGAGCAACAGCGCCACAATCAGCAGTAAAGCTGACGGACATGATGACGGACGGCCCGACACAAGCCACATCAGCAGCGGCAGCAATATCACAAAGAGAATACCGCCAACGGCATAGCCTAATATTTCTCTAACTATCCTCATGGGCTCACGATTACCTTACGAGGACCACTGTGCCTTTCTTTATCAGCCAACTCTTGGGATGGCGGATGGAGGTGTAGCGGATGACATAGACGTAGGCGCCTTGCGGACAGAGAACACCATTGTAGGTACCGTCCCAGGTGTCGTCTTTATCTTTGAAGGTATAGACCAACTGGCCTTGACGGGTGAAGAGGCTTACTTCCATCTGGTCTATGTAGTAGTGGCCCACATAGAACTTGTTGTTGTCAATGCGGTTGGGCGTAAAGAGGTTCGGGGCGTTGACCTCGACGGCGTCGAACAAGATGACCCCGCGAGCCGTGTCGGCGCAGCCTTCTTCGTTCACGACACGAAGCCATACTATAGTGGAGTCGTCATCAGCGGGATAGTCAAACGTGGCGTGCTCGGTGTCGGGGCGCTCACCGTCGGGCAGTATCCAGCGACGGCTGACGATATTCTCGCTACGGTCGTAGAGGTCCACTTTCAGATTGTCGCGTGTTACTATGAACGGCTCGGCATGGATTACTGCCGTGGGCGACATGGTTACGGCGAGATGCAGATGCACCGTACTGTCGCAGCCATATATTGACGTTGCCGTATATACCGGCACCTCGGTGGCATAGCGGTAACTGACGCCGTCAATCCACACAAACGGGTCGCGACTGCACTTGAGCGAGTAATCTACGGTGTCGTAGGTGGGCTTCTGGATTTCGGTTATCTCGAACTTCTGCTTACCGCCATCGCTTTGGAGATAGATATAGTCACCCAAGCCGAACGATTTTTTGTCGTACAGCTTGAAACATAGCTTCACGTAATCGTACTTCATAAGCTCAACGTGATAGACTGAGTTTTCCTCAGCTACCACCTTGCACTTCTCGGTTCCGTCTATGTCGTATATTGAGTATTCAGCTATTGAGTCCATGTTGC
>ONLQ01000052.1 GCA_900318665.1 uncultured Bacteroidales bacterium | reverse complement strand
CATGGTGGCGATGTTGAAATTGTGGTCGGTGTAGGTGTTGCCGCCGCATATTGCCTCGGAAAGGAAGCGGGTGGTGTCGATGGTGTGGATGGTGAGATTGAGTGTTATGGTGCTGTCGCAACCAGCTACATTCGGAATAACCTTTGTCGCGGTGTTATTGTCGCTGGTATAGGTGTTGCCGTCTATCCATGTGTAGGAGCCGCATGCTTCATGGTCATCGGTGTAGGCTGTGGCGCCAAGAATGGCGAGATTGAGCACAAGCACGCTGTCCTGTCCAAGGCTGCCATCGATGGTCTTGTACTGTGTGCCTGCCGTACTGAAACTAATGCCGCGCCAGGTGAAGGGCAAGGCAACGGTGTTGCAGATGGAGGAGTCGATGGTGGTGCTGTCGGTCTTCAGCACGGTGAGCGTCAGCGTGGTGATGCTGTCGCAACCCTTGACGTTGTTGTCGCTGTTGGTCGGAGTGGGCGTAAACACATATGTAGTGTTGCTACGGGCAGGTGTTTCGTTGAAACCGTTGGCGTTGTAGGTCTCGCCGCCCTTGACGGTGGCAGCAATGTTGATGCTGTCAACATGGTTGACCGTGAGGGCGAGGATGGCGGTGCTGTCGCAACCTGTTAGCACGCTGGTTGTGCGGTTGGTGTCGCGGATTGTCTGGTCGATAGTGCGACGCATGGTGACCTTGTTGAAACCGTGGTCGTTATAGGTGCCGCCTGCGCATACGACATCGGCGAAGCGGCTGGTGTCGAGGCTGTTGACGGTTACAGCGACAGTCTGTTCGATATGGCATGAATTGGCATCGCTTACACGGAGGGTGTAGGTCGTTGTGGCCGTTGGGTTGACGCTGATGGAAGACGTGTTGAGCGTTGCAGGGAGTCCTGCCGCATCGCCAGTGGCAGACCAGAGGTAGGTATATCCGCCAGCGCCGCCTGTTACTGTGCCAGCGGCGAGAGTGGTGGATGTACCGTTGCAGATGGTGGCAGGCGAGGCCGTGGGGGTGAAGGTGATTGCAAATGGGTCGGTGAGAGTCTGTTCGACGGAGTCGATACAGCCCTTGTTGTCCTTGACGTAGAATTTGTAGTCTCCTGCTATAAGACCTGTGAAAGAGGCGGAAGATGCGAAGTTGCCTGTGCTAATTCTGTATTCGTAGGGAGAGGTTCCAGCCGAGCCTGCGAGGGTGATGCTACCATCGTCGTAGGTGGCGCAGGTGGGGTCGCTTGAGGTGCTTACGACCAGTTCGGGAGCGGGGTTGACAGTGAGTTTGAGCACTATGATAGAATCACCACCAAAGCGGTTGACATTTAGCATCGTGTCGCGAAACACATGCAGACCGGCAGTGGCGGTCTGTAATGCGGTGATATTGAATGGGGCCTCGACGAAAGGCAGGCCTTGGCAAACTTCACGATTCCAGATAGCGGAATCGGGGCGGTAAGGCTGCTGCAAACCCTCGTTAGTCATATTGGGCGAAAGGAGAATGGCGTCGGCTGGCTGTCCGAAAGAAAAACTCAATGAGCCATTAGCATTCTTGACGTTTCCACCAGTAGGAACCACTCCGTTTTGTGCAAAAAGTGACGTACTAATACCGAAGGAAAAAAGCGCAACGATAAGTATTGCTGCAATGTTTAGACGTTTAGCCATATAGCAGGGTGTATTTATCTACGAGGGTGCAAAGTACGCAAAAAAAAAGCAAACAATCAAGAAGTTGCATTTTTTTTATAATACATGCACGCACACAAGGGGACTTTTTACCGACCAAAAAGGCTCTTTTGCCAAAGCCAAGCGGTTGTTTTCCGTCCAACAAAACGCCTTTTAACCACAATTATAATACTCTTATTCCATGATAGTTGAAAGAGCCTGTCCCTATCATTAGGGCAAAAAGGAACAGATTTGAGGAAACAGACTTTTTGAAAAAATATTTTTTTGTGATTTTTTTTGAACCACATGGCTCGTTACACCGATGTACCGTTGCGTTCCGCCTTTTTGAGGTGGTGGCAACGGTGATTTATTTGGCTGCAATTATGTCCGAAAGAGAATGCTTGTGTGTAATCAACCTCATTGACAAATTAAAAGAGCCGCAGAGCGTATTTTGTTTATTTACAAAAAAAAGAGTATTTTTGCAGACTATGAAAAATAAAAGTCGTTTAATCCCCGTGCTTCTAAGTATGGCGCTATTAGTTAGTTGCAATGACTATGGCAAGATACTTAAGAGCAACGATTATGACAAGAAATACGAGGCCGCCATGGCCTACTACAACGAGAACAGTTATTCGAAAGCCATCCAACTGTTCGAAAATCTTAATATGCACTATCGTGGCAAAGAGAATGCCGAAAACATAGCCTGGTACTATGCGCAAGCACTGATGAAGGAGGAGGACTATTATTCCGCTGGCTATCATTTCCAACGTTTTACGCGCCAGTTCCCCTACAGCGAGCATGCCGAGGAGGCAGCCTATCTCTCCGCCAAATGCAAATACGAGGAATCGTCGCCCTACACACTGGACCAAGGAACTACAAAAGAGGCTATTAAGTCGCTGGAACACTTTGCCGAACGCTATCCGCACAGCGTGCATGTGCCAGAGGTGAACGGTTGCCTTGACGAACTGCGCGAAAAACTGCTGAAAAAAGAATACGAGATTGCCATGGGCTACTATCGCATTGAAGCCTATCATGCGGCATATATCTCACTGCAAAACTTTGTGAACCAATACCCTGAGGCTCCACAGAGAGAAGACGCCATGTTCTATATGCTGAAATCGGGATATGAATATGCGTCGAACAGCACCGCCGAGAAAATATCGGAGCGCACCGAACAGGTAATCAACGACTTCGAGAAATTCTCGACGACCTATGCCTCATCGGCATATCTGCCAGAGGCACAGGCTATCTATACTAAAAGCCGCGCCATCTTGGCCGGGCTGGAAAAGACAAATTAGACCTATTGGACTAATTGGTCCGATATCTCAAACGAAATTAATTGAATAACACAAAATATCACAGCAATGGAAGAGCAGAAAAAGAAAATTCCGAACACCACCATCACACGCAACACGGCAGAGTTCAGCCAGCAGACCGACAACATCTATGAGACCGTCGCCATGCTGACCAAGCGCGCCAATCAGATTTCGGTGAACCTGAAGAAAGACATACATAAGGCTATCGAGCAGTGCTCGTCGAGCATAGAGCCCGTTGACGAGATGTTTGAGAACCGCGAGCAGATAGAGCAGGTGAAGAAGTTTGAGCGTATGCCCAAGCCCACCCTCATTGCCACCGAGGAATACCTCAACCACGAATTGATCTATCGCAATCCCGCCAAGGAAGACCAGCGCGAACGCCGTATGGAAGAACTTGAAGACCGTGTGATTGCCGAAAAAGAGGCTCAGCAGTGAGAATCATAGTAGGTATCAGCGGAGGCATTGCCGCCTATAAGGCTCCTATGCTGGTGCGTCTGCTGAAGAAAAACGGACATGATGTGCAGTGCGTGGCGACAAGCCATGCACTGCAATTTGTTACACCCCTAACGCTCCAGACGGTGTCGGGGCATGCTGTGTATAGCGACCTCTTTGCCGAAAGCAATGATTTCTCTACCGAGCATATTGCTTTGAAAGACTGGGCCGACGCCATTGTTGTGGCGCCTGCCACGGCCAACATCATAGCCAAGATGGCCGCAGGGGTGGCCGACGACGCCCTCTCGACCACGTTGCTCTCTATGGCTGGCAAACGGCGCTTCGTGTGCCCCGCCATGAACAGCGACATGCTCCATGCGCCGGCAACACAGCGCAACATAGAGCAACTGCGAGCCGACGGCGTAACTATCATAGAATCAGCAGTAGGCGAATTGGCCTGCGGCTGCGTGGGCGATGGCCGTATGGCCGAGTCCGAAGAGATTTACAGCCGCTTGATTTCGAGCATGGAAGCCCCACTTGCGGGCAAAAAAGTACTGATAACGGCAGGTCCTACCTACGAGCGGATTGACGCTGTGCGCTTTGTCGGCAACTTTTCGAGCGGCAAAATGGGCTATGCCCTTGCCGAGGTGATGGCAGAGCAAGGCGCTGAGGTGGTTCTGGTTAGCGGACCGACGCACCTCACCACCCGACATAGCGGCATACGCCGCATTGACGTGGAGAGTGCGCGCCAGATGTATTCTGCCGCCGTAGAGACCTTCCCGTCGTGCGACGCCGCCGTGCTGTGTGCTGCCGTGGCAGACTACCGTCCAGAACATTGCGCCGACCACAAATTGAAAAAGAACGGCAACAAGGGACTGACCATAGAAATGGTACAAAATCCTGATATCCTCGCCACTCTGGGAAAGATGAAACGCGAGGGGCAGACGTTGGTAGGCTTTGCCTTGGAAACCAACGACGAGCGAGCCAATGCCAAAAGCAAACTGGAACGCAAGAACTTGGATATGATAGTGTTGAACTCGTTGCGCGACAAGGGGGCTGGCTTCGGAGTAGATACCAACAAAGTATTGATAATAAAGCGTGACGGCAGCGAGGTTGAAGGAGAACTGAAGAGCAAGCGCGCGGTGGCGGAAGATATTGTGCGGGAGTTGAAGTTAAAATAATCTTTTGGCTAATTGGTTTTATTAGTTGGTCAAATTAGTCAAATAGTTTTTTGTTTATGAAACATTTATCTATTGTCGCATTGTTTGTTGCACTTATTGCTATTGCTGGCGAGGCTTTTATCCTTACTCGCCAGACTGGTAATAGCGATGAGGAATACCGCCAGGCTATACGCAACGAATACCGAGTGTTTGCACCTGTGCTGCCCGACACGCTCATGCTGGCCGACGAGCGCGTGCCTATGGAGATTTTCTATGTGCGCGAGGGGCTGGACCGCGAGTTGTCGTCGATAATGTATCAGCAGGTGAACACCCAACTCATCATGAAACGCTCGGCACGTTTTTTCCCTATGATAGAGGAAATCCTGAAAAAAAACGGCGTGCCGGAGGACATGAAATACCTGTGCGTTACCGAAAGTATGCTGACCAATGCGCGGTCGCCTGCCAAAGCACAGGGTTTCTGGCAGTTTCTTGAAGGCACGGCCAAGCAGTTTGGCCTGGAGGTGAACAGCGAGGTTGATATGCGCAACGACGTCGAGGCGGCTACCGAGGCGGCATGCGCCTATCTCAACCAACTCTACCAACAGTTTGGCAGTTGGTCGATGGCAGCGGCAGCCTACAACAGAGGACACAACGGTCTGGCACGCCAGATAGAGGAGCAATCGACCAACGTCTATTACGACATGTATCTGAACAGCGAGACCTCTCGCTATGTCTATCGCATACTGGCCTACAAACTAATACTGCAACACCCACAGGACTACGGCTTTACGCTGCGTCACTGCGACCTCTACCCTCCCATACCCTACAAGACCGTCACCCTCTCGGAAAAGAATGTTGACCTGTTTGAATTCGCACGTCGCAACAACTGCAGTTACAAGATGTTGCGAATACTGAACCCGTGGATTGTGGCCGATATGCTGCACAACCGCGAAGGCAAGACCTACAACATAAAACTGCCTGTGACAAACGGCACACAGATGGCTGTGATAACCGAAGGACGCAAAGACACCAGCCTTGTGGAAAGAATATAAGACTGCTGGGCAAACGTTAATCAGTTGAAGACGACTCGACCAATGGACGAAAACAACGACAACAACATTGTGGTGCTGGGGGCAAGGGAACACAACCTCCAGAATGTGGACATCACCATACCGCGCAACGAACTCGTGGTGTTTACGGGACTGAGCGGCAGTGGTAAATCGAGCCTGGCATTCAACACCATACACGCCGAGGGCCAACGCCGCTATATGGAGACCTTCTCGGCCTATGCCCGTCAGTTTGTTGGCAATATGGAGCGTCCCGACGTGGACCGCATCACCGGGTTGAGCCCTGTTATCTCAATAGAACAAAAGACCACCAACAAGAACCCCCGCTCGACAGTGGGCACCGTGACGGAGATATACGACTTTGTGCGACTGCTCTATGCCCGTGTGGGTGTGGCCTACTCTCATGTGAGCGGCAAGCCGATGGTGAAATATACCGAAAACCAGATACTTGACACCATCTCGTCGCTATACGACGGCAAAGACATAACGGTGCTGGCGCCATTGGTGAAACGACGCAAAGGTCACTACAGAGAACTCTTTGTGCAGGTGGCCAAGAAAGGTTTTTTGCGCGTGCGCGTCGATGGCGAAATCAAGGAACTGACCTACAATATGCAGGTGGACCGCTACAAGACCCACGACATAGAACTGGTGGTGGACCGCGTGCGCGTAGGCAAAAATCCCGCAAGGCTGAAGGAGGCAGTGCAGGTGGCATTCAAGCAAGGCGGCGGCATGCTGATGGTGCTCGACAACGAGACCGATGCCTCGCCGATACCAAAGAAAGAAGAGGAGAAGGTGCGCTATTTCAGCAAGATGCTGATGGACCCCGACACAGGGCTGTCGTACCCGGAGCCAGAGCCTAACACATTCTCTTTCAACTCGCCCTATGGCGCTTGCCCCAAATGCAACGGGCTTGGCCATGTGGCGGAGATAGACCTCGGCAAACTGATTCCCGACCGCAAGAAAAGCATTCGCGACGGCGCAATAGAGGCCATTGGAAAATACAGTGCGTCGAACTACGTCTATCGCCAACTGGAAAACCTCGGACACCAATACGGCTTTACTATCGATGACCCCATAGAGCAACTGGGCGAAGAGGCGATGAACGCTATCTTATACGGAACCAGCGACTTCACCGGCATGGAGAGCCCGCTCGAAATGGGACACTCGTCGGGCTTTATGGGCATTGTGAACTACCTGACGGAGATGACCAACGAGGAGAGCCCCGCCGGACTACGCAAATGGGCGGCATCGTTTATGAACACACAACCCTGCCCCGAATGTCACGGCCACAGACTGAAACCCGAGTCGCTGGCATTCAAGGTTGACGGAATGCACATAGGCGAGATGGCGGCACTGGACCTCAACGAGTTGCGCGAGCGGCTGGAAAGCGTGGAAGAGCGCATGAGCGAGTCGCAACGCCCGATAGCACACGAAATACTGCGTGAGATTTTGACACGTCTGCAATTCCTTATAGACGTGGGCGTTGGCTATCTCTCCATGAACCGCAGCACCGGCAGTTTGAGCGGTGGCGAGTCGCAGCGCATAAGGCTGGCAACACAGATTGGTGCCAAACTCGTGAACGTGCTGTATATCCTCGACGAGCCAAGCATTGGATTGCATCAGCGCGACAACCAAAAACTTATAAGGGCTCTGAAAGAACTGCGCGACCTTGGAAACAGCGTGATAGTGGTGGAACACGACCGCGATATGATGATGGCCGCTGACCATCTGGTGGACATAGGTCCCGGCGCTGGCATTCATGGCGGAAAAGTGATGTTTGAAGGCAGCCACAAAGATGTGGAGGACTACGCCGAGAATAACAGCAAAGGCATTGTCGGCGACAGCCTTACGATGGACTACCTATGCCGCCGCCGACAGATAGCAGTGCCGCAGCGCCGCAGTATCGAAGGCCGCGAACACATAGTGCTGGAAGGGGCGTCGGGTAACAATCTGAAAGATGTAACCCTCGACATACCGCTGGGAATGTTCGTATGCGTCACGGGTGTGAGCGGCAGCGGCAAATCGACACTTATCAACGACACGCTGCACGCCATACTGAACCAATATTTCTACCGCTCGCAACGGCGTCCACTGCCCTACCGAGACATCAGCGGCGTGGAGAATATCGATAAGGTCATCGAGATAAACCAAAGTCCCATCGGCCGTTCGCCACGCAGCAACCCCGCCACATACGTCGGCGTTTTCGACGAGATACGCCAACTCTTCGCCATGCTGCCGTCGGCACGCATACGCGGCTACAAGTCGGGACGTTTCTCGTTCAACGTCAGCGGCGGTAGATGCGAGCACTGCAAAGGCGCTGGCGTGCATACCATCGAGATGAACTTCCTGCCCGACGTGTATGTGAACTGCGAGGTGTGCAACGGCAAACGATACAACCGCGAGACTCTGGAAATCAGATACAAAGGCAAGAGCATTGCCGATGTGCTGGACATGACTATCGACGAGAGCGTCGAGTTTTTCGATGCCTATCCACGCATATATCGCAAACTGAAGGCCATACAGGACGTGGGTCTTGGCTACATAAAACTGGGACAGCCAAGCACCACCCTCAGCGGTGGCGAGGCTCAACGTGTGAAACTTGCCACCGAACTGGCAAAGCCCGACACGGGCAGGACACTCTACATCTTCGACGAGCCTACCACAGGTCTGCATTTCGAGGATATAAGGGTGTTGCTCGACGTGCTGCAAAAACTTGTGGATAAGGGCAATACGGTGCTGGTGATAGAACACAACATGGACGTCATCAAGGTTGCCGACTGGGTGATAGACATGGGGCCCGACGGCGGTCGTGGCGGCGGACAGATAGTATTTGCCGGAACGCCCGAACAACTGGCAAACGTCGAAGGAAACGACACGGGACGGTTCCTGAAAGAGGAACTCGCTCTCTCGTAAATCACAAGTATTCTGCATCACAATGCTTCGGGGATTGCTTTTCATCGTCTATCTGCTCGGGGTGCCGCTGGCACTTATGAACCTGGCGCAACGATGGAAATGGATAGACCGCGTGTCGCCGATGACAATACTATATATTATCGGCCTCATTGTGTCTAACGGCACTTCTTTCGTGGCGTGGAGCGACGCAGCCGACATCAACACGCTGATGGGCAACATTGCCGTACCGCTGGCACTACCTATGATGCTGATGGGGTGCAATTTGAGCAAGTGGTCAACCGGCAAGGCCGCAAAAGCATTCCTGTCGGGGCTGCTGGCTGTTATGGTCTCCATCGTGGCGGGGTACTTCTTGTTTCGAGCAAACTATAGCCAAGAGGAATTTGCCCAGATATGTGCCGTTATAACAGGACTTTACACTGGCGGGATACCTAATATCAGCGCAATAGCCAAGGGCGTAGGAATCAGCAACGAGTTGTTTCTCTATGTCACGAGTTACGACTTGATAATCACAGGCATATACCTTGTCTTTATCATCTTTTTCGGCAAACGGGTGTTTCGCGGACTGCTACCCAATGGTGTCAGCCCAAAGCAGCAAGATGTTGAAACAAAAGAGTCTAAAGCAATCTATCCTTTCGACAAAACGCACTGGAAACAGTCGCTGATGGTGATAGGAGTAACCGTTGTCATTGCCGCAATATCCTATTACGTAGGGCTGCTGGCATCGGGCGACGGCGAGGTCAATATGACGGTGCTGATACTAATGCTCACGACGCTGGCCATAGCCGCCTCGTTCACAAAGCCCATACATCGACAAGAGACATCGTTCGACATGGGACTATACTGCGTCTATGTGTTCTGTTTCACCATAGCCAACGGCTGCGACGTGAGGACGATGAACCTGATGGGCAGCCTCAACATCTTGGCAATGATAGCCTTCGTCATCTTCGGCTCGCTGATATTACAGGTGCTGCTGGCACGCCTGATGAAGATAGACGGCGACACGGTGCTGGTCAGTTCCGTGTCGCTAATCAACTCGCCCCCCTTTGTGCCAATGGCCGCCGCCATATTGGGAAACAAAGAGGTGATAATGACTGGCATAACGGTAGGCCTGCTCGGCTATATGGTAGGCAACTACCTCGGCATAGGCATTTTCCTACTGCTCTCATCACTCTAATTCCCAAGGGGAAAGCTCCTCAATGCCGAAAAAAGTTTTGCGATGGCAAGTTTAGGCGACACATACGAAACAAAAGTATGTAGTCTGTAAAAGTAATAATCGCAAACGAAGAGGTTATAGCCTTAAATGGTAAATAATAGGCACCACATTACTAAAATAAGGGATGTGGCTGCTAAGAATTAGGACGTCTTTTTTCACAAAAAAGATAGTCCAAAACAGCATCCGCGAAAAAAATCCAACAGAACAAAAAAAAACGCCAAAACCATTGCAACAATAACACAACCAACAAACTACAAAAATAAAATGGTTCCTATAACGGCGCCTATAC
>ONLQ01000016.1 GCA_900318665.1 uncultured Bacteroidales bacterium | reverse complement strand
TGCCAACGACCGCTACACCAAGGCTGAGATCGATGGCCAGGCTGCTACCGCTGATGCCGCAATGCGCGACACCGTCCGTGCCGTTGCCAACGACCGTTACACCAAGGCTGAAATCGACGCTCAGGCTGCTACCGCCGACGCTGCAATGCGCGACACCATCCGTCTTGTTGCCAACGACCGCTACACCAAGACTGAAATCGACGCTCAGGCTGCTACCGCAGACGCCGCAATGCGCGACACCATCCGTCTTGTTGCCAACGACCGCTACACCAAGACTGAAATCGATGGCCAGGCTGCTACCGCCGACGCCGCAATGCGCGACACCGTTCGTGCCGTTGCCAACGACCGCTACACCAAGGCCGAAATCAATGCTGCAATTGACACTCTCGCTACTGACAACGAGGTCTCTGCAATTCAGACCACTCTGACCACCGCCATCAATGGCAAGGTTGATACCGCTGATTTTATCGATGCTCTCACTGCTCAGACCGCCGAGAACAATGCTCTGCGCGACACCATCCGCACCGTTGCTGCTTCTAAACTCAATGTTGAAGACACTATGAATCTTCACAACAATGTTGAGGCCAATGCTACTGCAATTGCTGCTAACGCTGCTGATATTGCTGCTATCAACACAACCATCGACGACACTGCTGCCTATATCATGGATAGCATTCGTGATGTTGCCGCTGATTTGCGTGACAATTATATGCGCATCACTTCCATCCAGTCTAACTACTACAATAAGACTGAGACCTACAACAAGACCGAGATTGACGGTTTTGTCAGCGACCTGTCTGCTAAAGAACTTGCCGACAGCACCACTCTTGGCACTGCCATCGAGACTCTCGCTGCCAAAGAACTTGCCGATAGCACTACTCTTGGCGCTGCCATCGAGGCCATCTCCGCAAAGGGAATTGCTGATAGTGCTGCTCTTGGCGCTGCTATCGAGACTCTTGCTACCAAAGAACTTGCTGATAGCACCACTCTTGGCACTGCCATCGAGACTCTTGCTGCCAAAGAACTTGCCGACAGCACAACTCTTGGCACTGCAATCGAAACTCTTGCAGCCAAAGAACTTGCTGACAGCACCACTCTTGGTACTGCTATAGATGCTTTGACTACTGTTGTTAACGACACTGTCACCTACATCGTTGACAGCATCCGCAATGTGGCAAAGAATTTGAACGAGAACTACTATACAATGGCTCAGGTCTATCCGAAGGCCGAGGTTTACACCAAGGAAAATGTGAATGAGGCCCTCGCCACCAAGGCTAACACCACCGATGTTTACACCAAACTCGAGGTCAACGATACCCTTGCTGACATGCGTGACAGCATCGCCAAACAGATTACCGATAGCCTCGTTCGCTTTGGCGATAAAGAATGGGTCAATGCTCAGATTGCTACTAATAACGGCTCCTACCTCACCAAGGCCGACGTCGAAGACACTCTTAATTACTTCCTGTTGAAAGAGTCCCTCAAAGACAGCCTTGCTGATTACACTGCTACCACCATCCGTCAGGTTTTGGCTGACACACTCGCCATCTATCGCGACACCGTCTTCCAAGATGTCAAAGACACCCTCAATGCTTACTGGGATACCACTAATGTAAGAAGCATTGTGAACAATCGTATCAACGAAGTGTCTGGTATTTTGTTCACGGGTGCCACTACAATCTTAGGTTGCATTCACGACAGTATGAATTATGTAAGAGATACTATTTCTCACTACTATACTAAAGATGAAGTTGAGGACAAACTTAGCAACAAAGCTGACGCTATAGTTCTCGAGGCCTACTGGAACACCAACGCTGTCAGAACCTATGTAAAGGACACTCTTGATGAATATCGTAATGTCACCGTTCGTCAGGCTATCAAGGACACTCTTGATGCCTACAAGACTGCCGTTCTTGATGATGCCTATGCTGCCAAAGCTAATACCTACACTAAAGACGAAATCAAGGACACCATTGCGCATATCTACAGCAACATCTATGACAGCACCCTCCACAAACTCAACGACACTTTGAAGGTCTATTGGGACAGCAACAGAGTTGCAACTGCTATCAACGACTCTATTGCTACCATTAAGACTGATATTACAACACTTAATAGTGGTGTCGCAGAACTTTTGGCGAACAAACTTGGTACTACTGCCGCAGAGGCGACTTATCTCAAGAAAGTTGACACCATCCACGTTTACAACTATATTAACGACACTCTCGCTGACATGCGCGATACCATCTCTGCCTTTGCCCACGACACCGCCGAGGTCCTCCGTGATGAGATGACTGCAATGAAAGCCAGTTATGAGGCTCAGATTGCTACTCTCAACGACCAGATTGCCAAACTTGCAATGTTCGTAGGTTATGGCGAAGGTACTCTTGAGGCTGGTGCTAAGTTCTCTGTCAGTTCAACTAAGACTGTTAAGTTCTCCAAAGGTAACCTCCAGTATCAGGCCACTACTTCCACATGGCGTTTCGCTGAGAACCAGTATGATTATATTGGTGCAGGCAACGAGAATATTGCCAGCGACTACGATGGTTGGATTGACCTCTTCGCTTGGGGAACCAGTGGTTGGAACAGTGGTGCTGCCGAATATCAGCCCTACAGCGCTACCTCCGATAACAGCAACTATAATGTTGGAAATAATGAAAGTAATAGTATGACTGGTACTTTTGCCAAGGCAGACTGGGGTGTATTCAACAAGATTTCTAATGGTGGCAATAAGGCCAACATGTGGCGTACCCTTACTAGCACAGAGTGGTCATACCTCCTCAACTACCGTGCTGCCGAGAATCGTTTTGCCAAGGCTCAGATTAATGGTACCAATGGTCTCGTAATCTTCCCCGATGAGTACGCTCAGCCTCTTACTTGCCCTGTGCTCGTCTCTGTCAATGAGGGTACTGCTGCTTACACTACCAACACTTTCACTATTGCCAACTGGAACGAAATGGAAGCAGCAGGCGCAGTATTCCTCCCCGCTGCAGGCTATCGTAATAATACCGATGCTACCAACGTCAATGCTGATGGTGAATACTGGTCTTCTACTTCCTCCTTGGATGGCAAGGCCGGATGTATCTACTTCAAGAGTATCCAGACCACTTTCCCCTACAACGATGGACGTCACTATGGCTTCTCTGTCCGCCTTGTTCAGGAAGACCTCTAAAAAAGAATCTAACCCAAAGTCTGCTTAGTCAGACTACTCTACAAAGTGAGAGCGCAGGATTAACCTGCGCTCTCACTGCTTTTTATAATGCTTTGTGTGTATATTGCACTCTACAGCATACTGTAGTCTTTTATGGTTTTCTTATGATTTTCTATTCTTCTATCTTCAGATTCAGCCCCTCGTCGAAAAGGTAGGAGATGTCTGGCTCCGTCAGATGGTGGGCGTGAAGCCCTGCTATACGTGCTCCTTCGGCATTGTCGGATATATCGTCTATAAACAGTGTTTCGTCGGCTTTTAGGCCGTTTTGCTCCAAGATAATGCGAAAACCATCAGCACATGGTTTGCGAGTGTTCATCATCTGCGAGAAATAGCCACGCTCAAAACAAGCCTCGAAGATGTCAAATCCATATTTTTCCATCAATCGTGTGGTGAAACACTCATAGTTAATCTGGTTGGTGTTGCTAAACAGGAACGTGCGGTATTTGTGGCGCAAGGCGCAGAGCAGAGCCACGCGTTCCTTCGGCACGTCAATTAGTATGGCGTTCATCACATCGTCAATCTGCTGGTCTGTGAGCGGTTGACCGACAGTCTTTCGCAGATAGTCGCGAAACTCGGCAGGAGAGATAAGCCCCTTTTCAAAAAGGTCCATTTCGTGCGTTTGGAAGTGCTTGCCATAGAAACCCTCCATGCCCTTGATTCCAAGCGCTGCAATGGCCTCTGTGACGTTCTCGTAGCGTATGTCGTGCACCACGCCCCCAAAGTCAAAAATAATATTACGAATCATCTTCCAAATATTACTAAGTGCCCCGAAAGTTTCTACAACCTTCGTGGGCACTTATTTTTAGATACAATTTTAAGAATATGCTCTCAGCACTCGGTCATCGTTCTTAATCGAGTGTCAGGCTGGGAGCGCTATAAGTGCGGGCAGCCAGTTCTTGGTTTAGCATATAGAGGCTCTTGGGGTCGGCGCCGAAGAGTTCCATTTTGGTAATCATGTCGCGGGCATTGGTCTCCTCTTCGCCTTGCTCTTTCACGAACCAGTCGAGAAACTGCATGGTGCGGAAGTCCTTCACCTTGTATGCGGCATCGTAGATAGTATGGATTGAGGCGGTTACATACTCCTCATGCTCCAGACCAGCCTTCAGCACGTCCATATCGCTCTTGAATTTCTTGTCGGGCTGTGCGATGGCTTTGAGAGTGATAGGGCAGTCGTTGTTCTGCATATATTTGTAGATGAGCATAGCGTGGTCGCGCTCTTCCTGTGCCTGAATCATGTACCAGTTGGCAAAGCCGTTCAGACCGCGTTTGTCAAAATAGTTGTTCATGTCGAGGTACAGATACGCGCTGTACAACTCTTTGTTGATTTGCTCGTTGAGCAGGTCGGAAACTTTCTTGTTAAGCATAATTTCTTTGTTTTTGTTATGGTTATGAAATGTTTTTAGAATAAGCCTTCCAGCACGTCGTCGTCCACTATTTCGGGCATAGTGACTTTCAGTTCGGGACAAATGGCCATGGCACGACGGATGGCGAACATAGCGCCCTCGTTGCGGGCCCAACTGCGGCGGCTTATGCCGTTGTTCACGTCCCAGTGGAGCATCATGCGCAGGCGGCGGTCGCAGGCCTCGCTGCCGTCCAGCACCATGCCGAAGCCTCCGTTCATCACCTCGCCCCAGCCAACGCCACCACCGTTGTGGATGGATACCCATGTGGCACCGCGGAACGAGTCGCCTATGACGTTCTGCACCGCCATATCGGCACAGCGGTTGCTGCCGTCGTAGATGTTAGAGGTCTCGCGGAAGGGGCTGTCGGTACCGCTCACGTCGTGGTGGTCGCGTCCCAGCACGATAGGTGCCGAAATCTCGCCTTTACGTATTGCCTCGTTGAAGCGGGCTGCAATCTTGGTGCGTCCTTCGCAGTCGGCATAGAGGATGCGGGCTTGGCTGCCAACCACAAGGTGGTTCTCCTTGGCGCCCTTAATCCACTGAATGTTGTCGTGCATCTGCTGCTGAATCTCGGCGGGAGCCGTGGCGGCTATCTCTGCCAGCACCTCCATAGCGATGTGGTCGCTCTTGTCAAGGTCTTCAGGTTTGCCACTGGTGCAGACCCAGCGGAAGGGGCCGAAACCGTAGTCGAAGCACATCGGGCCCATAATGTCCTGAACGTATGATGGATAGCGGAAAGCGGTATGGTCTGCATTCCAGATGTCGGCACCGGCGCGGCTGCTCTCCAAGAGGAAGGCGTTGCCGTAGTCAAAGAAATACATGCCACGGGCCGTCAGTTTGTTGACGGCAGCCACATGGCGGCGCAGACTCTCCTGCACCTTCTCTTTGAAGAGTTCGGGCTTTTCGGCCATCATCACCTTGGCGTCCTCGAAACTCACGCCCACAGGATAGTAGCCGCCTGCCCAGGGGTTGTGTAGCGATGTCTGGTCGCTGCCAAGGTCCACCTGTATGCCTTTTTCGGCGCAGTATTCCCACAGGTCAACCACGTTGCCCTGGTAGGCAAAACTTCTTGCTATTTTGGCCTCTCGAGCCTTGTTGACGGCCACGAAGAGTTCGTCGAGGTTGTCGTGGACTTCGTCAACCCAGCCCTGCGTGTAGCGTTTCTGTGTGGCCGAGGGGTTGATTTCGGCGGTGATGCTCACCACGCCGGCAATGTCGCCAGCCTTGGGCTGTGCGCCGCTCATACCGCCAAGACCTGCGGTGATGAAGAGTTTGCCTGCAGTGCCGCCGCCAAGTTTGCGTGCAGCGTTCAGGACGGTGATAGTCGTGCCATGCACAATGCCTTGCGGGCCAATGTACATATACGAGCCGGCGGTCATCTGTCCGTATTGCGTGACGCCCAGAGCGTTGTAGCGCTCCCAGTCGTCGGGCTTGGAGTAGTTGGGTATCATCATGCCGTTTGTCACCACCACGCGTGGAGCATCCTTGTGGCTGGGATACAGTCCCATAGGATGACCGCTATACATCACGAGGGTCTGCTCGTCGGTCATCTCGCTCAGGTATTTCATCACGAGTCGATACTGAGCCCAGTTCTGAAACACGGCACCGTTGCCGCCGTAGGTTATAAGTTCGTGGGGGTGTTGTGCCACAGCGGGGTCGAGGTTGTTCTGTATCATCAGCATGATGGCGGCAGCCTTACGGCATTTGGCAGGATAGTCCTCAATGGGACGTGCATACATCTTGTATGTAGGACGCAGACGGTACATATAGATGCGTCCGTATTGCTTCAACTCCTCGGCAAACTCCTTGGCCAGCATCTTGTGATACTTGGCAGGGAAGTAGCGCAGGGCGTTGCGGATAGCCAGTTTCTTTTCGGCAGGGGTGAGAATGTCCTTGCGTTTAGGCGCGTGGTTCACCGTAGGGTCATAGGGTTGTGGTTCGGGCAGTGGGTCGGGAATACCGAGCCTCAATTCATTTTGAAATTCTTCAAGTGTCATATTTAGTTAGTTTTTTTGATTTCAAATTTTGTTCGATGGTGATATCGTGTCAACCATCATTCAAAATGCAAAGGTAGTCAAAATTCGGTAATTCTACAAATTTCAACGCTTGTCTAATATGTAAGTTGCAGACCTATTTCGAGGCGTGGCAGATGCAGGTAGAAGTCGGTTGGGGCAGGCGTGGCAAATGTTTTGTCTGCGGCAAAGCGGTTGGTGAGTCGATAGCGGGCGTAGAGAGCCACAATATCGTAGCCTATGCGCGTCGTGACGCCCCAGTTCCATGCGTAGGCATCGGTGAAGTCGAGATGTCGAAAATGGGTCTCGGCGCTCTCTGCCACGTCAAGATTGGTCTTTGTGGTTACGTCGTAGCGGTAGTAGTTGTATGACCCATAGACTCCAAGGTCCCAGTAAATGCCGCGGTGGAACAATCCGCCAGCCACAAGGCGCACACGCTGGAATAGTTCAAGCGTCACTTCGCCTTGGCGCATACGCTTTTTGCGTATGTCGATGGTGTTAAGTCCGAGCGCGTTGTCAAGGTTGTTGCCCCTTGCCGCTATGAGGTTATAGTTTGCCATGCCCCATTCGGCGCCGAGACCTATGCAATAGGGCTTCAAGAAGGCTCGCATCAGCCTTATGCCCAATCGGTTGGTTATAGAGAATCCGCGCAGCGTAGTCTCCACAGGCTCGCTATTGACCATAGAGCCTATACCCCAATAGAAGTCGAAGCGTTTGAGTTCCGCATTGCCCCATCGGTCGGCAATACGGTCGATGCCACTGCCACCATATACCGATTCGCCTTTATTGACAATGGCGCCAACATCCGAACCGAGATGGTAGAGGGGTGTGGCGGGTATCGTATATTCATCGGTAAAACCATCGAGGCTGGCGGCAATAGCGCTGCTTGGCGACAGATTGTCGTTTGGAAACACAAGCAGAGTATCGCCGGCTATGGCCTGTGCTATGTCTATGCTTTCATACCAGTCGAGTATGCCTGAAAGCAAGTTGCGCTGATGATAGAATAGTTGTCTCCGTTTTATCTCGCGCAAAGCCACGATGTATAGTCCTTCGTCGTCCGACACAAAACGAAACGACGTGTCGCTAGCAACAGCATCTTTGCTCATAAAATGCTTGGCTTGAGGCACTCCGTAGCCAAGGGCATAGTCGTAGTAAGGATAGAGGTCGGCAGAGCGTTTCATCTCTTCAAAGAACGCCATTATTGGTATGTTGCCGAGTCTGCCTTTGGCGCAGGCGGCAAAACCAGCCACCAGTGGACATGAGAACGATGTGCCGTCAACCCAGTGCACCGCGCTGTCGTTTGCGACATCGGCAGTCATCGCATGACCGAAAGCGCAGACATCGGGCTTTATGCGTCCGTCTGCCGACGGGCCGTAACTACTGAAAGAGATATGGTCGGTGGGGTACAGTTGCGCCTCTATGCCGCCGACGCACAGCACGCTGTCGGCATCCGAAGGTGTGATGATGGTGCGCCATGAATAGTCGTCGCCTTCGTTGCCTGCTGAGTTGCACACCAATATGCCACGACGTGCCGCCATATTGGCCGCCCGAGCCACATAACTTGTGCCGTTCATGTCGTGGGTGAAATAGCGGTCCTTGCCGTAGCCCAGCGAACTGCTGATGATACTGGCGCCATTCTTGTCAGCCCATTCCACGGCTTGCATCCACCACACCTCTTCTTTGAAAGGCTCCATCTCAACCTCGGTACGTGCCAGCAGGAATTCCGCTTCGGTGGCAAGCCCAAGTTGTCGGCCTCCTACCATGCCTGTTATGCAACTCAAGGTCATGGTGCCGTGTGAATTCCATCCATAGACGTTCTCTTTTCGGTTGGGGAAGTTCCAGGTCTTTATAATCCTGTTATTGTCGCGCAGGTGCTTGAAAGCCTGATGTGTGTTGACGCGAGGGAAGCCACCGTCGAACACGGCAATACGGATATTCTTGCCAGTCATTCCGTGGTCTCTAAACTGGCTGCCTTGCATACGGATGAGTTGGTCGGTCAGAATAGGCTGTCCGTGTTGGTCGCGTTCAATTGGTTGCACCTCGTCGCCACTCGTTGATATGCTTGCAGTGTTAATATGATGTTGCGCTATGGCTTGCACCCGTGACACAAAAGGCAGACGCTCTATTTTGTCAGCCTCCTCGTCGGTGGCCTCTACCGCTATGGCGTTGAGCCAGCGGCTTTCGCCTATCGTGTCTGTCGCTATGGCGGCAATGGCGGCGGTATAGGTGGCGTTGAGAGGATAGTTGCTAATGTCGTAGAGGTCGAAATTCTCCAACCTATAGCGCTCTATGGCTTTGGCGTCGAAATAGGCATAGGGGTCAAAAGTGGTGCCAGCCTTGTCGGTGAAAAATACCCAGTAGGGTTGTTGCGCATTGATAGTGAGGCCTGCGCAGACTATGAGCAGCAGGGTGATTATGGCTTTTCTCATGGTTCTATTGGATAACGGTTGTGTCTATTTTAGCACGGCGTGCAATACCTCGTGCGATTTGAAATTGCCGAAGCCTGCCAGATGCACTTCATAGTAGGCTATAAGGTTTGCCAGCAGCATTTGGCGGTCAGCGAGCGGTATGCCTGTGGGTGTTGTGCCGCTATGGAACGATTGCAGATAGTTGTGCAGCAAGAGCGACGTCTCCCGTGTCATTTGCGGATAAATGGCTGATTGCGACTGGAAACAGCCTTCGCTCAGGTTAAAACAGCCTTCGCGCTTGCTGTAGTTGTCCAAGGGCTCAATGCCTAAATGGCGTGACAGGCCAAGCAAAAACATTATAGGATAGGCGGCAATGTTGCAAGCCGTGTCGTCAAGTTGCAGCATCTGTTCCACCACATAGTCGAACAGGGTGGGGGAGGGCTCGGCCTCGCGCAGACTCTTATAGAGTGCCTCGCTGGCAAAAAAACGCAGGGCGGTTTTCTGCGGCTGCGTGTCGAGCGTCTGCCAGTGATGTGCTGGTTGCATTTCTTTGATGAAGTTGATGTCGCGCGGCTTGTCGTACACCACCATGTCGAGATACGACATCGGCTGCATCAGGTTCTGTTTGGTGCGGCCTTTGGTGCTTCTAACGCCTTTCACCATATAACTGCGCAGTCCCAACTGGCGAGTGAAAACCTTGGCAATCAGCGAAGTCTCGCCGTAAGGCGTGGTGTGGATGACGAGGCCGGTGGTTTTCTGAAGCATAGTGCCGGACCTCCTTACCGTACTATCAGTATCTTGCCCACGCTACGATTTCCTCCCTCGTTGTCGGAGGCAAAAACATAGTAAACGCCGCTTGTCACACTCTCGCCGCTATTTGTCAAGCCGTTCCAGATGGCCTGGCCGCCTATGGCGCGGTCGGAAAACACCACATGGCCTGCTATGTCGGTTATATGCACCAGGGCGTTGTTGGTCAGCCCGCTTATGGCAATGGGACCGCTGTAGTCGGGGCGCACGGGGTTAGGAAAGACGTGCACCTCGTCGCGTGGCGTGGCGGTGCCGTAGGTTGCCGTGGAACGGTAGGACACCGTGCCGTGGTCTGTGGACACAAACACATCGCCCGACAAAGGCTGAATGCCGATGGCTATGATGTGGTTTGATGGCAATGGGCTGTTGGTGGCAGTAAAATGCTGCAATTCGTCGAGTCCCGTGGAAGAGAGCAGGTATATGCCGTTATTCTGCGTGCCCACCCATTTGCGGTTGGCGCCGTCAACGGCTATGCAGACAACGTCTTCGTAGGCCATAAGGTATTCCACAAATTCGCCGTTGCTGATGACGATATTGGAACAGTTGACGGGGCTTTTCTCGTTTCGGCCGCCGTTTTCGAAAGCGCGCCGCCCGTCGAAAATGACCTTTATGCCTTTGTCGGTGCCTATCCAGAGGTCGCCGCTACGGTCCTGCACGAGGCAGTTGATTCGGTTGGTCTGCAGTCGGCTGCCGTTGTTGGGGTCCACATAGGCGGCATGGCCCTCGCCGTCAAGCACATAAATTCGGTTTGCAGAGCCTGTTATCCATTTGTAGTCCGTAAGGCTGTCGCAAACCAGATGGTCTATCTCGTTGTTTCCAGTCAGCGTGCGGGTCTCGAAACTGCGCCATGTGCCATCGGAATAGTGAGCCACAAGACCGTTTTCGGCCAGCGAGTTTGTCGCCCATAGCGTGCCTTTGCGGTCGTATGCCACGGAGGCAGTGCGCACATGGCGCCATCCACTGCTGTGGTAGGCCGTTATGGCTCCGTTGCTGTTGCTCTCGTTGAAAACGTTTACTATCTTGTTATCAATAATTTCTACTATGCCGAAACCCCACGAAGCGGCTGCCATCTGCGAGGTGTTGCGCGGATTGATGGCAACGCAGAGAAAGTCCAAAAGCGTGTCGGCACCGTTGCGGTCCAACTGGTTCCATTCTCCGTTTTTGTGGTTGTAGAGGTTGCCCAGCCTCCACATATTGGTGAAGATGTTGGTCTTGCCGCCAGGGCAGATGTAGGTTATGTCGTTGTAGGCTGTTATGTATGTGGCATGGTCGGTAACGTTGCCTCGTGGGTTGAGGCTTTCCGACGAGCCGTCGGGGGCTATGCGAACCACTCCGCCCCAGTCGTGGGCTATCCATAGTGTGCCGTCGGCTTCGCGTATAGCGTCATGGGCGTCAATATTGCCCCAGCGGAAGGTGCGATAGGTTTTACTCAGTGTGTTGTCGGGGGCATAAACCCTCACGCTGTCACGGAAGGCCACGGTAGTGTAGCCGTTAGCACAGCGCAGCGTCTGCATATCGCCGCTATCTACCGCCTGCCACACTCCGTTGTCGAGGCTGTAGATGTAGCGCATCATGGGGTCAATGCCTTCTACCAGTGCCATCAGTCTGCCGTTGTTGCTGGCAATACGTGCAATGTGGCGGCCTGCAAGGGCGGAAGTCGTGTCGTGCTGCCAGTGGGTTGCTATGTTGGGGAAACGGTCGCTTTGCGAGATAGATACTATGCCTGTCGCGGTGGCGGCGTAGATGCGGCTGTCGTCGGTGGTGAGGTCAAGCACAGGCTGCTGCGTGCCGTTTATTCCAACAATGCAGGTGGTCTCTATTTCGGCACGAATGGGGTCCACTATCAGTATTCCTATGCCGCAGGCTATGTAGGCTTTGCCGCGGCAGAAGGCTATGCTGTATATGGTTTTGTCGCCGCCATTGGCACTGCGCTTTAGGTCAGAGATGTTGTAGGTTATGTCGTTGCGTACTATGTCGATGTTGGAGTTGGTGTAGGCAACAACAAGTGTGGCGGTAGCGTTGTCGTAGGCAATTGTGGCGATGCCTGCGTCGGAGAGTTGGTCAACTTTGGTGAGGCGCCCCACAATGTCGTCGCGGCTGTCGTAATAGCCCACGCATTGCTCATAGCCACAATATATGCGTCCGTTGGCGGGCGCAAGACACAAAGCCTTGTTGTAGGAGAAATGGTCGCGCCACTGCCCTATGGCCGTCTGAGCCATATTCGTTTGCGTCACCAGTAAGAGTGCTATAACGAGGACGAAGCGCGCTATTTTTCTTCGGGTATCAGCGCTAACTGATATATTATTAATAGTATCCATGTTACGATAACGTTGGCTATGATGCTTAGCAGCATGACCCATACGTTGTAGAATGAGAATGCCTCTACGATGATGTAGGTGGTGTAATAGACCAGGAGCGTGGTGAGACTATAGATTGCGAAATGCTGGAAGTTGACAACGCGGAGACTTGGGCGGTCTATGTCTATGGGTTCGTTGTTGAGCAGAATGCGGTCGGCAAAGAGAATGCGTGCCATAGCCGTCATGGTGAAGGCAAAGCAGTGAAATCCCAGCGTGTTGGAGCAGATGTCGAGCAGCAGTCCGGTAGCAAAACCTATGAGCAGCATCGGTATGTGCTTGGTGGTGGTCGGCAGCATTATCATAAAGATGAGCATAACGTTGGGCATGAGCATCGTTATGGGCGTAATGTTGTCGAGCACTATCAATTGAATGAGTAGCAAGAAAATAAATCGAATGATATTTTGTATGACAATGCGGTTGTTCACTGTGCTATGTTTTTTGTGGTGAGGCGGTTAGAACTCTTCTATATTTAATTTCTTTGGCAGGTCTTCTTGCTCTTGGGCAAAACTGTTGTGGACTATATACACGTGTTCCAGTTTGTTGAACTGTGTAGAGAGGTTGATGTTTATGTTATAGAATCCGGTGCCTGAAATGTTCTCGGCTTTATTCACGGTGCCAACCATAATGCCTTTAGGCAGTGCGGGGTCTTGACCAGAGGTGATGATGGTGTCGCCGATATTTATTTGGTGGGTGGTGGGGATGTTTGTGACGGTGGCGTGAAGGAAGTTGCCTCCCTCCCAGATTAGGGTGCCGCAGGTTTGTGTGCGTTTCAGCATCACGCTGTGCTTGCTTTCGGGGTGCAGCACAGGCATCACCACGGCAAAGTTTTCGGAAGTGCCAACCACCACGCCCACCAGTCCTTGTGGCGATATGACTGCCATGTCGGGTTCTATGCCGCTCCGCTGGCCTTTGCCTATCATCACATAGTTGCGGGCGCGGTTCCACGAGTTCTTGATAACCTTTGCGGTGATATAGTGATATATCTGTTGGTAGGTGGTGTCGTTATATTCAAAACGTTTCGAGTCGTAGTGTATGTACGATTCGGCTATCTGTGCCCTCAGTGCGGCGTTTTCGGCGTGGAGCAACTCGTTTTCGTGGCGCAGCCCGAAATAGTCCCTTACCGAGGCCGACATATTGTAGGTCTCGCCGGCAATGCGATTGCCTATGTTTATGATTTGGGTCTGTTGGTAGTAGTTGTTGCGATAAATAAGCGTCAGTGCTATGGCTTCCAATATAATGAAAACCAACACATAGTTGAACCGCTTAAGTATTTCTATGAGACGCTGCATGGGCTATCGGTTTTATTTGGCAAGAAACTCCGCCACCGTGCGGCGTGTTTCCTCTACGGCGGTTTCGAGGTCGTCGTTAATTATTGTTACGTCGAAATGGTGACTTTCCTGCAACTCTTTGGCACTGCGTCCCAGCCGTTTGGCTATCGATTCCTCGCTCTCGGTGCCACGGTTGCGCAGGCGCTGCTCAAGGACCTCTATGCTTGGCGGCATCACGAAGATGGAGAGTGCCTTGTCGCCGAAATAGCGTTTCAGGTTCTTGCCTCCGTTCACGTCAACGTCGAATACTATCACATTGCCGTCGGCCCAGATGCGTTCCGGTTCCGATTTGAGAGTGCCGTAACAAGTGCCTTCATACACCTCTTCCCACTCCAGAAAATCGCCGTGGTCTATGTGCTGGCGAAACTCGTCGTGGCTCATGAAGTAGTAGTCCTTGCCGTTTTCCTCGCCGCTGCGTGGTTGGCGTGACGTGGCGGAGATAGAGAAATCAAAGCAGTCGAAATGGTCGAGCAGTCGCTTGATGATGGTGGTTTTCCCACAGCCCGAAGGGGCAGAAAAGAGTATGGCCTTGTTGCGGTATGTCATGTGTCTTGGTTTTGTTCGGGTTGTTTATAGCAAGAGTAGTCTAATGGTTTAACTATCAGTGACTATAAAACTGTTTTTGTCCGTTTCGTTTAGAATTTCCTATCCAGAACAGCGTAGAAATTCTGTACCGTGGCCGACTCCATGTCCCAGCCAAATTCTTTGGACACAAGGCGCACCTGCTCCATGGCCTCGTCGCGGCTTTCTATGGCATTGAGGCGCAGAATGAAGTCGTTGTAGGCTTTCATGTTGTTGCGGAACAGGTTGGTCATGAAACTGAACTTGTCGTTGATGTTGATGACGGTGCGCAGGTCGCTCACCTTGTTGTGGGCCATGCGGTGCTCTATGGCGTTCGAGGTGTCGGTCTGCTGACTAAGGCGGTCGCCCAGCGTGGTTTGGTCAGAAGGCTGGCGCAGGAGGTCAAGGAGCGAGGGTTCGCTTTTCTCTGTGCTGGCGTGAGGCGTTGATGCTTTTTTCTCGTCCTTTTCCGGGGCGGGTTCAGGTGTGGGCTCTTCTTCTGGAGTCTCGGTGTCGAAAAGCGAGCCATAGGGATTGCCTGCAATCTGCTCCATCATAGGCTCCATGGTGGGCATTGGTTCGGGCTCAGGCTCGGCGGGAGCAAAGAGAGGCTCCTCGGCTGCGGGTGTTTCGTCAATAACAGGTTGCGGCTCGGCAACGGTTTCCTCGGCCGGTGCGGGCTGCGGTTCGGCAACTTTTTGTTCGACAGCAGGCTGCGGCTCGTCGGCCTTCTCGGCAGGTTCAGCCTGTTCGTTGGCCTCGTCGGTGGCAATGAATGTGGGCGTTATGGCCTCTGTTGGTTTCTCGTCTTTTATGGGGGCAGGTGCTGGCTGTGGACGTGCCACTTCGGTTTGCGCTGCCGCCGAAGCATATTGTGCTTTGAGGTAGAGGTCTCGCAGTTGCTCTTTGAGCATGTCGGCCTCAATGAGGTGGAGAGGCGTGGATGCAATGCACTCTTTCAGCAGGCTGTCGGCTTGGAGCAACAACCCCTGGATTTGTTCAAATACAGGATTTTCGTTAGCCATTATTTCTTGGTGTATTGTGCTGTATATTAGTACGCTATATGAATAGCGCAAATGTAATAAGATTGTGTAAAATTACAAATTATCAATATACGTTTTTCTTATAGCGCCAAAGTTTTTCAAAATGTGATGGTTGAAAACTTGGGGACAAGGTGTTCCCTATATCCGTAGGCTTTTGACGAAAAAAAAACTATCTTTGCATATTTCATAAAAATACAAAACAAAAACTTTACAATATGAAAATCAGACAAATTTTGTGCTTTGTGGCCCTGTCGGTCCTCGTGGCGGGCAGCGTAATGGCCCAAAAGACCTACAAGTACAAGACCTATCCCAATGACCCGTTCCAGATGCGCGAATACACGCTCGACAACGGTCTGAAGGTCTTTTTGAGCGTCTATAAGGAGACGCCTCGTATTCAGACCTATGTGGCAGTGCGCGCCGGCAGCAAGAACGACCCCGCCGAAACCACTGGTCTGGCACACTATCTGGAGCACATGATGTTCAAAGGCACCCATCGCCTCGGCACCACCAACTGGGAGCAGGAACATAAGTATATCCAGCAGATTGAGGACCTTTTCGAGGTCTATCGTATGTTTGACGATAGCGCCACCCGTGCCGTCCTCTACCACCGCATCGACAGCCTTTCCTACGAGGCTTCGAAGATTGCCATCGCCAACGAGTACGACAAGATGATGACCAACATCGGTTCCACAGGCACCAATGCTTTCACCAGCAACGACTGTACGATGTATGTCGAGAATATCCCTTCCAACCAGGTTGAGACTTGGTGCGAGTTGCAGGCCGATCGTTTCGAGAACCTCGTGCTTCGCCTCTTTCACACCGAACTCGAAGCCGTCTATGAGGAGAAAAACATGTGCCTCACCCAGGACGGCCGTCGCTGCTACGAGGAGATTCTCCGTGCCATGTTTCCGCATCATCCCTATGGCCTTCAGACTACCATCGGCGAGGCCGAACACCTCAAAAATCCCTCCATGCGCAATATTCGCAAGTTCTACTCCGAATATTATGTGCCCAACAACATCTGCATAAGCATGGCTGGCGACTTCGACCCCGACGAGGTAATCAAGATTATCGACAAATACTGGGGCCACATGAAGCCGGGCAACGTGCCGCAACTCACCTTCCCCGAAGAGGCTCCTATTACCAAGCCCGAAACGAAGAACATCACCGGCAACGACCCCGAAAACACCACTATCGCCTACCGTATCACTGCCAAGGTTGGCAGCCGCGAGCGTATGATTGCCGACCTCGTTGACGCTGTTCTCAACAACGGCAAATGTGGTCTTATTGACGTGAACCTCAACCAGCCGCAGAAATGCCTCGGTGCCCACAGCGGTATCTACGGACTCAACGACTACGGCGTGTTCATTTTCGGTGGCCGTCCCAATGAGGGTCAGACGCTGCAGCAACTCCAGCAACTGCTTTTCGAGCAGATTGAACTCGTCAAGCAGGGCAAATTCGACGAAAGCCTGCTGGAGGCCGCCATCAACAACAAGAAACTCTCCATCATGAAGCAGGCCGAGAGCAACAGCAGCCGTGCCATTCAGATGGCCTATGCCTTCATCCAGCACCGCGACTGGGGCGAGGTTTGCAACGAGATTGACGTTCTCTCCAAAATCACTAAGCAGGACATCATCGACTTCGCCAACCGCACTTTCAAGGATAACAACTACTTTATTCTCAATAAACTGCAAGGCACTCCCGACCCTGTTTACAAGGTTGCTAAGCCTGCCATTACCCCCATCGAGGTTGGCCGCGACAACGAGAGCGAATACCTCAAACAACTCAAAGCCCGCACCGTTACTCCTATCGAGCCTCGCTATGTCGATTTCAATCGCGATATGAAGAAAGGCAAACTGGCCAATGGTGCCGAGGTTCTCTATGTGCAGAACGTCGAGAATGCCACTTTCAACCTCGACTACTACTTTGATTTTGGTGCCAACGCCGAGAAAGAGGGCAAGAAGATTGACTTTGCGGCCGACCTCTTCGGCTATCTTGGCACGTCAAAACACACCCTTGAGCAAATCAAGTCGGAATTCTACAAACTGGCATGCAGTTACAGTCTCAGCGTTGGCGGCGACAATATCACCGTCAGCATCAGCGGCCTCAGTGAGAATATGTTGCCCGCCATGGCTCTGATGGAGGAACTTATGAGCGACTGCCAGCCCGACGACGCAGCCCTCAAGACTCTGATTGACCGCATCGTGAAGAGCCGCCTCGACAGCAAGACCAACCAGGGTTCGGCTTTCAGCGCGCTTTGCAACTACGGCATCTATGGCCCCGAAAACTCGCCTACGCTCGACCAACTTAGCGAGGCTCAGATGCGTGCCTTCACCGCCAAGGAACTCACCGATGCCATTCACGACCTCTTCAACTACAAGCACCGCGTGCTCTATTACGGTCCCGAAAGCCTTGACGGCATCAAGCGCATCGTGTCCGAAAAGCACTATATGCCTAAGAAATTCAAAGCTCCGCTCAAGAACAAACAAGTCTTCCCGTTGGCCGTCAAAGAGCCTACGGTGTTCTTTGTGGACTACGACTCGCCGCAGGTGCGTCTGCGTGGTTTCAACCGCAGTGTGAAATACGACTTCAAACTCACTCCCGTTGTCAATCTCTACAACGAGTATTTCGGTGGCAGCATGAACGCCATAGTGTTCCAAGAGATGCGCGAGAAACGCTCGTTGGCCTACACCGCTGCGGCAGGTTTCGGTACCCCCGGCAAACCCAACGGTTTCTTCACCAACGCCTCTTTCATAGGCACCCAGAACGACAAACTGGCTGACGCAATGGAGGCCTTCGAAGACCTCTTTGAGAATATGCCTGTTGCCGAGGCCAACTTCAATATGGCAAAAGACGCTCTTATTTCTGGCATCCGCACCCAGCGTACCATCAAACGTAGCGTCATCTTCAACTACCTTGCCTACGAGCGTATGGGCTTCGACACCAAGAAACCTGTCAGCAAGTTCTATTTCGAGACCTACCCGTCAATGACCATGCAGGACGTCATCAACTTCAACCACAAGTATATCAAAGGCAAGAAGATGAACTACATGCTCCTTGGCAAAGAGAGCGACATCGACTTCAACGCTCTGAAGAAATACGGCAAACTCCAGAAACTAACATTAGAGCAAATCTTCGGCTACTAATCAGTCCCGCATAATGTTAGACAAATAATCAGAGGAGGGTGTCCGGATATGGCACCCTCCTCTAATATAATTCGCCAAGCCAATGTTTCGGTTAGGATTATGCGATATGTGATTGCGTGCTTTTCTTTATCGTAGGTTAAGGCGGTGTAATTTTATTTCGCCCATGTTAGCGATGGCTTGGGGCAGGAGGAATGCTGCGGAATCGAATGTCAGCATTGACTCGGAAGAAACGAGAAAATGGCGATAGTCGATAGACTGGTATTCCAGCATTTGTTGTGGCAGACTATCGATGTGGGGATAATTCTGACGACGAGTGAATTTGATACATTCGTAACCAGGGGCGGAAATCTCGAAATGGGTGCATCTGTCGTTTGAGACTAAATAAAATTTTCCATCGGCATCAGAAAAGGTATTGATGCCCACGCTCCAATCCTCGTTCCAACCTCGCACCACAGCACCTTCTATCGGCGTATGACTTGATGCATCGGCAACAAGCCCTTCAAGCGCAAGGTTGTGATAGCCCAGCATGTTATGATAGTTTACGGGGCAAAGTGCCTTTTTCGGCTTCAGGGCGTTCAGTTTTTTTACTATATCGGTTGCAGGTTTATCGAGATTTTTCGAGTTGCGGAGTCCCGAATACCATGCCTCAAAATTGGTACCCGATAGGCAGTCTTGGAATTCCCACCATCCAAACCCTATGGCGCCGTTGTCTATAGCACACTGGAAACTCTCTAACATATAGCGGCTCTGCCAGTCATACGGCACTGAATCGCCATCGGCAGGCAGCGATGTTTCGCCCACCATCCACGGTTTGCCGCAATAATGGCCATACCAATACATCTCGCTGGCTATGCGCAACGGATGATAGGTGTGCATTTCGATAAAATCAACGGGGAGAATTGACGGGTCCCATTCGAAAACTTCGATGGGCTCAGCGAATCCAATAGTGAAAAGTTGGCGTGGCGCATAGGTGTCCCTTAAAATGCGCCAGTCAGACACAATGCGGTAGGCGGCCGTTTTTGAACGGTCGGCAACAGGGTCAAAATAGAGTGGCTCGTTGAAGAAATCATAAGCCCACAGCGTGGTGTTGAAGGCAAGATGACTCATCAGGTGGATAGTATATTCCGTTTGTCGCTTATCAAATGGCGGTCTGATGAGCAGCATGACACGCAAATTATTGCGGCACGCCGAGGCGAGCAGAGTGTCTATTGATGCAAAAAGACGGCATGTGTCAACAGCGCCCAACTCCATGTCAAGACACACACGGACACTGTTGAATCCCCATTGGGCAATGTGTGAGAAATGGCCGTCGAAGGTCCCATCGCCATAGTATCGTGCTGGCACGACGGAGTCGTCGCAGATGTCGGTCTTATAGTTGAGCATGATAGGAAACCATACGCTGTCACCTATCATGAAATGACCGTTGGCAATGTGGATAAATCCATTTTGGGGTACATCTATAGTAGGGCGGCAAGTTGGCTTACAGCCAGCGAGAAACGCAAGGATAGGCAATAGTGCGAGAAAACAAATACGACGGGTCATACAATGGGTATTAGCGGGTCATTGCTCTACGGACGGCAGTATCATGTTGCTGACGGTAATACTGTTAGGCTTTATGCCGTCACATGAAATGACGACATGGCAAAGTGGCTTTTTGATGTCATCTGATTGGTAGTCGAGCGAATGTAGCCCACCTTCTGCTTGGTAGAACAGCGTAAAATGTTTTGACGGAGAAAGGTAAAAAACGTGGCATTCGGAAGTCGTAACGGAATCCGTGGACGCTATCATTGTGTCATCAAGACGAGAAACGGCTATTAGCAAGTCGTTACCCTTTGGATTGGCAGCGGCATGGACATAATAAACAGGGCTGGATGGCGACAGGCTTTTCTGATTAGTAACCTGGTCCCAACTGGCCGAAGCAAAGATATTTCTTTTGGCACGGATATTTATATAGCCCTCAATGTCTTTCTGGCTTTCGTGGTTGCCGAAACGTATGCCCGGTGTGTTGTGAAGTGGCAATGTATAGAGTATTGCGTCATCGGGTAGCGAGTCAAAGAACCCCTGCTCCGCCATTAAATCTATGGCGGTCAGCCGATTCTGACTTTTCTGCCATTCGCGGCTGATATGCTCGTTGGTATATCCTATTATTACCGAGAAAGATAACAGCACCACGCACCACATTGCTCTCACCGTGCGTTGCCACTTAGGACTACGGGTGGCTTTGAGTGATGCCGCAATAACCAGTGCAAAGGCTGCCATCAGCAGCATGATAGAATAGAACGATGTCACATATCCCCTTATCCAATGGCTCCACTCAATGTTGTATTTTGGTGTGATGGCTATAAGCGAGTGGACCGAAAAAGCCATTACTACGGCACCAACGAATCCCACGGCAAGAGTAGTCCACGACAACCGACGCAGACGGCTGTTGCGGGTAAGCCACCATAAGAGAACGGCTTGTAGGATGGCGTTAATCCATACCACAGATGAGGCGCGGGCAAAAATATTAAACAATCCGCGATGATGCCCAGAGAAAAATAACGAGTTGTCGGCAATAAGTCCTCGATTGTAGAAATAGGTCTGTCCGGGCAGCGCTATGCGGGTACAACGTTCAAGTACGACAAAAAAATTGGAAAGGCTGAATTGCGATGCATCAAACCTGCAGCCATCATAAAGGCTGAAGTCAGGATATGCCGAACGTAGATATACGCGAAATCCGAAATAGCACGCCACATATATCACAACTACAAGTAGATAAGGGCATAATGTGCCACACAAGCGAATCCAATGCTTTTCTTCTTTACGATAGTTTCGCCAATGTCTAACAATAATAGCCGCAAACAGGAAAAGTGAAAGTAGCAGATAGGTCTCGTAAAAGAGATAAGACAATAGGCAGAGCATTGCCGATAGGAAAATGCGCCAGCGCCCTCCTTGTTCGCAATAATCAATATAGGCTATGACCGCGAGCATAAATATTATGCTGCTGAAAGTGAAATAAAACGGATAGTTTATATTGGGAATGAAATAGTCCTGCGGAGTGATGGCGGTATTGAAGAAAAGCAGTAGCAGAGTGATTACCGCCAGTCGTGATGAACGGAAAAGACGGAATATCAAATACGAAAAGACCCCGTAGCAGGCTGTCAGGCTTATATACTGTACCGCTTTCGTATAAACAAAACTGTCTATAAGATAGGGGACATAATAGAAATATTTTGTAATCAAGAAATAGAAACGCCCAGAACAAACAGCATACCATTTGGCATCCTCCATCCATTGCTGCCACGACCTGTGTGCGGTGACAAAATACTGAAAGTCGTCATCGGTGGCGAACCCTATCTTGAAGAAAGGCAGCAAGGTTAGCAAGGCAACGGTAGCAAAGGTGGCCACCATAAGCCATTTTTCCTGCTTCTGATTCATTTGCTCTCGGTATTTGTTGCAGTGTTGGAAATAATGCTTTCTACCGTATAAAGTGGTCGGGATTTAACTTCGTCGAAGATAAATCCGATATAGTAGCCCATGATTCCCAAGACAAAAAACAAGATGCTCGCAAAGGCGCTGATAAAGATAATCAGTGTTGTGTAGCCTCCTATGGGGCGCTGCACCACCCACATGACGATGGAATAGATTATCAGTATTATGCCTAAAACGGCAAAAAGTATTCCCGCATAGATGGCAAGTTTGAGCGGTGCTTTGGAGAAAGAGGCTATTGCTGTGAGCGAGAAAGAAAGCAACTTCCGGAACGAGTATTTGCTTTGGCCGGCACGTCGTGCGGGAGCGGAATAGGTTATAGTGGTGCTGGTGAATCCTACAAGTTGTATTATGCCCCTAAGAAAGCGTGCACGCTCTCTATAGTTGGAACGCAAGGCATCGGCTACACGGCTGGAGATAAGGAAAAAGTCGGAGGCATTGGCCAGCAGTTGTGTCTCCGAAAGATGATTTATGCAGCGATAGAAGAGTCGTGAGGCTAGTCGATAAAAGAAACCAGCATCAGCCCGTTCGGTACGAACCATGCAAATCACATCGTTGCCAGCATTTGCCACCTCCAGCATCTTGCCAATCAATTCGGGCGGGTTTTGTAGGTCGGCATCCATGCAGATGATGAAATCGCCCGTAGCATGGTCTATGCCAGCAATCATGGCGGCTTCGTGGCCGAAGTTTCGTGAGAAATGGACTACTTTGACACGGTTGTCGCTGTGTGCCATTTCATCAAGCAGCATTGCGCTGTTGTCGCTGCTGCCGTCATCAATAAAAATAATCTCAAAAGTATCGTCAAGCGCCGCAAGCGTTCGACAAAGTTCTTTGAAAAAAAGAACAATCACATCATCCTCGTTGTAAACCGAAACTACAATGCTGACCATCTTTTATTTTTTGTGCAAAAGTACATATTTATGCCGACATATTATTTTAGAATAATAGTTGACACTTTGAAATATAATAACGGATTTGTTTGCTATTCAGGATTTTAAGATATTAAGCAGTGCTTGGCAGCCTTGGTTGATGTCGTTCCAGGTGTCGGTGAAGTTGCGGGTGTACCACGGGTCCGCAACGTCGCGGTTGTGGTAGGCTCGGTTGGAGGGGTCGGTATGGTCCAGCAGGAGCGATATTTTGCCTTGCGGGTCGCCGTGGGTGAAGCGGCGCAGGTCGTAGAGGTTTTCATCGTCCATGCCTATAATCATGTCGTAGTGGTCGTAGTCGGCGAGTGTGATGCGACGGGCGGTCTTGCCGTCGCAGGCTATGCCGTGGCTGGCCAATTCGCGGCGAGCAGGCGGATAGACGGGGTTGCCGAGTTCCTCGCTGGTGGTGGCGGCAGAGGCAATCTCGAAATGCTCGGAGAGTCCGGCCTGAGCCACCAATTGTTTCATACGGAATTCTGCCATAGGGCTACGGCAGATATTGCCATGGCAGACGAAAAGGATACGAGTGGGTTTCATAAAAGAGGTCGCATTGTTGCGTAAATACTCATTCTAATGTAGTATTCAAAACTGAAATCAATTTGCAAAAATACATGTTTTTCTGCACTTATCGTTGGTTGGAGAAGAAGTGTTTTTGCTTGCATTGTTTTTACGAGGAACCGCGTTGTTTGAAAAATCATGCTATATTTGTAATGGTTTTTGTGTCGGAATGTGATACGATTATGTGCTAATACTTAGTCGCTTAGTATAATCGGATAAAAACAGTAACGTTATCATATCTGCTTTATGCCTACTTTGATGTATATCCACGGCTATGCCTCCACGGGCAATGCCACTAAGGCGCAGTTGCTGCGTCGTATGTTTCCCGACTGCAGGGTGGTGAGCCCTACGCTGAGATATGAGCAGGAATCGCCCGATGAGATTCAGGCTACGCTGCGCCGTCTGATGGATATAAACCATGTGCGCCTCGTTGTGGGGAGCAGTTTTGGCGGCTATCACGCGCTATGTGCTACGCAGGTGTTTGATGGTGCGGTGTGGTGCATAAATCCGGTGAACGATGTTTTGGCTACTATCCGCAAGGTGATGCCGATGCTGGGAGCGGACTTCTATAAGGCTCGTTCGGCGGGCATGGATGGTTCGGCGTCGATGATGGTGCTGGAAGAGATGCTGAAGGTGTATGAGGATTTTGACAAAAGGGTGTTTCAGCAGTTGCCGCGACGCGAGAATCAACTCAATTTTGCATTGAGCCGCCACGACGAGGTGCTGGGTGACCACGGGCATCTGCTGGATATGTTTAAGAATGTGAGGAATGTGGTGTGGAGCGAGACTTCGTCACACCACTATGAGGATTTTGTAGAGTTGAAGGAACTGATGGCGCAGACGCTGGAAGCGGAGGAGTGAAGGCATGAAACAGACAACGTTGTGTTATCTGGACAATGGCAGTAAGATACTTCTGTTGCACCGGGTGAAGAAACAAAACGACGCGAGCCACGACAAATGGATAGGTGTGGGCGGCAAATGCGAGGCTGACGAGAGCCCCGACGAGTGTATGGTGCGCGAGGTGAAGGAGGAGACGGGCTACGACATTGAGCAGTGGCGCTATCGTGGCATTGTGACATTTATCTCCGATGTGTGGCCATGCGAGTATATGCACCTATTTTCAGCCACCGAATGGAGTGGTGAAGAGGTGGTGTGCGACGAGGGCGACCTGCAATGGGTGGATAAAGAGCGGATTTTTGACTATCCGACATGGGCGGGCGACCGTATCTTTCTTCGGTTGATCCTCGACGATGCGCCGTTTTTCTCGCTGAAACTTATTTATAAGGGTGACGACCTTGTGGCTGCCAAGTTGAACGGCAAGCCGCTGGCGATAGAGGGTTGATTCCGACCTATTCTGCCGTAATGTCTTGCACCAGGCGCACATAGCAGCCGCGCCAGCGTGGTGTGCTGTTTTGTGGCGCAATAGTATTGGCGTTAAACATCAGAGCAAGTGCCCACTGCGGGGTCTGATGAGAAGAGGACCAGTAGTAGCCTGTCGGGGGATTGGTGACGAGGCGTGTGCCTTCGCGATAGCCTCCAACGGGTAGGAATACAGCGCCATCGGTCTCGATGGCAGCCCATTCGTGGATGGTGTAGGTTGTGGAGAATGGCGAGGCTTCCATATTGTTTATAAGGCTGTCGGCGGGTTCGTCAATGCCAATGGGATAGGCGAAATGGTCTGGAAACAGGACCATACCCTGCACACCGCCTACGGTGGCCCGCACAAAGCGAGCGTTTTCGACGTTGTTTATTGTCGAAGCCTGTCGCTCGGCAATAAGATAGTTCCATTCGGTAGAAGTCGGGGTGCGCCATAGGCCTGCGCTATTGCCTCCGTTGGATATGGCGTTGAACACGCCCCAGTCGGCTTTGGCATAGTTGCCAGCAAGGTCGTTTGCGGCTGCCCCGCCCACATAGTAATCTGCATAATCGGCCGAAGTTGCAAAAGGCTTATAAACGTTGGCGTTGCTGGGCCAACCGCTTGTGCCCCAGCCGAAGAGATCTATCCATCCGTCGTAGGTGGAGGATATGTGGCTGTTGTTGTCTCCCACTACGTCGTATTGATGCGTGGCAAAGCGCCATGTCGCGGTAGTGGCTTGGTATTGGAGATTGGCTGGCGAGAAGAGTACGCTATGCCCGTCGGATACGGAAAATACGGGCACCGATGGGCTCTCATTTGTGTCGGTGGTAGTATCGTCGTGGTGCGAGGTGTCGGTGGCTGCCGTAAGGGTGGCCACTATGGAGTCGTAGTAGCGGAGCATTGACAATATTGCCATTTCGCTCTGTGCGCGGAGATTGCGTAGGCTGTCGGCAAGGCCTACCACTGTGCTGGCGGTATTGGCATGTAGTGCGTAGGGCACGCTGAGCAATGCCGTGGTGCTTATTATCGTGTAATTGTTGCCGCCGTCAGGGGCTATCTCGCTTTTCAGATAATATGTGCCGTCGTTCCAGGCAATAGAGTCAAATGACGTGGCGGAGGACGATGCTCCACGGCCTATCTCGATAGTAAATAGTCCGTTGGCGTTAGTGGTAGCACTATGTGTCTCGGCGTAGAGAGGTGCCGCTTCGGGACTGTCTTTCAAAATGCTAATCTGCACGCCTATCTGCCTGTTGGCCACGAGGCTGTTTTGAGCATCAGATACAATGGCCTGATAACTGAACGCCTGTGGTTGAGCGTAGAGCGTGATAGAAATCAATAAGGCTATGACGATGAGCGATATATGTTTCATAGTGCGTTTTTATTCATGTACGAGGCGGACGGCAAGGCCTTTGTATGTTTCGCAAGGGGCGAGCATTCCAGAAGGCTCGCCAAGGGTGAGTGTGAATGCTCTGCCTGTTCCGTTGACAGTGGATGTCCAGTAGCGGCTTATCGACGATGGCGTGTAGTTGCTACCGCTGCGAGACCCTGCCGCTGGCAGAAAAACGGCCCCACACTGTTCCATAGCGTCCCACTGCTCTGCGGAGTAATGGTTTGATGTATATGGCTCAGTGGGCTGGTTTATGGCAGTTGGAAGAGGCGTTTGTGTAGGATGGGTGTATCTGTCAGGGAAAAGTATGAGTCCACGGACGTTGTTCACCGACGCATAGCAGTAGCGGGCGTCGTCGGTGGTGCCTATGGTGGATGCTTGGCGCTGCTCGAGAAGGTACGACATTTCGGATGCTGAGAGCGTGCGCCAGAGACCACGACAGTTACCACTGCTGTCGATAAGGTTGTTTATCCCCCAATCGGCACGGCGCAAGGAGTCGGTGAGGTTGGCGTCGGCATAGTCGGCAGAATTGATGCTGTGGGCGTAGGGCAGATAGGCGCGTGCTGCTCCGTGCCAGCCGCTGGTGCCCCAGCCGAAAAGGTCTATCCAGCCATCGTTGTTAGAGGCTATGCGACTGTTGTTAGAGGCTTCGATGTCGTACTGCCGTGGGGCAAAGCGCCATGTGGCAGTAGAGGCTCGGTATTGTAGGTTGCCTTTGGAGAACTGCACTGTGCGCTGCGGTGCCACACTGAAAAGTCCGGGCAGGCAGCCGATGGAGGCAGTGCTAAGCAGAGCCATAAGGGAGTCAATGTGCTGGCGCGCGTCGATAAAGGCGAACAACTGCTCTATCTGTATGGTTTGCAGACAGTCAGCAGTGCCTGCAACGTAGGCAGCGCTATGTGTGTGGAGTGCGTATGGCACACTCAGCAGTTCCGCGATGGACAGAATCCGATAGTCGTAGTTACCGTCGGGGTCTATCTCGCTTTTCAGAAAGTAAGGACCATCTTGCCACGTTATGTCGGCAAGATGTGTGGCTCCCATGCGAGAACCGCTGCCAAGTTCTACGTTAAAGAATCCTTGTTCGTTCGTAGTAGTCTGATGGAATTCCACATACACCGTGTTTCCGTCTGGCGCGCCTTGTAGGATGCTGAGACGCAGGTTGATGGGTGCTGATGTAGCAACAATACTATCGGAACGCAGCACGAGCCCCTGGTAGGCTATGCCAGGTTGCGCCATAATCGCCGTGGCGAAGAATAGCGACAGCGTGAACAATATCGTTGCCAGCAGTTGCCTCATCGCACTATTACCTTTGTGGTGGCTATACCGCCGTTGGGCATTTCGAGGCGAAGCATATATACGCCTGTGGTGGTCGGCATATATATGTTGGAAATGTTAGATGTTATGACGTGGTGCGCCGTAGCACGTCCTTGTGCGTCAAGAATGTGGAGCGTGGCAGGCAGCGTGGTTATTCCGGCGAGGCTGATGGCAATCTTTCCTCCAGCGGGGGCTGGATTAGGACTTACACGTATCACAGCGTTATTCTGTACTGTTTCTATCGACGAAGTGCCAATGCACACTGTGTCAGAATGTTGCCAGCGCGGGTCACCGCTACTGGTAATCACGTCGAGATGATAGCACCCGTTCAGGGGTACCCCGTTGCCTTGATGGTAGATGTGCATATCGGTCCCTTCAGCCACTATTTGCCCGTTGCGGTACCAGCGATAGCGTATGTATGTCTTGCTGTCGCCACGTATGGCAAGAGTGCTCTCGTCAAGGAAATAGATTTCTATGTTGGTATTGGCAATATCGTTTAGAATGTTGTGCCACAGCGCATGCTGTATGCCCTCTTCAACGATGGTGTCGGTGCCGGTGTTGCGGAAGGCTGTCTGTCCGACGCTGTACGACACCCATGTGCCGAGGCTGTCGGTTGCGGTGGCTCCACCTATGGCAATGGCATGTGCCGAGATATGCCCTTGTGCGCATAGCATACCCTTGCCGCACATTGTCGTGGCTATAAGCAGAAAGACGATGTGTAGGATTTTGGTTTTCATGATGTTGTTGGTGAAATGCTATCGAAGAGAACCCAGTGTTATGTTGTAGCAGTAGCCGACTGTGGCGGTGAGCATGCCAACAGAGGTTCTGCCCTGGGGCCCCATTTCTTGTACGAAATTGGATGTTGTTGCCATATAGCGTAGGTCAACCAGCAGGTCGGAGCGGTTGCTAAGCCAAAAGCGCGTCAGCAGACCGGCGTTGGCTGTTATGGTGAGAACGTCGTGGTCTATACGGTCGATGAGTCCGGCGCCAAGATAGAGCGAGAACGTCAAAGGTCGATTTTGTCGCGGAAGTTTAATATTGCTAAGGTTTAGTAGTACGTCAGCGTGCACGTTGATGATTTTGAAGGTGGACTGCGATGTGGCAGCATTGATGCCGAGTGCCGAGAGTCGCGCACCAATTATAGGCGAGAGGTATTTGCCAACCGAAAATTCTGCAGCAGGTTTCAGCAGATGTGTGCGCTCCGTGGACATTAGTCCGGCATATTGTAGCGAGTTAACACCGCCGCTGAGCGATGCAAACCAGTTCTCGTACATAGAGTGCGAGCCAGAGTTCATGCCGTTGCGATAGGGGCTGTCGTTGAAGCGGTGCTGTATGCCAGCGGTGAGGGTGTACATCGCCGACATCTTCTGGTTGTAGTCGAATTTAGGCAGGAAAACATAGGCTTTTCCTTCCAGCAGAAAATGAAGGCCAAGTCCGAGCGGATAGGTGTAGGAAAAGCCAGGAACGATTACAACCTCGTTGTCGGCAGGTTGCAAGTGGTTGGGATTGCGCCTCATAAAACCTATTCCGAGGATGGCATTAAGCGAACTTTTGCGCGCTGTGTTGTGTCCGAAAATGATGTTGGGCAGATTGAATGTAGCATCGGCATGGATGGAAAAGTAGTTGCTTGCTATGTCGAGAGCGTTTCTGTTGTGGGATGCCATAGCGCAGATGCGTGCGCCGACGTCGCCAAAAAAGTTGGCTCCAATGCCGACCTCGCCCTGATAGCCTAAATAACTGAAGGTGCGGTTGCGGTCGTTGTAGTATGCTTGTCCGCCAATGCCGACAATGGTATAGGTGCGGTCTTTGATGCTCACCACCTGCGCGTCGGCTTTTGATGGCACGACACACACTCCCAAGAGTGCGGCGCATAGGAGCGAAAGACAAAAGTTTCGTTTCATATTCGTTGTGCGATACTTATACAATATAATCTGCAAAGATATGAAAAATTTCGTTATACGTGACCCGCCCCAATTAAAATGTGTGTTTAATGAGCCTCAATAACCTTATTGCCAGTGCTTTATTTGTAATTGTGTCGCGATGACAATGCGTTAGCCATTAATCGTTTCCGTCATATTGCCGAACTTCATAAGTCACTATGTCATAACTTTTTTACATGAGCTAAACCAAAGAGCCCTCAACACATTAACCATTGTATCCGGAAAGGTACATGGTTTTAGACTGGTTGATGTGATTGGTTAAGAAGTCAATGTAATTAGGGAAAAAGAAAGGGTCTCGGAATTTTCCGAGACCCTTTCTTTTTTGTGTCGTCAAGATTATTCGGCGTTGATAACTGCCTTGTGAACGGCGTTCCAACCCTGGGCATTCAGACCCCAGTTCTGCGTGGAGTTCTTGTTGCCGGAAACTCTGACTTTTCTTCTCTTGATTTTTTTGTTAGCATTGATTCCCATAGTAGTGGTATTTTTATTGTTTGTTTTGCGCTTTTAATGTTTTCAAACACGCTCTTTTGGTGATATAAAATCTTATCAATTAGCGTGTTTGCGGTCTTTTGACTCGCACGAAAACATTTGGCAAAGGTAAACTAAAAAAATGATTTACACAAAAAAATGTTGATTAATTTTGTTTTCGTGCCATGTGTTGACCTTTGGAGACCTATTGCCAGAGGTTGAGTCTTAATGTTCGGCCGCAAGAAGGTCTTATGGTCATTAGTGGTCGAGATGCTCTTTGCGGAGCAGGTCGTTGACGGTCTTTACGGGGTTGAACGTGGCGAGCGGTACCTCGACAAATATCGTTATCCAGTGTGCCATGGCTCCATTCCACAGACCGGGGAGTTCTTGCGATTTGACTATTGTAGATCCTTTGCTTTTCTTGGCAATGAAACCTGTTGCGGGGTCGCGGAATTGGCGCAGGTTGAAGCGGCGTCCACGATAGTCCTTGGTGCCGCACACAAGGTCAACAGGGTTGAAATGGGTGGATTGCTGGAAAATGGACTCCTGCTGCGGGTCTTTGCGATTTATCTGGGCGCTCTCCACAATTTGCAGGCTGCGGTTGCCATCGGCGTCCTCGACAAAGAACGGCCCGCCACCAGGCTCGCCTTGGTTGCGTACCATGCCGCAGATGCGCATAGGCCTGTTGAGCAACTCGAAAAGTTGGCTTGCGCGCGAGGTCTTTTTGTCGGGCTGGGGCAGTGTGAGACCCAATCGGTCGGTAGCAAACTGCTCTATCTCTTTGATTTTTGCCTTGCTGGTCTTGCCGTTCTTTAGTTCTTTCACATATTGGAAGGTGCGGTCTTGCAGTTGCAGCAGCATGCCCGCGAGGGCTTTCTTATACACTATGGTGGTGTGTTTGTCCCAGTCGGGCACCACGTTGTCTATGTTCTTGATAAAGATGAGGTCGGCATTGCAGTCGCCGAGGTTTTCTATCAGTGCGCCGTGTCCGCCAGGGCGAAACACAAGGCGTCCCTCGTCGTCGCGGATAGGATTGTTGTATTCGTCAACGGCTATGGTGTCGGTATAGTGCTTCTGCTCCGACAGGCTTATGTCTATGCGGATAGCAAGGGCGTCCTCATAATAGCGACGTACCTCGGCAATCTTCTTGCGAAACATGGCGCGATGTTCTGGCGACACGGTGAAATGCAGACGCAGTTTGCCGTCGCTCGACAGCGCGTATTCTGCTCCCTCTACAATATGCTCCTCAAGCGGCGTGCGTTGCAGAGCGCCGTAGCGGTGGAACTTGAGCAGAGCCTTGGGTTTGCTGCCGTAGCCCAGATATTGCTCCTTGAGCAGGAAGTTGATGATGGTGGAATAGTCGCCACGCTGTAGATAGTCGTGTATGTCGAGCGACGCCTTCTCCATCTCCTTGCACAGGTCGCCGTAGAAAGCGAAGGTGCGCAGATGCTCAAGAAAGGTCTTTACTTCTGGAAACTCTTTGGCGAAATTGCCTGCCACGCCGAAATAGGTGGAGGCAAAAGTGTAGAGGTCTTTGAACATGCGCGACGCTGCTCCGGAGGCTGGCACGAATTTCAGTATTCGTTTGCCGGTGGATAGGGCGTGATACATGTCGAGGTAGTAAGAAATCGACTGGTCGTCTAAAACACGGATGCCGCCATTTGAAATTGTGGCGGCATCAGATAGGTGTATTTTAGGAAAACCCTTGCGGAAATTGTCGATTTGCTTCTCTACGTCGTTTGCTGTGAGCCCCAGCGACTGTATCTGCTGGAGGTCGGACTCGGAGAAAACAATATTGCTCATTTATTTGGCGTTGTAGTATTCCATTTTTAGGTCTGTACTCACTTCTTCGCCGTCTTTCAGACGCACGCTGGTCTGTCCTATATATTGTCCGATGACTTCCTCGTGAGTGCCATTGATGGAGTCGGTAACAGTCTCGGTAACATTCATAACGCCGATAACGTCGAAAATTGCGGGGGCGTGGAATGTGGCCTCAAAAATGCCGCTTGCGTCGCTAAGACCCTCGGCTTTCAGTGTGGCACCGTTTTTGGAAATGGTAACTTTCACGTTCTCCATAGAGCGGCCGTCGCTTTTTTTCACTACATGCACTTTCAGTTTGCAGTCGGTATCTTTGTCACATGAAGTGAAAGCGAACATGCTAACCATGCTGATAATCAGTGCGCAGATGAATGCTGTGGTTCCTCGTTTCATAATTTTTATGCTATTTTTTGTCTGTATGTGGATTATTTCAATTAATTTTGCAACTGAAAAATAGACTGCAAAAATAGTAATTTATATTCTTATGAAAGCAAAAAAGTTTCTTTTTTTAATCTTTTTTTTCTCTTTATGCTCTCTCTTGTCGGCTCAATCTGCTGGAAATAAGCAAACTGCAAAGCAAAAGACTTATTATGTTAAGATTGAAACCGATTATGGCACGATGAAAGTGCAACTATATAATGAGACCCCACAGCACCGCGACAATTTTCTAAAGTTGGTGAAAGAGGGTTTCTACGACGGTCTGCTCTTCCATCGCGTAATTCGCAACTTTATGATTCAGGGTGGCGACCCCACTTCTAAAAACGCCAAGCCTGGACAGCCTCTCGGCGCAGGCAATCTGGGCTATACTGTCCCTGCCGAATTTAAGCCTAATCTCATTCACCGCAAAGGTGCTCTTGCCGCTGCTCGTCAGGGCGACCAGGTGAACCCTAAAAAAGCCTCTTCCGCATCGCAGTTCTACATTGTGCAGGGCAACGTGTGGGACGAGCCTAACCTGCAGATGATGGAAAAGCGCTTTGGCAAGAAGTTCACCGACACCCAGCGTCGCATTTATACCACCGTGGGCGGCACTCCCCATCTCGATGGCGACTATACCGTGTTCGGACAGGTGGTTGAGGGCCTTGGGGTCATCGACAAGATTGCCGCCGTGCAGTGTGGCCCCGCCGACCGCCCCGTCAAAGACGTCAAAATGAAAATCTACGTTGTTGAAAAATAATCCAGAACTATGAAATCGGCTATTTTAGACTACATCAAGGAAATCCAAGACACCAACATTGAGACCTTCAAGGACCGCGCCGCAGAGGTGGAGCAGTTCCGCATCAAATATCTCGGAAAAAAAGGCGTCATAGCCTCGCTCTTCGACCAGTTTAAGTCTCTGCCTAACGACCAGAAAAAGGAAATGGGTCAGTTGCTCAACCAACTGAAGACTGCCGCTCAGTTCCGCATAGAGGAGTTCAAGAACTTTGTGGAACAGCAGCAGGAGCAGTGCGACCGCCACGACCTTACGCTTCCTACCGATTTTTCCACGCTTGGGAGCCGCCATGTCCTTTCGGTGGTCATGAATGAGATTACCGAGATTTTCTCGCGTATAGGTTTCACTGTGGCCGAGTCGGTGGAAATCGAGGACGACTGGCACCTCTTTTCTGCTCTCAATTTCCCGCCCGACCATCCTGCGCGTGATATGCAGGACACTTTCTTCGTTGAGAAAGAAGAAGGTAAGCAGGACGTTGCCCTTCGCACTCACACATCATCGGTGCAGGTGCGCGTGATGGAACACAACCAGCCGCCTATCCGCATCATTGCTCCCGGTCGCGTGTTCCGCAACGAGGCCATATCCGCTCGAGCCCACTGCATTTTCCACCAGGTCGAGGCTCTCTATGTCGATGAAAAGGTATCGTTTGCCGACCTCAAGCAGACCCTGCTCTATTTTGCCAAAGAGATGTTTGGCGAGCAGACCCAGATACGTCTGCGCCCGTCCTATTTCCCGTTTACCGAGCCGTCGGCAGAGATGGACATCTCGTGCAATATCTGTGGCGGTGAGGGCTGCAACATCTGCAAGCACACGGGATGGCTCGAAATCCTGGGCTGCGGCATGGTTGACCCCAATGTGCTGGAGGCTTGCGGCATCGACAGCAAGAAATATTCCGGTTTCGCTCTCGGCATGGGCGTTGAGCGTATGGCCATGCTCAAATATCAGATTCGCGACCTCCGCCTCTATTTCGAGAACGATTTAAGATTTTTACGTCAGTTTGACGCTATAGTCTAACGCCTTGCCCATAAGTCAAGGAATCAGAAGTTTGCATATAAAATACTGCCGCTTATTTCAAAATAGGCGGCAGTATTTGTTTTTTGATGGTTTATCAATTCATTCTATGATTGTTGCGTGAGTATGTCAGGTGGTATCGAAAGCCATTAAAAAAATTCTGTTATAGTCGGTCCGAATCCTTGTAACTAAAGTAGTGTTTTCCCGTAATGCCGACGGGGCGGCTGTGTTTGTTATCGCCTAAAGTGGGCTGCTGCCCGGCATCGTACCATGCGGTCTTGCCTATTATTATATGGTCCACGAATTTTATCGATAGTGCGTTTGCGGCGGTCTGCAGGGTTTTAGTTAGCCGGTCGTCGCTATTGCTTGGATTTACGTCGCCCGTTGGGTGGTTGTGTGCTACGGCTATTGCTGTGGCGTTGACCTCAAGGGCTTTCTTGAAAATAAGCCGTATGTCCACGCTCGACTCGTTGATGCCGCCTTGCGATATCTTGTATTGCCCCAAGGTGGTTAGTTTTGTCGATAGTAGCAGTACCCAAAACTCTTCGTGGTCGAGGTTGCCAAGCACGCCGACAAATTCATTATATAGGTCAAGGCTCGATTGGATCCTCACCAGTTGCTGCGATGCGCGTTCTGTCGAAAGGCGATGCCCCAGTTCCATGGCGGCGCTTATCGTGGCGGCTTTGGCGGGGCCGATGCCTTTTGTGTTCATCAGTTCCGATGCCGACATATAGGCCAAACGGTTCAGGCTATTGCCTGCGTCGTTCAGCAGTCGCCGTGCCATATCCACCACGTTCTCTCCTTGGCTGCCGGTCGAGAGCAATATTGCGAGTAATTCCGGCGTGGTTTGATTGCGTGCCCCGTCTCTCAGCAGTTTCTCTCGCGGCATATCTTCGGGTGCCCATTCCTTTATAATCATATTATATTGTATTTGCTTGTTGCCATTATGAGGCTGCAAAGATAGCAAGATTTCCCGCTCTGTCGCATTTTCTGAAAAAGTTTGTACTATAAAAAGAAAATTTATATCTTTGCAAGTTCAATGTGTAGTGTAAACAGAAAACAAAATAACATATAAACTATGCAAAATAAAGGACTTATTAAATTCCTAACGTGGGCGTTTGTGTTGGCGTGTCTGTACCAACTCTCGTTCTCATTCGTTACTCGTAGCGTCGAACGCAAGGCTAAAAATGAAGCCGCCGAGTATATCGCTTCACCCGCTGTTCAACAGCAAATCGCTCAACTTACGGCTGAAAATCGTGTAGAAACACAGGTCGTTGACTCTATTACCAATGCTGTTGAGTCTGCTTACCTCGACTCGATGGCAACTGAAAAGGTCTATTTAGGCTACACTTATCGCCAGTGCCAAGACCGTGAAATTGGTCTCGGCCTCGACCTTAAGGGTGGTATGAACGTTATGCTCGAGGTCTCCACTGTCGATGTTGTACGCGCTCTTGCTAACCACACTACCGATGTGGCTTTCAACACCGCTATCGACAATGCCCTCGCCAAGCAGAAAGTAACCACCAACCGCGATTTCGTCTCTTTGTTCTACGAAGAGTTCAAGGCTGTTGCCCCCGATGCACAACTCTCGGCTCTTTTCGGTAGTCAGTTGAAAGATAAAATCAAACTTAGCGACGACAACGACGCTGTTATAAAGGTTGTGCGCGAAGAGGCAGCAGCAGCCTACGACCGCACCTATGAAATCCTCCGTCAGCGTATCGACAAGTTTGGTGTGGCTCAGCCCACCATTCAGCAACTCCGTGCTTCGGAGCGCATCTTGGTCGAACTTCCTGGCGTGAAAGAACCCGAGCGTGTCCGCAAACTCCTGCAGGGTACCGCTCAGTTGGAGTTCTGGCTCACCTATGAGGCCGCCGAAGGCATCCGTATGCTTGAAGATGTTGACCGCTTTATCGCTTCAGCCAACACCGCTTCTACTTCCGAGGCCGACACCGCTGTTACCGACAGCATCGATGCTCTCGCTGCAAAGCCTGCTGACAATGTTGCCGAAAACGATGAGTCTTCCGCCAAGAATCATCCTCTCTTCGCTAAATTAAGCGCCAACATCGACCCCGCCACTGGTCAGTACGGCCGTGGCCCCGTTGTGGGTTATGTGATGGGCAAAGACCGCGAGGCCGTCACCGCTATGATTGACAAGGCTGCCGAGAAGAAAATCTTCGACGCTCGCCGTGTTAAATTCCTCTGGTCGGCAAAGCCCGTCCAGGAAGGTAGCGATTTCTATGAACTCTTTGCTATCAAGGTCAGCACCCGTCAGGGCGAGGCTCTGCTCGACGGTGGTGTCATCACCGACGCCCGTCAGGATTTCAGCCAGACTGGTGGCAACGAGATTTCTATGACTATGAACAACGAAGGTGCCCGCGAGTGGAAACGTATCACCGGCGAGAATGTCGGCAAATGCATCGCCATCGTGCTCGACGACCTCGTTTATTCCGCACCTGTTGTCAACGGCGAGATTGCTGGTGGCCGGTCCTCTATCACGGGTCAGTTCACTCTCGAAGAGGCCAAGGACCTTGCCAACATCCTCAAATCCGGTAAACTGCCTGCACCTGCCGTCATCGTGCAGGAGGCTGTGGTTGGACCTTCTCTTGGTCAGGAGTCCATCAACAAGGGTCTCATCTCCTTCATCCTTGCTTTCATCATCGTTCTTCTTTATATGGTTGTGTTCTACAACCGCGCTGGCTGGGTCTCCATTGTGGCCCTCGTCACCAACGTGTTCTTGCTCATCGGCGTGCTTGCTTCTGTGGGTTCGGTGCTTACCCTCCCCGGTATCGCTGGTATCGTGCTGACCATGGCTATGGCTGTTGACGGCAACGTTATTATCTATGAGCGTATCAAGGAAGAACTACGTGCTGGTTCCAGCATTTCCAACGCAGTGTCTGTTGGTTTCAAGAACGCTTATTCTGCAATTATCGACGGTCAGGTTACCACCTTCCTCCTCGGTGTCATCCTTATTATGTTCGGCTCTGGCGCTGTTCAGGGTTTCGCAGTAACACTCTGCATTGGTATCGTGACCTCTCTCTTCACCAGTATCTTCATCACCCGACTCTGCCTCGACTGGATGCTGAACCACAAGAAGAAGGTCAACTTCTCCTTCTCTTTCAGCGAGAACTTCCTGCGCGATGCCAAGATTAACTTCATCGGCGGTCGCCGCGTGTTCTACATCATCGCCGCAGTTGCTATTCTCATTTGCGTTGCCAGTTTCTGCGTGCGCGGTCTCAACCCCGGTATTGATTTCAGTGGTGGTCGTACCTATGTGGTGCGTTTCGACCAGCCTGTTAATGCTGTTGAGGTGCGCTCCGCTATGGCAGCACAGTTTGATGAGGCTCCCGAGGTCAAGACCTATGGTCCTTCCAACCAGGTGAAGGTTACCACCAAATACAAAATCACCGAGGACGGTGACGAGGTTAAGGCCGAAATAGCAGAGAAACTCTATAACGCTTCTAAGGATTTCTTCGGCAAACCTATGACTCTCGCCGAGTTCAAGTCCACCGACACCAATCCTCTTGGTATCATTCAGGCCGACCAGGTTGGTGGTACCATCGCCCATGACAACCTGATGCACTCTATTTGGGCTGTTATCGGTGGTCTGCTTGTTATGTTTGCCTACATCGGCATCCGTTTCAAGAGTTGGCGTTTCGGTATCGGCAGCGTCACTGCTCTGACGCACGACACCATTCTCGTCATCGGTATCTTCTCACTGCTCTATGGCCTGCTGCCGTTCAACCTTGAAGTTGACCAATACTTCATTTCGGCAGTGCTTACGGTTATCGGTTATTCTATCAACGCCACCGTGGTTATTTTCGACCGTGTGCGTGAAAACCGTGAACTTTATCCCAAACGCAACCTTATGAGCCACATGAATGACGCTATCAACGCCACTCTCGCTCGTACGGTTAACACCAGCGGCACAACCTTCTTCACTCTGCTTATGATGTTCATCTTTGGCGGTGAGGTTATCCGCGGTTTCATCTTTGCCCTGTTGGTTGGCGTTGTCTGCGGTGTGTTCTCTTCTGTGTGCTTGGCCTGCCCCGTGGTTTACGAGATTTCCGCCAAGAAAGACAAACAGATTACAGAATAATCTAATCGCGCTTAAACAATCTGTCGCTACAACACTTTGTCTATGCTCACCACGCTCGGCACCATATTCTTTATAGCCTACCTCGTTTATGTTTTCAATAAACGGAAGTTATCCGCTGGGGATATGTCCACAGATGGTCCGGTTTATGACGAGCAACCCTCCTACGACTATGACGATACCGCCTATGAGGGCAATCAGCCCTCTGGCGGTAGCGACCAGCCGTTTGGAGAGTATTTCTCTTATGAGGCTGAGCAGCCAGTACAGAGGCCCCATCGTGAGCCGAAACAGGCAAAGGCCGCACGTCCCGAAAATACCGAGGCTGCGCCTGCACAGACTTTCGATGACGCAAACAATGGTGTTGATTTCGACCTTCGTCAGGCTGTCATTGCGCAGACTATTCTGCACAATGACTATATCGGCGACAGATATTGATTTGAAATTATTAATAATGCAATAACAATGAGTATGCTTAAAAAAGTACTTATGACAATCGGGCTGGCGTTGGCGACAAGTGTTGCCGCCTTTGCTCAGGGTACTCTCAAAGGTACCATTACCGATTCAAAGACTCAAGAACCTCTGCCCTTCGTGAATGTGGTCGCCAAACAGGACGGCCAGCAGATTCGCGGTGGTCAGACCGACTTCGACGGCGTTTACACTATCAAGCCGTTGCCCGTTGGCAAGTACGACATTGAGGTCTCCTCTGTGGGCTATCAGAAATATGTCCGTACTGGCGTCAATGTCACTGCATCGGGATTCTCTATCGCCGATATCCAGTTGGTTCCTACGGCCACCAACCTCGAGGAGGTTGTCATTGTTGAGCAGAAGGTCCCCGTTATCGAAATCGGTACCCCGGAATCGGGCTCTCGTCTGAGTTCTGAGGATATCGCCCGTATGCCTGGTACTTCTGTCGACGCTATTGTGGCCGCCGTTGGTGGTGTGGGCTACAACGATGGTGGAACTTCTACGGCTCGTGGTGAGGACGGCATGGTCACCATGCAAGGTGGTGTGCGTAAACGTACCGGTATCCAGGCCCCTAAGGAGGCTATCGCCGAAATCCAGGTTATCCTCGGCGGTACCCCTGCAAGCATCGGTGAGGCTATCGGTGGTACGCAGATTATCACCCTCAAACCGCCTTCAAGCCAGTTCAAGGGTATTGTCAAGTACGAAACATGGCTCGACTATCGTTTTGCTAACAGCCTGATGCTCTATCTCACCGGTCCGCTGGTGAAACAGAGAATCAACCTTGACGGTGGTGGCACTACCGAGCGTACGCTCGTTGGCTTCCGTCTCACAGCACAGGGCTCATATACTCACTCGGGTCTCTATCGTCCTCGTTCCGACCGCTATCTTGTGGTCAACGATGCCCGTGTTCGTGAGTATGAGCAGGCTCCTATCGCATACGACCCGCTTACCGGTACGGTCAACTACTCTGCCGAGCGTGGTCTTTACAAGGATGCTTTCGTAGAGATTACTCGTCCCAAGTCGTCTGACTTTGGTGGCGATGCCTCGCGTGTCCCAAATCTGCATAGTTACGGTATCGCCGCCGAAGGTGCTTTTGATATCCGTTTCTCCGACTATGCTACTTTGACCGTCACGGCTGAAGGTTCTTATTCCAAGTCGCCCAGTTTCAGCGTTGGCGGCATGGCCCTTAACCTTTCTCGTCAGGGCGTTAACGTATCAGAGGGTGGTACCTATGGCATTACCGTTGACTTCACCCAGCGTTTCCGCGACCCGGAAGAGAACTCTGCCGAGTCCACTTTGCCCGACTCCAAGCACGCATCCATCATTTCCAACGTGATGTATAATATCACCGCTATGGTGAGCCGTTCGGAGAGCAAGTCTTACAACTCCATCCACGGTTCGTCGCTCGATGATATTTTCAAATATGGCTATATCGGCCACTTCGAGACCACCAAGTCGCGCAGTTACGACGCTCCTTCCTCGTTCGAGTATCATGGTGTCACCGTCAATGGTGTCTATGAGCAGAACGGCTGGCGCGATGAGATTCAGTGGGACAAGTTTGTTGCTAACCCCGACAACCAGGTTCTCGCCAACTACAACCTCCAACTGCTCGAAATCGAGGACCTCAAGGGTGTCCTTACCGACCGCGACTTCCTCCTGCAGTATAAAGGTCTCTTCAACGGCGATGGTCCTTCCTCTATCTACGGCCTCTTCAGCAATGTCGGTGTGATGGACAACTCGTTCTCCTTTGGTTGCACCGATTATATTTATTTGCAGGCCAAGGCTTCGGCTCTTATCAAGGGGCATGACCTTGAAATCGGTTTCCAGTATGACCGCTATTCGTCATCTTCCTATGGCATTTCCGCCTATGGCATCTGGACTCTTATGCGTCAGGAAGCCAACAAGCACCTCCAGCAGTTAGACAAATCCAACCCCATCTATCGTTGGGAAGGTTCGAAACTCTATGTTGACTACAATCGCTACTACAATGCTGCTCAGCAGGAGCCTTTCGATGTCGCTCTTCGTCAGTATTTAGGCTATGCCGTCAACTCCACCGACTATCTTGATATTGATAGTTACAGTCCCGAGACCTTCGCCAAGGCTGGCGGTATCAAGATGTTCTCTGCCGACGAACTTTTCAACCAGGGAAGCAGTTATGTAAGTTATTCCGGTTACGACCACACCGGTGAGAAATACAACAGCCGCAACTGGACCCTCGAGGATTTCTACAATCCTAAATCCACGGGTCACCCCAACTATCGTTACCTGCCTGCTTTCTCGCCTACCTATATGGCTGGCTACATCCAGGACAAATTCTATTTCCAAGACCTTATCTTCAACGTCGGTGTCCGTCTTGACTATTTCGACGGAAACCAGTTCGTGCTGAAAGACCCCTATCTGTTGTATGAGTCCTACACCGTTGGCGATATCCGCAAGGGTAGCGCTCAGGTGGGTAGCACTCTGTACAATGGCGCTGGCGACGACTGGGTTGTTTATGTTGACGACCCCGAGGCCGCTCGCCCCACCATCACAGGTTACCGTAACGGTTCTATTTGGTACAATGCCAATGGTGTCGAGGTCTCTTCGCCCGATGCTGTTGCAGGTAAGTCAGGTAAGCCTACTCCTTACCGCACTCCTCGCGGACAGGCTTCTGCTACCGACGCCAACAACGAGAACGCCCTTGGTACCGAGGCTTTCGAGGACTACAAACCTCAGGTTGTTGTCATGCCTCGTATCGCCTTCTCCTTCCCCGTTGGCGACAACTCGCAGTTCAAGGCTTCTTACGACATTATTGCCCGTCGTCCTTCCAGCGGCTGGTCGGCCAACTACCTTGGCTATCTCTACATGACTCAGATTTCCTCTATCTCTAACCCCAACTTGAAACCTGAGCGCATCACCAACTACGAACTCGGTTTCCAGCAGGCTCTCAACGCCTCTTCGGCAGTCAGCATTTCTGCTTACTATAAGGAAACCCGTGACCTTATCCAACTCGTGCAGTACAACGGTGCTGACCCCAACAAGAACTACTATTCTTACGACAACCTCGACTTCAAAACCATCAAGGGTTTCACTTTTGCCTACGACCTCCGTCAGACCAAGAATGTGCGTGTGAACGCCAACTACACTCTCCAGTATGCCGAGGGTACCGGTCTTTCGTCAACCACTATGACCGAACTTATCAAGGAAGGTTACACCACTCTTAAGATGCTCAATCCTATCTCTGACGACCGCCGTCATGAGTTCAAGGCTAACGTTGACTTCCGCTATGGCAGTGGCTCTAAATACAATGGTCCCACCATCACCCGCGTGGTTACCGACAAGGCTACTGGCGAACAGCGCAAAAAGGAAGTTAAACTGCTCGAAGATTTTGGTGTGAACTTTATGGTTGTTGCCCAGTCGGGTCGTCCCTACACCAAGGCTTACAGCATCACCCAGTCCACCATCGTTGGTAGTTATCGCGGCGCCCGTCTGCCTTGGGGCTTCTACTGCAATGTCATCGTTGACAAGAACTGGCCCATCAAGATTGGCAAGCGCATGACCTACCTCAACACCGCTATCACCGTCAACAACCTCTTCGATATTCGTAATATCGTCGGAGTCTTCGCGGTCACCGGCAGCCCCACCGACAACGGCTACCTCACCGACCCCGAAACCCAGGCTATCATCAACAACTATCTCGACCCGCAGTCGTTCAGAGACCTCTACTCGGTCTATCTGAGCAACGCTACATGGAACTACTCTTCGCCGCGCCACGTCAAATTGTCGCTCTCTTACAGCTTCTAATGATTGTGTGTGCATCCTTCGGGCTTTTCGTCCAAGGAGTGCGAAACAAAGCGGATTTTGTTATTAAAAGGAAAAACAATATCAAAGATGAAAAATATATTTAGCAATTTATTCTTAGCGGCATTGCTCCTCACCGTTTCTATTGGCGGAGCAAATGCCCGCGAGTGCACCGATTGCAAGAAAGCGGCAAAGAGTTCTGTTGTTAAGAGCAAGGCCGCCGTTTGTAAGAGGGCGCAGAGTACGGCTGAGTTGAATGTCAACAACGTTCGTGCCCTGATTAATGGCTATGGCAATATGTGGTACGATGGCTCTGTGGCCCAGTATCACCTGCCAAAGGGAAGCAACACTTGTCCTCTCTTCTGCGCCGCTCTGTGGGTCGGTGGTACCGACGTCAACGAGCAGTTGCGTATCGCCGCTCTTACCTTTGGTAGCGGTGGTGACGATTTCTGGCCAGGTCCTCTGCAACTCAACACGGCTTATGTCTCCCTGGATGTCTGCAACCAGTTCGACAAGCATTTCATTATCACCAAGCAGCAGGTGCGTGAGCACATGCTCCATTTCAACTACACCGACGCTGGTGTTGAATTGGTGAATGGCGATTTCTCCGAGATGCCCGATGTCATTGCCAACTGGCCTGCCCATGGCGATTATGAGAGTGGCTACTCCAAGTATCTTGCTCCTTTCTTTGATGCCGACAACGATGGTCTTTATGACCCGACTGCTGGCGACTATCCCTACTATGATTTCGACAACGCTCTTTGCCCTGTGACCCGTAAGGCTTCGGGCAAGAAAGACCTCTTCGTCAATACTATGGAGGCCGAGGCCGGCATCGTTGACAAGGCCGGCGTTGACATCATACTGATAGGCGACTCGGCGTCGAACGTCATGGTGGGCAACCAGACCACGCTGCCCATGACCGTCGACCAGATGATATACCACGCCAAGAGTGTGGCCCGCGCCGCACATCGTGCACTGGTGTTGTGCGACATGCCCTTCGGC
>ONLQ01000058.1 GCA_900318665.1 uncultured Bacteroidales bacterium | reverse complement strand
ACCACTGTGCCACTGCTCACGCTGCTGCATCCACGCATCGCTACCACCGCAGAACACTGGTTCCAAATCCATGCCAACGCATTTCAACGCTTGCAGGATATTGTCTTTCTGCTCGTAACGAATATTACCATTGTCGATGGTGATAAGCGTCGTTGCCTTATCGGAGAAATTACCCGTTTTGCGAAGCATGGGCTCATACATCATGCACTGGTGCGTGCTGAGGAATGTGAACACCATGTCGAGGTGTATGAAAGATTCGGGCTTCATTGGCAATTGCTGCGCAATGATGTGGAATTTAGGACGCTCCTTGGCAAACTGCTGAGCCAGGAACTCGATGCCTTTGGGATTGGTGCGGATGCCCTCGCCTATGCAAAGCAAGTCTTGGCGTGCCACCTGGACGTCGCCGCCCTCGGTGCGCGCATCGGGATGCCATTGCTGTGCATTAATGGTCTGACAACCAAAATATTTCTCAAAAATAGTCTTGTAAATCAACGTCTCACGACGACGCACGGAGAACGACATAGAGTTAATCAGCACTCGGTCGTAGAGGCTGGACGATGCATCGCGAGTGAAAAAGAGATTATAGAGCGGTTTAAGGACATAGCGTTCTTTGGAAAACTGCTCCGGGTAGAAGCCAGGACGATACTCATAGCCCTCAATCAGCACTCGTGCCAACTTGTCGTCGTCAAGTTGCAACAACTCGAAAGCAAGGAAATCGCAACCATCGAGGCGGCAAGATTCGCGGACAAGATTCTCGCGCGTCTCTGGGTCGGCAATGAGTTTCTTCAGCAAGTCGGACACATAATAGACCTTTGTCCAACGCTCGAACACTCCGCAAAAATTGCTATATTCCTGGTCAACAATGTGTTTGTTAAGTATATCGCTATAAAGTGCGTCGGCTGCATTTTCGGGAGTCATCAATTCGATTTCCAGACCTGGCTTATGAAGCAGCACGGCATTGAGCCTTCCACATTCTGACGATAGGTTTACTTTAGTGTTGTCGGTATAGTTTTCTGTCGGCATATATTATAATTTTATGTTACAGACACATAGACATAACAAAACATGGTCTTTGCACCTGAAACCACACAATATGTGGAAATGCAAATTTAATATTTTTTTTGAAAACGACAAAATCCTATCCCACCGCAATATATCTAAGGGATAGACCTACGGCCTATCCGCAAACATATTGATGGCGAAACAAGGCTTTTATAAATTGCCTATATAAAAAAAGAAATCAGGGAATTGCGATAAGTTTATGGGTTTGGAGCGACAGACTCCAATGCGGATGCGACTTGCAGTAGTCAACCACCTGGTCGGTGTTGTCAGTACGGCGACCATCAACCATCTTGCTGCAGGGTTGGAGATAGTAACGGATGGCCGTAATCATATCGCGATAACGCTCAACATCCTGGCCTATATAAACCACTTTTACCTCGTCGGCCTTGCGCAGAACAATATCAGTTCCCTCTTTGGGCGAAACCGTAACCCAGTCGATGCCCGACGGCAGCATGTGTGTGCCATTGGTTTCGATGGCGATGGTGAACCCCGCCTGTTTCAGAGATTCGAGCAACGGTTCGTCGATTTGCAACGACGGTTCACCGCCCGTCAGCACAACAAACCTTGATGGGAATTGATTGATTTGTTGCAAAATATCATTAGACGACATCGGCGTTGCGGCAGCAAAATCAGTGTCGCAAAACGGACAGCGGAGGTTGCAACCGCTGAACCGTACAAACACTGCGGGGCGCCCGCAGTTGGCTCCTTCGCCTTGCAGAGAATAAAATATCTCGTTGATGCGATACACCTTCGAACTACTCGTCGCGCTCATAGATTGCCATATTACCTTCCGACTCCTGCACCGACACCTTGTAGCAGTTCTCAACGTTGTCGCATATCCAGCGCGCCATATTCTCGGCAGAGGGATTGACATCGAGAACTTTGTTGATATACTGGTGGTCGAATTTTTCTTTCACGACGCGTTTGATATGAGTGAAATCGGTCACCATTCCGTCACGGTTCAGTTCCTTGGCTCGGCAATAGACCGTTATTACCCAATTGTGACCATGAAGGTTCTCGCATTTGCTCTCATAGGAAAGCATCAGATTGTGCGCGGCAGATATAGTTAGTGTTTTTTGGACGTAGTACATTGTTCGAATTGTTGGATTATTTATTTTTATGCTTCATATACAGTCTTGTCGATGATACCAGCCTCGCGAAGAGCCTCTCGGCGCTCAATGCAAGTGCCGCAAGTGCCGCAATGATGCTCTTTGCCCTTGTAGCACGAATAAGTCTCGCTATAATCGATAGAAAACTTTTTGCCCCGCATTGCTATCTGCGCCTTTGTGAGGTTGGTATATGGCGCAAGCAAGGTGATGCCGTCGTAAGTGCCTGCCATGATGGCATTGCTCATGGCCTCGACAAAAGCGGGCCGGCAATCGGGATATATGGCGTGGTCGCCAGCATGATTGGCAAGCATGACATGGGCTAAACCGTGAGTCTCGGCCAGACCTGCCGCCACCGACAGCATAATGCCATTGCGGAACGGAACCACTGTGGAGCGCATATTGTCGGCATTGTAATCGCCATCGGGCACCGCATCGGCTCCTTCGAGAAGCGACGAATGGAAATGTTGCGCCATAAAGCCCAAAGGAATAACCAGATGAGGCACGCCGAGCCGCTCGCAATGCAACTTGGCACAGGCTATCTCGCGCTGATTGTGATTGCTGCCGTAGTCGAAACTCACAGCCAAGGCAATCCGCTGCTCATATTCGTAAAGCATAGTGGTGGAGTCCATGCCGCCACTAAATACCAAAAGGCTGTCTTTCATTGCAAAACGTTGTTCATCTGTGCCAGCATACGGGCCTGTTTGAGCGACTGATGCTCCTCATCGGCATAGTTGGCAAAAGGATAAATGGATATACCTCCACGAGGAGTGAATATACCTGCAACTTCCAGATATTTAGGATTCATCAGGCTCACAAGGTCGTTGAGGATGATATTGACGCAATCCTCATGGAAATCGCCATGGTTACGGAACGAGAACAAATAGAGTTTCAACGATTTGGACTCCACCATACGTTCACGAGGAATGTAGGATATTACTATTTTGGCAAAATCAGGCTGCCCTGTCATTGGACACAACGATGTGAACTCCGGACAGTTGAACGTTACAAGATACTCGTTTTCAGGGTGCTTGTTGACAAAGGTCTCCAGCATCTGCGGCGCATAGTCAGTAGGATACTGCGTGCGCTGACTGCCGAGAAGGGTTACTCCGTCAAGTTCTTGTGATGTTCTCATTTTGTATTGCGAATTTGATTTTATAAATGCGTTCTTGCGATATTAAGATGCAATCTAAAAGCGATTAGCGCAGCCAGTTGCGGGGATTCTGACTCTGAGTGCCTTTCCACAGTTGGAAACTAAATTCCGACGTACCGTCGGCGGCAGTGGAAACCGTGCCAAGTTTCTGCTTTGTGGAGACCTGCTTGCCCTCGGAAACGCTGACAGAGCCCATATTGGCATAGACCGACATGTATTCGCCGTGACGAATAATGATGCCCTTGGTGCCGTTGGGGCAGGTGAAAACACGAGTAACCTTGCCATTGAATATTGCAAAGACCTCGGCGCCATTGGCCGTGATGAGGTCTATGCCGTTGTTCATATTCTCGCCACCCGACTCGTGAGTGTAGCGGCCATATTCGCGTGCCACCTTCTTATAATAGACAGGCCACGACAGTTTGCCCTTGTTGGACGCGAAATTGCTCGAAAGAGCCTCGTTCTCCGTGGGTTTGGCGGCAGGCTTTGCCGGGGTGTTAGTCTTTCCACTGCTCTTAGCCTTCTTTTCGGCCTCGGCACGCGCCTTGCGCTCTGCCTCTGCCGCCTTGCGTGCCTTTGCAATCTCCTCGTTTATTATCTTTTGTATCTGCTGTTGCAGTTTGCGTTTCTCCTGTTCTTTCTTTGACAACTGCACCTTCAGGTCTTTCTCTCGTTTCTGCGTCTGCTGCAACTGACGCTGATGCTGGCTCTGCTCGCGAGCAAGTTCCTCTTTTTGTTTCTTCTCCTGCGACAAAAGACTGGTTTTCTCGTCTTTCTGACGCTGGAGGTTGCGATTGATGCTCACAAGTTCTGCCTCGCGCTCACGAATGGCAGCAGCCTGCATCTTGCGATAGCGCGAATACTCTTGGAAATATTTGCGACGAAGAAAGGCCTTGTTATACGAATCGGCATCGAGAAAGAAAACCTCGCCCGTAAGACTTTGTCTTTCTGCATACAGAACGCGAATAATATTGCCATACTCACGTTTGAGTGTGTCAATGCGCGTCTGCAGCCTCGCAATGCTGTCCTGCGTATGGACAATCTGATTGTCGAGCAGTTGCATTTGCGAATTGATATTGTTTATCAGTCGGGTACGCTCCTTTATCTTTTTGTTGAGCGTGTTGATTTGTGCCGCGCTGTTTTTCTTGTTTTTCTGCGTGGCCGCCAGTTCGGCGTTGAGTTTCTTTATCTGCTGTTCTATTTGCTGTTTTTCCTGCTCAAGTTGCTTCTTTGTCTGAGCCTGCAGACCATCTGTCAGGCAGAAACAACAGGAAAAGGCAACAAAAATAAAGATTAAACGGGAGAAAGTTCTCATCAATGTGTGCTTGCTTATAAAGAAAAAGGCAGAGGCCTATGAGATAAGCCTCTGCCGAAAAAGAAGGTTACCAATTAAGGATTTTCTTGAAATCAAAGGCCTCCGGATTGGATACATACTTCTTGGCGCCCTCGTAGTCGGCGGGGGTGATATAGTCCATAATATCATTGACATAGGACATCACCTTGTTAGACTCGACATTTACGCGGCGAGGCAGAATCTTGCCTGTTGCGGGGTCTTGAATGTCTTTGAGATAGAGCGGCGACACGTTGCCCTGATGGTCAACATACACCATACATCCCGTGCAACCCTGATTGAAGAGCGTATGCACGCCCATACCCATCAGCGAGCAATAGGTGAGGTCGAAGGCTATAGGGGTGTGGCAGCGAATCTCGTAACCAACCTCCACGGGACGGGTCTTAGCCTTAATACCAAGTTCCTTCAAACGGCGTTCCAGCAAGTCGTTGAAGATATGAGCCTTGGAGACCTTGCCGAGTTCGGGATGGCCATGCTCGTCGAAGGAAAAATGTACTCCCGATTTGCGGATTTCCTCGTCGCTGAGCGAGTGGAAAACGCCCTCTGAAATCATGGCGGCACCATAGTTGATGCCCATCATTTTACGTTTTATGATGCAGGAAATGACGAGGTTGACAATTTTCTCGACAGTAATCTCCGTTTTGTTGAAGAATTCCGGGATAACAACCATAGGATAATGGCAGGCGCCGGCGATGCCGAGGGCCAAATGTCCAGCAGAACGGCCCATAGCACATACTACAAACCAGTTCTCGCTGGTACGAGCGTCTTCCATGACTGCGGTGCCAATAATGCAACCCTGCGCCTTAGCGCTGTTGTATCCAAACGTAGGACTGCCATTAGGCAGAGGCAGGTCGTTATCTATGGTTTTGGGAACATGGATATTAGCAATAGGATAATGGTGCTCGGCAAGGAATTTTGCCACACGGTTGGCGGTGCTGGCAGTGTCGTCGCCACCAACAGTGACAAGCAATTTCACCTCGTTTTCTTTGAAGAATGTGAGGTTAAAACGTTTTTCGAAATCCTCGTCGGTAGGTTTGAAACGACTCATTTTGAGAACCGAGCCGCCTTTGTTGAAAATCTCGTCAGCAAGCAGGAAGTCTATTTCCTGCATACGCGGCTTGTCGGTAAAAAGGGCCGAATAGCCAGAATGTAAACCTATTACACGATAGCCATCGCGCAAAAAAGTTTTAGCCACAGAGGCCACCACGGTGTTCATTCCAGGGGCTGGACCACCACCCGTAAGGATTGCTATAGATTTCATATTCAGATAATTTTGATTTGAGAGAAATAAAGTGCAAAAATAATCTTTTTTTCGCAATAAACAAAAACGGTTTCCAACAGCAGGCTAAAGCGTTCTGTCTAAATATTATCTATCTCACTATGGTCATTTCTTTTATTAGGTGTTTGGCTTCGGCAAATTCGTCTATTAGGAATAGGCAGTAGCGTATGTCCAAACTGATGTTGCGACAATAGTTGGGGTCAAAAAGCAGGTCGCTCATTGTTCCTTCCCAGTTTCTGTCAAAGTTTATACCAATAAGGTAGCCGTCTTTATCCATAACAGGAGAACCTGAGTTTCCTCCTGTGGTATGATTACTTGCAATGAAAGCAACAGGCATTTCTCCTAAGGAGTTTGCATATTGACCATAGTCTTTATTGTTATATAACTCTTTAAGTTTGTTCTCTACCACATAATCATATATTTCAGGATTTTCTTTTTCTACAATACCTTCAAGAGTAGTGTAATGTTTATAAGTAACTCCATCTCTTGGTTTAAAAGAAGATATATTTCCGTAGGCCACTCTTAAAGTTAGGTTTGCGTCTGGATAAAACATTTTTCCTTTTTCTATTTGCATTATTTGAGCAACATATATTCGGTAAAGACTATCTATTCTGTTATTATTTTCAGAAAGATAATAAACATCGCTACTAAAATACTCTCCCCATATAGGAGAAAGAAGTTCTATAGAAGCATCCTTAAGAAGTTTTTTGCTATCTTTCTTTTTGTAGTTTGATAGTATCTGTTCTATTTTCTTTGGATTTGTCAAAAGAGTTTTTGAGAAAACTTCACCAAAATACTTTTCTGCATTGCCTTTATAGTTTTTGCTTATTCTTTCTCTTAAAAAAGTGTAGTTGTTTTTTGCGAAGTCATTGTAGAAAATAAGCATAGTCTTAACAAATATTGTACTATCTACTATCCTTTGAGAAGAAAAGTCATTTGCATAATATGTTTTTAAACTTTTTAATAGAGATGTTGCAAGAGCAGATACTTCTTCGTCTGTCGCTTCTGAGTTGGAAGTAGAAATAAGAGAAAGCACTTGTCGTGCTTGTTTCATCATTTGAGAAGCAAGAACAGCTTCTCCAAGATATATCTCTCTTAGTTTATAACTGTGATTATCAGAGTACAATTTCTGGAATTGTGGTATTATATCGGTATAGTTCTGTTCAAAGTCTTTCTTCTTTTCTATTGCGTTAAGGAATTTCAATCCTTTTACTTCTCCTTGCCATTTTTTCCAACCATTTGCTATGCTTGCAACATTAGAAGCATATCTTAAACGTTTGGCAGGACTTTCATTCATTGCTTGATTATAGACTTTAAGAACCTCTGTGCGAAGTTTAATACGAATAGGGTCTTCATAGTTTTGAACTTCATCTACTGCAAAAGATGTAAGGAATTGTCTTGTTGTTCCAGGATAGCCAAAAACAAAAGTGAAATCGCCTTCATTCTTTTCTTTCAAAGAAATAGTCATAAATTTCTTTGGAGTATAAGGAACATTATCTTTACTGAATGAAGCAGGCTTATTATCTTTGTTTGCATAGACTCTAAAAACAGAGAAATCGCCTGTATGTCTTGGCCACATCCAATTATCAGTATCTCCTCCAAACTTTCCTATATTACTTGGTGGAGCAGCAACAAGACGAACGTCTTTGAAAACTTCATTTAC
>ONLQ01000060.1 GCA_900318665.1 uncultured Bacteroidales bacterium | reverse complement strand
TCAATCTTGTAATAAGATTCTGCCGCTGTGAGGTCTCTTTATGTGTTGTGCTGTTTGCCATAATGAAATCTGGGAACGGGGTGGGGAATTGGTGTTATGAACGTGCTATAGGAATGATGTCGGCTTCGGGCATCTCGGTGACGGTATATCCAATGAGGTTGATCCGCACTGCCACATAGGTATTGCTGCTTTGCTTAATGAAAAATCCGTCAAGACCAGCCAGAGGTCCGCGCACTACATGGATTGGGTCTCCTTCGTTGAGAATTGAGGTGGCGAAAGTTACAGGCTTGTCGGCATGGCCAAGCATGAACTGCATCTGCTGCATCTGTATGTCGGGAACAATGGCGTAGTTGCGTGTTCCGTTGGCCTTTGGCGCGCAAGCCTTATCGGTCATAAACTTGTAGATTGCCGGTGAGCAGAGTTGTAGTACGGGTATTCTGTCGGAGTCGGTAATGCGGACGAATAGTTTAGACGGTATGAGGATGTGTTCAACTTTACGGCGATTGCGGCAGGCATAGACTCGTTCTTCCATACGACTGGCCACGTATGCCGTATATCCTTTTTGAAGAAGTTTGTCACGACACACTCGCTCCATTCCGGTACGAACCTCGGCTATGTACCACTGACCTTCATCCACGCCTCCGGCAGGGGATTTATGCAGAGGAGCACATCCCTTTTGGTTTATGAGATTTGATGAGTTGCTTGGCATACTCTCTTTTTATCGCACTCGAGACTGAGTGGAATATCTCGTTTTTTTTTGATATTTTCCCCTTGTTTGTAAGGGTATATATCAATCTGCAAAAGTAAGAAAAAAATAAATTTTGGCAAAACGTTTTTTGTTGTGGTCTGCTTGTTTTTGATTTCTATTTGTTTATAGTGTAAGAAATGTTTTTATGGCGTCTTTTTTATGCGATTTGTCGGTTTGGAGGAAGTGTTTTATCGTAAAAAATGACAAAAAGAACATAGGATGGCCTTATGATTATAGTAAGGCCATCCTATTTGAAGAAATATATGTTAAAATTTTTAGAAGCGTAGAATCATGCGGGCGGTGAAGTTGATTCCTGGCTGCTGGAAGTAGGCGGCGCTGTTGTAGTAGATGCCTGTGTCGTCTTGCCAGTCGCCAACCCATGCGAAGATGCGGTATTTGTGGTCGAGCAGGTTGCGGACAACTAATTGTGCTTCAATTTCTCGAGTGCCGCCAAGGTGCCACGTGTATCCGGCGCGGGCATTGAGTAGGAAATAGGCGTCTTGTTTATATACGTCGCGCGAGGTGTTGTCGCCATACATTTCGCCGACATATTTGCCTGTCAGTTGCAGTTTTAGGTCTTTCACTGGCTCAAATGTCGCTATTGCGGCGCCAATCACCGAGGGAGAGTTGGAGAGGTCGGTGGTCCGTGTTACCATGTTGAGAGAGGTTGAAACTCCGTTTTCGAACTCGGAATAGGTGTAGTCAATGATTTTGTTGGTGCTGAGTGTAATGTTGGCGTCCATCTTGAACCAGTCGCAGAAGCGGTAGCCGCCTTCCAGTTCTACGCCTATACGATAGGATTTATCTACGTTTTCCATCAGAGCATAACCTGCGTCGCTCAGGTCGCCCGACGGTGTGAGTTGGTCTTTGTAGAGCATGGCATAGGCGTTGGCCGAAATGCTGAAACGTTCTTTCTGGATTTGGTAGCCCAGTTCGAGGTCGAGCATGGCTTCGGCCTTGATGGTGTCGCCGTTGGCCAGTTTGTCTTTGATGTCAGAGCGTGTGGGTTCGCGATGCGAGATGCCTGCCACGAAATAAATGCGCTGGTTGTCGGAAAGGCGATAGTTGATGCCTGCTTTGGGATTGAAGAAATGATAGTCTTCGCTGAAATCGAGGTTGTTGAAGTCGTCGTCCATGCCGTCGAGTGCGTATCGTACAAATCGGTATTGCAGGTCGCCGTAGATGTTGAGGTTGTCGGATATGTCGTAGTTGGCTTTTACGAAAGTTGTTGCATCTTTCTTGTCGCCGTCGTAACTATACCAGTCGTGATGGTTTTCTTGCAAGTAGGCCAACGAGGCATCTTGGCCCCAGCGCACAGTGCCGAAATGGACGGCGTCGAACAGCAGGAAACTTTCGCCAAAAGAGAGGCTCAAGCCGTTGTTCTCGTAGCGTGCGCCTGCGTTGAACGTATAGGCATTGTTGCGCATTTCCTTGTCTGTGATAAAGTCGCTTTTCGTGCTACCGTATCCGCCAATGGTAAGGCCGTATTTGCTGGCTTTCTTGTTGTAGCGATAGTTCTCGTCGTAGCCTTTGCCGTGGGTGTAGTCGAAGGCAGCGTTAAGGCTCCATGCATTCGACAGCATGTGGTTGAGATAGAGTTGATAGCGCTGTTGCAGGTAGTTGTCGGTTTCGTTGTCGTAGTAGTGGACGTTGCCTTGGTCGTCGGTGTAAAGTCCCGAACTATTATATGTAGGGTCGGCATCCAGTTCTTCTGCCGAGGCGCCGTTCCATGTTATGCCCGTGCGCTGGTTGCCGATGATAGCGATAGCCTTAATGAGGGTGCGCTCGCCATAGTAACTGCCGTTCAGGAATACCGACTGCTGGTCGCCGAAACCGTTGCGGATAAATCCGTCGGTGGTCAGTCCCGTATAGTTCATGTCGAACGAGAGTCCGCTTTGGGTAATGCCGGTTCCGGCACCAATGCCGTATTGGCGTGTGTTCCACGAGCCGTAGGACAGGTCGGCATAGCCGTAGGGGTGGTCTTGTGCATTGAGGGTCTGCAGGTTGATGGCGGCGCCAAACGAGGCCGAACCGCCCGCAGAGGCTCCCACGCCACGTTGAATCTGCAGGCTTTGTGCCATGCCTCCGAGGTTTGGCACATTTACCCAATAGACGGCGTGGCTCTCAGGGTCGTTAAGCGTGATGCCGTTGATGTTGACGTTTATACGCGAAGCGTCAACGCCACGGATGCGGAGCGAGGTGTTGCCCGCGGCGCAGTTCTCGGTGGATGCCACCACCGATGGCTGCAGTTCGATGATGTAGGGGATAGCGGTCTCTGTTTTTTGTTCAGAGAGAGCCTCCTTGCTCATCGTGCTGGTGGTTAAAGGCGCCTTGTTGCTCACTCGCGTGTCGCGGATAAGCACTTCGTCAAGCACACGCAGTGTGTCTTGTGCCAAAACTGATTGATTAACGTTTACGGTCGCAAAAAGACCGAGGGCCAATGAGCCCAGAATGTATCGTGTTGTTTTCATAGTCTGTTCCTTCCGCCGGTATTACCCGGATCAAGTTCAAAAGGGATATGTTCTCAGCCACAATAGGTTGCAGCACTCCCCGACTCTTTCCATGTCTCTCGGAAATCGGTTACAAAGGTAGAATTTATTGCAGATATGGCAAAAATAAGTTTTCAACATACCATGTTAATTTTTTACATACTTTGGGTTTCAGCGGATTATCGGCCACTATGCAAAGTTTTTCATTTTTCATTTTGTCCATTTGGAAAAAACTCGTACTTTTGCAACCGATTTGAAACAGAAAGCAAGTCTGGTCCCTTAGCTCAGTCGGTTAGAGCAACTGACTCATAATCAGTGGGTCCTTGGTTCGAGCCCAAGAGGGACCACTTTTTTTATTTCTCACAAAAATCTTCAGTAAATCATGAATATTGATTGGAAATCCCTTCCGTTTGGCTACATGAAAACGGATTATAATGTACGTTGCTATTATCGCGACGGCAAGTGGGGCGAAATCGAGGTTTCGTCTTCCGAGGTTATCAACATCCACATGGCTGCTACCTGCCTGCACTATGGCCAGGAGGCTTTCGAGGGCTTGAAGGCCCATCGCTGCAAGGATGGCAAGATCCGTATCTTCCGTCTCGAGGAGAACGCCGCCCGTATGCAGAGCACCAGCCGTGGCATTATGATGCCCGAGATGCCTACCGACCTCTTCCGTGAGATGTGCATCAAGGTCATCCGCATGAACGAGCGCTTCGTTCCTCCCTATGGCGAGGGTGCTTCTCTCTATCTGCGTCCACTGCTCATCGGTACTGGCGCACAGGTTGGTGTGAAACCTGCCAACGAATACCTCTTTATGATTTTCGTCACCCCCGTTGGACCTTATTTCAAAGGTGGTTTTATGGCCAATCCTTATGTCATTACCCGCAAGTACGACCGTTCTGCTCCTCTCGGAACAGGTGTCTATAAGGTCGGTGGCAACTATGCTGCATCGCTTCGCGCCCATGTCGAGGCCTGCCATGGTGGTCAGTATGCCTGCGAGTTCTATCTCGATGCCAAAGAGAAGAAGTATGTCGATGAGGCTGGCGCTGCCAACTTCTTCGGTATTAAGGACAACACCTATGTTACACCTCTCTCGACCTCTATTCTGCCCTCCATCACCAATAAGAGCCTCATGCAGATTGCAGAGGATATGGGCATGAAGGTTGAGCGTCGTCCCATCGCTCTCGAGGAACTTGCCGAGTTCCAAGAGGCTGGCGCTTGCGGCACCGCTGCCGTTATCAGCCCCATTGAGCGTCTCGACGACCCCGAGACCGGTCACAGCTACAACTTCGGCAAAGAGCCAGGTCCTTGGTGCAAGAAACTCTATGAGCGTCTGCGCGCCATCCAACTCGGCGAGTACGAAGATGTTCACAACTGGAACACCATCCTCGACTAATCCCCAAAAAAGATTAAATAAAACAATGGCGGCGGCATGAAAATGTCGCCGCCATTGTTTTGTATCGTTATAGTGTGGTATCGGTTTTTCAACAGACATCGACCTTCGCAGGAAATCTGATTGCAGCGGATTAGCAAATCCATTGCAACAGAAAAAAACATTGAGATTCCTTTGACCCGACCTCGAAGGAATCCCGAACAAAACCCGAAGAAAACTCCAAAACAAAAAAACGAAATAATTGAGGCAAAAACCATTGCCGCCGTAAGTGGCGTATGTCTGTAGAAAACGGTTATCACACACACAATAGAATCGCCTCCGTAGGTGGCGAATGTTTTTACATGCGGCTCCGCTGGAGCCGATTTGTGGTGGTGGAATATCGGTTTTACTACAGACATTGACCTCCTCTGGAGGTTTTGTTGAGGGTATCCCATAAGCATATTATTCCCCAACGAGAATCACTTATTTGACACAAACCTCAAACTATTGGTTAAAAAAAGAGGGTATCCTTGACTTATGGGACAACCTCAACGAGAAAGTCTAAAAATATTACTACGCTTTCTTCCAGGTAGCGTTTGGCGATATGTTGCCGATTATATTTTCACTTTCGACGTCGCCCGATAAACGAATAATATCCAAAGTGGCAGCATTGCTTTTAAGGAAATTAGCCATATCTCTATCTACAATAGTGAAATCGCCACCGCACAGTCTAAGCATTGCCACATATTTTGCAGCATAAATACCAGCATAAATTTTGATGAAGTCGTGAGAGTCGAATTCATTGTTAGACAACGCTACGCAGACTTTGAAGTCTTCAACGTTAAGAGTTTCTGTTGTTTTCATTTTGTTATTATGTTTTTAGATACTGCCTACTCTATGAAAACAGTTTTCGGCTTCCCTGTATATTTTTATTCATTATAATCTTGTACAAGTCGAACACAACAACGATATGTACGGCTTTCTCTGTATTGTCTTGTACCATTAATATTATCTGAGTATGGTGGTGTGTCCCATAATGTACCTTCATTAAATGAGAAAACAAAGGCGTAATTTGAGTTTGCATGGGTAGATGACCAATAGGAGGTTCTATAATTAGTAGCAAGAGATTGTCTAGAATCACCATTAATATAATGGTAGAATACACTCCAAGTATTATTACCTGCCTGGTGCACTCCCCTAACGAAATTAGCAGGTAGGAAGACCGCTCCCGCCTGTTCCATCCTTCTAAATGCCGTTGCCGTAAAAGCATCAGTGTAGCGAGCCGTTGCATTATCAATATTTTGTGGTATTGGTATTCCAGTTGGATGAGAATAACTATCGGGGAATAAAATAACGCCACCTACTCCATTAACCTTAGCTTTGCAAAAACGTCCATAACTGGCAGTCCGTTCAAAGAGCAGATAATACCACTCTTCGATAGTGGGAGTACGCCATGCACCTGCTACGTTTCCACCATTGACGATAGGGTTATATACGCCCCAGTCCGAATTTCTGCTTTCATTGGTAAGGTCAGGCGAACTCATATTGGAACTTGGTCCAAAACCTCCTACTGTTTCTTCACTATAGCCACATAATGGATGGTATAATGTGTTATAGTAGTCATTTGGGTCTTCATAGCCACTGGTTCCCCAGCTAAATAGGTTTTGCCATAAATGGCCCATATATATGTTTGAATCTCGAATCTCCGTAATTGAATTCCAAATGGAGTCCCTCCTTGTGGTAAATGCATCATACTGATTTTCGGCGAAACGCCATGTATTCGTACTATACTGATATTGCAGATTTCCTTGCGAGAAACGTACTTTTTGGGTAGCAGAAACAGAAAATACGCCTGGCAATGCCCCGTCTTCGACCACTGCTCCGCTGTAGGTGATAGTCAAGTTTAGGGTAACAATACTGTCACACCCTTCGGCATTGGCGTGTCGCAGGTTATATTGGGCGGTACTATTCGATGCGGTGTAAGTTCTGCCGTTTATCCATGTATAAAAATCGGTTGCCATACGCGTATCTACTCCCGTGGTTGTTCTTCCATAGCACGGATCTGATGGGTCTGTCGTACCAGTATTGCTAACGGAATCAACGCGATGCACTAATATATTTACTACAGAATCATAATTACCAATAACCGAGTCGTAAATGCGGATAATGGAGTCATACCTGTGTATATCTCTTCTCTGCACGTTGATAATTGAATCATAACGGTGTAATGTGATGTCCTGTACACCGACGACGGAGTCGAAAGCCCTGCGCACAGAGTCCTGTCTGCGCCGTAGGCTGTCCACACTGCCGCACGAGGCATAGCATGTTCCTGAAGGAAGTGTCGAGATGCTTTGCTGAATGGTGTTGGCAGAGTCACGGATAATGGCAATAATGGAGTCACGCATCTGTGTGGTTATGGTGTTGTTGATGGTAGTCTGCATCTGCCTCACCGAGTCGGAGATTTGGTTTTGAATATTATTTACAACAGTGGTGTTATTAGCCTGCACCACGCTGTCAACGTAGTGGTTGACAACGGTGCTGTTGTTGGCTCGGATTACACTGTCGATGTAGTGATTGTTGATATTGGCGTTGCCGCTGGGAGGCAGCACCACATAACTGCCTCCTGTGAGATAGATGGTGTCGTGGCCGAGCGTCAGCACCTGCCGCTCACGATAGTATAGGGCTGTGTCGGCATAG
>ONLQ01000072.1 GCA_900318665.1 uncultured Bacteroidales bacterium | reverse complement strand
GACATCGCCGGTGTGGTGAGCATCACCGCCGAAATCAACCCTGCTGCTACGCAGAAACGCTATGACCAAGGCTGGGTGGATGAAGTGCACGCCGACCTCGACGAGCTGTTTGTCGCTGTGAACAAAGCCCGCGAGCAGAAGATTGCCCGCTCGTTTGCCTATCAGGGCAACGTGGTTGACCTTTGGGAATACTGCGCAGAGAAGGGCATCCAGGTGGATCTGGGCAGCGACCAGACCTCGCTGCACAATCCCTGGGCCGGTGGCTACTATCCCGTGGGTGTCAGCTTCGAGGACGCCAAGGTGATGATGGCCGAAAAGCCCGAACTCTTCAAGGAGAAGGTTCAGGAGTCGTTGCGCCGTCATGTGGCAGCCGTCAACAAACTTACTGCCAAGGGTATGTACTTCTTCGACTATGGCAACGCCTTCCTGCTGGAGAGCAGTCGCGCCGGTGCCGACATCTGGAATGAAGACCACAGCGCTTTCCGCTACCCCTCATACGTGCAGGACATCATGGGCCCGATGTGCTTCGACTACGGCTTCGGTCCCTTCCGTTGGGTGTGCACTAGCGGCAAGCCCGAAGACCTCGACAAGAGCGACCATATCGCTATGGAGGTGCTGGGCGAGATTGCCGCTACGGCTCCCGCCGAGATTCAGCAGCAAATGCACGACAATATCCAGTGGATTAAGGGTGCCAAGGAGAACCACCTGGTGGTGGGCAGCCAGGCCCGTATCCTCTATGCCGACTGCGAGGGCCGCACCAAGATTGCAGCCCGCTTCAACGAGGCCATCAAGAAGGGCGAGATTTCGGCTCCCATCGTGCTCGGTCGTGACCACCACGATGTGAGCGGTACGGACAGCCCCTTCCGCGAGACCTCTAACATCTATGACGGCAGCAACCGCTGCGCCGATATGGCTGTGCAGAACGTCATTGGCGACAGCTTCCGCGGAGCTACGTGGGTCTCTATCCACAACGGCGGTGGCGTTGGCTGGGGTGAAGTGATGAACGGCGGCTTCGGTATGGTGCTTGACGGCAGCGAGGCTTGCGACCGCCGTCTGCGCATGATGCTCCACTGGGATGTGAACAACGGCATCAGCCGTCGCTCCTGGGCCCGCAACGAGGGCGCCATGTTCGCCATCAAGCGCGCTATGGACATCTGCCCCGAGCTGAAGGTCACTATGCCCAACCTTGTTGACGACAACCTTCTCGAAGGCCTGTTCTAAACTCAAGCAAGATAGAGTAACAAAGATGGGGCTGTCCGAAAGGGCGCCCCATTTTCTATGGTTTTGCGAGAGATATAATCGGAAAGGACTGCCATTCAACGCTATTGACTGATTTGGGTCATTATTGTTGGCTATAGTATGATTTGATAGATTGTCTTTATTATTTCTTTTTATCCCATTTCGGTCATTAGGAAAGGGAAATATGGTACACTCGTAGTAAACAAACTGTATCGAGATTTTTCCAATGGCGGTCATAAGAAAAATGACATCGTAAAGCATTGCATTTATGTACAAATCATATCATATTTAACGACCGATTGGGGTTAAGAATCAAAGAAACTATTTGGCGAATAGAAAAAAAATTGAATATTTGCAGATACAAAAATATATTATTACACCCATTCCACTCATATAAAATACATATTAATAACAATTTATATTTTACCATACAACTTATATACCATAAAAATGAAAAAAAAGCTATTTCTTATCAGTATCATTCTGGCGTTAGTCTCTGTTGCGAATGTGTCAGCACAAGACTATATTAAGACCAACTCCATCTTTAGTCCAGACCATGGAATTCGACACCAAGGGGAAAGATGAGCCTCATCAATTATTATTCGGTACAGCGATGAACAATACAGTATTACATCAGTTAAATCCCCAATGCCCACAGTAAAAATAATAACATCATCACAATAATAAGATTAAATAAACAACAATCGTCATATAATCACGCGTTATGAACAACAAATATCTTTACACATTACTATCCATGATAGCAATGGCAGCAGCCATGAATGACGCTATGGCGCAATGGCAACCAATAGTTGATTACCCAAACCCCAATTACCTATATCAAGAAATACCATGCCCTGAGAGGATAACACCCTACCGAGGATTTCATCCT
>ONLQ01000004.1 GCA_900318665.1 uncultured Bacteroidales bacterium | reverse complement strand
GTGGTTGATACAGGGGGCGTAGCAGATGATGAGCGACGGACCGTGATAGGCCTCGGCCTCCTTGATGACGTTGAAATACTGGGCCTGCGAGGCACCCATGGCAACCTGTGCCACATAGACATAGCCGTAACTCTTGGCAATCATGCCGAGGTCTTTCTTGCGAATCTTCTTGCCGCTGGTGGCGAACTTGGCGACAGCGCCGGCAGGAGTTGCCTTCGACGACTGTCCGCCGGTGTTGCTGTAAACCTCGGTGTCGACGACAACGACGTTGACATCCTCGCCACTGGCAAGGACATGGTCGAGACCGCCAAATCCGATGTCGTAGCCCCAGCCGTCGCCGCCGAATATCCACTGGCTGCGCTTGGCCAGATGGTCTTTCTCGGCCAGCAGCTCACTCTCCAGGGCGCAGCCGCGGCACGGGCAGATGGGGCTGCCGGCAGCCTTGGCGGCCTTGGCCTCCTCGAGCTTCTGTGCGGCAACGTCGGCACCGTAGATCTTGATGCCTTCGCCCTGCCAGAAGGCGACGGCGCCGTCGATGGGAAGGATGGCCTTCTCGAGGGCGGCGACGAACTCGTTGGTGGCTTCGCGGTTGGCGAGGGTATCGTCGAAGGTGTCGAGCCATTTCTGCGTGGCCTCACGCATCCAGTCGAAGGCGGTGGTCTTCACCAGCTCCTCGGCCTTGCGGCGCAGGCTCTCGCGCATCTTGCGGGTGGCGGTAGCCATACCGAGACCGAACTCGGCATTGTCCTCGAAGAGCGAGTTGGCCCAGGCGGGGCCGTAGCCGCTGCGATAGTTGCGGCAGTAGGGCGTGGCAGGAGCCGAGGCACCATAGATGGAGGAGCAGCCCGTGGCGTTGGCAATCATCATCTGCTCGCCAAAGAGCTGGGTGATGCATTTGAGATAAGGTGTCTCACCGCAGCCGGCGCAGGCACCGCTGAACTCGAACAGAGGCTGTGAGAACTGGCTGTTCTTGACGTTTGCAAACTTGTTGATGAGGTTGTCCTTGTAGGCAACTTTCTTCTGAGCATAATCCCAGTTGGCGGCCTGCTCCATCTGGCTCTCCATGGGTTTCATGGTCAGAGCCTTCTCGCCCTTCATGCCCGGGCAGACGTCAGCGCAGTTGCCGCAGCCGGTGCAGTCCATGACGCTGACCTGGATGCGGAAGTGCATGCCTGCAAGTTCCTTGGGCATCTTGACATCGACGGTCTCCATCGAGGCGGGAGCGTTCTTTTTCTCGTCGTCGGTCATCACCACGGGGCGGATGGCGGCATGGGGGCAGATGAGCGAGCACTGGTTGCACTGTATGCAGTTGGCCGAGTTCCAGTTGGGAACGGCGGTAGCCACACCGCGTTTCTCGAAGGCTGTGGTGCCCGAGGGGAAGGTGCCATCCTCATAGCCGAGGAATGCGCTGACGGGCAGGTCGTTGCCACACTGTGCCAGCATGGGGCGCATGACTTTGTGGATGAACTCGGGGTCGTCGTCGTGCTTGGCAGCCACGAAATCGGTGCCGCAAGGCAGGTTGGCCCACTCGGCGGGTATGTCAATCTTGACGATTTCGCCACCGCGGTCGACGGCCTGGTAGTTCTTGTTGACAACGTCTTCGCCCTTGCGGCCATACGACTTGACGATGAATTTCTTCATCTGCTCGACGGCGAGGTCGTAGGGTATAACCTCAGAAATCTTGAAGAAAGCGCTCTGGAGGATGGTGTTGGTGCGGTTGCCAAGGCCAATCTCGGCGGCAATCTTGGTAGCGTCGATGATGTACATCGTGATGTGGTGCAGTGCCAGATATTTCTTCACAAAGTCGGGCAACTGTGCCTTGGTCTCCTCAACGCTCCATGGGCTGTTGTAGAGGAAGGTGCCGTTGTCCTTCAGGCCGCGGAGGCAGTCATACTTGCGCAGATAGGAAGGCACGTGGACGGCCACGAAGTCGGGAGTTCCGACCAGGTAGGGTGCGGGCAGCGGATTGTCGCCAAAGCGCAGGTGCGAGCAGGTGTAGCCGCCCGATTTCTTGGAGTCGTAGTCGAAATAGGCCTGGCTGTATTTGTCGGTGTTGTCGCCAATAATCTTGATGCTGTTCTTGTTGGCACCAACGGTACCATCGGCACCCAAGCCGTAGAAACGAGCCTCGAAAGTGCCCTTGGGCAGGATGCTGATTTCGGGCAGCACGGGAAGCGACTTGAAGGTAACGTCGTCAACAATACCGATGGTGAACTGGTTCTTCTGCTCGCCAGCAAGGTTGTTGAAAACGCTGATAATCTGTGCAGGAGTGGTGTCCTTGGAAGAGAGGCCGTAGCGGCCGCCGATAATCTTCACGCTGGCATTGCCCTTGAAGGCCTCGACCACGTCGAGATACAGCGGGTCGCCATTGGCGCCGGGTTCCTTGGTGCGGTCAAGCACGCAGATGTTCTTGGCGGTCTTGGGCATCACGGCCATCAGATACTTCACGCTGAAAGGACGATAGAGGTGGACGGAGACAACGCCGGTCTTCTTGCCCTGGGCGTTGAGATAGTCAACCACGGTCTTGGTGGTCTCGGTAACGGAACCTATGGCCACGATGATGTCGGTAGCATCCTTGGCACCATAATAGGTGAAAGGAGCATACTCACGGCCGGTGAGTTTGGAGATTTCCTTCATATACTCGGCCACGATGTCGGGGATGGCCTCGTAGTACTTGTTCTGCAATTCGCGGGTCTGGAAATAGATGTCGCCGTTCTGGGCGGTGCCACGTGTCACGTTGTGCTCTGGGTTGAGGGCGTTGTCGCGGAAACGTTTGAGGGCCTTCTGGTCGACGAGCGGACGGAGGGTCTCCATGTCCCAAGCCTCGATTTTCTGGATTTCGTGGCTGGTGCGGAAGCCGTCGAAGAAGTGCATGAACGGTACGCGGCCCTTGATGGCGGCGAGGTGTGCCACAGGTGCGAGGTCCATAACCTCCTGCACGCTGTTAGATGCCAGCATAGCGAAGCCCGTCTGACGGGTTGCCATCACGTCGGCGTGGTCGCCAAAGATGGAGAGGGCCTGGGCGGCCAGCGAGCGAGCCGTAACGTGGAAGACGGCGGGCAGCAGTTCGCCAGCAATCTTGTACATGTTGGGAATCATCAGCAGCAAGCCCTGCGAAGCGGTGTAGGTGGTGGTTAGGGCACCCGCCTGCAGCGAGCCGTGCACAGCGCCAGCAGCGCCGGCCTCCGACTGCATCTCAACGACGCGGACAGTCTCGCCAAAGAGGTTCTTACGTCCACCGGCAGCCCACTCGTCGATATACTCGGCCATGGGGCTTGAGGGGGTGATGGGATAGATGGCGGCGACCTCGCTGAACATGTATGCTACATGAGCGGCGGCCTGGTTGCCATCACAAGTCATAAATTTTTTTTCTTGTGCCATGTGTTTGTTATTTATGGTTAAAATTGTTAGTTTTTGATTAAATGTTTTTATGATTAATTGTTTTCAATTAGTTTACTGTTCTGCAAAAATATCTGTGTATGGTTTAAACTTAAACAACCTGTTGCGACTTTGTCCTGTGGATTCAACTAAATAACCGTCTGTACATAGGAGTTTGACTATATCGTTTAAAAATACGACTTTTATTTTACTTTGTTGGCAAAAGTGAAAATAAAAACGCTTGTTATTTTACTTTCCTGCGGAAAAGTAAAATAATCATCACCGTTATTTTCATTTCTATACATTAGAACACTTACCTCTACTTATTCTTAATTTTGCCATAATTGATTGAACGTTTATGAATTAACTATTGGCATTAATTAATATTTTCTAAACAGCATGGAGTTATTGGCTCTCGCCAATTTTAACATATATTTTGCATGGATTTGATTAAGTGTTAGAGTGTCATAGTCTGTTGTAGTGTCTCTATCATATTCTGATAATGATGGTGCTATAAGTTGTGATGATAAAAGTTCGGGGGCAAAATACAATGCTAAAAACTCCCTTGCAACATCATCTCCCAAATTGACAGCCTTAATAAAATATTCGATTGCTTTCTCTACATTCTTTTCAACACCATACCCATTGTAATAAATATTACCTAATATACAATAAGCATGTGCAATACCACTATTAGTTGCATCTGCTGCAAATTTTCTTGCATTTTCATAGTCTTTATTGCACATGGCAATATCTGCAGCTTCTGATTGTGCTTTCGCTAATCCATGAATTGCGCAATATAAAATTGTATCTACAGCTTTCTGCATATCTTTTTCGACACCATTACCATCGCGGTACCATAATGCGATATTATATGACGCATCAAGACAACCTTCATTCGATGCCTTGCTGATAATACTTTCTCCACTGAAACGCACAATTTCACCTTTGGGATTTCGTACAATATCCTCAGGATTCAAATCCGTAGATTGTTCTAATAATTGGCCTAGCAGGGGATTGGGGTATCCCAATTGCTGTGCCCTAAATGCCCAATATCTTGCAATAATCTCATTTTGTTCAATGCCTTCTCCTAAATGATAACACATTGCTACACGGAAACAAGATTCTCCATGTCCCAGTTCCGCTGCTTTTAAGAAACACTTATATGCCTCGGCATAATCTATCACTCCGCCATCTCCTCTGTGAGCAGATATTCCCATGTTAAATATCGCCTGTGAGTTGCCTTGAATTGCTGCAAGTCTCATCCATTTATATGCTTTTTCATCAAATTGATTATTGGATGTTTCAACACAATATCGACCCATCTCCATTTGAGCATATGGATGCCCATGGGTTGCAGCTAATTCAATATATTTCCATGCTTCTTCGGGATTGTCTTGCTGTAATATTAGTCCAACATAAAATAATTCATCATCCAATAAAGTTTCACCTTGGCGAGCAAGTTCAATCAGTTTTTTATCTATTGGAAGAAACTTCTCTGCAGGATTGACACCTTTATCATGGAGGGCGCTTTGTCTATGATAAATAACACCAACTACCACTACAATAAGCGCTAATACTGTTATAACTGTTCCCATGGCTATTTTTTAGTACTTTTATCAAGCATTGTTATTGGGTTTTATTTTAGCAGTTTCCTATTTCCCACCTCTTCCAAAACGTTCTTATTATATTTTGTTTTTCTTCTTCGATATTGGTCGAGGTTCAATCTCTCAGGTTCCTATCAATAGAGTATCAAATTGCTTGACATCTTTCTCCATTTCTCATTTTAATTTTCTTTCGGTTATTATTTTTATATAAGTATATACGCAGAATTGGCTGTAACTTGACATACCTTTCTGTAATAAAACACCTTACTGCATCCCTTGTTTGGGATGTAAATCTACAAAAGTATTAAAAAATAATGTAAAAAGCAAAATGGGCCAAAACGCTGTTGCGACGTATTGCGCAACCGATGGGAAACACTGCTGTGCACTGCCGTATTTATGCCTGCAACGGCATCTGGAAACGGACTTGGAGAAGGGGTTTTAGATTAATCCAAAACTACCGTTTTCACTTTTTTTTGGCGAATAAATGAAAAAGTTGTACCTTTGCACCGCTTTTTTAGTTGGGGATTATGCCCTAACATCAGAAGTGATGACTAATTAGCTCAGCAGGTAGAGCACATCCCTTTTAAGGATGGGGTCCTGGGTTCGAGCCCCAGATTAGTCACAAAAAATGGTCAGACTAATTAGCTCAGCAGGTAGAGCACATCCCTTTTAAGGATGGGGTCCTGGGTTCGAGCCCCAGATTAGTCACTTCTAATCCACATAACGCCGGAAGCCCCGCTTTCGGTTTTTTTGTATATCATGAGCCTAAAACCTATACTCCGCATATTCTACCTGCTTGCAGCGCTGCTACTCGCCACAGCCACCTACGCACAGCAGACCAAAGAGCAGTTGGCAGCCCACTACTATTCAAACGGCGAATATGCCCAGGCCGCCGAAATATACGAAGGCCTCTACAAGAACACTTCCAACAAGTTCTACTACCAGATGCTGCTCAAATCGTATCTGGAACTGGGACAGACGCGCGATGCCGAACGCCTTGTGGAGAAGCGCATGAAGGACAACCGCCGCGACATCTACCTACATGTGGACCTTGCCGAGGTGATGCTGAAAAAAGGCGAAAAGAAAAAGGCCGAGAAGGAATACGAGGAGGCTATCGGAAAAATAACTGCCGACATGAGGCAGACCGAGGACCTGGTGCGCGCCTTCGAGGGTGCGGGACGCAGCGACCTGATGCTGAAAGCCTATCTGAAGGCCCGCGAGGTGATGAAAAACAAGTTTATCTATGTCAACGAGATAGCCGCCCTTCATGGCAGTACGGGCAACTATGAGGCCATGACGCAGGAGTATCTCGACCTGCTCGACAATTCGCCAGGCTCGATAGGTTCCATACAGATTTCGCTTCAGCGCGCCATGCAGCAAACCAGCGACGACCGCCTCGCCGACGGTCTGCGCAGCGCCCTCATAAGCCGCATACAGGAGCACCCCGAAAACCGTTCCTATATAGAGATGATGATATGGTACTCGTTGCAGGTCAAGGACTTCGAGTTTGCCATGACGCAGGCCAAGGCCGTAGATGCGCGATTCCCAGATATGGGTGGCGAGCAACTGTACAGAGTGGCCAACATTGCCTTGTCTAATGCCGACTACGATGTGGCCGAGGAATGTTATCGTGCGTTGATATCCAAAGGGACCTCCTCACCGCAGTATTTCAACAGCCGTATAGGTGTGCTGAAGGTGCAATTCGCACGACTCAATCGCAATTTTCCAACGCCAACCGACCAGTTGCAGGCGTTGCGCCAGCAATACGATGCCACGCTGCAGGAACTTGGCAAAAAGGCCGCCACACTGCCCATCATGCGCGACTATGCCTCGCTGATGGCCTACTATCTGAACGATGTGCAGGGCGCCGCTGACATGCTCTACGATGCACTTGAAATCCCCAAACTGCCGCAAAAAGATGTCTGCCAGGTGAAATTGGAACTGGGCGACCTGCTCCTCTTTGCCGGCGAGCCGTGGGAGGCCTCGCTGCTCTATATGCAGGTGGAGAAAACCTATCGCGACGACATATTAGGAGCACAGGCCAAACTGCGCAATGCCCGTCTGAGTTACTACAACAACGACTTTCAGTGGGCCATATCGCAACTCAATGTGCTGCGTGCCTCCACCACCAAACTCATTGCCAACGACGCCATGGAACTGTCGTTGCTCATCAGCGACAACATGGAGGACGACAGCACCTACGGCATGCTCGAACTCTATGCCGCTGCCGACCTCATGCTATATCGCAACCAGTTGGACTCGGCATGGCAGAAACTTGACGAGATAGCCCAGCGCAGCCTCTCGCATCCACTGCTCGACGAGGTGCTGATGCAGAAGGCCAAGATACGTATGCGGCAGAACCACTTTGAGGAGGCCGACAGCCTGCTTGCAAAACTCTACGACTTCTATCCCGACGACATTCTTGCCGACGACGCCTTGATGCTGCGTGCCCAACTGAACGAGGAGCGCCTGCAACATCCCGAAGTGGCCAAAGAATGTTACGAGAAAATCCTCGTCGATTATCCCGTAAGCCTCTACGCCGACCGCGCCCGCAAGCGCTACAACGCCCTGCGGAAATAGGGGAGACCCTAACCCACAGGCAACAGGCACACACATTTTCACAAAGCCATATAATACACAAAAACAAAACGCCCCTCTTAGCGCAAAAAAATGCGCCAAGAGGGCATATATTTAAGGTGTAAAAATAGTACGATACTTTCTTGCTTATATGAAAGTATTTTTGTTTTGGTCCATAATGGTTTTATTGAATGGGGCAAATTGTCCAAGAATACCTTTTATTTTATATAAAGAGCATTATCCCGGACAAATATTGTTAATAACTTGGCGATGCTTTTCAGCGGGTTACGAAAAAATGTTGTTTTGTAACTTGCTGAAATATTATGTGATATTTGATTTTTAAGTTTTATTAACACTAATTAATTCGCATCAATACGTTGTGAATAAAAAAATAGTTGTACTTTTGCAGTCCGATTTATAGGTGCATAGTGTCTATAAACGTGATAGAAAATCAGTAATTTAAATAATATCAAACAAAAAACATGCCTACAATTCAGCAATTAGTTCGCAAAGGACGCCAGCAGATGGAGTACAAGAGCAAATCTCCTGCTCTCGACAGCTGCCCGCAGCGTCGTGGCGTTTGCACCCGCGTGTACACCACCACCCCTAAAAAACCTAACTCGGCCATGCGCAAAGTCGCCCGTGTCCGTCTTACCAACCAGAAGGAAGTCAACGCCTATATCCCTGGCGAGGGCCACAACCTGCAGGAGCACTCCATCGTTATGATTCGTGGAGGCCGTGTTAAGGACCTCCCCGGCGTGCGTTATCACATCATCCGTGGTGCTCTCGATACCTCCGGAGTTGATGGCCGCCGTCAGCGCCGCTCCAAATATGGTGCAAAACGCCCCAAACAAGCCGCTAAATAATTATAGGTAACCGCTTCGTCCTCGCGGCGCAGCCTTGCGGGGACTTCTAAAGATTTTTGTACAGACATGAGAAAAGCAAAACCAAAGAAACGCATCATCCTCCCGGATCCCAAGTTCAACGACATCCTCGTTACCAAGTTCGTTAACAACTTGATGATGGGCGGTAAGAAAACTATAGCCTACAAGATTTTCTACGAGGCCATCGACGTCGTAGCCGACCGCACTAAAGAGGACGGCCTCGAGGTTTGGAAGAAGGCTCTCGCTAACATCACCCCTTCCGTTGAGGTTAAGAGCCGCCGCATCGGTGGCGCCACTTTTCAGGTGCCTACCGAGATTCGTCCCGAGCGCAAACAGTCCATCGGTATGAAGAACCTTATCAGTTATTCCCGCAAACGCAGCGAGAAAACCATGGCTCTCAAACTCGCCGGCGAAATCATGGCCGCTTATAAAGAAGAAGGTTCCGCCTTCAAACGTAAGGAGGAAATCCACCGTATGGCTGACGCCAACAAGGCTTTCTCCCACTTCCGTTTCTAATAACCGCTGCAAGAACTTCCGCAAACCGAGAATTATAGCAGAATGTCAGACCTCCACTATACAAGGAACATTGGCATCATGGCCCATATCGACGCCGGCAAGACGACGACGACGGAGCGCATACTCTTCTACACCGGGAAGAACTACAAACTCGGTGAGACTCACGAGGGCTCCGCTACTATGGACTGGATGGCTCAGGAGCAGGAACGTGGCATAACTATCACGTCCGCTGCCACCACTGTGTATTGGGACTGGCACAACAACCGCTATAAACTCAACATTATAGATACTCCGGGCCACGTTGATTTCACCGTCGAGGTGGAACGCTCGCTCCGTGTGCTCGATGGCGCCATAGCCATTTTCTGTGCTGTGGGCGGCGTCGAGCCTCAGTCGGAGACCGTGTGGCGCCAGGCCGACCGCTATAATGTGCCCCGCATTGCCTTCGTCAACAAGATGGACCGCGCGGGCGCCGATTTCTTCTCGGTTGTAAATCAGATAAAGGAACGTCTCGGTGCCAATCCCATTCCGCTGGAGATTCCTATCGGACAAGAAGACCTCTTCAAGGGTGTCGTGAACCTCATATCTAACAAGGCCCTCATCTGGGACGAGGAGTCGAACGGCTCCAAGTTCTATGAGGTGCCTATGCCCGACGACCTTAAGGACGTCGTGGCCGAATATCGCCAGCGCCTCATTGAGGGCGTGGCCGAGGAAAACGAGGTCCTGATGGAAAAATTCTTTGACGACCCCGACTCCATCACCGAGGATGAGATGATTGCCGAGATACGCAAGGCTACCCTTGCTCGCAAGATTACCCCGGTACTCTGCGGCGCCTCGTTCAAGAACAAAGGCGTGCAGTCTCTGCTCGATGCCGTGGCAGCCTATCTGCCCAGTCCTCTCGACATTGGCGAGGTTGACGGCATCAACCCCAAGACCGAGAAAGCCGAAGCACGTCCCATCGACGTCAATGCTCCTTTCTCGGCGTTGGCATTCAAGATTGCCACCGATCCCTATGTCGGACGCCTCTGCTTCTTCCGCGTCTATTCCGGTTCGCTCGAGTCGGGCTCCTATGTATATAATGCCAACACTGGCAAGAAGGAGCGCATAGCACGCATCATGCAGATGCACTCCAACAAGCAGAACCCCCTCGACCGCATCGAGGCTGGCGATATCGGAGCCGCCGTCGGATTTAAGGACATCAAGACCGGCCACACTCTCTGCGACGAGCGCCATCCCATAGTGCTCGAATCCATGAAGTTCCCCGAGCCCGTCATCAGCATCGCTGTCGAGCCTCTCACCCAGGGCGATATGGACAAACTGACCAATGCCCTGATGAAACTTGCCGAAGAGGACCCGACCTTCCGCGTCAAGACCGACGAGGTTTCGGGCCAGACCCTTATCAGCGGTATGGGCGAACTTCATCTCGACATCATTCTCGACCGTCTGCGTCGCGAATTTGACGTCGAGGTCAACCAGGGCCGTCCGCAGGTGGCCTATAAGGAGGCTATCACCACAACGGTGCAGCATCACGAAATCTACAAGAAACAGACTGGCGGCAAAGGCAAGTTCGCCGACATACTTTTCGAAATCGGTCCTGCCGACGAGGGTGTGTCTGGATTGCAGTTTGTCAGCGAGGTCAAGGGAGGCAACATTCCCAAGGAATATATGCCCGCCATCGAGAAAGGCTTCAAAGAGGCCATGCTCAACGGCGTGCTTGCAGGCTATCCTATGGACAGCATGAAGGTGCGCGTCATCGATGGCTCCTTCCATCCGGTAGATTCAGACCAACTGTCTTTCGAACTCTGTGCCCGCATCGGCTTCAAGAACGCCTGCCGCAAGGCCGCTCCGGTGCTTCTCGAGCCCATCATGAAACTCGAGGTGCTGACGCCCGATGCCTATGTTGGCGATGTTACTGGCGACCTCAACCGCCGTCGTGGCATGCTCGAAAGTATCGATGCTAAGGTCGGCGTACAGGCAGTCCATGCCAATGTGCCTCTCGAGCAGATGTTCGGCTATGTCACTGCCCTCCGCACCATCACCTCAGGCCGCGCCAATTCGACTATGGAGTTCTCCCATTATGCCGAGGTTTCTCGCGAAAAACAAGACGAAATTCTGAAAAACAAATATTATTAATAACAAAACTCTTAAAACCGTGAGTCAAAGAATTAGAATCAAACTCAAATCTTACGATCACAACCTCGTCGACAAATCCGCCGAGAAGATCGTAAAGACCGTCAAAATGACGGGTGCAGTCGTTACAGGCCCCATCCCCCTGCCGACCAACAAAAAAATCTTCACCGTCAACCGTTCGACTTTCGTTAACAAGAAGTCCCGCGAACAGTTCGAGTTGTGCTCCTACAAACGCCTTATGGACATCGAGATTAACGATCGCAACAAGACCGTCGATGCTCTTATGAAGCTCGAACTCCCCAGCGGTGTCGAAGTAGAAATCAAAGTCTGAAGTTAAAAATCAAAAACAGCCTATGTCCGAGCGGCGCAAACAAAACTCACCATCCACTGGCTTGCCGCAACGTCACGCTGTAGTGTAAAACAAAAACAATCCAAAAAGCAAATGTCAGGATTAATTGGAAAAAAAATCGGAATGACCAGTCTTTTTGATGCCGACGGTAAACAGATACCGTGCACTGTTATTGAAGCTGGTCCTTGTGTCGTAACACAAGTAAGAACCATCGAGAAAGATGGCTATGAGGCTATCCAACTCGCTTTCGGCGAGAAAAAAGAAAGCCACACAACCAAGGCTATGAAAGGCCATTTCGCCAAGGCTAACACCACCCCGAAACGCTATCTCGCCGAGTTTAGCCGCTTCGAGGAAGGTCACAAGAAAAAACATGGCGAAGTTCTGACCGTCAGTGTGTTCCAGGAAGGCGAGTATGTCGACGTCGTCGGCACCTCCAAAGGTAAAGGCTTCCAGGGCGTGGTCAAAAGACACGGATTCGGTGGTGTTGGAGATGATACTCACGGACAACACGACCGTCGTCGCGCCCCTGGTTCAATAGGCGCCTCCTCCTACCCCTCGCGTATCTTCAAGGGTATGCGTATGGCTGGTCAGATGGGCAACCACCGCGTCAAGGTTCAGAACCTCCAGGTGGTTAAAATCATCGCCGAGAAAAATCTTATTTTAGTCAAAGGTTCTGTACCGGGACCCAAAGGTTCAATTTTAAAACTTGAAAGATGGAGCTAAAAATTTATAACACCAACGGAAGCGAGACCGGTAGAACCATCAGCGTAGACGATTCTATCTTCGCCATTCAGCCCAACGACCACGCTATCTATCTTGACTGCAAGCAGTATCTCGCAGATCAGCGTCAGGGCACCAGCAAGAGCAAAGAACGTTCCGAAAACGCTCACAGCACCCGCAAACTCAAACGTCAGAAAGGCACCGGCGGCGCACGCTCTGGCGATTTGAAGAGCCCCGTATTCGTAGGCGGCGGTACCATCTTTGGACCCAAACCTCGCGACTATCGCTTCAAACTCAACATCAAGGTCAAACGTCTTGCTCGTCGTTCCGCCCTTAGTTACAAGGTCACCGACAACGCTCTTACCGTCCTTGAGGATTTCACCTTCGACGCCCCCAAGACCAAACAAATGGTACAGGTTCTCAATAACCTCAAAATTAGTGACAAAAAATCACTTATTGTCGTTGCGAAACCAAATAATTTCGTATCTTTGTCTGCTCGTAACTTGCAAAACGTCAGAGTTGTTAATGCTTGTGAGTTAAATACTTACGACATTATTAACGCTGCTAATGTGGTGCTTTGCGAGGGCGCAATTAGCGAAATCAGCCGCTTTTTGGCTGTAAAATAATTATTGTGAGTGTCAAACTGATTCAGAATTTTTTAAACAATGAATATTATAGTAAAACCCCTCATCAGCGAGAAGATGACGAGACTTACCGAGGCTGCGGCTGCTCCTAAACTCACCCGCATCCAGCGTAAGAAAGGCAAGCCCGAACCAGTGGCTCACAACCGTTACGGCTTCGTGGTTGACAAACGCGCCAACAAAATCGAAATCAAAAAGGCTGTCGAGACTTTCTACGGTGTCAAGGTTATCGATGTCAATACCATGAACTATTCTGGCAAACTCAAATCCCGCTACACCAAGGCTGGCTTCCTCACTGGTCGCACCAACGCCTTCAAGAAAGCCATCGTAACCCTCGCCGAAGGCGATTCAATCGACTTCTATGCAAGCATCTAATGGCTAAATATTACGCATCGACATGAGGATAGGGCTCAAAAACCCTAATCCTCATTGTCTGTGCTTAGCGACATTCAAAATCAATTCCAATAATAGTTAGGCCAACTGATAAGTGGCTAAAAAGAATTAAACAAAATGGCTTTAAAAAAGATTAAACCGACAACCCCCGGCCAGCGCCACAAACTCATCGTCACCAACGATGACATTACCGCTTCCAAGCCGGAGAAGAGCCTGGTGATTGGCTTCGGCAAGACCGGCGGCCGCAACAACCAGGGTAAGATGACTCAGCGCTACATCGGCGGCGGTCACAAGAAACTCTACCGCATCATCGACTTCAAGCGCAACAAGGATGGCATCCCCGCCACAGTCAAGACTATCGAGTACGACCCCAACCGTAGTTCGCGTATCGCCCTCGTCTGCTATGCTGACGGCGAGAAACGCTACATCGTGGCTCCCCAGGGCCTCAAGGTCGGTCAGACCATCATGTCTGGCAACGGCGTTGCCCCCGAAATCGGCAACACCCTCACCCTCGCCGAAATCCCCTTCGGTACGCTTATCCACAACATCGAACTTCGTCCTGGCCAGGGTGCCAAGATGGTTCGCTCTGCTGGTGCCTATGCTCAACTTATGTCGCGTGACGACAAGTACGCTATCATTAAGATGCCCTCTGGCGAAATGCGCATGATTCTCCAGGCATGCCGCGCCACCGTCGGTATCGTCTCCAACCCCGAGCATAACCTCGAAGTTGGCGGTAAGGCCGGTCGCAGCCGTTGGCTCGGTCGTCGTCCTCGCAACCGCGGCGTTGTTATGAACCCTGTCGATCACCCCATGGGTGGTGGCGAAGGCCGTCAGACTGGTGGTCATCCTCGCTCACGCAAGGGCATACCTGCCAAGGGCTACAAGACTCGTTCGCCTAAGAAACAGTCCAGCAAGTATATCATCGAAAGAAGAAAGAAGTAGTTAATCTGTGAAAAGTGATGTATCGGCAGGGCGCCGCCCTCCTATTTTCACAGATCACACAAAACACACAAGAAAATGAGTCGTTCATTAAAGAAAGGTCCGTACATCTTCCATAAACTGGAAAAAAGAGTTATCGAGGCTCAGCAGTCCAACAAGAAGGTCACCATCAAGACCTGGTCCAGGGCTTCCATGATTTCCCCCGACTTTGTAGGCCAGACAATCGCTGTCCACAACGGCAATAAGTTCATCCCTGTTTATGTAACCGAAAACATGGTTGGCCACAAACTCGGCGAATTCGCTCCTACCCGCATTTTCCGCGGTCATGCCGGATCAAAAGATAAAGCAAAAAAATAGTGATTAGTCAACTGTGATTAGACTCTGGCCCCAGCGGCCTCCTATCACATCAAGCCAAATCACAAGTAACGAAGTCACCTAAAGAAAAAGAACAATGGGACGTAGAAAACATAACAGTGCTGAAGCACGCAAAGAAGCCAATAAGACCCTGTATGTGGCGAAGTTGAGAAACAACCCCACCTCGCCCCGCAAGACCCGTCTCGTCGCCGACCTTATCCGTGGCGTCGATGTCGAGAAAGCCCTTGCTATCCTCCAATATAACCCAAGAGAGTCCGCTCCTAAAATGCGCAAACTCCTCCTTTCCGCCATCGCCAACTGGCAGGCCAAGAACGAAGGCAAGCGCATCGAGGACCACGCCCTCTATGTAAAGCAGATTATGGTTGACGAAGGTCGCACCATGAAACGTATGCGCACCGCTCCTCAGGGCCGTGGCTATCGCATCCGCAAACGTAGCAACCACATCACCATGATTATCGGCAGCCGCACCGACGAGGCTCCCGTTGCTTCGGTTCAAACAGAAGAAAACAAATAAGTAATAAAAAGAAGAATTTAACAATGGGACAAAAAACTAACCCAATTGGAAACAGATTAGGTATCATCCGCGGATGGGACTCTAACTGGTATGGCGGACGTCGCTTCGAGCAGAAACTCGTCGAGGACGACAAAATCCGTAGGTATCTCAATGTCCGTTTCGCTAAGGCTGGAATCTCCAAAATCTACATCGAGAGAACCCTTAAGCTTCTGACGGTCTCCATCAACACCGCTCGTCCGGGCCTTATTATCGGTAAGGCTGGCTCCGAGGTTGACAAACTCAAGGAAGAACTCAAGAAACTCACCAACAAGGATGTCCAAGTCAACATCTCTGAGGTGAAACGCCCCGAACTCGACGCAGTCCTCGTGGCTCAGAACATCGCCAAGCAGATTGAAGGCCGCGTGCAGTATCGTCGCGCCATCAAGAACGCCATCTCTTCCACCATGCGCATTGGTGCTGATGGTATCAAGGTCTCCATCTCTGGACGTATCGGCGGCGCCGAAATGTCGCGTACCGAGCACTACAAAGAGGGCCGCACTCCGCTTCACACCCTCCGTGCCGACATCGACTACGCTCTCGCCGAGGCTCATACCACCTACGGCCGTATCGGCGTGAAGGTTTGGATTTGCCGCGGTATCGTCTATGGCAAACGCGAACTCGTTCCTTCCACCGTTGGTGGCCAGCAGAAAGACCATCGCGCCATGGGCAACGCCTCTAACGAACGCCGTGGCAACGGGGCTCCCCGTCGCCGTCAGGGTAACAACCGCAATAACAACAGTAAATAAATAGTGCTTCGCCGCCTCCGGCGGCCCGACGACGCCACCGTTACCACCCTATCCTTGATCACTACGACGTCATCGTACCACCGCAGGCACGAATACACACAATAAGAAGAAGCAATGTTACAACCTAAGAAAACAAGATATAGAAAGCAGCAAAAAGGCAAAATCAAAGGCAATGCTTTCCGTGGTCACGAACTGGCTTTCGGCACCTTTGGTATCAAATCGCTCGAAACCTGTTTTATCACAGGCCGTCAAATAGAGGCTGCTCGTCAAGCTGTAACGCGTCACATGAAACGTGAAGGTCAAATCTGGATTCGCATCTTCCCCGACAAGCCCATCACCAAGAAACCTAACGAGGTCCGTATGGGTAAAGGTAAGGGTGCTCCCGAGTACTTCGTGGCCCGCGTCATGCCCGGCACCATACTCTTTGAGTGCGAAGGTGTCCCCATGGATGTCGCTAAAGAGGCTCTCCGTCTCGCCGCGCAGAAACTGCCCATCACAACCAAGTTCATTGTGAAAAGAGATTACATTGAAGAATAATTGTAGGAGACTCCGTCATGAAGAATGAATTAGTATTGAAAGAACTCTCGACTCCTGAACTCAAGGAGAAACTCGAGAATGAGCGCAACGTGTACCAGAAGATGCTGCTGACCCACGCTGTCTCGCCACTGGAAAACCCCAACAAAATTAAAGAAAGTAGAAGAAACATTGCCCGCTACCTCACCGAACTTCGCGCACGCGAGATCGCCGAGCAGAAATAATTTTTGGGCAATCCTAAATCCAAATCAAAAATGGAAAGAAATTTAAGAAAAGAAAGAATCGGCGTCGTGGTGAGCAACAAGATGGACAAGTCTATCGTCATCCTGGTCGAGCGTAAGGTTAAACACCCCAAGTACGGCAAGTTCGTCAAAAAGTCCACCAAGTTCATGGCTCACGATGAAAAGAATGAGTGCAACATCGGCGACACCGTCCGTATCATGGAAACCCGTCCGCTCAGCAAGAACAAATGCTGGCGCCTGGTAGAAATTGTTGAGCGTGCCAAGTAATCAGTTGCTGCTCACAACATTATCAATCTCTAATGCTAAATAAGAACAAGCAATGATACAACAAGAAACAAGAATGACTGTTGCCGACAACAGCGGTGCTAAAAGCGCTCTCTGTATCCGCGTTCTGGGTGGCACCAAGAAGCGCTATGCTTCTATTGGCGATACCATCGTCGTCTCCGTCAAGGATGCTATCCCTTCGGGCAACATTAAAAAAGGAGCCGTCTCCAAAGCAGTTGTGGTTCGTACCAAGAAGGAAATCCGTCGTAACGATGGTTCCTACATCCGCTTTGACGACAATGCTTGCGTGCTGCTTACCGCTGCCGACGAACTCCGCGGCACCCGTATCTTCGGACCCGTGGGTCGCGAACTCCGCGAAAAGCAGTTCATGAAGATCGTCTCTCTGGCTCCCGAAGTATTGTAAAATTCTAAAAAAAGAAAAGTAATGAAATTGCACGTCAAAAAAGGGGATATGGTCCAGGTTATCGCCGGCGACGACAAAGGCAAAATCGCCAAGGTCCTGAAAGTCTATCCCGAAAAGAACCGCGCCATTGTTGAAGGAGTCAACGTCAACAAGAAACACACCAAGCCCAACGCAAAAAACACCCAGGGTGGTATCGTTGAGCAAGAGGCTCCTATCCACATCTCTAATCTTATGGTTGTCGAAGGTAAGACTCCCACCAGAGTCGGCCGCCGTATCGACGAGAAAACAGGTAAACTGGTCCGTTATTCCAAAAAATCTGGGGAGGAAATTAAATAATGACTTACATTCCGACATTAAAAACCAAGTATAAGGACGAGATAGTTGATGCCCTCATGAAGGAGTACAACTATAAGACTGTCATGCAGTGCCCTCGTCTCCTCAAAATAACCCTCAACCAAGGCCTCGGCAAAGCCGCCATCGCCGACAAGAAGGTTATCGACAAAGGTATTGAGGAAATGACCCTCATCGCCGGTCAGAAGGCCGTCGCCACCAAGTCGCGCAAGGACATCTCCAACTTCAAACTGCGTCGCGGCATGCCCATCGGCGTCCGTGTAACCCTCCGTGGCGAACGCATGTACGAGTTCCTCGAGCGTCTTGTTACCGCCTCCATCCCCCGTATCCGCGACTTCCGCGGCATCAACGACAAGGGCTTCGACGGTAAGGGCAACTACACCTTCGGTATCGCCGAGCAGATTATCTTCCCTGAAATCGACATCGACAAGATTGACCGCATCCAGGGTATGGACATCACCTTCGTCACCTCGGCTAAGACCGACAAGGAGGCTATGTCTCTCCTCAAGCAGTTCGGCCTTCCTTTCAAGAATCAACAAAAATAAGAGATAATGGCTAAAGAATCAATCAAAGCAAGAGAACGCAAAAGAGCCAGAATGGTGGCCAAATATGCTGCCAAGCGTGCCGCCCTCAAGGAAATAGTCCGCAAAGGCGAACCCGAAGAGGTCGAAAAGGCTGTCATCGCATTGCAGAAACTCCCCAAGAACGCCTGCCCCATCCGTCAGCACAACCGCTGCCAGCTCACAGGCCGTCCCAAGGGCTATATGCGTCAGTTCGGCATCTCTCGTATCAACTTCCGTGAGATGGCTCTCGCCGGCCTCATCCCCGGTGTCAAGAAATCCAGTTGGTAAAAATAATTTATATTGGTAGCTTTGCAAGTTGGATTTTTCAAGCTCCAATACTACAAAACTTAAATCAAACAAATCAATTATGGTAACAGATCCTATTGCAGATTACTTGACCCGCATGAGAAATGCTATCGCTGTCAAGCATAGAGTGGTCGAAATCCCTGCATCAAAACTGAAAAAGGAAATCACCAAGATCCTTTTTGAAAAGGGTTACATCGCTAACTACAAATTCGAAAACGACGGTACACCAGCCCAGTCCATCAAGATTGCCCTCAAGTATGACCCCGTCACCAAGATGTCGGCTATCTCCGACCTCAAACGTATCAGCAGCCCCGGTCTGCGTCGCTACGTCTCGGTCGACCAGATGCCCCGCGTCCTCAACGGCCTCGGCATTGCCATCATCTCTACCTCTAAGGGCCTGATGACCGACAAGGAGGCTCGTACCCTCAACGTCGGAGGCGAAGTATTATGTTACGTCAGCTAATTTTTAAGAGAGGAGATTTAGAATATGTCAAGAATTGGTAAAATGCCCATCCACCTGCCCCAAGGCGTGGAAGTATCGGTATCTGATGATAACGTTCTGTCTGTCAAAGGTCCCAAAGGCCAGATGAGTCAGCAGGTTAATCCCCTTATCCAAGTTCATGTCGAGGACGGCGTAGTTCGTTTCGAGCGCCCCTCCGACAGCAAGGAGCACAAGGCCCTCCACGGTCTCTATCGCGCCCTCGCAGCCAACATGGTCAAAGGTGTTTCCGAAGGTTTCAAAACAGTCCAGGAAGTCATTGGCGTCGGCTACAAAGTTCAGGCCAACGGCAACGTCCTCGAAATGGACCTCGGCTATTCCCACAAAATCTATTTCGAACTTGCTCCTGAAATCAAGGTCGAGACGGTCACCGAGAAAGGTAAGAACCCTATCATCACCATGACCTGCTGCGACAAGCAAATCCTTGGCCAGGCTGCCGCTAAAATCCGCTCGCTCCGCAAGCCCGAACCCTACAAGGGCAAAGGTATTCGCTTTATGGGTGAGGAAATCCGTAAGAAGGCTGGTAAGGCCGCTGCTAAGTAAGTTTTATAACTTGGTCTCGCCTTTGTCGCCGACTGTTGGTCTTAAAGGACAAAGGCTTTCGACCGTAGCCTATTAATGTATTATGGCAACAAAAAAAGATATAAGAAGAACAAAGATTAAATTCCGCATCCGCCACAAAATTAGCGGAACTGCCGAAATGCCTCGTCTCTCAGTCTTCAGAAGCAACAAGGAAATCTATGCTCAGTTGATTGACGATGTCAAGGGTGTGACACTGGCCGCAGCCTCCACCAAGGAAAAGGCTGTCGAAAAGAGTGGCACAAAGAGCGAAATGGCCGCCAAGGTCGGCAAAATGATTGCCGAGCGCGCCATCGCTGCTGGTTTCAATACCGTTGTTTTCGACCGCAATGGTTATCTCTATCACGGTCGTGTTAAATCGTTGGCTGATGCAGCCAGAGAAGGTGGTTTAAAATTCTAATAAGTCATGGCAGAAGTAAACGTAAAAAGAGTTAAGTCCAGCGAGATAGAGTTCAAAGAACGCCTCGTTGCAGTCAATCGTGTAACCAAGGTTACCAAGGGTGGTCGCACTTTCACCTTCGCTGCCATCGTCGTTATTGGAAACGAGAACGGTGTGGTCGGCTACGGCCTCGGCAAGGCTAAGGAAGTCCAGGCCGCCATTCAGAAAGGCACCGACGATGCCAAGAAAAACCTCATCAGAGTCCCCGTCCTCAAGGGTACTATCCCCCACGAGCAGACCGGCAAGTACAGCGGCGCACGCGTGTTCCTTAAACCCGCTGCCCCTGGTACCGGTGTTATCGCTGGTGGTGCTATGCGTGCCGTGCTTGAGAGCGTAGGCGTCAAAGACGTGCTCGCCAAGTGCAAAGGCTCTTCAAATCCCCACAGCGTCGTCAAGGCTACCATCAACGCCCTTTGCCAAATGAAGGATCCTTACATGGTGGCTCAGTTGCGTGGCATCACGATGGATAAGGTTTTTAACGGCTAATTTATAGGAGATTATCATCATGGCAGAAAAAACTTTAAAAATCAAGCAGGTCCGCAGCATTATCGGACGTCCCGCTCGTCAGAAAAGAACCATGGAAGCCCTCGGTCTTCGCCGAATCAACCACGAACGCGAGGTTGTCGCTTCGCCGCAGGTTCTGGGCATGATTGAAAAAGTCAAGCACCTCATCACTGTCGAGGAACTTTAATAGTCATACGCCTGCCAGCACAGGCTGGCAGGCCTTTACTTTTCACCTTTAAAAGATTTAACAGAAATGAACTTAAATAATCTCAAACCCGCAGAGGGCTCTGTTAAGCACTCCAAACGCATTGGCCGTGGTGCTGGCTCCGGCAAGGGCGGTACCGCCACCCGTGGTAACAAGGGTGCCAAGGCCCGTTCCGGTTATCATCAGAAAATCGGTTTCGAAGGTGGTCAGATGCCCATCTATCGTCGCCTCCCCAAATTCGGCTTCAAAAACCGCAACCGCGTTGAGTATGTCGGCATCAACATCGACACTCTCGCTTCTCTTGCCGAAGCCAAGAATATTGTGGATTTCGACCTCGAAACCCTCAGCCAGAATGGTCTCGTTTCCTCTCACGACAGAGTGAAAATCCTCGGCCGTGGCGAACTCTCCAAGGCTCTCAACGTCAAGGCTCACGCCTTCTCGGCTTCTGCCAAGAGTGCTATCGAGGCCGCTGGTGGCTCTGCTACCGTCATCGAGAAATAATGTGCCTCTGGCTATAGTTGATGTGGTTGGTGAAGTTTGACGCTCTGCCATCCGACACTGCCTGATTTCATCAACTCCATTTATCATCAACCAATAAACAAAACTTTTAATGAAGAGATTTATACAGACACTGAAAAACATCTGGTCCATCGAAGACCTTCGTAAACGAATCCTCTACACCCTTGCTTTGGTCCTCGTTTATCGTATTGGTTCTTATGTGGTCCTCCCAGGTGTCGATCCTACTCAGCTGGGCGCTTTGCAGAATCAAGGGTCTGAAGGCTTAATGGGTCTGCTCAACATGTTCTCTGGCGGCGCTTTCTCCAATGCCTCCATTTTCGCTCTCGGTATCATGCCTTACATCACGGCATCCATCGTCATTCAGTTGTTCGTGATGGTGATACCTTATTTCCAGAAAATGCAGCGCGATGGTGAGAGTGGTCGTCGTAAGATGAACCAGATTACCCGTTGGCTCACCGTTATTATCACCGCCATGCAGGCTCCCGCCTACATCACCAACATGATGTATCAGTTGGGCGCTTCTTCCACTGCTATCTATCCTTTTGATGGCAGTTCCCCGACGGTGTTTTTCTGGATCACCAGTATTATCATCCTCGTGTGCGGAACTCTCTTCGTCATGTGGATGGGTGAGCGCATCACCGACAAAGGCGTTGGCAACGGTATTTCCCTCCTCATCATGGTGGGTATCATCGCTCGTCTTCCCTTTGCCATCTCGGCCGAATTTGCCTCACGTCTCTCCGAGGGCGGCGGTCTCGTCATGTTCCTCTTCGAGATAGTGGTTCTGCTCGCGGTCATCCTTCTGGTCATCCTTTTGGTGCAGGGCACTCGCCGCATCCCCGTGCAGTATGCCAAGCGCATTGTTGGCAACAAGCAGTATGGTGGCGTCCGTCAGTATATCCCCATCAAGGTTAATGCTGCCGGCGTTATGCCCATCATCTTCGCTCAGGCCATCATGTTCCTTCCCATCACTTTCATGGGCTTCACCAACAACACCGACTCAAGTTTCGCCCAGGCTTTTGCCGACATCAATGGCTTCTGGTATAACCTTGTGTTCTTCATCCTCGTGGTACTTTTCACCTATTTCTACACCGCCATCGCCATCAACCCCAACCAGATGGCCGAAGACATGAAGAAAAACGGTGGATTTATCCCTGGTGTGAAGCCTGGCAAGAAAACCGCCGAGTATCTTGAGGACATCCTCTCCAAGATAACTCTCCCCGGTTCCGTCTTCCTCGCTATGGTGGCTATCATGCCCGCTATCATTAGACTTTTCGGCGTCAACACTCAGTTCGCCCAGTTCTATGGCGGTACATCACTTCTCATTCTTGTCGGTGTCATCCTCGACACCCTCCAGCAGATTGAGAGCCACCTCCTCATGCGCCACTACGACGGCCTCACCAAGACCGGCCGTATCAAGGGACGTACGTCAATGTCAATGTAATCGGTAGAAAACTGTCATACGTTTCAGCAATCGTTCCTACGACAATGATTCAGTTAAAGACAAAAGAGGAAATCGAACTCATTCGCGATGCCGCCCAACTCGTGGGCAAGGCTCTCGCCGAGGTTGGCCGCCATATATGCCCTGGCGTAACAACGGCCTTCCTTGACCATATTGGCGAGCAGTTCATTCGTGACAATGGTGGCATTCCTTTGTGCAAAGGTTTCGAGGGATTCCCCTCGGCCTTCTGCATTTCTGTCAACGACGTCATTGTCCACGGCATTCCTTCCGATACTCTCTATCTCAAGGAAGGCGACAATGTGTCGGTCGATTGCGTTATCGAACTCAACGGCTATGTCGGCGACTCTGCCTACACATTCCCCGTTGGCGAGGTTTCGCCCGAAATGCAGCGTCTTATGCGTGTAACGCGTGAGGCACTCTACATCGGTCTCGACAAGTGCAAAGCCGGCAACCGCGTTGGAGACATCGGCCACGCCGTGCAGCAGCATTGCGAGAAGAACGGCTACAACGTTGTTCGCGAACTCTGCGGCCATGGCGTGGGATTTCAGATGCACGAGTCGCCCAATGTGCCCAACTATGGCATCGTCGGCACCGGCCCCCTTCTCAAAGATGGTATGGTCATAGCCGTCGAACCTATGGTTTGCCAAGGGTCCAAGAATGTCAAGTTCTCTAAAGAGGACGGCTGGACCTGCCGCACCAAGGACGGCAAGATGGCTGCCCATTTCGAGCACACCGTTGCAATCGGCAAGAACGGCCCCGACATCCTTTCCACATTCGATTACATCGAAAACAATAAGTAAAATAACAAACAACAGGTTAATGGCAAAACAAGCGTCTATACAATTAGATGGTACGGTTACCGAATCGCTCGGCAACGCAATGTTCCGTGTTGAGTTGGAAAACGGCCATCAAATCCTTGCCCACATCTCCGGCAAGATGCGTATGCACTATATCAAGATTCTGCCTGGCGACAAGGTTCAGGTCGAAATGTCACCCTACGACCTCACCAAAGGCCGTATAACCTATCGTCACAAATAGGGCTTGCTCTATAGCGAACGTTAATAACCTGTTAAAAAGAAGAAAACAGATAAAATAATAAAACCATGAAAGTAAGAGTTTCTGTAAAAAAGCGCTCCCCCGAATGCAAAATCGTTCGTCGCAAAGGAGTTGTTTATGTAATCAACAAGAAAAACCCTAAATTCAAACAAAGACAAGGTTGATAGTAGCAAGGAATATTGACGAGGGTAGGGAAGCGTAGTTTTTATGGCTGAAAACCCCGTGCCTCGCCCCTCCTAAATTTTCCGCCGCTGTCTGAATGTCAAACAACAAAAAGAATCAAATCAGTTTATGGCAAGAATTGCAGGTATTGACTTACCCAAAAACAAAAGAGGCGTTATAGGTCTGACCTATATCTATGGCATTGGTAGAAGCCTGGCATCCGAGATTCTGGCTAAGGCCGGCATCGACGAGAACAAGAAAGTTCAGGATTGGACCGATGACGAGCAGAACCAACTCCGTACCATCATCAACGATGAATACAAGGTTGAAGGTGCTCTTCGTTCCGAAGTCCAGATGAATATCAAGCGCCTCATGGATATTGGTTGCTATCGCGGTGTGCGTCACCGTCTCGGTCTGCCCCTCCGTGGCCAGAGCACCAAAAACAACGCCCGTACTCGCAAGGGTAAGAAGAAAGTTGTCGCTAACAAGAAGAAAGCTACCAAGTAAAACCTAATTGAGTAGCGACCGACAGCGGACCATAGATGCCTCGTGCCCCATCGGGAGTGCAGGATGTGAACTTTGAAGCCGTCGGTAAAAAAATGTAAAATCAAGCACAAAAAACTATTATGGCAAAAACTTCTAAACCGACCAAAAAAAGAGTCGTAAAAGTTGAAGCACAGGGAAGAGCATGTATTTTTGCTTCTTTCAACAACGTTATCATTTCGTTGACAAATAACGCCGGTCAAGTGATTTCTTGGTCGTCTGCTGGAAAAATGGGCTTCCGCGGATCGAAGAAAAACACTCCGTACGCCGCTCAGATGGCTGCGGAAGATTGCGGCAAGGTTGCTTATGATTTGGGCCTAAGAAAAGTTAAGGTTTTTGTAAAAGGACCTGGTTCAGGACGCGAATCTGCAATACGCGCAATCAATGGCTGTGGCATTGAGGTCACTGAGATTGTTGACATCACCCCGCTGCCTCACAACGGTTGCCGTCCTCCCAAACGTCGCCGCGTCTAATTAATTTGGAATTGTGAATTTTGAATTCAGAAAACATCCATTCATAATTCAGTAGTCAGATTCATAATTCAGTATTCAACATTCAAATTTGTAAATAATGGCAAGATACACAGGTCCAAAAACCAAGATTGCAAGAAAATTCCATGAACCGATATACGGTCCCGACAAGGTCTTCGAGCGCAAGAACTACGCCCCCGGCATGCATGGTCAGAACCATCGTCGTGGCAAACAGTCGGAATACGGTGTGCAGTTACAGGAAAAACAGAAAGCCAAATATACTTATGGCATCCTGGAACGTCAGTTCCGCAAACTTTACCATGAGGCTTCCCGTCGTGGCGGCATCACTGGTGAGGTTCTTCTCCAACTTATCGAGTCTCGTCTCGACAACATTGTCTATCGTTTGGGCATCGCTCGCAGCCGCGCTCAGGCTCGCCAACTCGTTTCCCATCGTCACATCGCCGTCAATGGCACCGTGGTCAATGTCCCGTCATATCTCCTCAAAGAGGGCGATACGGTTTCTGTCCGTGAGCGTTCCAAATCGCTCGAGATCATAGCCGACTCGGTGGCTGCCAATCCAGCCTCTTATTCCTGGCTTGAGTGGGATGCCAACACTCTCACGGGTAAGTTCATGAACTATCCGCAGCGTTCCGATATTCCTGAGAATATCAACGAACAGCTCATCGTCGAACTTTACTCCAAGTAATGCGTGATTAGTGAATAATGATTAATAGTGAACAGTGAATAGTGATGGGTTTTCGCGCATCACTATTCACAAATCACAAATCAAGGCACACAAATCACAAATCGCAAAAAAACAAAAAATATTAAAATGGCTATATTATCTTTCCAAAAACCAGACAAGGTCGTTATGCTCGATGCTAACGATTTCCGTGGTTCTTTCGAGTTCCGCCCGCTGGAGCCCGGCTACGGTACCACCATCGGCAACGCACTGCGTCGTGTGCTGCTCTCCTCCCTTGAGGGCTTTGCTATCACCTCCGTGCGTATCGAAGGCGTTGATCACGAGTTCTCCTCCCTGCCTGGCGTGGTGGAGGATATGACCGACATCATTCTTTCCCTTAAACAGGTCCGTTTCCGTCGTCAGATAGAGGATACCGACAGCGAGAAAATCGCTTTCGAAATCGTAGGCCAGAACGTTTTCAAGGCCGGCGACCTCAACAACTACCTCAACGGCTTCCAGGTTCTCAATCCCGAACTGGAAATCTGCCACATGGAACCCACCACCTCCCTCAAGATAGAACTCTCTATCGACAAGGGCCGTGGCTATGTCCCATCAGAGGAGAACAAGAAGGCTTCCGACCCCATCGGCGTTATTGCCATCGACTCTATCCACACGCCTATCAAGAACGTGAAGTACGAGGTTAGCGACTACCGCGTCGAACAGCGTACCGACTACGAGAAACTTACCATTGATATCGAGACCGACGGTTCGGTGCATCCTAAAGACGCACTCACCGAGGCCGCCACAATCCTCATTCAGCACTTCATGCTCTTCTCCGACGAGCGCATCACCCTCGAAGTCGAGGTCAAGCAGCCCGCCGAGGAATTTGACGAGACCACTATCCACATCCGCCAACTGCTCAAAACCAAGTTGAGTGATATGGACCTCTCTGTCCGCGCCCTCAACTGCCTCAAGGCAGCCGAGGTCGAGACGCTGGGCGAACTTGTTGCTTTCAACAAGTCCGACCTCCTCAAATTCCGCAACTTCGGCAAGAAGTCGCTCACCGAACTTGAGAACCTCGTGGCTTCCAAGAACCTCGAATTCGGTATGAATATTTCAAAGTATAAATTAGATAAAGAATAATAGATATGAGACACGGTTGCAAAGTAAATCATCTGTCAAGAACACACGCACACAGAGTTGCCATGCTCTCCAATATGGCCACCTCTCTCATCATGCACAAACGCATTGAGACCACCCTCGCCAAGGCCAAGGCTCTCCGCGTTTATGTGGAACCCATCATCACGCGTGCCAAGGAAGACACCATGAACAATCGTCGTGTTGTTTTCAGTTATCTGCATAGCAAAGAGGCCGTCAACGAACTCTTCCGCGAGGTTTCGCAGAAGGTCGCCCAGCGTCCTGGTGGCTACACCCGCATCCTGAAGACCGGTATCCGTCAGGGAGACAACTCCGAGATGTGCATTATGGAACTCGTCGACTACAACGAGAACATGCTGAAAGAAGCCACCACCAAGAAGGCTCGCAGCACTCGTCGTGGCCGTGGCAAGAAAGCCGAAACCGCTGCCGAGGCTCCCGTAGCCGAGACCGCTGTTGAGACTCCTGCCGCCGAAGAGGCCCCCAAGGCTGAGTAATCCAGTTTTCAACACATAATTTTGGCACCAATCCCCGCCCATCAGGCGGGGATTGGTGTTTTTTTGCTGTCTGTATGGTGTTTGTTGCTGGTATGTGGTGTGGGGTGATTGTGGTGTATCTGAAATTCATCGAACTGATGTTAAACTAAAGAGTCCCAGATGTGTGGGCTTTGAGGGCCATACATCTGGGACTCTTTGGGGCGGATTATGCAGAAGGATGCTGTCTGCGGATTATTTTTTACTGGGCGCGGGTGAGGGTGGCGCCATAGATGGTGCCGACCTGGTAGGAGACTTCTATCTCGTTGGGGGTGTTGATATTGATGGTAAGATGGGCGGTGCTGGTATTGATGCGTCCATTGGCGAAACTGACGATGACGGTGCCTGAGCCTGTGTAGGGCGAAAAATAGACGGTGCCGGTGTAGGCATCGCTGTGTTCTTCGCTGGTTTCTTCATCAATGACGGTGAGGCCGAGGGAGAAGGTGTACTTGTTTCCGTCCACTTTGGTAAGAGAGAGGCTGATGTACAGGAGACCTGTCTCATCGCCGTTTTCGGCGGTCCAGATGGTGGTGCCGGCGGGCATGAGGCCGTTGGGGTCGTCGTAAGAGATGAGGTCATCATCATCGCCGCCGTTGTCGTTGCCGCCGTTGTTACCGCCGTTGTCGTTGCCGCCGTTGTTGTTGCCGCCGTTGCCGCCATTGTTGTTGCCGCCGTTGCCACCGTTGTAGTTGCCGGTCTTCATACCTTCGAGGATGGTGCGGATATCTGCTTTGGTGTATTCGTTGTAGATGCTGACGGTCTGGATGTAGGTCTTGCCGTTGACGGCGTAATCTACGTCGGGTTCAGGGCTGGCCATGGCTTCGCGGTAGGTGGCCTGCGCCATGTCGGCGGTGGGGAAGGTGCTCTCTTGTTTGCAGGAGGTGCACAGACCGTCGGCACCGAAGTAGAAGGTCCACTTCATGTCGATGGAGATGGGACCAGCGGCTTCGGTCCAAGAGGCCACGATGGTGTTGCTGGTCTCGCTGATCTGCATGTTTGCCATGCCAGTAGCGGTGTGGCTGCCTTCAGCGGTGGTGGCATCGTCGTCTTTGGTGCAGCCGGTTAGGGCTACGGTACACAGGGCCATCATGGCCACAAAAAGTGTTCTAAGTGTTTTCATGACTGTTATTGTGTTTGTTTGTTAATGATGTTGGTTGGGAAATTAGAAATCAAACTGCATGAGGGCCGATCCCTGGCTGTCGAGGTCATAATGGTTGATACGCAGGAGGGATTCGGCATAGGCTTCGACTGACTGGGCAGCGTAGGTGGAGGGCAGCTTATAGACGGCATCGCCAGTTAGGCGGTAGGCTTCATCGAAGGCGGCCTGATATTCTTTGTGGGCGGCGAGGAAGTCGCCACGCGCCATGTCGCACATCTTGGCCACGGCATTGCGGTAGATGGGGATGTATTCGGCAAAGAACTGGTCTTCTATTGCATCGCGCTGCTGACGTAGTTGGCGTTCGCGGGCTTCGGCGGCGGAGGCACTGAGACTGCCGCTCTCGGCTTGTCCGATGTATGTGCGGAACTGCTGGTTCAGCGTCTGCACGCGGGCGGCGTATTTGCTCTTGTATATCTGCTCACCTTGAGCTTGGGCCTGGCTGATGGGCTTGGCGGCAGCGAAGCGCTGTTGGGCGGCAAGCAGGCCTTGCTGTGCCTTTTGTATGCGCTCGGCCAGCTGGGCGCTGATGCCAGTGGCCTTACTGCTGGCCTGGTGCTGCTGGGGCGTGGTGGTGAGGCCGCGTTTTTTCATGTAGGCGGCGCGCTGGGCGTCGGTCATGTTCTCCATGGCCTTGATGTCTTTCTGGGTGAGGCCGCCAGTTTGTGCGGCGAGTACTTTGTCTGTCAGGGCGTTCTGCTCTTCTTCGCTCATGTTCTCGCTGATGTTAGCCAGGTCGCTCATGTTGAGGCCTATGTTGCCGAGCTGTCCGGCTACAGCCTGTTGGGCGAGAGCTTGTAGTTGCTGTTCGTTCATCTGCGAGGCCTCCCGCATGGTGACGTTGGTGCCTTTGACTTTGGAGTTCATTTTTGCCTCAACGGTAGCGTTGACCTCCTGGCGCTGCTGGCTTTGCAACTTGGGCTGGAGTTGGCGCATCTTGGCTTCGACCCGCTGGGTGAAGGCATCGATGGGCAGGGGTGTGGTGGCGGCGTTGTCGGAATTCATGCGCTGTCGGACCTGCTTGTTGTGGCCGATCACTTCGGCTGCCGAGGGCAGTGCGGGCAGCTGTTGTATCATCTGCTCGGGGGTCTGCGCTAAGGCGGTGATGCCGGCGGCGCAGAGGAAGAGGGTGAGTAATTTCTTCATGTATATTGGGGTTTTATTGGTTTTGGAGAGGTGAAATTAGACCAATTGATCTGATGGTCTGTTATTTTTTTACGAATTCTACGCGTCGGTTCTTGGCGCGGCCTTCGTCGGTGGAGTTGTCGGCCAGAGGCTCGCGGGAGCCTTTGCCTACGGCTGTGAGGCGGCTGGACGCTATGCCCATCTCTTCAAGTTTGGCCTTGATGGCCTCGGCGCGCTGCTGGCTCAACTTGTCGTTGACGGCTGCGGAGCCGGTGTTGTCGCAATGGCCTTGGACTTCGAATTTTAAGGTGGGGTTGTCTTGCATCAGTTTCTGTATGCGTGCTATCTCGGTCATGCTTTCTGGCTTGATGGTGGCTTTGCCTGGGTCGAAGGTGATGGCGTAGGTGACGATTTTGCCATCGGTGGTCAGGCGGTTGTAGAGTGGCACGGCGCCATTGCAGATGCGGATGTTGGTGATGTAGTTTACATGGTCATCCCACGAGGCACGCCCTATGGAGAGACGCACAGGCCGTACGCAGTTGGGGACGTTGACTACTCGCTGTCCGTTGATATAGACTTTGAGGGCGCGTTTGTTGAAGGATATGGCCATGTGGTTCCACTCTTTGTTGCGATAGTTTTTGGCTGTGAAGTTCTGTTCACCACCATCGCCCGAGGGCTTGCTCCAGCCGCAGCGACCAGAAGCGTCGGCATCGATTATGATTTCGGCCACAGCATCGCCATTCTCGTTAATCAGATAGGTCATATAGGAGTTCCATGGACCCGACTGCGAGTCGCCGCCCCAAAAATCATATTCGAGGGTGAATGCTTCTCCGAGGTAGGCTTGCATGTCTTTCATCAGTGGGGCTATGGTCGTTGAGGGGTCAACGAGATTGATGACTCGGTGCCCGTCCAAGGCTGCCACCTCGGCATTGCCCTGCATGAGGTCCCAACGACTTGGAAACTCGCCCATCTGCTCGCCTTCTACTGGGTCGTCGAAGATTACTTCATCGCCTGGCACGAAATCGCTTTTGGCATAGGTGGCTTCCATGGTTTTGGCTGGCGGGGGGGTGCTGGCTTTGCTGCTCGCATCGGCTGCTGGGTTTTCATTGCTTTCATCGGCTTCTGGCTCGCTGGCTTCTGGCTCGCTTTGACGTTTTTTCTTCACGGCTTTGCCGGGGGCTTCGAAGGCGTCGTCAACGGCTTTGTCAACGGCGTCGTCAACTTTTTGTTCAACTTTTTGCTCTACTTTTTGCCGAGCGCGCTCGGCAACTTTCTTGCCAAGACCTTGCAGATAGCCTTGCGCATAGATGGCCGAGGCCATCATTGTTAGTGCTATAAGCGCTATTAAATGTTTTATTTTCATAGTTGTTTATTTGGTATCAAATAAAAAACCTCGGACGAATGCGATGCGCATCGTCTGAGGCTATGGTTTTGGTATAAATTGCCTTCCCTTTTTTCGCCTACATTACATGGTGTGCTGGGGGGGGTGATAATCAGTGAGTTATATCTGTTATGAAACATTGTTTCGTGGGTTGTGACAAGTGCAAAGGTACGATTTTTATCTGAGTTGCTGAGAGGATTGTGTGTGGTTGATGCTTGTTGTATGGTGACGTGGGTATTTTTTTGTATCTTTGCTTTTGCTCTTTTTTTATGGCGGTGGATGTAACTGCTTGTTATTGAATAATCTTTAATTAAATTAATACATTATGAAAAAAATCTTTTTGACTCTTTTTGCTGTTGCTTTGACGGCATCGGTGTTCATCGCCTGCGATAAGGATGATGATAAGGACTCTACGAAAAATAACAATACTGAGCAGCCTACCACTCCTCGTACTGCTACGCAGGTGTCGTGTAACTATACGGTGAATATCTCTCGTGATATGCTGAATTATAGCAATGTGACCGTGTCGTACTATGACGGGGAGGCGCAGGGGCCGAAGCAGGTTGTGATGACGGACACTGTGTGGACTTTTTCGACTGGAATGGTGGATATTCCGGCGGACCTTGGTTTCTCGCTGTCGGGGGCGCTGAAGGAGGATTTCAATATTGCGACTGTTGATACTTTTTATGCTGAGTATCGTGCTGCTTATTCTTATACGCTGTATGACAAGGATGGCAAATCGATGGGCACGAAGGGCAATAACAGGCATGGCAAAGCTGGCTATGGCAGAAACTGCACGGGCAGAAAGTATATTGACAATGTGGCTGATTATTTTGAGAACGTGTTTCATCCGGAACTGCCTATCCATGTTACGGCTACGAGTGACGCGGAATAATTGATGGAATGGCCTTGTTGAGGGCTTGATTCCTAACACGACGAAAGCGCGCTGGGCGAGATTATGTATCGCTGGCGCGCTTTGGTTATGTGGTGGCGGTGTGGTGGCGTGGTCTGAATTTGTCAATTGGTCGGTAGGGGATGCGGCGCGCTTTGGTGTATTGTGTTGAATAATAGTGCGTTGATAGATGTTGCTATGGTTGCACAAGGGTTGCACAAGGGTCGAACAAGGGTTGTACAAGGGTCGTTGGAGGTGTTTGGGGCTTGGCAATTGGTCGAAATCGTTGGTTATGCAAAAATTGTGTATCTTTGCAATCTGATGAAAAGGCTGTTTTATCTTTGTTTTGCTGTGATGCTGGCGGGTTTGCTGGCGGGCTGTGGCGATGGCGACTATGCGCCGAAGCCTACGGCATACCTGCGTCTGACGTATCCGCCGCATGCGTATCACCGCTATGACACTGTGGGGATACCGTTTGTGTTTGAGGTGGCTGACGAGGCTACTATCACGCTGAAAAAGAACACGCGCACGGACAAGTGGCTGGACCTTGAGTATCCGAACTATCGCGCGGTGGTGTTTCTGACTTATAAGACTATGGGCAGCCGCGACGACCTGGCGAAGTATATCGACGAATCGCAGGAGATGCTGAAGACGCACTATGGCATTGCGTCGGGTATTGACGAGCAGCAACTGATAAACGATGCGGGACGGGTGTATGCCTCTACGTTCAGGCTTGGCGGGCGCAGTGTGGCTTCGACCTATCAGTTCTGGGCTACCGACAGCACGCACCATTTCCTTCACGGCTCGTTCTATCTGGACCGCACGCCTAACAACGACTCGCTGCAGCCGCTGATTACATATATCCAGGACGACCTTGACCACCTGCTGGAGACGCTGGAATGGCGAAAATGAGTATTGTATCTTTCTGTCAAACAAATAAAAAAATATTAATAAATGTCTAAAACTCTCTTACTCGGCGACGAAGCCATAGCGCAAGCCTTTATAGACGCTGGCGGAAGCGCCATAAATAGTTACCCTGGTACCCCCTCGACGCAAATCACTGAATATGTGATGAAATCGAAGGAGGCAGCCGCCAAGGGCATACGCGCCAACTGGTGCGCCAACGAGAAAACGGCTCTGGAAGCCTCAATAGGTGTGGCCTATACGGGCCGTCGCGCCATGACTTGCATGAAGCATGTGGGCATGAACGTGTGTGGCGACCCCTTTATGAATGCCGCTATTATTGGCACGAAGGGCGTGCTGCTCGTGGTGGCCGACGACCCCAGCATGTTCTCGTCGCAGGACGAGCAGGACAGCCGCTTCTATGGTCATTGGGCTATGATTCCTATGCTGGAACCCTCTAACCAGCAGGAGGCCTACGACATGGTGTTTCACGGCTACGAGATTAGCGAGAAACTGGGCACTCCGGTGCTGATGCGTGTTCCTACACGTCTGGCTCACAGCCGTGCGGGTGTTGAGCGTCGCGCCGCTCTGCCGCAGAATGCTCTTTCGATGCCTTCGGACCCGAAGAGTTTCGTGCTGCTGCCTGTGAACGCCAAGCGCCTGTATCGCGACCTTATCGACAAGCAGCCGCGCTTTGTGGAGTCGTCGGAGACGAGCGGCTTCAACAAGTATATCGACGGCAAAGACCACTCGAAGGGTATCGTTACCACCGGCATAGCCTACAACTATCTGCTTGAGAACTTTGCCAACGGCGTGTGTCCCTATCCCGTGGTGAAGATTGCACAGTATCCGCTGCCCGAAAAGATGCTTGCCCGCCTGTATGACGAATGTGACGAAATCCTCGTGCTCGAGGACGGTCAGCCTTTCGTAGAGGAGCAGTTGAAGGGTCTGGCACACGGCAAGGCTATACACGGCCGCATGGACGAGACCATACGCCGCGACGGCGAGTTGAACGCCGAGAAGGTGGCCAAGGCTCTCGGACTGCCAGTGGCACAGGGTCCCGCAGTGCCTGAGGTTGTGGTCAACCGTCCGCCGGCTCTCTGCCAGGGCTGCCCCCATCACGACAGTTACAACGCCGTTGTGGAGGTCATGAAGCAATACCCCGACGGACGCGTGTTTGGCGACATCGGCTGCTACACTCTGGGCTACAACATGGGTGCCATAAACACCACCGTCTGCATGGGTGCATCTATCACCATGGCCAAGGGTGCCTCGGAGATGGGTATCTTCCCCTCGTTGGCAGTGATAGGCGACGGCACTTTCGGCCATAGCGGCATGACGGGCCTGCTGGACTGCGTGAACGAGAAGGCCAACGTGGTGGTCATCATCCTCGACAACGACATCACCGCCATGACGGGCGGCCAACCCTCTAGCGCCAACCAGAAGATACGCAACATCTGCATAGGCCTCGGCGTGGAGCCCGACCACATTCGCAGCATAGTTCCCCTGCCCAAGAACCACGACGAGTTTGTGCGCATACTGCAGGAGGAAATCAACTATAACGGCGTGAGCGTCATCATACCGCAGCGCACCTGCCTCGTGGAACTCAAGAAACACCTTGCCCAGAAAAACAGCAAATAATCATGAAAAAAGACATCATACTTTGTGGCGTGGGAGGCGACGGCATCGTCTCTGTGGCCAAAATCATAAGCGACGCGGCTCTCAATCTGGGCCTCAACGTCAAGCAGAGCGAGATTCACGGCATGTCGCAGCGTGGCGGCTCGGTGTTCTCGCACCTGCGCATCAGCAGCAACCCCATTTTTGCCGACGTCATTCCCGAGGGCAAGGCCGACATCATCCTCAGCAGCGAGCCTATGGAGGCACTGCGCTATCTGCCTTTCCTCGCTCCCGACGGACAGGTCATCACCAATAGCGACCCCTTCATCAACATCGGACACTATCCCGACGTGGCGAAGGTGCAGGCCGAACTGGACCGTCTGCCGCACTGCGTGGCCTTCAACGCCAACGCCATTGCCAAGGAGTTGAAAGCCCGTGGCAATATGGTGCTGCTCGGTGCTGCCGCGCCCTATCTCGAAATAGCCTTCGACGAGTTGGGGAAAGCCATCAGCAACATCTTTGGCCGCAAGGGCGAAGAGGTGGTGGCCACCAACATCGCCGCCATACGCGCCGGCCGCGACCATACGGCCTAAATGCCTTTTTCGGTACGAGAATGACACGACACTACGGCCTCATAGGAATGCCCGTGGCGCACAGCCTCTCGCCGAAATTCTTTGAGCATTATTGCTCCGAACACAATATAACCGACTGCCTCTACAGCCTCTATCCTGTAGAGGCAGCGTTGTTGCAGCGCGAGGCGTTGCACCGCTGGGTGGAAGAGCAGGGACTGCAAGGGTTCAACGTGACCATTCCTTACAAACGCTCTATCATCCCGTCGCTCGATAGCCTCTCCGACGAGGCTCGCGCCATTGGGGCGGTCAACTGCGTGGTGGCAAGCCACGACAATGGCCGCTTGCTGCTGACGGGCCACAACACCGACGCCACTGCCTTCGAGCAGACTCTGCGCCCACTGCTGCGAGAGAACCACAGGGCAGCATTAATCCTCGGCACAGGCGGAGCGGCACAAGCGGTGGCCTACGTGCTCGGCCGGCTCGGCATAGACTACCTATTCGTAAGCCGCACGCCGTGGCAGACGCCGCAGGCCGTCTCATACCCGCAAGCCATAGAGCAGGCCGACTATCGCACACTGATTGTCAACGCTACGCCAGTAGGCATGGCTCCCGACAGCGACAGCACCCCGTGGCCCGACAGCGACCTGCTGACCCCGCGCCACCTCTGCTACGACCTCATCTACAATCCGTCGCCAACCCGCTTTCTACGCGAAGCCGCCGCACAAGGCGCCACCACCATCGACGGCTCCCAGATGCTATCCCTGCAAGCCCAGCACTCCTACCGCCTCTGGCAGATATAAGAATGCCGTTGGGGTAAAAAAGGAGACAAATCCTGTCAAGTGATACTGAAAGCGCAGATTTTGTCTTATCAACTTCCTGTCGAAAATCTTTTGCTTTTTAGTAGTTTGGCGGTGCCTACTATCAGTAGTTCGACACCCATGCCCCAGTAAATTGGGTCGGCTGGCAGCGACAGACTATTTGCAATAAACATCACGGCACAACCCGCTATCATTGCGATAGTCATGCTGCGACGTTCATAACGGCGGGGAAAGAAGAGTGCCGCCGTAATGGGTAGCAATATCGCCGTGGCACGCAGTCCGAGCGATAGAAATCCGAGGTCGTTGATGAGGGTGCGATGACTCAACTGCGACACTACGAAAGCCATAACCACCATCACCACGATACTGGCACGATAGAGCGTTTTCGACTCGTCCAGATAGCTGCCGTCTTTCTTGCGAATATGGCTGAAAACATTGCGCACCAATATCGTTACCGCCCCAAGCGTCAGTCCGCTACCACCGCCCAGCACGGTGACGAAAAGCGTGCCTATCACAATGCCTCCCACCCAGTCGGGACAGCAGTCGAGCACAAAGCGAGGAAACACCTCGGCAGTGTTCTTGATGATGCCGATGCCTTCGGGCAGTGCCTCGCCAGCGGCAAGCATGGCTTGGTGTTCTTCGGCAGTGATATAATGGCCGCGCATATAGAGCCCCACCAGTGTGCAGGCGGCGCCAATGACCGGCACCAGCAATGCCGCACCGATTACGCCACGGCGGGCCTGGTGGTAACTGCGTGCCGCCCAAACGCCTTGCGCGTAGGTCTGCGTAGCCAGCACTCCGAGGGCGAGCGACAGCCCCGAACCTACGTCTTTTAGCAGTCCACGACCCACGAGGTTTGCATAGCGTTGGTGGATATCATCGGCACTGCCGAGGTCGTTGAGCGTTGCCACGGCAGGTGTCTCGCACACCTCTTCCAATGCGCTGTAGGTGTTGCCAATACCACCCGTCAGCTGCCACACTATCACCGCAGCGGCGATGGACGAGATGTAGAGCAGCGCCACTTTCAGCAGTCCGCCGAGGCCGGCGCTGCGTATGCCTCCAAAGAAAACGAAGAGCGCTATGAGTGCTGCCGAAAGCACGGCGGCCCACAGCATGGGAATATTGCTCAGTGAAGTCATCATGGCCGACGATGCCAGCACCTGCGACACTATGCTGATGAAGATGCCCATCATACATAGCAACGACCCTATGCCCTCGGCAGTGTAGCCGTATTCGCGGGCTATGATTTCGGTCAGTGTAACACAGCCGCTGCGTCGCAACGGTATGGCATAGACCAATGCCAGCAGAGCCGCGCCCAGAGCCGCGCCAATGGTGAACCACCAGGCCGACAGGCCGTAGCAGAACGCCATCTGCGCTGTGCCTATGGTCGATTGTCCGCCGACAAGAGTTCCCATAATGATGCCGCACACCATCCAACTGTTGCCTCTGCCGCCTATGGCAAAACTGCGAGCGTCCTTGACTCGGCGCCCCGACAGTATGCCTATCACCAGCAGCAAACCCACTGTGAGAACGATGCCTATAATATGTGTTGCAGAAAGAGCCATGGTGCAAAACGGTTTGCAAAGGTACGATTTCCCACCGAATTGTTTTTGCCAATCGGAAGAAATGTTGTATTTTTGCGTTCCTGATAATAGAATACGCTATGAAACAATTATTTATCCTAATCATTATGGCTGTGCTACTTATGCCCGCAGTGGCTACGGCACAAGATGACAAACAAGGCGAAAAGAAGAAATCGCTCGCACATGGCGAAAGCCGCATTCGTTCTGCCGAAGGCGTCGAGGGCGTCTCGGCACTCTTTGTGCCCCAAGAGATTATGGCGGCTTTCCCCACGGCAGAATCGACCAAGGAGGACGGCCTGTTTCGTGCTGTCTATGCCAACGGCCAACTGATAGGCTATGCGCTCTATTCCATGCCGTTCAGCAAAGGCATCAAGGGCTACGCCGGCGAGACGCCCCTGCTCATAGCCCTCACGCCCGAAAAGAAAGTGCTGTCGGTGCAGATGCTGCCCAACGAGGAAACCCCTGCCATTGCCAACAAGGTGCTGCAAAGCACTCTGCTGCAGTCGTGGAACGGGCTGACGCTCAAGAAGGCACGCAAGAAGAGCGTGGATGCCGTCACGGGTGCCACCTACACTTCCAAGAGCGTGATAAAATCGTTCAAGGCTGCCGCCAAGAAGGCACAGTAAATAAAGCCACTGAATACAAAAAGAAAACCTTGCAACATTGCAAGGTTTTCTTTTTTTTGAGGGTGGGAGGTGGGATTCGAACCCACGACCTTCGGAACCACAATCCGGCACTCTAACCAGCTGAGCTACGCCCACCGTCTTTGCTCGAAAGCGATTGCAAAAGTACAACTAATTTCTAAACCAGCAAAATTTTTTTTGTAGATAGACCTCTTTTCGGTACTTTTGCAGTCTATGATTTCAAAATCGCGGCTCAAACAACTCTCTATCTATAAGCAACAAAAGTGTTGCGACGCCGACGGCCTTTTTGTCGTCGAAGGCGTCAAGATGGCCGAGGAGGCTCTTGCCTCTGGCGTGGCCGTGAGGGTGGTTTGCGCCATGCCTGAATGGCTGCGGTCTCATCAGTCAAGGCTTGCCGACGTGGAGTGCTACGAGGTCTCCGACGCCGAACTGGAACGCCTTAGCGCCATGCGCAGTCCCAACGAGGTGTTGATGCTCGTAGAGCGGCGCCCCCTGGCACCCCCGCAGCAGGATGGCCTTGTCGTGGTGCTCGACCGCATACAGGACCCTGGCAATCTGGGCACCATCATTCGCACCGCCGACTGGTTCGGCGTGCGCCACATCGTGTGCAGCCCCGACACCGTGAGTTGCTACAATCCCAAGGTGGTGCAGGCCACTATGGGCGGCATATTCCGCACCTGCATCGAGCAGGCCGACCTCTGCCAATGGCTTTCGGCCTACAAGCACCCCGTCTATGGTGCCCTGCTCGACGGCAGCAATGTGTTTGGCGCCACGCTGCAAACCCCTGCCGCGCTGGTGATAGGCAACGAGTCGCGAGGCATATCGCCAGAGGTGCAGCGCTTTGTGAGCCACCGCATAGCGATACCCAACATTGGCGGCACCTGCGAGAGCCTCAACGCCTCGGTGGCCACCGCCGTACTCCTTGCGCAGTTTGCGCAAACTCCAATCCAACCGAAATAGAAAAGCACACATAAGCAATCCAAAAACAATACATCGATATGTCTGACCAGCAAGAAGGAAGAACCGAGTTGTCGCACCTCGGCAAGTTTGCACTCATTGACCGTCTCACCGACGATTTTCCCCTGCGCCACGACAGCAGTTTCAAGGGCATAGGCGACGATTGCGCCGTGCTTGGCACAGGCAGCGTCAAGACCCTCGTAACCACGCAGACCATGGCCGAGGGAGTGCATTTCGACATGACCTACACCCCCCTGCGCCATCTTGGCTATAAGGCCATCAGCGTGGCGTTGAGCAATATAGCGGCCATGAACGCCTTGCCGCGCCAGGTGCTGGTGAGCATTGCCGTCAGCAACCGTTTCTCGGTCGAGGCTCTCGACGAACTCTATGCCGGCATACGCCTCTGCTGCGACCGCTATGATGTGGACCTCGTGGGAGGCAATATCTCCAGCAGCCGTTCGGGCATGGTCATCACTGTTACCGCCATTGGCGAGGCCGACGAGAAACAGATAGCCTATCGCAGCGGCGCGCACCTGCACGACCTTGTGTGTGTCAGCGGCGACCTCGGCAGCGCCTACAGCGGCCTGCTTATCCTCGAACGCGAGAAGGTCACCTTCCAGGCCGACCCCAATTTCAAGCCCAACCTCGAAGGCTTCGACTATGTGCTGGAACGCTATCTGAAGCCCGAGCCGCGTATCGATATCGTGCAACTGCTGCGCGAAAACAATATCGTCCCCACGTCGATGATAGATGTCAGTGATGGTCTTGCTAGCGAACTGTTGCATATCTGCAAGCAGTCCGACTGCGGCTGCGAGGTTTACGAGGAGCGTCTGCCCATCGACTATCAGACCTCGCGCGTGTGTAGCGAGATGAGCCAGAATATGCTGCCCGTCAGCAACGCCCTCAACGGCGGCGAGGACTATGAACTCCTTTTCACCATACGTCAGAGCGACTACGAGAAGATAAAGGAACTGAGCGGCATACATATCATAGGCCATATCACCGAGGCAGGCAGCCATGCCATGCTCGTCACCCCTCAAAACAGCACCATAAGGCTCCGTGCACAAGGCTGGCACGACAACCAGTAACCCGTCTCCATCGCTATGGCCAAAGAACTTACCGACACCTTTCTCGACCAGGGCAAGCGTCGCCGCATGTGCGATATGCTGGAGCGCAACAACAAAATAGAGGACCAAAACGTGCTTGCCGCCATGCGCTCTGTGCCGCGCCATTGGTTCATCGACCCCACGCGCCGCGCCACGGCCTACGACGACTATGCCATAGAAATTGGGTGCGACCAGACCATCTCACGACCCTCCACCGTAGCCGCCCAAAGTCAGTTGCTGGCACTGCAGAAAGGTATGAAAGTGTTAGAGATAGGCACGGGCAGCGGCTATCAGACCGCAGTGCTATGCACCATGGGCGCCGAAGTCTATACCATCGAGCGCCAGGCGGGACTATACCATAAAACGCGCGCCCTGCTCAACGCTTTGCACTACAAGGCCAAATGCTATCTCGGCGACGGCTACAAAGGTATGGTGGGTGTCGATTACGGACCGTTCGACCGAGTGCTGATTACCTGCGGCGCGCCGTTCGTGCCCGAGGCACTGATGAACCAACTCAAAGTTGGCGGCATAATGGTCATACCCGTGGGCGACCAGCAGCAGGAAATGAAGCGAATAATCAAGACAGGCGAAGGCCCCGAAGAAAGAGAAGAACAATCGTTCGGCATCTACCGTTTCGTGCCGATGCTCGACGGCCGCCAGTTCTCGTAAGATTATAGTTTGTAAGGGATTTTCTTTATAGGTGTTCTCTAATGGATATGTTCCATTAGGAGGACAAACGGGCTATTTCTTGTAGCATAGGCTTAGGTAGCCGTCTAATTCTGGCAGGTGGTGGCTTTCTAATGCTACGGTCTGCAGTATCGGGTTGTCGGGGGCGAGCAGTGGGCGCAGGTCGCGGTCTATGCCGGTGCCTATCTGTTTGAGCAGTGCCTCTTTTCGTGTCCAGAGATGAAGGAAGAGCAGTTCGGGGTCATCGGCAGCGGCTATGGCGGCAGCCTCGTCGTCGCTGCACACCTTGTGTATTAGTGCCTCTTTAATCTTTCGACGACTCTCGATGTCGATGCCTACCTCGCCGTCGGTGCTTACTATTGCTGCTACGCCGGTGTGGCAGTGGCTCAGATTGAAATGCAAGTCTGGATATTCTTCGAGGTAGGGTTTCCCATGTTCGTGATGGGCTATCTGCGGACAACTGTCGGCGGCTATCAGTCCGTGTTCCACCAGCAGGCTGTGGAGCAGGCAATATGCGGCGCGGGTCTCGCGTCGGCGCGCCTCGTTGCCAGCGTTGAGGCTTTTCTGTCCGCGCTCGTCGAAGAGGAAGAGTGGCACGTCGGATTGTGTCGCCGTGGCTTGCTGGAGGCTGATGACTTTATAGATTAACATAGGGAATAGCGTGTGTCGGGTTATGGCTAATCGCGCAAGATGGTTAGCGTGCCGTCGGTTTCAAGTCGCACTATGCGGCTGCCGTGGCTGTTGCCGCTGGCAAACTCCGCAAGAGGCTCAACGCAGTAGTCTATGCGCTGTTTCAGTAGAGGCGAGATTTCGTCGTATGCCGAGGGTGAGGGCTGGCCGGAAAAATTGGCCGAGGTGCTGACGATAGGGTGTCCGAGCGCGCGGAGCAGTTGCTGGCAGAAGGCGTGGCGTGGCACGCGTATGCCTACTGTCCCGTCGGCGGCAGGCAGGTTGGCGGCAACGGCGGGCAGACTGGGCAGGATTGTGGGCGAGACGATAACGGTGGTGGGACGGTCGGGCGAGGCAAACAGGCTGTTGAGCCTCGGCGAGTCGCTCTCCACCCATTCCTGCAGCGCCAGCACGAGCATGCTTTTCGAATGGTCGCGCTGCTTGATGGCGTATATTTTTTCTATGGCGTCGGCATTGGCGGCGTCGCAGCCTATGCCCCAAATGGTGTCGGTGGGGTAGAGCAGTGTGCCGCCCGCGGCGAGGGTGCGCAATGCCTGTTCAACGATGGTTTCGGGTGCCAGCATATAGAGCGATAATGTCTATTTTTGTGCAAAAATACGATTTTATCGCCTCATGGTTATACAAAATTCAATTAAAATATGTAAATTTGCAAGTTGTTAGAAAAAACTAAACATTCAATAAAGTACTAACCAAAATCTTACAAACATGTTTAAAGGACATCCAAAAGGATTGATAGCCGCCGCACTTAGCAATATGGGCGAGCGTTTTGGCTATTACATCATGAACGCGGTGCTGCTGCTGTTCCTCTGCTCCAAATTCGGTATTCCCGATGAGACGGCTGCGCTTATTTACGCTGTTTTCTATTTCTCCATCTACGTGATGGCTCTGCCTGGCGGTATTGTTGCCGACAAACTGCAGAACTACAAAGGCACCATCATGGCTGGCCTTATCACCATGGCAATAGGCTACATCGTGCTGTCTATCCCCTTGGCCGTCGATGCTGCCAGCAAGACCATGGTCCTGGTTGTAACCTGCGTGGCACTGCTCGTCATTGCTGCTGGTAACGGTCTGTTCAAGGGCAACCTGCAGGCTATCGTTGGTCAGATGTACGACAACCTCGAGGCCGAGGCTGCCAAGAAAGGTCCCGAGGCACTGGCCGAGGCTCAGAGCAAGCGCGACCCTGGTTTCCAGATTTTCTATGTGTTCATTAACATTGGCGGCGTGCTGGCTCCTTTCGTGGCTCCCTCGCTGCGTCAGTGGTGGCTGGGTCGCAACGGAATGACCTACAACTCCGACCTTCCCGCTCTCTGCCATCAGTACATCAACGATGCCACCGGTATGGATGCCACTCAGCAGGCTAACCTGGTGACCTGGATGACCGAGAACAACAGCAATTTCGACCCCAACAATTTGATGGCTGCCTGCGAGAACTATCTGCAGGTCTTTAACACTGGCGTTCACTATAGTTTCATCGCCTCTGTTGCCGCCATGCTGATTTCGTTCGCAATCTTCTTGATTTTCAAAAATCAGTTCCCCGCTCCTGCCAAGAAGGCCGAGAAAGTTGCTGTGGAATACTCTGCCGAAGAGAAAGCCGCTATGGCAAAGGACATCAAACAGCGTATGGCTGGCCTCTATGCCGTGCTGGCTATCTGCGTGTTCTTCTGGATGTCGTTCCACCAGAACGGACAGTCGCTGTCGCTTTTCGCCCGCAACTTTGTCAATTCCGATAGCGTTGCTCCCGAGGTGTGGCAGTTCCTCAACCCCGCATTGGTCATTCTGCTCACTCCTGTCATCATGTGGCTTTTCGGCACCGCTTGGGGCCGCAAATTCTCCACGCCTAAGAAAATCGTTCTGGGTATGTTCTTCGCTGGCTGCGCCTACCTGTTCCTTATGATTTTCAGCATGGTGGTTGGCTATCCTTCGGGCACCGCCTTCATGGCTCAGGACGCTGCTACCATCAGCAGTATGAAGGCTGGCGCATGGGTTCTGATTGTCACCTACTTCTTCCTCACCGTGGCCGAACTCTTCATCAGCCCTCTGGGTCTGAGTTTCGTCTCCAAGATTGCCCCGAAACACATCCAGGGTATCTGCCAGGGTCTGTGGCTCACCGCTACGGCTGTTGGCAACCTGCTCATCATGATTGGACCCATCTTGTTCAACAAGTTGCCCAGTCTTTGGATGACATGGGCTTTCTTCCTCGCCATCTGCCTCATTGCCGGTATCGTTATGTTCGGCATGCTCAAATGGCTGGAGCGCATCACCTCCGAGAAACAGTAATTGCTGTATAACTTTTGACTATAGTAAAAGCCGGGGATGTGGCTGCCGCCGCACCCTGGCTTTTTTTAGAGAAGGCTGCCGATGCGCATAGGCTCCATATTACGCACCTCGCTCTTCCGCGACACCTCGCGGCTGCTCTCTGCCAATGTGTTGGCGCAGGCTGTCGCGCTGCTCATCTATCCGCTTCTCACGCGCCTCTTCTCTACCGACGATTTCGGTCTCTTCAACCTGTTCCTAACCATTGGTGGCATACTCGCGTTGTTTGCCACCGCGCAGTATGAGTATGCCGTGCCGTTGCCGCGCAGTCATCGGCAGGCGGCATGGTGTGTCCATTCGGCGCTGCCGTGGCTGTGCATAGTGCTGGCGCTTTGCGTGCTGGCGCTGCCGTTTGCCGACGGCGTTGCCTCGCTGTTCGATGCCCCACGTCTGGCCGATGTCCTATGGCTTATGCCGTTCTATGTGGCGGGGCTGTCGTTGTGGGCATTGATGCGCTTCTGGCTGGTGCGTCAGCGGCGTTTCGACCGTGTTTCTACCTATCAGGTTGACCAGTCGCTGCTCAATGCCGGCATGAAGGTCGGCAGCGGATATGTCCATTTCGGCTTGGGATTGGTCTATGCCTCGGTCATTGCGCCGTTGCTGTCCCTCGCCATCACTATGGCACGTCTGCCACGCCGTATGCTTGCGCCGCTGTTCAGCGTAGAGCGTCGCGGTGTGAGATATGCCATGCGCCGCTATCGCAATTTCCCTTTCTTCAGCCTGCCCAAATCGCTGATAGGCAACCTTGCGGGCAATCTGCCGTTGCTCGTCATGTCGCCAGCCTTCGGCCTCTCTACTGTGGGTCTGTTGGGCATGGCGCTGACGCTCTCGTTCAGCCCCATCAACATCATCTGTGTCTCGCTCAGTCAGGTGTTCTATCAGCGCACCTCGCTGCTGGTGCAGCAGCGTAGGCCAGCGGCCTATATCTGCCGTCAGTATGTGATATGGGCTGCTGCGGTGGCTCTGCCTTGCTTTGCGGCATTGTATTTTGTGCTGCCGTGGCTGTGTGGCTGGCTGCTGGGGAGCGAATGGACCGAGGTGGGCCACTATATCCGCGTTATGCTGCCGTGGCTTTTCATGGTGTTGATAGACAACGCCATCAACTTCATACCCGACATTTTCGACCGCCAGCGTGGCTCGCTCGTCTTTGTGGTTGCGTGCGTGGCATTGCAGGTGGTGGCGCTCTTTGTGGGCGTCGCTCTCGGCTCTCCCATACTCACCGTAGGGCTGTTTTTCTCCATCGCCGCCGTCACGATTTTGGTCAAACTTTTCTGGTATCGTTCCATTCTTAAACGTTACGAACGCAGCCTATGAAAACCTATCTCACATCACCTTTGTGGCACACCATAGACGGTGTCAGCGTTCGTGGCTACATTGTGGTTGACGGCAGAATGTTGAGTGGCGACGACATGGCACGCTATTTTGCTGAGTCTAAAAATGTGAACTATCTGCGTTGGAAACTTGAGGCTGCCGAAGGTCTTTTTGCCGTGGTTGTGGCGCGCGAAAGATGGAGTGCCATAGCCGTGGACCGTATGCGGAGCATACCGCTGTTCTATTCGTCCGAGGGCATTGCCGATACCCCTTATCCTTTGGCTCCGTCGCCTTTTGTGCTTGATGAGACGTCGGCAATGGTATATAAGGCTTCGGCGGCAACTTTCCCCGGCAGCACGCTCGACAAGCGTGTCTCTCAGGTTGAGGCGGGAACGATTGTTTGTTTTGACCAGATTGGATTTGACCAGCAAATAGGCTATGTGTCCTATTACAGCCATTTATGCCAAGCCTCCGACGAACACCCCTCCACAGTGTCCCCCTTGAGCGAGGCAATGGATGTGGCTTTTGCCAATTTGTCGCTCTCGCTGTCCAACCGCCCTGTGGTGGTGCCCTTGAGCGGAGGCTACGACTCGCGTCTTATCGCCTGCCATCTCAAGGCTCTCGGCATAAGTAATGTGGTCTGCTTCAATGTGGGAATGCCTGGCAGCAACGAGGAGGCGGTGGCACGCCGTGTGGCGGCGACTTTGGGTTTCGACTATCATTTTGTCGATGCCTCCAGTCAAGAGGTGTTTACGCCCGAAATCTATGCCGACGAGGATTTCCGCCGCTATTATCGTCATCTTGGCGGCTACACCAATTTTGTATGGCTTTTTGAGTATATGGCCATGCGCTATCTTTTGCGCCAGGGATTGGTGTCGCAAGATGCCGTGGTGGTGCCTGGCCATTCGGCCGACTCGCTTGCTGGCAGCCATTTAGCCAAGGGCGGCATCGCCATCAATAGCACCGCAAGCCAAATGGCTCGCGCCATGGTCTATAGGAGTTTTGAATACAAGGCGAGTTTCAGACTCTACAAGTGGATGGAGCACCACTGTGAGCGGCTTTTGAACCAAGGCTATACACCGGTATCGGTCTATCAGGATTTCATCATGCAGCACCGTCAGGCGCAGCAGATTGTCAATTCGGCACGCGTCTATGAGCATTTCGGCTTGGGTCTCCGTCTGCCTTTCTGGGACAAAGCGTTGCTGCAGTTTTTCCGCACGCTGTCCTATAGCCAGTTGTATGCGTGCAGGCTGTACGAACAATATGCCCACGAGGTTTTTCAGAAACATGGCGTCGATTTCCCTCGTGCCGATGGCAAGGCCGTGGTTCCGGCATCGTATTTCCGTCTTTGGCTCAAACGCCATCTGCCCAACGCCATAGTGTCGCGTATGACGCACGCTACAAGTGCCACGGGCGAGGATATCATGGTGCAGCCTCTTATCGACGAACTGCGCCGTGCGGGTGTCTATTCGTCGCACCACCAGCCGCTATCCTCTAATGAGGTGTTGCGCGACTGGTATCTCCATCGTTGTTTTACTGATTGTTGACGCCGTAGCCAAACAAGGCGAAGTCGCCACGCAGCGGGTCGTCGGGGAACACCTCGGCGAGGACTGCCGTCAGTCGTCGTGCCGTTGCCATGCTGGCGGTAGATGTTGTGAGCAGGCCTAGACGCACCGACTGCTGCAGCACATGGGTGTCCAGAGGCATAATGAGGGTGCGAGGGTCAATAAAATGGTTCCACAGTCCTATATCGACTGGCGAGTTGTTGCGCGCCATCCAGCGCAGGAACATGCAAACTCGTTTGCACGCCGATAGGGTGTTTTTTGGCACTATCTGTTCTACGCCTTGTTCCGAAAAGTAGGTGCAGATGGCTTCAATGGCCTCTATCCCTGTGTGGGCTCGTGCCTTTACATAGGCACCAAGCGTTCCGTGGGTGTCCATCAGATGGCGGTAGGCTTTCAGAAAATGGTTGAAAGTGTCGTGGGTGTAGAGCCTGTAGAGACATTCGCCACTGCCGCAGAGAATGTGACGCTCAAAGCTACCGCCACGTATCCATTGGTCCATATTGCCGTCGGCACATTCCAGCAGCCACCCAATGCGTTTCATGAACTGCTGGCGGCTGCCGTAACTGAGGCACGATGCCACAAAGGCCGTGGCCTCTTGGTTCTCATTCCCCTCCACCTGGTGCATCCACCACGATGGGTCGCCAACAATGAAATCGGCGGTTTCATAGGTGTCGGCATACTGCCGTAGCAAGGCAATGGTTTCTTTGGTAACGGGCATCTTATAGGTTTTGAATTATTTACAATCCAGCAAAAATAACGCCATCGGCCTGTATTTATTGCTTTTATGGTTGCTCTTGCCTACATCAGCCTTATTGCCACCGAGCGCAACTGCTGCCAGCCGGCGGCATCGGTGAGGCGTGTCATGAAATGGTAGTCGCCGGGGTCGGCATCGGCGGGAATGGGAATGTCTATTCGTGCTGTGTAGTCGTTGTTGCCGCCCGGAATGGAAAAGTCCTTGTTGTAGTGCCACGGGTTGACGGGCGTTTTCTCGGCCTCCTGCTCGCAGTCTGCCGCCGAGGTGCTGTGGGTGTGATGGTCGAAGTTGTTGTGTATCTCGATGTTGTAGTTGCCAAGTTCCTCGTTGTCGGTAAAGCGGTAGCAGAAATGGATTGTGTCACTAAGGTTGAATGTCTCGCAGTCGGCGGGGCAGGTGGCGTTGCCGTAGTCAATGATGCAGGGCTTGTCCATGTCGCGCTCGTCGGGCTGGCAGGCTGCCAAGAGGCACGACAGCGCTATCAAGATGATGTTTCGTGTTTTCATTTATTGACTTTTTTTTATCAAACACGAATTACCATGAATTAGTCATAAATACTTTGATAATTCGTGGTAATTCGTGTTTGGAATCAGTGTTCTATTCTTGTTCTATATCCACATGAGCGGTGGCGGTGGTTTGCTGGCCGCTGCGGTCGGTCACGGTGAAGTGGAGATGGTATTCGCCTTCAGGAGCATCGGCAGGAATGTCTATATGCTCGTGAAATTCCGTATTGCGTATGCCTATGTATTTGCCTTCGGTGTAGGATTGTTCTATCTCGTAGTCGCCACCCGCTTCGAGGTGCAGTTCAACGTTGATAGACTGTATTAGGCCTTCGGCCACGATATTGGCTTCGAGATGCATGTCGTCGCCCGCCGTGGCTCGGAACGAATTGTCGTGTCCTACCTCGGTGAGAGTTATTTGCGGTGCGGCAGGAGTGTCGTCTTTCTTAGAGCATGCTGCAAATACCATGATGGCTGCAAAGGTTATTATGGCTGTGAGAATGATATGTTTTTTCATTGTTTTTCTTGTTTTTTGATTTTGTAATTGATGTTGATTGAAATGTTGCGCCCTGGCTCTGGCACGTCAATGAGACGGTAGTAACTTGTGTGGTCGTAGTATTTGGTGTTGAGCAGGTTGTTGATTTGCAGATTGGCGCACAGGTCGCCGTGGCGCAGTTTGAATTGGTGGCTGATGCCGAGGTTCAGTGTACAGTAGCCTGGTGTTGGTTTCTCGGGTGGCACGATGTCGTTCTGCGCTGCCACGAGGTGCAGGTTGAGGCACACCATGCCGTCGTTGCCGAAGAGGTAGTGGGCGTCGATGTCGGCAGACGGGGGTGTTGCAAACGGCAGCGTGTAGCCGCGCTTCTGTCCCGAGAGTTGCGTGGCGTGGCAGATGGCACCGCGTATCTCCGACTCCCAGTGAAGGCTGGCGCGCCACACCATACGCAGTTCGGCACCCATGCGTAGGGCCTCGGTCTGCGTGTAGCGGTAGAGTTGCAATCCCTCTTCGTATTCGGCTGTGGGGTTGAGGTAGATGTAGTTTGGAAAATAGTTGACGTAGGGGTCGAGTTCCACCAGCAGGCGATTGTCGCGAAGCAGATAGCGCACAAGGCCGAGGTCCAGTTGGTACGACTCTTCGGGGGCGAGGTCGGGATTGCCTTGCTCGTAGCGGAAGATGTGGTAGTTGATGCCGTTGGCGCCGAGTTCTTTGGCAATGGGCATGCGGAATGCCTTGCCGGCGTTGGCCTTCACCACCCATGTGTCGCCATGCCAGTTGGCACCGAGCGAGAAGCAGAGGTTGTCGAACGAGCGGCTTGCCGCCCTTGAGCGTTGTCGCATTGTCGGCGTGCCGTTGGCATCGGGGGTGGCAAACCAATCGCTGTAGGCGCCAATGTCGAGCCGTCCTATGTCGTAGCGCAGTCCGCCGTTCAGCGTGAGCGATGGCGATGGCTCCCACTGGTCGGTGACGTAGGCACCAGAGGTCAGCATATCGAAATCGGGTATTATGAAACCCCAGCCGCCGCGACGGTTGTGCTGGTATTCGCCTTGCACTCCGGCGCGCAGCGTGTGGCGTTGGCCGAGGGGCATGCTGATGCCGAGGTTTGCGCCGAGGGTGTGTTTGTCAAAACGTCGTTCCAGGCTGTCGGCAGGGCGAGGCATATAGCCGTGCGCCACAGGCTCGCTCATCTCTTCGCGCAGGTTGTGCTGCCATGCCACGTCGGCGGTAATACCGATGTTGCCAGCCTGCCACAGGGTGTGGCTCTGCACTTTGAGATGGTTCACCCATTGATAGGGCAGGTCTATGTCGCGCCGCGAGCGGTCGTAGTCTATGTTCGACAGACGCACCTCCATGCCGTGGGCGTTGGCAAAGAAACCGCTGCGGCTGTTCACGTCGCTGACGGTGAGGTCGGTGCGGAAATTCTCGTTGTTGGTGTAGCCCAGCGTCAGCCGTCCGTCGAGTTCGTTGCCGGCAGTGTTGCGCAGTCGCCCGTCTTTAAGGCGTATCCAGTAGGAATAGTACTGTATGCTGTCGGTAGGCACGCGATAGTCGTCATAGTCGCAAAGGGTGACGTTGGCGCGGTAGAAAAATCCGCCACGGCGTCCTCCTACTCGTGCCGAGAGTCCGAGCGACTCGTTGTTTGAGCGACCGAACAGTGCCACCGAGGCCTCGAAAGGGTGGTGCGGCATGGCGTTGCTCGTAATGTCGAGCACCCCGCCTACGGCATCGGACCCATAGAGCAATGCCGACGGACCTTTCAGCACCTCTACCTTGTCTATGGCAAACTGGTCTATCTCCAGCCCGTGGTCGTCGCCCCACTGCTGGCTTTCGTGCTTGATGCCGTTTTCCGACACTACCATGCGGTTGAACCCCAGTCCGCGAATGGTGGGGCGCGACAGGCTGGAGCCTATCGACGCCGCTTTCACGCCTGCCACGCCTTCGAGACTTTGCGACAGGCTGGCGGCAAGGTGGCGTTCTATGTATTCGGCAGACACCTCGCTGCTGTTTTGCGACTCGCTTACCGCTCGCTCGCTCTGCGAGGTTATGGTCACCGTCTGTAGTGTCTTGATGCTGTCGGGAGGTGCCTGCAGCATCAATAGCACCATCAAGGGAGTTATCCCCATAAACAAAAGATGTTATCGGTTAGTGGTTCTGGTTACGCTTTGCACACTTCTGCAACAAAGGGCAGAAATCTCTTGCCGCTATGCTTTACGACAAGAGGAAAAAATGCTTGCAAAAAAACTTAAACCACAAAAGGCGGTGCGTGGGAATGAGGAACCCCGTGGTGAATGGGCAGCATTGGCGATGACGCCATGGGCGCTACCACTTCCAGCATGGGGTAGGGTGCCATAGACTGCTCGGCGGCCTGCACGTCATAGTTCAGGCTCAGAAACAGGCAGTATTGGCAGTCGGACTGATGGTGATGCATCGTGTCGATATGCCCTGGGTGCGCCACATGATTGGCGCAGTCGGAGCAATTCTCGACATTGTCGATGGTCTCGTGATGGATATGCAACGACGACAATACCACCATCGGGAGGTAGGCCGCAAGCAGCACTATAGAGGCAATATGTCGAAACGTGCGTCGTGTCATATCTTTTCGGCTTGCAAAAATAATAATTTTTCCACAAACGGCATCGGCCATTTTCGGCTTGCTACAAAAATCACGCAGAATACCCTTCTTGTTTGCAGATGTGGGAATATGCTTGTACCTTTGCAGTCGGTTTTATGAAAAAACAATCATGACGATATTACAGAAAATCCTTACGTTGTTCGTGGCTATTGGTGCTGTGGCAGGTGCCACGATGATGTGGAGCGACCCTACTGGCGCTAAGTGGGGCATGGAACCATTGCTGGAGATGTTGAGGACCAAGATGCCGTGGAGCGACATCTTCTTCCGCGATTTCATTCCGTCGAGCATCGTGCTGTTGCTCTTGAATGGCGCACCGCAGTTCACGGCGGCATATCTGCTGTTTCGCAAGAGTGGTTTGGCGCAGTACGCGGTTCTCGCGTGCGGCATTATCCTGATGTTGTGGATTGTGCTCGAATGGTGGGTGTTTGGCTTCAACGCGTTGAGCAATATCTTTTTTGTTCTCGGACTGCTGGAGGCTCTCTCTGCCGTGGTGGTCTTGAAAAAAGCAATAACTCATTCTAACTAAAAAACAATCAATACTATGAGAAAACACTGGATAGACAATCTGCGCTGGGTTACGGTGCTCTTGGTGCTGCTCTATCATGTTGTTTATTTCTACAACAACAAAGGTGTCTTTGGTGGTGTGGGTGGTTTTGGTGGCTCGCAGCCGCAGGACGTTGTGATGTATATCCTTTATCCGTGGTTCATGCCGTTGCTGTTCCTGCTGGCGGGCATCAGCGCGCGCTATGCGCTCATGCGCCGTCCGGCAAAGGAGTGGTTCTCTCTCCGCACACGCAAACTCTTGGTGCCTGCCACCATTGGCCTTCTTGTCTTTCAGTGGATGACGGGCTATTTCAATACCCATTTGGGCGGCACCGACGCCTTGGCTGGCACTCCAGGCCCCGTCAAATATTTTATATGGGCGTTCAGCGGCACAGGTCCGCTGTGGTTCATAGTTGACCTCTGGCTTTTCTCATTGCTACTGCTCTTGCTGCATAAAGCAGACTTCAGCGAGCGTTTCCACCAGTGGTGCGGCAAGGTGTTTAGCGGCAAGGCCGCCCTGGTGTGGATTTTGCTGCTGGGCGTGCTGCTCTGGCTGGGCGAGTTTACGCAAATCATGGAGCCGCGCCTACAATCGCTCGACGGGCTCTATAACCTCCACAAACCTTTGTTTTACGTCATCCCGTTCCTGCTGGGCTATTATGTATTCTCCCACGACACGGTGCAGGCCCTGCTCGGCAAGGCGTGGATTGCTCTGATGTGCTACGCTGTGGCATGTGGCGTGATGCTGATAGTCACCACCTTTGGCGAGAGCCCTACCTCGCCGCAGTATCTCACCAGTCCGCTCAACAACATCTACGGATGGCTTATGTGTCTGGCAATGATGGGCTGGTTCGAGGCTCGTTTCGACCGCACAGGCCGTTTCGCTGGCTATATGACACGCTCAAGTTTCGGCATCTATGTGGTTCATTATCTGGTGGTAGTAAGTTTCGGCTATATGATGAAATACTACACCTCGCTACCGCCCGTGGCCATATATCTTATCCTTGCGGCAGCAGTATTTGTCCTGTCGCCCCTGCTGAACGAAATCATCAAGCGCATCCCCATAGTCCGTTGGTGCGTACTGGGCGAGCCGTTGCGTAGCAAAAAACATTAGCATTACAATTTTCAAATCTCACAATACCATGAAGAAAATCTTTTTTGCTGTTGGCATTTTTCTTTTTCTTTCGGCTTGCACCAATGCCGAGTCGCAGCAGCAGGAGCGTAGCGAGGCAGTGCCTTTTGCCGTCATGGAGCCTTCGCCGCATACCGCGCAAATCAAGTATGTTGACTTCTCGCAGGTGGCGGCGCGAACCATCGACGCCGTGGTGCATATCAAGACCGAGATGACCAAACTCACGCCGCTCTATCAGGAGTTCTTCGGCATGATTATCGACCGTGGCGTGCAGCGTAAGACCTATAGCGCGTTCGGCTCGGGTGTCATCATTTCGCCCGACGGATATATCGTCACCAACAACCACGTCGTGCAGGACGCCGAGCGTATCACGGTGTCGCTCAACGACAAGCGTGTCTATCCTGCCACGCTCATCGGTAACGACCCCGCCACCGACCTCGCGCTGATAAAGATTGACGTTGACGGACTGCAGTGGATTCCGTTTGGCAACAGCGACAGCGTGCGTATTGGCGAGCCTGTGCTTGCCATCGGCAACCCCTTCAACCTTACCTCTACCGTCACGGCTGGCATCATCAGCGCCAAGGCGCGCAATATGGGCATCATCGAGAATGCCCGCGGTCTGGAGAGTCCTATTGAGTCGTTTTTGCAGACCGATGCCGCCGTCAATTCGGGCAATTCGGGTGGCGCGCTCGTCAATGGCAACGCCCAGTTGATAGGCATCAATACCGCCATTGCCTCTGGCGACGGCTACTATACTGGCTACTCGTTTGCCATACCGTCGGATTTGGCGCAGAAGGTGGTGAAAGACCTTAAAGAATACGGCTACACCCAGCGCGCCTATCTTGGCGTCAACGTCACCGAGATGACGCAGCAGTTGGCACAGCAGTTGGGCGTGAGCGACATCAAGGGCATCGTCGTCACGCGCGTCATTGCCGACTGCGCTGCCGACCGTGCCGGCATCGAGGTGGGCGACATCATTCTGCAGGTGGCTGGCGTTGACATCAACTCCTACGCCGAGATGATGGAGGTGCTGGGCAAATGCTCGCCAGGCGACAAGGTGGAACTGCGCTATGTGCGTAACGGCCAGGTCCGCAATGTCGAGGCCACGTTGCTCAACGCCATCGGCAACACCCAAATCCGAAAAAGATAGTAGATGTCTAACGTGTAAAACATTCAGCGATGGGCGCATTATATAGATTATCCGTCAAACTGATGGTCGCTATTGGCAAGGCCGTCAATATCAGTTCAAAAGGCAAGTACCCTGGCGATATCCTTTCAAACATGAGGAGCAACAAATTCACCTTCGACGATGTGAGTTGTGGCAGCATGGAGGGCTTTCTGCAGTCGCTGAAGTGCGAGGACGTCTCGCACCAGCAAGACGTATGCGGTTTGAAAGGCAATGAGGCACGCCGAGCCGCCACCTCACAATGGCAGCGCGACCAGCGTCTGTGGTGGAAAGGACAGCCCATAGACCGCCAGAGCGAAGAGTTCCAAGCCTTGGTGCGCCGTGCCTATGCCGCGCTCTTTGAGCAGAACACACGTTTCCGTATGGCGCTGATGTCAACCAAAGGCAAGAAACTATATTACCTAAATGGGCGCAAAGACCCTCGCAAGACTATTCTCACGGCGCAGGAGTTCTGTCAGATACTCACCGAGTTGCGTACGCAGAACGAAGATAAAAAGATGTTTGGCACGGGGTCAAGACACTGATGTGTAATCAGTAATCAGTGAGCAGTAATCAGAAATCAGTGAACAGTGAACAGAAATCAGTAATCAGGCTATAGCGAGCTCCCTCTCATATCACTGTTCACAGATACCCCACTCATTTCACAGATAACAGGTCACAGATTACAAACCTAAAACTCCCAGCGGAAATTCTCAAAGGGGTTCATCGGGTTGTAATCTTGTCTTCGCGACATCTCCTGCATCTGCTTGATGCGTTTCAGTCCTTTCTTCCACAGTTTAATGTCGAAGATGACGAACACCACAAATTCTATGGCACCTACCATGTAGGTCAGTCCCTCGTAGGCCGACAAGCCGTCGGACACCATCAGTATGGCGTCGAAGGTGCCGTGCAGCATTACGGGGTAGAATAGTGCTTTAATCAGATGATTGCTGCGGTGGGCTGGGTCGAACTTTGCCAGCGACAAGTAGTAGCCCATAGCCACGGCAAAGAGGAAATGGCCCGGCACGGAGATTATGGCGCGCACTATGGCGGTGGATATGGATTCCGAAATGCTGTCGGGCGAAAAGACATACAGAAGGTTCTCGATGCCAGCAAATCCCATCGAGACGAAAACGGCATAGACTATGCCGTCGAAATACTCGCTGAACTCGTCGCTGCGCCAGATGACGAGCATCAGTAGCGCGAGTTTGCTCAGTTCTTCGCTGAATCCCGCCACCACGAAACCGTCAAATAATCCGCCAAGGATAGGTGTCCCAGGCGAAAACGGCTGCAGTATTAACTCCATAATCATTGCCGGAATGACGGTGACGCAACCGGCAAGGAAAGCCACGATAAGTTTTCGGATAGGCTCTTTGTTTACGTCCTTACGATAGATGTAGATAAGGATGAGAGCAACGGGGAGTGTTGCAAGGATGAAGATAAGGTTCATGCTTTATTCTTTTTCCCAGCCAGCAGTCCGCAGGCAGCCTGTATGTCTTCGCCTCGCGAGGCGCGCAGGGTGCAGGTGAGGCCGTGGTTGTTCAGATGGTCTTGGAAGGCGCGTATGGCGGCGGGGGTGCTGGTGTGGTAGGGCGTCAGTGGCGAGGCGTGGAAGCGTATGAGGTTCACACGGCAGCGCAGCCCTTTGAGCAGCCGCAGCAGTGCGTCGGCATGGGCTATGGTGTCGTTCAGCCCGCCGAACATGGTGTATTCGAACGAGATGCGTCGTTGCCCGCTCCAGTCGTATTCTTTTAGCATCGCCACCACGTCGGCTATGGGGTAGCCTTTTTCGGCTGGCATCAGCGCGAGACGCTGGCTTGCTATGGGGTTGTGGAGGCTCACGGCCACATGGCAGCGGCTCTCCTCTATGAAGCGGCGCAGTTTCGGTATCACGCCCACCGACGAGACGGTGATGCGCTGCGGGCTCCATGCCAGGCCCCATTCTTCGGTTAGCACCTGTGTGCTACGCAGCACGTTGTCGTAGTTGTCCATAGGCTCGCCCATGCCCATATACACCACGTTGGTAAGGTTGCGGCTTTCGGGTATGGCGAATATCTGGTTGAGTATCTGTGCCGTGGTGAGGCTGCCGTGGTAGCCGCCGCGACCGGTGACGCAGAAAGAGCAGTTCATCTTGCAGCCCATCTGACACGACACGCAGAGCGTGGCGCGGTCGCCGTCGGGTATATATACCGCCTCAACATATTGTGTGCTCTCCTCGCCCGATGGCGCTATGGCTTTTTCGGCAAAGAGATATTTCTTGGTGCCGTCTTTCGACACCTGGCAATCTACGGGATAGTTGGGCTCCACGGTGCCAATCTCTGCCAGACGGGCGCGCACCTTGAGCGAGAGGTTGGTCATCTGCTCAAACGAGGTGGCGTGCTTCTCATACATCCATTGGCACAGTTGGCGTGCCACAAAGCGTGGCCAGCCTTCATCGACGCAGAGTTGCTGCAGTTCGCCGAGTGTGCTACCAAAGATAGGCGTCATCGTAAGACTCGTTGCTAATCTCTTGTTGGAATTTGGAACAGTCGAGTTCGGTGCCCAGCGGTACGTTGGGGCGCTCAAATTCGCCACGTGGGAAGTTTAGTTTCGTGTCTTGGTATATCTTCTCCATAAAGTGGCCGAAGATAGGCAGCGCCATACTTGCGCCCTGTCCGAACGTCATATTGCGGAAGTGTATGCTGCGCACCTCGCCGCCCGTCCATACGGCGGTGGCAAGTTTAGGCGTGATGCCCACAAACCAGCAGTCGGAGTTGTTCTGCGTGGTGCCTGTCTTGCCTGCTATGGCGGTGCTGTACTGGTTCAGATGATATTTGTAGTTGAGGCGCACGCCGGTGCCGCTCTCCACCACGCCTTTCATGAGGTGCAGCATCATGTAGGCCGTGCGGTCGCTTATGGCCTCGTGGCGTTCGGGCACAAACTGCTCCAGAATCATGCCTTTGTTGTCGCGTATGCTGCTGATGATGATAGGCTCTACATATTCGCCGTGGTTGGCAAAGGTGGCCATGGCTCCTGCCATCTCATAGACCGTGATTTCGGGCGTTCCAACGCTGATGGCCGGCACCGCGTCAATGGGGCTGTTGACACCCATGCGGCGTGCAATCTCTATGACCTGTTCGGGCGAGCCTTGCTTCATGAGGTAGGCCGACACCCAGTTGACCGAGTGCGCCAACGCCCATTTTAGCGTCACCATCTCGTTCTCGCGCTCTTTGGTCGAGTTCTTCGGGCACCAGTCGGGCTTGTTGAACACCTCGAAACACACCTCGCTGTTAGGCACCTCGGTGCAGGGGAACATGCCGAGGTCCTGCAGCGCCATGGTATAGACAAAGGGTTTGAACGTGGAACCCACCTGTCGGTGGCTGCGCACATTGTCGTATTTGAAATAGCGGTAGTTGATGCCGCCCACGTAGGCGCGCACGCAGCCTGTGCCAGGCTCTACCGACATAAGGCCTGCGTTGAGGAATTTCTTGCAGTAGAGCAGCGAGTCCCACGGCGTCATCGTCGTATCGACATATCCTTTCTTGTTCCATGCAAAGACGCGCATCTCCACCTTCTGGTCGAAGGCCTTGCGTATCTCGTTCTCGCTCATTCCTGCATGGCGCATCTGATAGTAGCGGTCGCTATTCTTCATGGCCTGCGTGAGCAGTTTGTTCTGCTGCTCGGCCGAGATGTCGCAGAAGGGGTTGCCGCCACGGAGTCTCAGTTCGCGGAAGAAAGCGGGCTGTATCTCCTTGCTCAGGTGTTCGCGCACGGCCTGCTCGGCATAGAGTTGCATACGCGAGTTGATGGTGGTGTGTATCTTCAGTCCGTCGGTGTGTACGTCATAGTTGTCGCCGTTGGCTTTGCGGTGGTGCTTGCACCAGTCCTTCATATATTCGCGTATATATTCGCGCAGATAGGTCGCCAGGCCCTCGTTGTGGCTCTGCGGCGTGTAGTTCGATACGTCTATGGGCTGGGTGATGAGTTTGTCGTATTCAGCGTCGGTCAGATAGTTGTAGTGGTGCATCTGAAACAGCACGGTGTTGCGGCGGTTGAACGACTTTTCGGGGTTCAGTATGGGGCTGTAGGTCGTGGGGGCCTTGAGCAGTCCCACGAGGGTGGCGGCCTCTACCACCGAGAGGTCGGCGGGCGATTTGCCGAAGAAGGTGCGTGCCGCGGTCTTAATGCCGTAGGCGTTGCTGCCGAAATCCACGGTGTTGAAATACATCGCTATGATTTCCTGCTTCGAGTAGTTGTGCTCCAGTTTCACGGCAACCACCCATTCCTTAAACTTGGAATAGACCGTGCCGAGTTTGCTTTTATGCTCGCGCGGGAAGAGGTTTTTTGCCAACTGCTGGGTGATGGTGCTGCCGCCGCCGCTGCCACGGTTGCGACCTATGAGGGTCTTGAACAGCACGCGGCCCAGGCTGCGCGCGTCAATGCCCGAATGGTCAAAGAAACGGGCGTCCTCGGTGGCTATCAGGGCGTTGATGAGGTTGGGCGAAATCTCGTCGTAGGTCACGTTCGAGCGGTTCTCTATGCCAATAAATCCCAGCACTTCGCCGTCTTCCGACAGCACCTCGCTCGCCTGGTTGCTTTCGGGGTTTTCCAGTTGCTCAAACGACGGCATGAAGCCCAGCCAGCCTAACGAGAGCAATGTGAAAAAGAGAAATATAGCGACCCAGAATGCCGCAAAGGCATACCAGAGTTTCTTTTGCTTGTTGTCTATATTGATGGTCATAGGGTTTGATTACGATTAAGGGTTCGTCACTTTCGCTGCCTATTCGCCTTGCTTGGCCAAGGTCATCACGAGGCCCACGTCCTTGATGCCCACAATGGCGGTGTCGCGCATTCCGTGGGTGATGTCGAGGGTGTAGGTGCCGCTTTGCGGAAAGATGACGTGTTTCTTGAAATAGTAGCGGTTGTCAATATACTGTCCCGAAGGTTTGCCGCGCCATTTGCCGTCGTCGTAGGCCAGCGGACATTCGAGGGTGTCTATGGCCACGGTGTTGTCGGGAAACGTGGTGCGGAGGAAGAGGAAGGAGTTGCTGTAAGGGTAGTTGCGTGCCACGCGCAGGTCCACAAAGAGGTTGTAAACTTTTTGCGTGTCGCTGATGTCTATGCTGTAGGTTAGTTTGTCGTCGAGGTTCCAGCCGCGCTCATCTACGGCGTGGCTCTCTGAATATATCACGTCGGGATTGCAGGCCGCAAAGAGCAAGACGGCTGCCGCCAGTGTGGCTATATGTGTTGTGACTTTTAAGAAAGACATCCTTTTCTAATTGAGAATTTTGAATTATGAAATTTGAAGGTCGCTATCCAAGGTGAAATTTGAAAATAGAAGGTCGCTATTCCAATTTCCACCATTATTTCTGCTTGGAGTTGCGGCGGTCGCGGTCGCCATGCTGGCTGTCACGTGGCGGGCGATTGTTCTGGCTGTCGCGCGGGGTCTGCTGCCTGCCGTCGCGCGGACCGTGTTCCTGACGGTTGTTGTCGCGCGGCTGACGGTCGCCGTTGTCACGAGGCTGACGGCGGTCGCCATGCTGGTTGCGGCGGTCGTTGCGGTCGCGGCGCTCACGGCCTTCGTTGTTCTGCTGCGGGCGGTTGTCGCGCGGGTTGCGGCGCTCGTTGGTGGCGCTGGTCCCGTTGTCGGCCAGGCGGCTCAACTCGCTCTCAAACTCGGCATTGCTCGACTCCTGCTCCAAGGCGCTGGTGCTCATCAGTTGCACCTGGTAGTCCTCCATGCGCTCGGGGTACTGTTGCGCGCGGTTCATCTCTATCACCTTTTTCACGTCCTCGGCCTTGAGGGCTATGAGGTCGTTCTCGCCTTCGTAGGCATACCACATTATGCCGCGAAACACGTCGGTCTTTTTGTATAGCGCGAGGCCTTTCTTGAAACGTATGGCCTGCCCTGCTGGCGGAAATTTCTTGAGGGCGTCGGCATAGACGTCGGCCTCGTAGTTAAGACAGCATTTCAGTTTTCCACATTGTCCTGCCAGTTTCTGCGGATTGGGGTGTATCTGTTGCACCTTGGCGGCGCCGGTGGTGACGGATTTGAAGTTGGTGAGCCATGTGCAGCAGCACAGTTCGCGGCCGCAGGTGCCCAGTCCGCCAAGGCGGCCGGCCTCTTGGCGCACGCCAATCTGCTTCATCTCTATGCGCACATGAAACTCCTCGGCCAGCACCTTGATAAGGTCGCGGAAGTCCACGCGGTCGTCGGCGGTGTAGTAGAATATGGCTTTGGCGTTGTCGCCTTGGAACTCCACGTCGTCCACCTTCATCATCATGCCCATGCTCTCGGTTATCTCGCGGGTGCGTTTCAGTGCGTTCTCCTCGGCGCTTATGGCCTCGACCCATTTCTCGATGTCTATGGGTTTGGCGCGACGAAACAGTTTCTTGATGTCTGGCGCGTCGGGCTGCACCTTGCGTTTCTTCATCTGCAGGCGGCACACCTCGCCCGTTAGCGTCACTATGCCTATGTCGTGGCCCGGCATGCCTTCCACTGCCACCACGTCGCCTTCGTGCACCACTATGCCGTCGGGCAGACGGTAGAAGTCCTTGCGGTTGTTCTTGAAACGCACCTCCACAATGTTGAAGTTGTCGTCGCTGGGCTGGCGTATGCCTGCAAGCCAGTTGGTGCTTGTCACCTTGCTGCAACTGCAGGTCTCAATGCTGCTTACGGGCTGGTAGGCCTTGGGGCAGTTGCGGCATCCGCGCGAGAGGAAGGGGCTCTCCTTGTAAGGTTCCCACGGTATGTCGGGGTCGGGGTCGGTATAGGGGTCTATAAGACTGTCGGGGGGTATGAACTCGCCAAATTCGCGAGCGTTCTCGGCGGTCTTTTCCTGGTTGCGTTTCTGGGCGCGGCGTTCGGCCGAGCGTCGTGCTTCGGCTGCCACCTCTTCGGGGGTGGCTATATAGTCCTCTTCGTCATCGTAGGGCTGTGATGCCTCGGGTGCTGGAGGGATAGGGGTTGCCACAGGTTCTTGTTCTTGCGGCTGGGGCGTTTCGTGCTTTTGTTCGTCCATGATGTACTACTTTTTGCTTATATATGAACTCATTTTGAACGAGAGCGCCATGAATGCCAATGCTGGCGACGCGTTGCGCTCTATGGCCATCAGCGTGTGGTTGAGGGCCTCGTTCATGAGGGAAATGTTGCGGGGTGTTATTACGGCGTAGAACGACTGGTTGAATTTGTCGTCGCCAAAGTCTATCAAGGGTTTGTAGGTGTTCTGCGTCACGTTGCGCAGCAGACATTCGCGCAGGCTCTCCATGCAGTAGAGCAGGAACTCCTTCTGCGGCTCGCGTCCCATCTTTGCCACCTGGTCCACCCATTCCGACAGGCGTGCCATGTTCAGTTTGAACAGCATGCGCATCCATGCCACGAATAGCGGGGCATAGACCTCGTTGTGGCTGTAGGTGTTATTTTGCAGCGGGGGAATGCTCACTTCCTGTGTGCGCGATATGATGGTGCTGAGCAGTCGCTCTGTGCTTTCCGCCACAAGTATTATGAGGGTCTTGCCAATAGGTTCCTCGAGGGTTTTGAGCAGTTCGTTGGCGGCGGAGATATTCATTTTTTCAGCACACCACACTACGACCATCTTATACGGAGCCTCGTAGGTTGTCATGCTGATATACTTCACTATGTTGGCGGCGTCTTGCTCGCGAATCATTCCCTGCTTGTTCTCCACCGATAGTTCTTCGTACCATTGGTTGAGAGTGCCGTATTGGCCGTATTTCCGCAGGAATTCCATAAACTCCGCCTGGAAGTCCTCCGACGATGGCTTTTCATTTTGTCTGGAAGCTGAGGTGATGTTTGGAAACACAAAATGAAGGTCGCTGTGCATCAGTGCCTCGAATTTGGCGCATGAGGGGCAGGTGCCGCAACTGTCAGCGCGTAGCAGGGTAGGCGAACCGTCGGGGGTGTGATAGTGGTGGTCGGCGTCCTCGTGGTAGTGCTGGCGGTTGGTGCAGCAGAGATATTGCATATAGGCAATAGCCATAGCAAGGCTGCCGCTTTGTGTCTCGCCCAGAAAGAGTTGGGCGTGACTAATGCGGCCAGCATCGATTATCTCTGTGAGATGGTTGATTAGAACGTGCTGATTTTTAATGTTCTTGAACTGCATACCTCACGCAATATAAATTACAAAGATAAGAATTTCTATTAAATAAGACGCGATAAGTCTTATTCTATGCGTGTTTCAATCGTCTTCGACATCGGTATGCCGTCGAGGCTCATCACCGTGGTGGTCTCTATTATGTGTTTCGTGCCGTCGGCGTGGTAGCGGGTCTCGGTCTTTACGCTCTTCACTCCGTCGCGGCCCGAACTGCGGTGCATCTCGGTCTGCACGTTCGTCACCGTCGAGCCCGACGGGCGTATCTTCTTAATCTCCGGGGCTATCCCCTGCGTCATCTTTTCGTATAACTGCTGCTGCAGTCCCGCATCGAGGTCCTGCAGGGTGAGGTAGCGCAGCGTTGTGCTGGCGCTCTCGTCGCCCCACGCAAAGTCGAGCACCGCGCCGTATTCGAACACTGGGTGGTTGTCTATTGCCACCGCCACCGAGCCGTAGCCAGCGTCGAGGCAGATGGCGCGGTGGCCCAGCCCTTCAACGCCGTCGTCTATCAGCAGCCCCACAACAATCTCGCTGCCACGGCTGTAGCCATAGCCGCAGCACTCGCCGCCGTGGGTCTTGGCGCAGTTGTGACGCTGGTGGCCTATCTCGCCGTTTTTGCTCTGCTCGTCGGCCAGGCAGCGTGCCTCCGCTATCAGCGCGGGCTCATACACCAGCGCGCCGCAGGGCTTCATGGCGTAGAGTTCGGCCATGAGGGTCAGACGGTTGTCGCTGAACATGCTGGGGTTGCCGTGCTTCTCGCCGCCGTAGTAGTTCGCCACCTCAAGGTCGGCAAACTTGCGCGGGTAGAGGCGCGCCAGGTTGAGGTATTTTATCACCTCGCGTTCTTCCAAGGTCAGTTGTTCGACATCTTTGGCGGTGTTGGCAGCCGCCATCTCCTCGTCGCTCCATTGCTGCGCCGTGGCGGTAAGCGTGGCTGCCAGCAGGACAATAGATAACAGTAGTTTTCTCATTCTGTGATGGTGTTTTTAGAGCAACAAAGGTACGTTTTTTTTGTAAAAACCTTGTTCCGGTCTGTTAGAGTGGGGCGATAACCATTTTTTTTTGTATATTTGCCAAACTTATAAAAATCGTATCGAATTATTAATCATTTAACAAATAGTTTTTTATGAAAAGATTGCTTTCTTTGGCTTTGGTAATGCTTTTCAGCATGACAGCCTTTGCACAGCATTATTACGAAGAGAATTTCAATGAAGGTTCCATTCCTTTTGGATGGTACAGCGCAATCTACATCAACGGTACTGCTAATTACGGCAGTTGGTGGTTAGAGGACGAACAGGGATTTATGTATTCCTATAGCGGTTGGAAAGATACCATTGGCTCCAACAACATCAACAATGTCCTTCTCACTCCCTCTTTTCCCCTCAGCCTGGCCGACACCGACGGCTTCCTCCGTGTCAACGTCCGCACCATGACTTTCGATTTTGGTGCGGCCGCCACCAACTATCTCACCATCTTCGTCTATCGCGATGAAGAAGACGATCCCCGCTATGTCGAGTACAGCACAGCCATCAACTCCGCCGACGGCGTTGTCACTCTCACCTACGACCTCGGCCAGTTGCGCTCCCTCCTTCGCCTCGAAGAGCAGGAACACGAATATTCCTTCGTCTTCCGCCACAGCACCGCCGAAGGTGACGAGTCCGTCCTTATGCTCGACAACTTCCAAATCGGCACCCGCTATGCCACCATCGCTTTTGGCAACGACCCCGGCTCCGGCGTCACCGGCACCCAGGAGCCTATACAGGTCCCCTACGAGCGCAACTTCTCCGTTCCCGGATGCACCATGCAGCGTGAGGGCTATGTCTTCATCGGCTGGTACACCAACGACGACGAAGGCGAATACTGGCTCATGGAGGGCGACGTCGTGGCTGTCACCGAGGACATGAACTGGATTTCCCGCTGGGGCGTCAGCGTCACAGCCAACTTCGAGGCCAACGGCGGCGAGGGCACCCAGGAGCCCCTCGAGGCCACCACATGGAACATCGTCGAAGAAGGCGACTACTACTGGCCCTTTGCTCCTGCCTACAACCTTCCGCGTTGCAGCTACACCCTCGATGGCCACTACTTCCTCGGCTGGAGCGCCGCCACCGACAGCTCCGCCAAGATCTATGCCGCAGGCGACACCATCGAACTCTATTCCGACACCACCCTCTATGCCATCTGGGCCGAGGGCAACGGCTATTCCATAGTCTATGACGGCAATGGCGCCTATGGTGCCACTCTTGGCGCATCGGTTGCCGAGGGCGCTACCTACACCATCGCTTCAAACGGCTTCACCAAATACACCGACGACTATTCCGCCACCTGCACCTTCAAAAACTGGAACACCGAGCCCGACGGCACCGGCACCACCTACCGCAGTGGCCAGCAGATAACCGTCACCGACCATCTCACCCTCTACGCACAGTGGCGTTGCCCCGTCCCCGCCGGTATCGCCGAGCCCACCACGGCCACGCTCAATGTGCGCGTCTATCCCAACCCCACCCACGACATGGTCTATGTCAATGGTGTTGATGCCGCACGTCTCGAGGTCCTCGACCTCGCCGGCCGCATTGTGCGCCGCGCCGAGCAGGCCAACAGCATTAGCCTCGAAGGTCTGAACAACGGCCTCTACATGCTCCGCATAAGCACCGCCGACGGCATGGCCGCCCGCAAGGTCATCAAGAAATAATCCTGCAAGGAAAAAATAAGACCCAAAAATCGAGGGCGCTCATTTGTTTGAGCGCCCTCGATGCTATAATAGAAGCACCAAGGTCAGGATAATAGCAGCCCTCTTTTTACCCTAAAAAACTCATTTTCCATTGAAAATTCGCAAAGTTTTCAAAAAAAATGTACCTTTGCAATCTTCTACTGTTATTCGCCATCCTCATCAGATGGCGTCAACACAACACTACATAATATGAGTAAGCACACACTCCTGTCAGCATTATTATGCTTATTGTTGTCGTTGCCTGTTGCCGTCCAGGCGCAGAGCAGCAAGAAAGGTTCTTCGCACAAGACACAAAAAAAGGTTGTCCAAATCAACCAAATGGACGTCATCTACGACGAGGGTGAAAACGAGTATGGCGACATCATCATAGAGTCTCCCGCCACCATCAACGACGACGAGAACTATATGTACGACCGCAAGCCGGTGTCGCCTCTCACTCCGCCGCCACCCATGGAAGATGCCGTCGAGGCCGACGACGATCCCGATGTCATGCCGCAGTCCATCCTTCAGTGGCACGAGGACGAGGGCGCCGAGAGCGAGGACGAAATCCTCTATGCCTCGTTCGACTCCGAGAACATCCACTATCCCAAACTCGATGTCAACACCATGACCGATGCCGTCAACCTGGTGTTGATGCACGAGGAGTTGGGCGAGAAATACTCCATGCCCATAGGTCCTATGGCTCGTGCCACGTCGCACTATGGCCCTCGCCGCCGCCGTTTCCACTATGGCCTCGACCTCGCCGCTCCCAAAGGCGAGCCCATCTACGCCATGTTCGACGGCACCGTGCGTATCTCCGTGTGGAACAAGTCGTATGGCAACCTCGTGGTTGTGCGCCACAAAAACGGCCTTGAGACCTACTACGCCCACATGTCGGCGCGCCATGTGCAGCCTGGCGACGTGGTGAAGGCTGGCGACTGCATCGGCCTTTGCGGCAACACCGGTCGCTCCTACGGCAGCCATCTGCACCTCGAAATCCGCTATATGGGCAATGCCATGAACCCCGAAACGGTTATAGACCCCAACACCCGCAAACTGCTTTCCAACAACCTCACGCTCACGCGCAACTCGTTCCGCAAGGTCGGCAATAGCCGCGTCAGAGGCGGCGGTGGCGGTGGTGGCACCTATGCCAAGGGTGGCAAGCAGTTCTACCGTGTGCGTAGCGGCGACACGCTGGGCAAGATTGCCAAGCGCAACGGCACCACCATCAACAAACTGTGCCAGTTGAATCACATCAACCGCAACACCAAGATACAGATAGGCCAGCAACTAAGAATAAAGTAGCCCGCCTTCAAAATCAATCCACTCCCGACCCTTCAAAATTCAGAATTAAAAATGCGCATAGACATTCTGACACTTTTCCCGCAGATGATGAATATGTTTTTCGAGGAGTCCATCATCAAGCGAGCGCAAAAGAAAGGCCTCGTGGAGGTGGTGTTCCACAATCTCCACGACTATTCGCTCACGCGCTACGGCAGTGTTGACGACTATCCCTATGGCGGCAATGCGGGAATGGTGATGGCCGTAGAGCCGCTTGCCAACTGCATCGAGCAGTTGCAGGCGCAGCGCCCCTACGACGAGGTCATCTACACGGCCCCCGACGGCGAGATGTTCAACCAGCGCACCGCCAACGAACTCTCCTTGAAAGGCAACCTCATAGTGCTGTGCGGACATTACAAGGGTGTTGACGAGCGGCTGCGCGAGCATTTCATCACGCGCGAACTCTCCATAGGCGACTATGTGCTTACGGGTGGCGAACTTGCCGCTGCGGTCATGTGCGACGCCATCATACGACTCATTCCCGGCGTCATAGGCGACGAGCAGTCGGCGCTCTCCGACTCCTTTCAAGACGGACTCTTGGCGCCGCCCGAATACACGCGTCCGCCCGAGTTCCGAGGCTGGCGAGTGCCCGACGTGCTGCTGAGCGGCAACCACGCCAAGATAGAGCAGTGGCGCTACGAACAAGCCATAGAGCGAACCCGCCAGCGCCGCCCCGACCTGCTAAAAGACCAAGAAAACTAACCACCAAAAGAGTGCCGCTGCGCGGCAGAAATCCAACAAATCTGAATAAATCCAACAAATAAAAATTAGAAAAAAAGATTTGAAAGATTTCTCGCCGAAGGCGACCCCCAAAAAAAGTAAGCGAAGCGCCACATACCACCACCCCCCAAAAAAGCAATCAATAATAAAAAAAACATACACCATGACAGAATTTGAAAAATATGCCACCATGCACCGTGGCATCAGCAGCACCACCCTCGGACGTTACACATCGGCCATCAACAACTCCCTCACCCCCTATATCATCGAGGAGCGTCCCCTCAACATCTCGCAACTCGACGTCTTTTCGCGCCTCATGATGGACCGCATCATCTTCCTCGGCACCGCCATCGACGACTACACCGCCAACGTCATACAGGCGCAACTACTCTTCCTTGAGAGCACCGACTCCGAGAAAGACATCATGCTCTACATCAACTCCCCCGGAGGCTCCGTCTATGCTGGTCTGGGCATCTACGACACCATGCAGTACATCTCGCCCAAGATTTCCACCATCTGCACGGGCCTCGCAGCCTCTATGGCTAGCGTGCTGCTCTGCGCCGGCACCAGCGGTATGCGTTTCGCACTGCCCCACAGCCGTGTCATGATACACCAGCCCATGGGTGGCGCCGAAGGCCAGGCTACCGACATGGAGATAACCGTCCGCGAAATCCAGAAACTGAAGAAAGAACTCTACGAAATCATCGCCAAGCACAGCGGCAAGACCTACGACGAGGTGTGGAACGACGGCGACCGCGACCACTGGATGACCGCCGAAGAAGCCAAAGCCTACGGCATGATTGACGAAATCTTGGCCAAGAAATAAAGAAGTTCAACCTTCAAAATCAGAAACCATGATTCTAAAGGTAATAAACAAGTCCCACCATCCCTTGCCGCAGTATGAGACGGCGTTGTCGGCGGGTCTCGACCTGCGTGCCTTCCTGCCCGAAGCCCCTGTCACGTTGCAGCCCCTCGGCCGCGCGCTCATTCCCACGGGTCTCTATATGGAACTGCCCGAAGGCTTCGAGGCGCAGATACGCCCCCGCAGCGGCCTGGCGTTGAAGAAAGGCGTCACCGTCCTCAACTCCCCCGGTACCATCGATGCCGACTATCGTGGACAGTTGTGCGTCCTGCTCGTCAACCTCTCCCAAGAGCCCTTCGTGGTCG
>ONLQ01000073.1 GCA_900318665.1 uncultured Bacteroidales bacterium | reverse complement strand
CAAAAGCCAAAGGGCGGCACACACAGCCGCCCTTTATAATAATACGCCCGCACCATGCCGCTTTTCTTCACACCCAAACCACGTCAGTTTCACTACGACCCTCGTTTCTACGACCCCGAAAAAGAGAAATGGGAAGCATTGAAACAAAAATACGCCGACCGCAAGCAAGAAGAGGCGGCAACCGTTGAAACCGAAACCACCAGCGAGCCGTCGGCAGAAGCCGAAAGCGACGACCTCCGCTATTTTGAGGACAAAGTGAGGCGTATGGAGCGCGACAAGAGCCGTCAGCCGTTTGGACTGAAAGACCTGTTCCGCAAGCGCGAGATGCCGAAGTTCAACTATCAGCCCCGTTTCCAGCAAGGCACTTCCGCAGCCGACAGCGCCGCCGAACCAGCCACCGATGCCGAAAAAGTAGCCTCCAAATATGCCGACCGACAGTATCGCATACGCATCCGCCGCCGCTACGACATCGAAGACCCCGAATACATGAAACCCGTCTCAGCAGGCAAAATAATGCTCTACACCCTCCTCGCCTGCCTCCTACTCTACTGGATTTTGTTCTAACCGTCCAGCCAACGATTTCTCAAACTCCCCTACCCCATTTAGTTCCAACAATTCCTCACGCCGCCAACCACCAAAAAAGAGCCGTGCGGTGCATATTGCTATTTGCCCGAAATTCAACCTATTGCTAAACGAAAACACCCGCAATCTTCGAAGAAATTGCGAAGAAAGTTCGAACAAAAAAACCACATAAACCACTAAATATCAACACAATAAATAATAATTAGCAGAAGCACTATTCGACCAATTGCCAAATAATCAAAATATTATCAAAGTTATTACAATTCCACGCCACCATCATCTTCACACACCGAAATATCCCGCAAATAAACGCCCATCACAACATCTCCGTGTCAGTTTCCTGAATTTTATGTACATTTGTTAATTGTTTTGAAAAGTGCAAGAAGATGCAAATTCAAGTATTAAAATCTAAAATTCATAGGGTTAGCGTCACCGAGGCCGACCTTGACTATATAGGAAGTATCACCATCGACGGCGCTTTGATGGACGCCGCCAACATAATTGAAAACGAGCGCGTCGAAATCTACGACATCACCAGCGGCGAGCGCATCTGCACCTACGCCATCCGTGGCGAGCAAGGCTCCGGCGTCATAGGCATCAACGGTGCCGCGGCACACAAAATCCACGTCGGCGACCTCGTCATCATCGCCTCCTACGCCATCATGGACTTCGAAGAAGCCCGCCAGTGGCACCCCGTCGTAATCTTCCCACAAAACAACCGTATGCAATGAAAAAGAAAGTAGCCGACATTGTCAAGTTGGTCGTCTTTCTTGGCATTGGTATATTCTTCATTTACTGGTTCTTGCTGAAAATGAAGCCAGAGCAGAAAGAAGCCGTATGGCACGCCTTTCTCGATGCCAACTATTGGTGGGTGGCGCTCGCAATGGGCATAAGCCTTCTAAGCCATTGGATTAGAGCCATGCGCTGGAACCTTCTCTATAAGCCGTTGGACATAACCCCCAAGACAACCAACACTTTCGGTTCCGTAGTTGTAGCCTATTTGGCCAATCTTGCCTTCCCTCGCCTCGGCGAGGTGGCACGCTGCGCCACCATGCGCACCAGCGAGAACATCCCTATGGAGAAATCGCTCGGCACCGTGGTAATCGAGCGCATGATAGACCTGCTGATGTTCGTCGTCGTGGTGCTTATAGGCCTACTGCTCATGTATGGCGAAATAAAAGACTGGGTCTATAACAGCCTGATAGAGAAATACCAAAGCCTACCCAGCGTGCCGCTCTTGGCCGCTATATGCGTGGCGGGACTTTTGGCGCTCTTCGCATTCTACAAACTCTTCTGGCACAAGATGCTGCGCTTCTCCATCTTCAAGAAAATCGACGACCTTGTCTGTGGCTGCATCGCAGGCATATCCAGCATCCTCCACATGGGGCGCGCCGCCACATGGCGCTTCACAATCTACAGCATCCTAATCTATCTGCTCTACATCGCTGGCGGACTCCTCATCATACAGGCGTTCCGCGAGAGCCGTGGCATGGGCCTCGACGTGGCCTTCACCATCTATCTTTTCGGCTCCATCGGAATGATGTTCTCGCAAGGCGGACTGGGAGTCTATCCCGTATTGGTGCAAATGGCATTAGGACTTTATGGCGTCTCGTTAGAGACAGGCACCGCGGCCGGTTGGCTCCTCTGGGGCTCGCAGCAGGTGGTGGTGAT
>ONLQ01000022.1:32186-71831 GCA_900318665.1 uncultured Bacteroidales bacterium | reverse complement strand
CGGCATCGTTGACAAGGGTATTCTTTCCGACCAGGTCCTCAAAGGCGACCAGACCATTTGGTGGGTATTCAACGATATGGGTACCGTGCACACCGAGACCAACGGCCAGCCCATCGGTCTTGAAATCCGTGCACAGGCTTTCGCTTTCGCCACCAACGACGAAATCAACAACATGACCTTCTATTCTTACGAGGTCATCAACCGTTCCACCTATACCCTCAAGGACACCTACTTCAGCCAGTGGGTTGACGCCGACCTTGGCTACGCTGCCGACGACTATGTAGGTTGCGATGTCAAGCGCGGTCTTGGCTACTGCTACAACGGCGACGAGTCCGATGGTCCTGGATCGGGTTCTTATTCTGGAATTCCTCCTGCTGTCGGTATCGACTTCTTCCAGGGTCCCTATATGGACCCCGATGGCAAGGACAATCCTAAGATTGATTTTGCCAAACTTCAACCCGACATCAATCCTCAGTATGCCGCTCTTCTTGCCAATTACAAGAAGACCGATGATGATGGCAACTATGTTGGCAACGATGCTAATGGCAACACCGTTTACGACACCTTCGCTCTTACTCAGGCTGCCGACCTCTTCTATCCCGATGGTTGGTATTTCAAGGCTGGCGACTCTGTTGGCAACTGTGCCATCAATGGTGTGAACTTTGGCAACGGTATTGTCGATGACGAACGTTTCGGTATGCGCCGCTTCGTTTACTATAATATTGGCTACTCGGGCATCAACTCAGACCCCGCCAAGGCTACCGACTACTACAACTACCTTCGTGGTCGTTGGAAAAACGGTCAGCGTATGACCTTCGGTGGTGCTGGTCTTGATGCTACCAAGCCCGTTTGCGACTTTATGTTCCCTGGCGACACCGACCCGCTCAGATGGGGTACCAATGGTGTTGAGACTGATGGTATTTGGACCGAGGTGGCCTCTGGCAACCAGCCTGGCGACCGTCGTTTCATGCAGTCCGCTGGTCCTTTCACCCTGAAACCAGGTGCTCTTAACTACATCACCGTAGGTATTCCTTTTGCTCAGGCTTCTTCGGGCAACGCTTGGTCTTCGGTTGAACTTCTCCGCGAAATCGACGACATTTGCCAGTCGCTCTTCGAAAACTGCTTTGAGGTTCTCGAAGGTCCCGAGGCTCCTACCATGGTTATTCAGGAACTCGACAGAGAGGTCATTCTCTATCTTACTTACGACAACACTCGTTCCAACAACTACAACGAGTGCTTCGAGAAGACCGACCTCACTATTCCTCGCACCTACACCGAGACTCGTAGAATCAATGGCGTTGACTCCACTTTCACCCTTGAGTACACTGCCGAACAGCGCAAATATATCTTCGAGGGTTATCAGATTTATCAGTTGAAAGACGCCAACGCTTCGGTTTCCGACATCGGCGATGTTACCAAGGCTCGTCTTGTTGCTCAGTGCGACATCGAGAACTACTACGACGAGGCAAAACAGCAGCCTATCTCGCGTCTCATCAACTTCTCCACCAACTCTGCAACTGGTCTTATGACTGGCCAAGTGATGGTTGATGGTGCTAACAAGGGCATACAGCATGTGTTCCGTATCACTGACGATGCTTTCTCAACAGGTACGAGCAAGCAACTGGTCAACAACAAGGAATACTACTATGTTGCTATAGCCTATGCTCAGAACCGCTATAAACCCTATTCGCAGACTCAGGCGGCCTACCTCGATGGTCAGAAGACCCCCTACCTTGCCAGTAGCAAGGACGAGAAAGGCAACTCCATACCTGTTTACACCGCTATACCTCACAATCCGCAGTCGGAGAATGGTGGTACCGTGGTTCAAGCCGAGTTTGAGACTCGTCCTATGGTTACCCGTATCGAGGGCTTCGGCAATGGTGGTAGCATACTGCAACTCACCAAGGAATCTATCGAGGAACTTATGGGTGCTCCTGGCGAGCCGGGTAAACCTGCAGGAAAATACACCTTCAATAGAAGAAATGGCGAACTCACCGATATAGCAAATCCTTGTGTTGTGGCACATCCCGTCTATGAGAAAGGTTTTGGCCCCATCGATGTTAAGGTTATCGACCCACTCAGCGTGAAACAGGGCAGATATATCGTTCAGTTCACCACCAATACTGGTGTCGTTGATGAAAACACTCGTTGGTTCATCACCAATGCCGATGGCGGTGCTGTTTACGAAGGCGGTCCCGACACGGTTTACTCCGATTTCAATATCGGCCGTTTCAACGAGCAGATTATTGGTGGTTTTGTCGAGCAGGTGTTTGTTAATCTTGGTATTTCCGTAGCACTGAAGAACGCAAGTGCTGTTGCCACTCCCAATGAGATTACACTCAACGCCAGTAACCTCGATGGTGTTACCAACACCAACCGCTACACCTTCTATGGCAATGCGATTTCTGGCAACCCGTTGCTCGCTTCCTCTATAACCTATGCCGATACCAACGCCCAGTGGCTCTTCGGTTTCTCCGACAATGACGGTGGTCAGATGTACAACTGGATTCGTGCCGGTAATCAGTTTACGCAAGGTTCGTTGACGAGTTTCCTCGCCTCCGATGCCGAAGTGAGCCTGTCCGAGAATTATCTCGACGAAGACTACTTCCGTCAGTTCTCTCCGAGCCAGAACGCACAGGTCAGCGAGACCCGTACTACTGGTGTCGATAAGAACAATATCTTCGAAGATGTTGTCAGTGGTACTTGGGCACCTTATGGCCTTGTTTCCACTCTTGATTATCACCCCGGATTTAATTTCACCCACTTTATGCCTTCCGAGGCAACTATGGACACCCTTGCAAACCGTGTCTCTGCCAAGGAATACAACTTCAACAAGGTGAAACGTCGTTTGATGGACAACTCGCACAACAGTTCGCTCTGCTTCAACGACCTCTCCAAACTGCCCAGCGTGCGTATCGTCTTCACAGCCGATACCTCAAAGTGGACCCGTTGCCCGGTTATCGAGATGTGCGACGACTATTCGCAGTCTGAGGGCAACGCCCGCAAGTTCCAGAAACGTAAACATCTCTCCGTTGATAAGATGGGTAGAACCGTTGAGGACCTTGGAATTGCAGCCAACACTAACGACCCCAACAACCCCGCTTATATTTCTAAAGAGGGTATGGGTTGGTTCCCTGGCTACGCAATCTCTTTGGCCACTGGAGAACGTCTCAACATTATGTTTGGTGAGGATTCTCGCTATGTTCAGTTCAATGGTCGCGATATGTTGTGGAATCCTGTGATGAATATTGTTGACGGAACACAGAACTACGTCTTGGGTGGTCGCCACTTCATCTATGTGATGAACGCCACTACCGTGCGTTTCCCCAATTTGTTCAACACCGACAACGTTTCGTTGCGCAACTTCCGCACACCTGCCTACGATGCTGGTGAATGGGCTAACAAGATGCTCGGCTCGCTCGACCGTCTGCTCACCACCACCCAAAGCCTCTCTGGCAGTTATCCCTCAATCTACAGAGGTGTCGTTGCTGCCGAAGGTCGTACCGACGAGCCTATGAAACCCATCGCAGTCCGCGACTCTTCGGCACTGCTCTATGCTTCTGCCGCTTGGGTCAATATCCCGATGGTGAATTCGCGCTACCAGTTCAAATATCCTGGTCACGACCGCTCTCTCAACGACCCCGACAAGGGCTATGTAGATGGTATTGCCTGCGACGTTACTGTTGACATCCACGTCAATATGCCTTATGGTCGTTATATGGGCAACAGCGGTCTTACCGCCGACCAGAGCGTTGGAACTACCGAGTTTAACGACTATCCTCGTTATATGTTCGAACTCACTTCCGATATTGCTACGCTCACCAACCAGGCTACCAAGAGCGACGCCAAGGAGTCTTATCGTAACGAGGTTTTGGACAAAATCAATGTTGTTCCTAATCCCTACTACAGTTACTCCACCTATGAGACCCTCAGCCAACTTGAGACCAAGGTGCGCTTCATCAACATCCCTGCCAATTCAGTTATCTCTATCTATACCGTTGACGGCACCCTTGTGCGCCGCCTCGGACCTACTCCTGCCAATACTACTACCTACGATTGGGACCTCCACAACCACAACGGTATCCCCATTGCTGGCGGTATGTATCTCATCCATGTCAGTGTACCTAATGTTGGCGAACGTGTTATCAAGTGGTTTGGTACCATGCGTCCTGTCGACTTGAACTCATTCCAATTCTAAATCTGATTGATAACGCATAAACAGTTTCTGAGTATGAAAAATATATTAAAAATAATGACTGTTGTCGCCATGGTGTCGGTCCTGTCATTCCAGTCCGCCTGGGCTGGCAATGACAACCGTCGCGGTACTGCTGGCGCCACAGAGCTTCTTATCAATCCGTGGGCACGTAGTGCAGGTTGGGGGAGTGTGTCGATTGCCAATGTTCGTGGTCTCGATGCTTTCTATTCCAATATTGCAGGTCTTGCTTTCACGCGCAATTTCGAGGGAACCTATTCTAACACTATCTACCTTGGAGGCAAGAGCGGTTCCACGTCGGGAGCCTCTATCAATGCCTTCGGCCTTGGCATCCGTCTCTTTGAGTCGGGTGTGGCAGGTGTGTCGGTCATGACTATGGGCTTTGGCGACATCGACATCACCACTGTCGATAACCCAGAGGGTACCGCAGGTACGTTCTCTCCCTCGTTCATGAATATCGCTGTTGGATATTCCCACTCGTTCACTCGTAGCATCCATGGTGGTGCTGCCATCCGTATCATTACCGAGTCCACCGACAATATCTCGGCTCAGGGCTTCTCTATCGATGCCGGTATCCAGTATGTTACTGGTGCTGACGATGAGTTGAAGTTCGGTATCAGCCTGAAAAATATCGGTACCGCCATGCATTTCTCCGGCACTGGTCACTCGCTGACAATGGTTAATGATGCAGGTAACAATTTCACCGTCGAGACTCGTTCTGCCGAGATGGAACTTCCCACCTGCCTCAACATTGGTCTGTCCTACGATTTCCTCTTCGAGAAATGGGCACAGCGTGTTACGGTGGCTGGTAGTTTCACCTCCAACGCTTTCCTCAAGGACAATTTTGCCCTTGGTGTAGAGTACGGCGTTTTGAACATGGTTGAGGTTCGTGCCGGCTATGTCTATCAGACCGATATCTTTAGCGAGAGCGACCGCACCACGGCCAACACCGGTCTTTGTGCTGGCGCCTCGGTCGAAATTCCTCTCGGCAAGAAGGACAGCAACGGCAAATCGAACACCTCTATCGAACTTGATTACTCTTTCCGCAGCGCATCGCCTCTCAAGGGTACCCACTCCATCGGTGGCACGCTCAAATTCTAAGGTCTAATCAACAATTCGCATAATCATGATAGGGAAGGTTGTAGCAGTGCAACCTTTCCTATCTTTTAAGATTTTTCGTTCTACTGATTATTTCCTCCCCTGTATAAAGAAAATCTTTTTATTATGTCAGAAATTAAATACTATAGCGAAGAAGGTCTGCAGAAGTTGAAGGATGAATTACATCATCTTATTGCCGTAGAGCGTCCGGCGGCATCGGCTGCCATTGCCGAGGCTCGCGACAAAGGCGACCTCTCTGAAAACGCGGAGTATGATGCCGCCAAGGAGGCACAGGGCCATCTGGAGGCACGCATCTCCAAACTGCAGGACCTCGTGGCCAATGCACGCCTTTTGGACGAGTCGAAGATTGACACCTCAAAGGTGCTTCTCCTCTCCAAAATTCAGGTTAAGAACGTCAAGACCAAGGCTGCACAGACCTATACCATCGTCCCCGAGAGCGAGGCCGACCTCAAAAAAGGCCTTATCTCGGTAACATCGCCGTTTGCCAAGGCTTTTCTTGGGCATAAGGCTGGCGATAAGGTCGAGGTGGTTGTCCCTGCTGGCAAGATGATGTTTGAAATAGTTACTGTCGAACGCTAATAAAACTTTGTTCTATGGCTTCTATTTTTTCGCGTATCGTGGCAGGTGAAATCCCTTGCTACAAAGTTGCCGAGACCGACACCTGTCTGGCTTTTCTTGACATCAACCCCATGGCGAAGGGCCATCTGCTCTGCATCCCTAAAAAGGAGATAGATTATATCTTTGATTTAGATGACGCGCAGTTTACAGACTTGCAACTTTTCAGCAAGCGAGTGGCAAAGGCTTTGAAACAAGCCGTGCAGTGTATTCGTGTGGGCGTTGCCGTTCAGGGACTTGATGTGCCTCATGCACACATCCATCTTATTCCGCTCAACTCGCCCGACGACCTTGATTTCAAGCGTGCTGACAGACCAAAATTCACTCCCGAAGAGTTTCAGCAGTTGGCTGCCGAGATAGCACGTCATTTTTAGACGTTGTTATGTGATAGTATGAAGCAGGTGCTTGCGCGATACCGCGCATGCACCTGCTTTTTTTAATGGTGTTACGGCGTAATCCTATCACCAAGTAACGACTTTGTTCACAATCTCCTGCTGTTCTGTGCTTGTACGTCGCAGGTAGATTCGCGTGGTTTCAATGCTTTCGTGTCCCATTAGGTCGGCAAGCAGGGCTATGTCGTTAAATTTTTCAAGGAAGTTTTTTGCAAAACGGTGTCGGAAAGAGTGCGGATAGACCACGTCAGAGTTCATCCTGTATTTTTGTGCAAAGGTTTTTAGTTGCCGCGAAATGCCGCGAGTCGATATGCGTTCCCCAAGGTAGTTAAGGAACAGATATCCGCTGTTTCGCCCTTTGCTATACAGCCATTGCAGGCACTCGTCACACAGCCGTTGGGGAATGTAGATGCGTCGCAGTTTGCCGCCTTTGCTGTAAATGTCGAAATAGCCCACCTCCACATGCTCCACCTTCAGTTGTATCAGTTCGCTCACGCGGGCTCCTGTGGCGGCAAGAAAACGCACCACGAAATACCATTCCATATTTCCATCTTTTTTGAGGCTGTTTTTAAGAAAATTGTAGTCGGCATTACTAATGACGTTTTCCAGATAGGTCTTTTGCTGTATTTTTATGGGCTTTAATCGCAGTTTGTCCTTCCCGAGGTAGTCCAGGTACTTGTTGATGCCGATAATGCGTAAATTGACCGTTTTAGGCTTAAAGGTCTCTATCAGGTAGTTTTTATAGAGCAGCAGGTTGTGCTTATTGACCTTCTCGTGCCGCTGCAGGTAGTTTTTTGCGGCAAATTCGTAGGCTACGATGCTGTTCTCCGCCATGTTCTTGCAACGGAGATACTCTTCAAATGTGTATTCCATAATCAATAATGTTTTAAGGTGAGACATGAAAATGCCGCACCAAAAAACGCTATTTTGTGGAAAAAGTCAAGCGCCTGCAGCAAAAGAAATTAAAGGCGGCAGGAATAATCCGGTTACAGTCCCCGTTTGTGAGAAATCTGCATTGGCTTGTATTAAGCCCAAAGCAGCCAAATAAGTTTAGAGACAATATGTGTGCCGGCGTGGGCCACCATTGCATATTGTATGCCCTTGGTGCGATAGAGCCAGCCGAAAAACAGCCCGAACACTCCGTTCAAGAGCATAATGCGTGTTACAATCAAAGGCGAAAGTCCGTCGTACATGCTGGCGGCGCTTGGCAGATGTCCAGCGGCAAACAGTGTGGCACTGATAACGTTGGCCGCAATCAATAGTCCTGTGGGAATTTGCTCTTTGTTGCGTGCTGCAAGTTTCCATAATACCCATGCTGCCAGCGACATTACAAACAGTCGCATCATAACCTCTTCTACCACGCCGCCATAGAGAATGGACGCAATCCAGTTGTCGGCATTTTTGTAGAGTATCTCATAGTTGTCTCTGCCGTTGGGAATGGCGGCGCTGAAGGTCCAATAGTCCGCAGCTAGAACAATTCCGCTAATCAGTGTGATTAGAAGAGTGGTTTTTAGTTCTTTCCAGTGAAATCCGAAAGGCCGCAGCAATCCTATCTTTTTAGCGATGATATAGCCCAAAACACCTGCTATCAAAGCATAGATAACGCTTTGTGCCGCAGTAGTGGCAGCAAACATTTCGGCACTGCCAATCTGCTCCAATATGGCCTGTCGTAATTCCGGAGTATAAGTGAGAAGCACATATCGCCCAGAGCAATAACCGCCAATAGCCGCAATAGGCAAAATCCATATGGCAAAGCGCAAAACCTCACGCCATGATTGTTTCGTTTCCGTCATGGTAAGAATAAGTTTGAATTGAAAAGTAGTTTGCTATTAATCCTTTTGCAGCGAGGTTTTTAGGTCCTCGAGTTGCTGGCGGGCTTGGCGCAGGGAGGATATGGCTTGGTTGTGGCGCTCGCGTAGGTTGTTTATTTGCTTTTGCAGGTCGGCGGCGCGGTCGGTGCTTTCTTTTAGTGCCGATTCCAGTTGCTCGGCCTTTTCGGTCGATGGTGCTGATGTCTCTATTGCTGTGGCATCGTCAGCGGATGCTGCTGCTTTACGGCTTTGCGATTTCAGTTGCTGGCGGGCGCCGTCGAGGGTGAATCCGCATTCTTTCGTAAGGCGGTATATTTCTCGTACCAGGGCAATGTCTTTCTCGGTATAGACTCGGGCACCTCCCGTGGTCTTGTTGGGCTTCAGTTGCGGAAATTCGCTTTCCCAGAAGCGCAGCAGTGAGGTGTTGACATTCAGCATTTCAGCCACTTCTTTTATGGAATAATAGAGTTTCATGCCTTATTTGGTGTTTTGTGGTTTTTCGGAACGAATGGTTATAAGGTGCTTCCTAATCAGATGGCTTAACGTTTAGTAACTGTAATAGCCGTGGTTGTCGAGATAGGAGCGGCGTTTCTCGTATTTGAGGTCTTTGAGCGACGGGGCTTTGATGTTGATGATAAAGTTCCAACTCTTGTAGTAGCCGAACGGCACCCAGTTGAGGCGCATTTCCCAGCAGTGCAGGTCGCGGTAGATGTCGAGCGAGGTGTAAGAAATGCCTTTGTTGACGAAGTCGTAGCCCGAAGAGACAGAGAGACGCCATTTCTCGGTGAGTGTGCAGTTGGCGGAGACGCTCAAGGTTTGTGTCAGATTTTTCTGGTAGTTGAGTTGTGAGGCGACGTATGTGTTGACGTAGGTGAGCGAGTAGTTGACGGACACGTTCCACGGCACACTGAAGTCCACATAGGTTCCCATCATCAGCGCGGGATTGTAGTTGTAGGGCGTCTGCATGATGGGGTATTGCATCTCGCCTTGCGATTTGGACGACTTGTCGCTGGACTTGAAGGTGTTGTTGTTGAACGAGTAGGAGAGTTGCGCGCTGTAGTTGCTGTTTTGTCGGCGCATGAAGCCGCCGCCTTCTTTCCAAAGGAATTTGTTGAATTTGCGTCCCTGCTTGTCGATTACGTAGGGCGAGAAGGTGGCGCTGTAGTTAAGCACGAGGCCTTTGAAGAGCGTGGTGCGTGCCGTTACGGAGAGGTCGCTCCAGTTGAGCGAGTCCTTCGCCAGGTCGTAAGACATGGCGAGGTTGAGGCTTTCAAGCAGTGTGATTTTGGTAGGCGTGGCGGTGCTGTCCTTCAGCGAGCGCACTTTCATTTCGAGGTTGTTGCCAATGGCGAAACGCACCTGTCCGCTGCGGCCGTCGCTGGGACCGCCGTAGAGGCTCTGCTCGAAAATCGAATAGCGGTGCACATAGCCCGTCTCGTCGGTGTAACTCTTCCAGTAGCCGAAACTCTCGCTGCCGAAGTCGGGACGGAAGGAAAATCCCACGGATGGGTTGATGACATGGCGCAGGCCGCTAATCCAGCCTCGGCGGAAGTTGAAAATGCCGTAGATGCGCGTGGAGAGGGTGGATGAGAAGTTGGCGTCGTGGTTGGCGCGGAAGCGGTTGATGGTGTCCACGGTGAGAGTGCGTGTGGCGGTGTCGTAGGATTTCTCTATGGTGCGCCAGTGCCAGCGTTCGTTGAGCGATATGGAGTTGGTCCAGTTGAAGAATTTTAGGACTTTGAGCGTGCTGCTGATGGGTATGCTGTGCTGCACGCCGTAGTTCATCTTGTTCCAAAAAGCGGGTTTGAAAAGTTCGGTGTCTTGCGACGACACGTTGTTTTCGGCGTTCATGGAGTAGGTGAGCGAGATATTCTCATACCAGCGGTAGCCGCCCGTTGGCGATTTGCGGCGGAAGGGATAGAAGGTGGTGGAGTTGAGCGTCAGCGACGGCAGTTTGATGTTCATCAGGCCGGTCTGCGCGTTGAACGATTCGCGAGCCGTGGCGGAGAGGTTGAAATAACTGCCCAGCGAGGTGGAGTAGGCTATGCTCGACGTGGTGGTGGAGGTGAAGTAGTCGTTGCGGCTGGTGGTGTTGCGGTTATAGTTGCGGCTCTGCAGGTTGACGTCGGCGGAGAAACGGCTGTAGGGGTTGGCTTTGGCGTCCTGCTGGTGTTTCCATGTGAACTTGAAGTCTGTGTACTGGTTGTAGGTGTTGGGGTCGCCTTTCAGACCTTCGGTGGTGCGCCCGTAGCGTGCGTCGAGGCTGCCCTTGAACTTGTAGCGCACATAGTAGTTGCTGCGCGCCTCGGCCTGCCAACTCAGGTTGGTGTATATGTCGCCTAAAATGGAGAGGTCAACATGGTCGCCTATGGCCCAGTAGTAGCCGCCGTCGTGCAGATAGTAGCCGCGGCTGTCCATCCAGCCGTAGGACGGAATGAGTATGCCCGACGAGCGTCCGTGGGTCAAGGGGTAGAAGGCAAATGGCAGAGCCAGCGGCGTCGGCACGTCCTCGATGCTGAGGTAGGCGGGACCAGAAACCATCTTGTCGCCTACAATCATTTTTGACTGCGAGAAGTTGAGCGCGTAGTGGGGATGGGCAAAGTTGCAGGTGGTGTATTGTCCGCTGCTCAGATACATCACCGTGTCGTTCATCTTCTTCACCTTGTTTCCGTGCAGAAATCCGTCGCCCTCTTGCGTGATGACGGAATGGATAATACCTTTTTTCGTGCTGTAGTTGAAGCGTATGGTGTCGGCCAGATATTCGTCCTCGCCTTGTTTGAATAGGGGGCGGCCCAGAATGGTGCCGTTGGTGTCGGTAGTGCTGTATGCCTGCATCACCTGCTCGTTGAAATCCACCATGACGGCGTTGGCCGTAAGGTTCATTTCCTGGTAGTTGACCTCGCCGTCGCGATAGAGGAAAGCCTGCCGATCGCTGACGTTGAGGGCAATGGAGTCGGTGGCCTTGTAGTGCACCACGGAGGTGAGCGCGTTTTTGGACAGCGGCATGAGACCCAGCGAGTCGGTCAGGAGGCTGTCGCGCTGCGTGGTGTCGCCCAGCGTGGCAATGTTAATCTTTGGCACTACGCTCTGCAGACGGTTGTTGCTTGTGCTGTCAATCAGGAGTGCTTTTGCCTTGCGTTTCTCGGGCTTGTCAGTCTGGGCCAACAAAAAATTGGTCGTTATCAGCAACAGTGCGAAAACGACAAGGCGGACAATGCTATGGAGGGTTGAGTTCAGTGGCGGGAGTGAGCGATTTAGGAAATGTTTGCTGCCTCTGGAAGGCAATTTGCTTATTATTGCCAGATTATCAATTTAAATCTGTATCTTTGCATTTTTAGTTTGCAAAGATAGCATTATTTGCCCGAATAATAAAAGGAAAAATATTATTACTGACAATGAGAAGGTTAGTTTTGTTTCTGATGGTCGTAATGCTGGCTTCGATGCCTGCGCTGGCGCAGAAAAGGGAGCCTGGCAAAGTGAAAACTTTGGTCATAGATCCCGGTCATGGCGGCGCAAAACCTGGCGCTCATGGCAAGCAGATATGGGAAAAAGACCTTGTGCTGGCCGTGGCGCTGAAGTTCGGCTCGTTGGTGGAAAAGCATCTGCCGGACGTTAAGGTCATCTATACCCGCACCACCGACGAGGACATCACCCTGGCACGTCGTGCCGAGATTGCCAACCACGCCAAGGCCGACCTCTTCATTTCGGTTCATGCCAACTCCCACCCCACGGGCAAACCTACCGGCGTAGAGACCTTCGTGATGGGTCTGTCGCAGAGCAAGGCCAACCTTGAGGTGGCAAAAAAGGAGAATGCCGACATCTTGAAGGAGAGCGACTATCAAAAGAATAGCGCCTATCAGGGTTTTGACCCCAACTCGCCCGAGAGTTATGTGATGTTCGCCATGTATCAGAACGCCTATCTCTCCAAGAGCCTCGATTTTGCCAACTATATACAGAAACAATACTCGCAAAACATCAAATCCATAAACCGCGGTGTGAAGCAGGCAGAGTTGTTTGTCATCTACAAGACCGCCATGCCTGCCGTGCTGACGGAGATAGGTTTCATTAGCAACCCCGAGGAGGAGAAGTTCATGATGAGCGAGGCGGGCAAGAACAAGATAGCCATGAGCCTCTACAATGCTTTTGCCACCTACAAGGCTCACGAGGAGGGAACGCAGCCCAAACTGATAAAGTCGTTCGACCAGGCTCCCGAAGGCGAGCAGATGGCCGAAGCCAGCACTGTCAAAGATAAAGCCGCCCAGCGTGCCGCTGCCGAGGCAGAAGCCAAAGCCAAGGCCGAGCGCGAAGCCGCCGCCAAGGCTGAGGCTGCCCGCGAGGCAGAACTAAAGGCACAGGCCGAACGTGAGGCTGCCGAGGCTGAAGCCAAGGCTCGCGAAGAGGCCGCCAAGGCTCTGGCTGCCGCCGAGGACAAAGCCCGCGCTGATGCCGCTGCCAAAGAGGCCGAAGCCAAGGCCCGTGCCGAACGTGAGGCCAAGGAGCGCGAAGGCGTGAAAGAAGAGGCTGCGCAGGACGTCGCACCCACTCCGACGCCAACCGAGACGGAGTCCGCACAGCCTGTGGCTAAAAACAAGGTGTCGTTCAAGGTGCAGTTCCTGCGCAGCGACAAGTTGCTGAAGGCTGGAGACAAGGAACTTAAAGGCCTGGATAACTTCACCTACTATCAAAACGGCAATGTCTATTGCTATATGTGGGGCGACTCCCGCTCCATAGAGGCCGCCAAGGCGTTGCAGAGCGATGTGCGCGCCAAGGGCTTCAAAGATGCCTTTGTGGTGGCGTTTGCCAACGGCGAGCGTGTCAGCCTGCAAAAGGCCAAAGAACTATTGCAAGAAGAGTAACATCCTCATTCCATGATAGAAATCAGTCATATCACCAAGATATACGGCCAGCAGAAAGCATTGGACGATGTGTCGTTCAATGTCGAGGCTGGCGAGATTGTCGGGTTGCTTGGCCCTAACGGTGCAGGCAAATCGACGTTGATGAAAATCATCACCTGCTTCATACCTCCCACCGAGGGCGAGGTGAAGGTATGCGGCCACGACATCTACGACGACTCTATGGCGGTGCGCCGCTGCATAGGCTATCTGCCAGAGCAGAACCCGCTGTATTTGGATATGTATGTGCGCGAGTTTCTGCGTTTTGTGGCTGGCGTTTACGGGCTGAAGGAGAAAGACGACCGCGTGGAAGAGATGATTAAGCGCGTGGGACTCCTGCCCGAGGCCAACAAGAAGATTGGCCAGTTGTCCAAAGGCTACCGTCAGCGCGTGGGGCTGGCGCAGGCTCTTATCCACGACCCGCAGGTGCTTATCCTCGACGAGCCGACCACCGGCCTCGACCCCAATCAGTTGGAGGAAATACGCCATCTGATACGAAGCGTCGGCAAGCAGAAGATAGTCCTCCTTTCTACCCACATCATGCAGGAGGTAGAGGCTATGTGCAGCCGCGCCATAATCATCGACCACGGACACCTCGTGTCTGACGACAAGATGGAGCACATCACCTCGCAGCAACTTACCGAGAAATTTCACAAACTGACAAAATAGAACCAACCATGACTCGCAACGAATTAATATCGCTGATTAAGGAGCGTAAGTCGTTCCTCTGTGTCGGACTGGATACCGACCTTAATAAAATTCCGCAGTACTTGCAGGGACAGCCCGATGCGGCTTTCCTTTTCAACAAGGCCATCATCGACGCCACCATAGACTATGCCGTGGCCTATAAGCCCAATCTGGCTTTCTACGAGTCGATGGGCATAGAGGGTCTGGTGCAGTTGAAAAAGACCATGGATTATCTACATTCGCTCGACAAAAAGGCTTTCACCATTGCCGATGCCAAGCGTGGCGACATTGGCAACACCTCCAAGCAGTATGCCAAGGCTTTTCTCGACCCGCAGGGCGATTTCAATTTCGACGCCATGACCATTGCTCCCTATATGGGCGAGGACTCGGTTACTCCCTTCACCGCCTACGAGGGCAAATGGGTCATTTTGCTGGCTCTGACGTCTAACAAAGGCGCGTTCGATTTCCAGTTTCTCGAAAGCGACGGCACGAAACTCTTTGAGCGCGTGTTGCAGAAATCTAAGGAGTGGGGCAGCGAGGAGAATATGATGTATGTGGTGGGTGCCACTAAGGCCGATATGCTGGCCGACATACGCCGCATAGTCCCCAACAGTTTCCTGCTGGTGCCTGGCGTGGGCGCACAGGGTGGTAGCCTCGAAGAGGTGTGCCGCTATGGCCTCACCAAGGAGTGCGGCCTGCTGGTCAACTCGTCGCGTGGCATCATCTACGCCTCCAACGGCGAGGATTTTGCACAGCGCGCAGCCGAGGAGGCTCGCAAGTTGCAACAGCAGATGGCTGCCGCCATGGGTCTCTGACATAGTGTGCGATAAATCTTACTTTCAACAATCAATAACTGCGTTATGAGAAGAGTATTTCGGATAATGCTGGTGCTTACCTTCATCGGTTCGGGCATGAGCGCTTTGTCGTATTTGGCCACGGGTCTAACTCTGCCTATGATTCAGGATTATTATGCCGCGGGTAGCCTGCCAATCCAGCCCGAGATTAAGGACTTCTTTGAGGAACTAATCAATTGGCCTCGGGCATTCTTCATTCTCTTGGGCTTAGCCTATTCGGTGTCGCTTGTTGGCGCTATCATTATGTGGCGTGAGCGCTGGCTGGGCTTTCACCTTTATGCGGTGGCACAGTTGGTAGCGTTAGCGTTGCCGCTCCTTTTTATTGGCACGATGCGTTTCGACCTGGGCGACGCCATGATTACCGTGGCTATTGTTTTTTTCTATTTCATGGCTCTGCGCAATTTGCAGGCTGCCGCCGCCGATGCCGCTATTGCCGAAACCTCGTCTAATGCCGATTTCGACAACGTGGAAGAAGACGTTGACGACGAAGACGATGATGACGACGATGAAGATTAAGAATGTATGACAATAGAAAAATGAGAGTGGCATAGCGCATTAGCGGAACCACTGTCAGACAAACAAAACGAGCCGTAAGAATGACCTCTTGCGGCTCGTTTTATTTTTAGTCCTTTTTACGGCGTTTCTCGGCCTTGGCGGCAGTGACTACTGCAGTATGGCTCGATGCTGCTGTATGGTGGCTTCTACGGCCTTTACGGCGGCGTTAGCCTCGTTCAATTTCTTCTCGGCTTCGGCTTTCTTGGTGTTGTCTTTCTGCATGTCGCCTTGCAGCGATTTGATGTCTTTGGACAGTTCGGCTATTTTCTCTTTGTATTTGTCTATCTCTTTCTGTTTTGCATCTATTTTCTCTTGTGTTTTGTTGATGCTTTTCTGCAAGTCGGCGAAAGTCGCCGCGGCCGATGCCTGTGCCTTTTGAGCCTTCTTCAGGTTCTTCTCTTCCGAAGCAATTTTTTCGGAGGCATCGTAGCGGTCAATGTATGTGACGAAATTGCTAAGGAAACGCTGCACGTTGCTGTTGAGCATGTTCTGGTCCATAGAGAGGTCAACAGGGGTAGCGCAGAAGGTTATGACAACAGTCTTGTTGCTGCGACGGCCTTGCTCTTCGATTTTGGTGTAGAAGTTGATAGGGGTGGCAGCGAGGTCGGTACACACCTGGTTGAGGGCAGCCATAAAGCCTTGCGTTTTCGTGGTTTTCAGTTTGGCGTCTTTGAGTCGCTCTTTGAGGGCATCCTCTACAAGGTCGGCATCTTTGTTCACTGAAACGGTGTAGGCTGGCACCGTGAAATCGCTAATTTGCACGTTGGTCTCGTTGATGGATTGTGCCATTGCTGGAATCAGTACCATTAAGGCCGCAATTGATGCTAAAATGTGTTTAATCATAGGTGGGCGTTTGTTTGATTATTTTTTTTCTTGAATTTGTTTGCAAAGGTAATTAAAAAAAAACGAAATCTTTTTCTTTATGTTCTCTTTTTTTTTGACATAAGGTTAGGTTGATTCGTCTTTATGCCAAATCTATTTGACATATTATAATTTGGGGTTCTTTTGGATTTTTGTATTTTTTATTTTATTCATTTTTTTTTTTTTTTTTGTATAATAATTTGTTATTTTTATTTATTGTATGAAAGAAATGAAAGAGTTGAATACTAGTAAATTACAAAAACATCCCCTCGTTGTTTTTGCTGAAAAGATTGAAAAAGAAATGTGTGTGGTTATGGATAAGAACCATACTTTGCCTGCAATGCCATACGCTTATGTATCACCTCAGTTTGTTATTTGCCTCGGGCATAAGGGTAGAGTTGATTTGGAATACGATGAACAGGTAATGTCTTTTGAAGAACGTAATATTTCCGTCATTTACCCGAACCATTCGGTTAGGGCAATATCGGTAAGCAATGATTATGATTCTACGTTAATTGTTGTGTCGTCAAGATTGTTTGACACTTTGAGAATGCGTAGCACCTATCGTGGTTATCTTCATTACCTTGATATGCCTCACTTCAAACTTTCTGAAGAACAGTATAAGACTCTTTTAGATGTTATCGCTGTAATTCGTCACGTGTGTGATTTTGATGAAGAGGAACGTGAGGATATGTTGGTTCATATTCTTGATGTATTGGTATCAATGATAACACGTTTCCGTATCAAGAATATTTCTGACTATAAGGAGCAATCGGTCGAAAAGCGAATGTTCCTACGTTTTTATGACGCCGTATCGAATTACTATAAGCAGAGTCGCGAGGTACAATTCTATGCGGAATTTTTCTGCCTTTCGCCCAAGTATTTTGGCACGCTGATACGCAATGAGACTGGCATTGGTGCTGGCGATTGGATTGCTCGTTATGTGGTTATGCAGGCCAAGCAGCTTCTGCGTGGCAACATTGACCACGACATTCAGTGGGTGGCCACCGAACTGGGCTTTGACGACCAGGCTTCGTTCAGCCGCTATTTCAAGCGTGTGGAGGGCATTACGCCGTCCGAGTTCCGCTCAAGAGCAAGTTTCGCACCGAAAAATAACACTAAAGCATAGCATCGAATAACGCGACAGGACACCGTAGTGATGCTGCGGTGTCCCTAATATGGGAAAAAACAAAACGGTTTGCTGGTAGTATATCGGCAAACCGTTTCGTTTATGGGTATTAGAATTAAATGCTACGAGCGTAGCGTCGTGGTTAGCGTATCAGCAGCAACGTGCCCGACATGCTCTCCCATGAGTTCTGTATGATGGAATTGCGATAGCGCAGGCGATAGACGTAGGCGCCTTGCGGACATTCCATACCCTCGAAGCGACCGTCCCAGCCCTGGTTGATGTCGTAGGTGTGGAACACTATCTGTCCGCGGCGGTTGTAGATATACATCTCGAAGTCGAGAATCTCGCTACCCTGTACGCGGAAAATGTTGTTGGACTGCTCGCCAGGGGTGAATGTGTTAGGCACATAGAGCGTGGGTTTCAGCACCGGGATGGTGTAGGTCGCGGTATCAACGCAGTAGTTGGTAAGCACTTCGAGTTTCACCACTATATTGCTGTAGGTGGGCGAAATCTCTGTCTCGAAGATACTGCTGTCGTCAGCCTGCAAGATGCCGTTCACATACCAGCGGCGCTCGTATTTGACGGGGCTCATGTCGATGGCGCGGAGTTTCACATCTTGATAGGTGAAATAGTCTGGCGATGTTTTGAGCATGGCTGTAGGCTGCACTATCTTGCGCAGCGTGATGGTGGTTGAGGTGGGGCAGAGCGTCTGCTCGCGATAGTCGGCATAGAGCGAGTAGGTGGTGTTCTTCTCGGGCGTTACGACAAGCACGCTGTCGTGCTCGTGGCCCGCTATGCTTCCGTCGTCGGGATATGCCGACCAGCGAATATAGTCAACATCGGTCAGCACATGAATGTAGTGTTTCTCCGCCTCGCAGTCGGTCTTGTTGACGAGTTCGATGGTGGGTGTGGGCAGCACAGTGAGCATCTGCGCCGTGATGCTGTCGCATCCTTTCACGGTGGTCAGCGAGTCATAGTAGGTGCCTTGTGCCGAGAGGCTGCGTCCACGGAAGTTTAGTGCCATTCCGTCGCAGATGGAGTCGTACCATTCTTCGTAGGTGGTGTAGTTGATTTCAAGGTCGAGGGTGACAAGGCTGTCGCAATCGTGGGTGGTGCGCAGCATCTGCTGCGGTCCGAGGATTGAGGCGTCGTAGGTTATGCCGTTAATCCAGGTGTAGGTGTTGCAGTTTTGGTGGTAATGGGTGTCGGGATGCGAATAGTACATCGTCAATACGAGGTGAATGACGCTGTCGCAGTTCAGTGCGTTGATGAGTTTTACGGTGTCGGCGGTGTTGTCCTCGTAGAACTTATTTCCGTTGCGCCAGGTGAAACTATCGCAACTGAAGCGGGTGTCGTATGTGGCAGAAGTGTCGCGGGTGTAGAGCGTCATTACCACGAGGCTGTCGAGGTCGTTAAGAATGGAGTCCTCGCTAACGGTGCGGAAATGGGTCTGGAGTGTTGTGGCACGGGTAAACTCCATCTCGTTCCATGTGATAGGCAATGTGTTGAGGCAGATGGAACTATCGACGAAGGTCTTACGGTTGACAAGCAGGTTGAGGTTTATGACACTGTCGCAGTTGTGGATGGAGTGGAGCGAGTCAACATATGTGTGGCGTCCAATATCGTTGTAGGCGTGGCCGCCAAAGGCGCGGAAGGCATCCTCGTAGATGGTGTCATAGAGTGTGTCGCGATAGGTTTTCCATACCTGCACGTGATAGTACCATGTACTGTCGCATTGATGCATTGTTCTCAAGGTTTGTTGGTCGTCGCCAGTCTTATCTTTTCGGCGGCCCATGAAGAAGGCGGCAGTGTCGTCGCAGATGGTGTCGTTGCGGTAGTGGCTATAGGTGGGAAGGACCTTTACTGTCATTGTAATGGTACTGTCAGCGCCCGTGTGTGCAGGAATGGTTCCATCCATCACTATAAAGCCATCACGGCTTTTGCCTTCTTCTGTCGATGGCGGCAGAGAGTCGGTAATGAATTTGGCGTTGTTCCATTCCCATCCCTGTGGCATGAGGAGCTCGTGGCAGATTATGGTGCTATCTATGCCGCGAACGTTCTTGTGGACAAAGAGATTGTAGTTGATGATACTATCGCAGCCGTGGGCGTTGGGAATTATAATTATTGAGTCGCGAATTGTATTGGTGTCGTATATGGTTATGATGGCGAAATGATAGCCGGCTTTTACCCTGTTTTCTACCACGGTGTCGTAGAAGTCAGTAGCAGTGTTGCCGTGCACGGTTAGTTCGAGACGGTAGTTGCTGTCGCAGCCATAGATAGAATAGCGTTCTTGGTCTATGGTATCAGAACCAGCACCTATAGGTAGCACAGTGTCGCGCCATACAAATGGCACAAGCATATCGTTGGCGCATCTGACGTATGGTTCGACGACGTGGTATGATGGATGAACGGTAAGGGTGAGTTTTATGGTGCTATCGGCCCGTTCGCTGGTGCCTGATTTCAAAGTGGTGTTTATCTTTATTGTCTGGGTATAGGTCCCTTGTTTGGGATTGCCGCCATATTGGCTTGCCGTGAATGTTTTGCTTCCTGCTGCACCTGCATTCCATGTGTATGAGAGGCTGTCGCCACAAATGGTGTCGTAGAGGGTGGTATCGCGGTTCCAATAGACGAAGATATTGAAATCAAGAATGCTGTCGCAGCGGTAGCGGTTCTGCTCGCGGAGGGTGATGGTATAGTGCGACACGCTGTCACGGAAGCATTGTCCATAGCGTTCGTAGCAGTAATAGTAGGGGTGCCAAGTCCATCCGGTGTAGTATCCGCCATGTTGGTCGGAGAGGTGGTTTTCGATAATGGTGTCGTATTGCACTCCGTAGGTTACGGGGTTGACGGTGAGTGTCAGTGTCGCAGCACTATCGCAACCGTGTATGGAGTGAAATCCATCGTGGCGATAGACGCCGGTGGTATTATAGGTGACTCCGCTAAAAGTGTATGTCTGATTGTTGCAGATTGTCTTGTTGTATTGGTTGTCGTAAGTGAGCCATTTGTTTATATGATAGGCCAGTATGCTGTCGGTTCCATCGGTGGCAATCACGGTATCATATTGCCATCCATCGGCGGCGAAAGTATGATTGTGCCATGTGATGGGGAACATATTGTCGCAAATGAACGTATCGATAACGGTGAGGGTGTTCTGCTTTACATAGAGATTGTAGTATATGATGCTGTCGCACCCCCCAGGGTTTTCAATTTGGATGGTTTGTGTGCGTGTGGTTGCAGAATAGAAAGTTCTACCATAGCGTGTTATTGGGAGGCTGTTTTCAAGCACGGTATCGTTAAAGGTGCGTGTGGGGTTTTCAATGCGGTGCACGCGCATATAGAGGTTACTATCTGCCCCATGTCGGTTTCTAAGTTTGACCGATTGGGCTCCTGCATCCCAGAACCTGTGGCCGTTCCAATATAGGGATTGCTGGGTTAGTATTGTTGCACAAACATTGGAGTCGGCTGTGTCGTAAACGTTGCGGTAGAGGTGTAGGTGGTAGGTGATAACGCTGTCGCAGCCTACGCGGTTTCTACCTGCGGCGCGGGCAATACGGGTTAGGTCGTCGGTGTTGTTAAAGTCGCTAAGGGTGTACGACTGGTCCCAATAGGTGTATGGACGTAGGTCGTTTTGGACAATTGATGCCGATACTTCGCTGGTGGAGGTGTCTTTGACAGTCAATTTGAGGGTCACTGTGCTGTCGCAACCGTTAGTGGTCTGTAGGAGGCAAACGTAATCGCCAGAGGTGTTGTGTCTTGTTCCGCAGAAAGAATATGGGTTGTTTTTGCAGATGGTCTTGTTCAACGTGGTAGTGCGTACCGGGTTGACGATGAGGCGGAGTGTGAAGTTGCTGTCGCAATTATGAACGGAACGGAAGTTTTTGTTTTTGGTGTAAACTTTTGTTTGAGTGGTCGTCATATCGTTGTACGAGAAGTTCTGCCCTTGCCAGGTAAAAGAATGCCCTTGGCAAATACTATGTGTGTCGGCTGGGTAGTAACTTTTGTATGCGCTGACAACCATACGCAGGATGGAGTCGGCGCCATGTGCACCTTCTAATGTAATAGTTCTCGAACCTTCATCATAGAAAGTAATGTTGTTCCATGTGAATCCCGCGTTCAGTTTCTCTCGGCATACAAAACTATCGACCTCGTTCTGCACGGTGGGGTACACGGTGAGCGTGTAGTCAATAATGCTGTCGCATCCTTGTGCGTTGGGAATTCTTACTTCAACGTGTTCTACGCCATTGGAGTCTGTTACCGTGAGCGTGTGATAGGTGTAAGGTAATTGGCGTTGGATTATGGATTCATGTACGACAGAGTTCGATTTCTTTCGTATTGTGAGATTGAGTGTTACGGTAGAGTCACATCCCTTGGCGTTGGTTTCGTGACGTTGAGTGGATTGGGATGATGTGTATGTTACGTTGTAGGGGCGCCATGTGTAGGTGTCGCAAGTGTCAACCGTGATAGTCTTTGAGGTTGAGCGGTTAATGGTGAGGTGAAGGGTCTCGGTAGAGTCGCACCCCTTGGCGTTTGGGGAACTATGTGTCAGTGTGGCGCTGGATGTGTAAGTCTGTCCGTACCAAGTATATGAGTTACATTTTGTCGTTGTATATTCTGAAGAACTCGATTTGTTTATCGTAATATGCAGTGTTACGTTAGAGTCGCATCCTTGTTTGTTGCGTAGTGTGGCTTGCCCTGTTGTTGTTTGAGTATATGTCTGGTTATTGACTGGCCAAAAGAAATTATCACACGCGGTATCCGTAATTGTTGCGGAAGAACTTTTTCTCAGTGTCAGATTTAAGGTTTTTATGCTGTCGCATTTGCAGTAGGTTGGACCATAAGTATAGGTCGCAACGTTTGTTCCATTTTGAAGCATCGGCGCGCAGACTGCATTTTGTACAGTCTCCTCGTAACGGAATGTGCCAGGGATTGTGTATGTTTTAGATTTTCCAGATGTATAATTCCAAATATAACTATCACAGGCATTTTGTGTCTCCGACGATCTTGCGGTGGCTGTATAGGTAACATAATATGTTACTTCTTCGGAGCCTCTACTAAAGTTTGTATAGAAGTTCTCTGTTCGCATAGCACCGTTCATCATGAACGGTTCGCAAGCATAGAAGTGAATTATAGTGGTTGTTCTTCCTCCTGCACGTTGCGAGGTCGTGGAATCTATTACTATTAAGCCTCTATTTTGCGCAATGGTTACTGATGGCAATAATGTCAGCAAAAGAAGTATTGCACTGCACTTGGCTACTATGCTGCGGGCATTGTTGCGGTTTGGCGAGTGTAAAAAAGCCTTTGTTACTATTGCGTGGAGTATATTCTTATACATAACGTTAGAGTGTGCTATTCTGTTACGTTTTTTGTGTATGGGCAGTTGTGGTTATCGTAGTAGCAACACTGTGCCGGACTTCTCTTGGTAGGAGTCGGGCTTGGCGCTGTCGCGATAGCGTATTACATATACATATGAGCCTTGTTCGCAGAAGGTTTTGTCGAATTTGCCGTCCCAGCCTTCCTCGATGTCGTGGGACGTGTAAACCAACTGGCCTTTGCGGTTGAAGATGTTTATCTCGTAGTCAAGTATTCCTACGCCTTGAGGCTTGAACACTTTGTTGGTGCTGAGGTATGGGGTGAACACCGTGGGCACGAAGAGCGTGGGTTTGTGTATCATGATAGTTGCGAAGGCCGAGTCCTTGCAGTAGCCCGACGTCACTTCAAGCATGATGACTACCGAGTCGTTGTCGTAGTTGCAGTCGTCTTTGAAATTTCTGCTCTTGTCGTTTTGCATGTAGCCGTCGATATACCATGTGCGGTAGTCGTAGTCCTCGCCAATGTCAAATGCCTCAAAGGTGGGGTTTTCGTAGGTGAGGAAGCGTGGCGAACTCTTCAGTTCTGCTTTGGGGCGTTTGAGTGGCGCCAGCGAGAAGGTGGCTGTTGAGGGACAGCGTGGAGTCTCGAGATAGTCGGCATAGATAGTGTAACTTACCTCGCTGGGCGGGTTGATATAAACGGTGCGGTTCAGTTCTTGTCCGAGGAGTGATGAATCGACAGGCAGCGACGACCAGCGTATGTAATCGACATCGGTCTCGACGTTGATGGTGTAGAGGTTTTCGTCGCAGTTGTAGGTGGTGAAGAACTCGATGAGCGGCGACGGTAGTTCGGCGAGATGTAGCACGGTGATGCTGTCGCAATGCTCTACGGTGAGCAGTGAGTCAACGTAGGTGCCCGCGCGGGTGATGGTCCGCCCACGGAAGTTATAGTGACCGCCGAGACACATGGAGTCAAGAAACTCGTCGTAGGTGGAGTAAGACACATATAGGTCGAGGGTTACGAGGCTGTCGCAGCCCCACACGGTATGTAGCATCTTCTGAGGACCATAGATTGTTGCCTCGTAGGTTACTCCGTTTATCCATGTGTGCGAGTTGCAGGCTATGATGTGGTCGGCCTTTGACACGGAGTAGTGCATCGTGAGGTCGAGGTGCACCACGCTGTCGCATCCCAGATAGTTGGTTTTAACTACAAATGGCTCGTCGGTGGTGTCGGTGTAGGTAAATCCGTTCTGCCAGGTATAGACATCGCATTCGTGTCTCCTATCGTAGTAGGCCGATGTGTCGAGCACCGTGACGTCCATAATGATAAGGCTATCCTCGCCGTGCATACCCACAAGTTTGAGTGTGTCAACCTTGGTTTTGTCAAAGCGTATGGTGTGCCAACGGAAAGGCACTTTATTCTGACATACGGCGGTGTCGAAGAATGTGAGTTGTATGACCCAGAGTTTCAGAGTGGTGACGCTGTCGCAGCCTTGCGAACTTATTGTGCCATACTGATAGGTTCCAATCTTGTCGCATTTGTGCGGGCCGAAGAAGTAGGGCAGTTCGGGGCTGGTGATGGTGTCGTAATAGGTGATTTTATAGGTGGGATAGACTCTCAGTCGGATAGAGGAGACGCTGTCGCAGCCTTTCACAGAGGTAAGCGTGTCGTTGTGGCGCCACGAGCGGTCGGTAGTGGGTGCAAAGGTGTATTCGTTGCCGTTGAAGGTGTAGGCCTCGTCGTCGCAGATGGTGTCGTTGAAGAGGGTGTCAAAGGTTGGGTTTACATGCAGATGCATTGTCAGCGTACTGTCGGCTCCGGTGGAGGCAGTGAGTTTTATTTGCTGGATGATGTCACCGGTGCGGTGCTCTTCGTCATCGAGTGATGTGGCGAAGAAACGCTTTCCGTTCCATGTGTAGGGCAACTGGCTGAAGCACACCGTGTCGTAGGCGTCAGCAAATACGTTCATGCGCACTTTCAGTGTGTAGGTCACGGTGCTGTCGCAGTTGTAGATGTTGCGGATGTGCAGCACACTGTCGGTGACAAAAGTGGTGAAGGTCCAGTCGTGGTAGGTGTATGGAAGTTCATTCTCAACGATGCTTTCGGTCACGGTGCCTGAGGTGTTGCCACGAAGTTCTAGGCGCAGACGGAAGAGGCTGTCGCACCCATTGATGGTGAAGGTGTCGAGGCTATAGTTGTCTGACGGGTGAGGGGCGTTGATTGTGGTGTGACGCCATGTGATGGGGGCGTCTGCATCGTCGAGGCAACTGTTCATGGTGTCGCGCGTCATAAAGGTTGGGTTGACGTGCAGATTCATAGTCAGCAGACTATCGGCTCCGCTGGTTGCGGGAAGCGTTGCGTTGCGGACTATGGTGCCAGAGGGAGATTCGGTGTTGGAAGGAGCCGCATTGAGGTCGTCGGCAGAGAACGTTACGCCATTCCATTGTAGCGGCAGTTTGTCGAAGCAGATAGTGCTATCAGCGGTGGCACTAACGTTTTCGTGTATAGAAAGCGTATAGGTGACAATGCTGTCGCAGTATGGCTTTGTGGCGCGTTGACCGGTTATGGTGTAGTTGGTTACTGCAGAGGTGAAAGTCTGACCAAAGAATGACCACGGCAGTTGGTTCTGTACGATGGTGTTGCTGTAGGTGGCATGCGACGCGGTATCGACAAAGAGGTTCAACCGCACCACGCTGTCGCAGTTGTGGTCCATCGTGTGCAGACTGTCGGTGTGTTGCGTGGTTGTGGTGAAACTGTTGCTGCCCCACACCACGGTAGTGCCTTGGCAGACAGCGCTATCCACGGTGTAGTCGTAGGCTCTGAAGGCGTGCATTCGTAGCACTATCACGCTGTCGGTGCCATCAGAGGCGGGGAGAGTTATCTCTTTGTTTTGGATGCCAGTGAATTCTTCTCCGCGCCAAGTGTAGGGGAAGAGGTTGCTACAGATGAATGTGTCTATATTTGTGCGTTTGTTCCAACGTACATTGACGGTGTAGGATATTATACTGTCGCAGCCTTTGGCGTTGGTTATCGTTATCGGATGGTTGGTCACTTCGCCAGTGGGTGTATAGCCGTGGAAAGAGAACGAGCCGAGGTCGTTTTCGAGAACGGTGGTGTCATAGGTGCTGTGGCTGTTTGTGTCAACGTGCAACACCATTGTCACAATGCTGTCGGCAAAGACTCCGTGGGCCTTGAAAGCGGCTTTGAGGCTTGCATATTGTGTGCCTTGGGCGGTGAAAGTCTTTCCGTTCCATGTCAGTGGCAGCGAGTTTTCGCAGATTGTTGAGTCTGCGGTGTGGATTGAGTTTTGATGCACGAAAAGGTGATAGGTGATAGTGCTGTCGCAGCCTTTGGCATTTTCTGTGACTGTGGTTCGTGGAGTGCTACCGGTGCCCATGACGTCAAGTTCCGAGAAATGGAGGTCGTGGAAGTCGTAGGGCAGTCCGGGAATGACGATGGTGTCTCGTACAATGCTTGTAGTGTTGGCATTGATAATAAGGCTGAAACGAGTTATGCTGTCGCAGTTTTTCGTGGTGTGATTATTGTCGATGTCGGTGTATGTTCCAGGGGTATTGTAGGTAGTGCCTTTGAAAGTGTAACTATAGGGTTCGCACTCTTCCAAAGTGAGATTGTTGTCGTAGGAAGGATTGATGTGCAGACGTAGCGATACAGCGCTGTCGGCACCGCCTACCGCTGCACCAGGCATGGTGTGGCGCAACATTATGAGGGTGTCGTCGGGATAGGTGGTGTAGGAGTAGGTGTGCCAGGAGAAAGGCAGATGCTCGTTGCGGCAGACGGTGCTGTCGATAGTGTCGGCTTTGTTCCATATGATGTTCAGCGTATAAGTCAAGGTGCTGTCGCAACCTACATGGTTCGTGCCAGTAAGAGTTTGTGCGGTTACCTCTTGGTCAAACTGCTGTCCCATCTGCGTGGCAGGCAGGTCGTTCTCAACTTTGGTCTCGGTGAGGGTTCCAGTAGAACTATAACGTATTGTAAGGTTAAGAAACATTGAGGAGTCGCAACCGTATTGGTTGGTTACGCTCAGTGTGTCTTTCGTGGTTGCGGTATAGGTTTGCCCGTTGTAAGACCATGTGTAACTATCGCACGTGTTCTCGCTGGTGTAGAATGTGTCAGCATAGTTGATGATGAGGTGTAAAGAACGTGTGCTGTCGCATCCTTTTGAATTGGCATTTTCGTGTTTTTCTGTAATATCGGTAGAGGAGGTGTATGTTTCGCCTGTCCAATCCCATGTATAGCTGATACAGTGAGTTTCTTCTTGAACAGGTGCGATTGTGCTATAGTTGATTGTTAGGTTTAATGTTATAGTGTCGGTGCATCCAGATGTGTTGGGACGGGTGATATAGTCGCTATGGTTGCTTTCGGTATAAGTTGTGCTATTTAGAGGCCATTTGTAACTATCGCATTTTATTTGGGCGGGTTCCAATCGTTTGCCGTTTGCGCCAAGACGAAGAGATATATTTTCCATGCTGTCGCAGCCCAAGGAGTTTAACGCAACTTTGCGAGTGTCTGTGATATTGGATGTCAGCCAAATGCCGGCACCGCTCCAATAAAATGAATCGCAAGCAAATTGTTCGAAAGAGTGCACTGTTTTTGTTCGGAGGTCCAAATAAAGTCTGATTATACTGTCGCAATAATTGCCGTCGGAGGTATAGATATTGGTCTCTTTGTAACCTCGTCCTAACTCATCATAAAGTAAACCAGTAGTCCAACTATCTACGTTGGGAATACTGCCGCCGTCCCATCCGTAAATATCGCATGCTGTGTCGAAAATAGTTGTTCTATATCCGTAGGTGCAGTATTCACCTGGCGGGACAGTCTCGGTGCTGACACTTTTATTCCATTGAGTTTGAGCGAATGTTAGTCCTTCCCCAAGGAAAGATGCCAACAATAGGAGCAAACTTAAAAGCCTGCGGCAGGGCGTTGCGATATGGTGGTATCTATTCATAATCATCTATAACACAAATTGTCACGTTGGTATGATGGCGTGACGTTGATTGATAATGAGTGCAATATCTCAATCTGCAAAAATACGTTTTTTTTTTATTTTTTTTATCTTTTTTAAGATGTGGCTGTTAAGAATACAAAAAAATGCAGGAAGGATGCCTTTCAAAGCCCCCTTCCTGCTAGTATGTGTGTTTTATTTTGAGAGTCGTTAGTTGTTGTAAACAAATGAGCCGTGTTCGCTTTTTACTGTTACTTGTCGTGTGGCGTAATCCTCTACATGTCCGATGATTTGCGCATCGACATTGAAACTCTTTGAGATTTCTATAATGCCCTTTGCGGTATCGGGGTCGGTGTAGATTTCCATGCGGTGACCCATGTTAAAGACTTTGTACATTTCCTTCCATTCGGTGTGGCTCTGCTCCTGTATCATGCGGAACAGTGGCGGGGTGGGGAAGAGGTTGTCTTTCACCACGTGGAGGTTGTCGATGAAGTGCAACACCTTGGTCTGCGCGCCGCCGCTGCAATGTATCATGCCGCTGATTTTTGGGCGGTATTCGTCAAGCACACGACGAATGATGGGCGCGTAGGTGCGAGTGGGAGACAGCACCATGTGTCCGGCATCTACGCCTTCCACCTCGGTGGGGTCGGTCAAGCGTTTGCCGCCACAATAGACCACCTCTTGTGGCAGACTGTGGTCGTAACTCATTGGGTAGTGCTCGGCATAGTATTTTGAGAACACATCGTGACGTGCCGAGGTCAAGCCGTTGCTGCCCATGCCGCCATTGTAGCGCTGCTCGTAGGTTGCTTGGCCGTAAGATGCGAGACCCACTATCACGTTGCCTGCGTGGATGTTGGCGTTATCGACCACATCGGCACGGCGCATACGGGCTGTTACTGTGCTGTCCACTATGATGGTGCGCACAAGGTCGCCTACGTCAGCAGTCTCGCCACCGGTCAGATAGATGCCCACGCCGAGGTCGCGCATCTCTTGCAGGAACTCTTCGGTGCCATTGATTACTGCCGAAATGACCTCGCCGGGCACCAGTTGCTTGTTGCGGCCTATGGTGGAGGAGAGCAGAATATTGTCAACAGCGCCCACGCAGAGCAGGTCGTCGAGGTTCATCACCACTGCGTCGATGGCAATGCCTTTCCACACCGAGAGGTCGCCGGTCTCGCGCCAATAGAGGTAGGCGAGGCTCGACTTGGTGCCGGCACCATCGGCATGCATGATGTTGCAATAGGCAGGGTCGCCTCCCAAAGTGTCGGGGATAATCTTGCAGAAGGCCTTGGGAAAGAGTCCTTTGTCGATGTTCTTTATAGCGTTGTGCACATCCTCTTTGGATGCCGACACGCCGCGCAGATTGTATTTCAGTGTGTCCATGTCGATTGGTTTGAAAACGGGTGCAAAGTTACGACTTTTTAGCCATTTGTAGCAGAAATAAAAAAGGATGCCGTTTGATTGGCATCCTTTTGCTGTAGTCTAATCAATGACTTGCGTCGATTAGTGGCGACGGTCGTTGCTACCGCTACGACGGCGTTCACCGCCATGGTCACCATCGCGGTGGCCACCATCACGACGTCCGCCACGGTCGCCATCACGGCGTTGGGTACGCTCGCGGGGTGCGGGTTTCTCCTCGACATAGCCTTCGGGCTTGGGCAGAAGGGCGCGGCGGCTGAGTTTCAGTTTGCCGGTCTTTTCGTCGATGGCGATAATCTTCACTTCAAACTCGTCGCCTTCATGTATCAGGCCTTCGAGGGTCTCGGTGCGGCCCCACTGGTATTCGCTGATGTGCATAAGTCCTTCTTTTCCGGGCAGGAATTCGAGGAAGGCGCCGAACTCTACGATGCTGACGACTTTGGCCATATAGACCTGGCCGACCTCGGGAACGGTGCATATTTCCTTAATCCACTTGATGGCGGCTTCGATGTCGTCCTTGTTCTGCGAAGCGACATCGACTATGCCCTGGTCGCCAACCTCTTCGATGTTGATGATTGTGTTGGTCTCGGCCTGGATTTTCTGTATGACTTCGCCACCCTTGCCGATAACGGCGCCGATGAAGTCCTTGGGTATCTGTATCTGGACGATACGAGGCACGAAGGGTTTGTAGTCCTCGCGCGGTGCGGGGATGGTGCTCTCGATGTGGTTGAGGATATGGATGCGTCCCTGACGGGCCTGTTCCAAAGCCTTGGCGAGAACGTCGTAACTCAAACCGTCAACCTTGATATCCATCTGGCAGGCGGTGATACCGTCGCGGGTACCGGTGACTTTGAAGTCCATGTCGCCGAGGTGGTCCTCATCGCCGAGGATGTCGCTCAGCACTGCCCATTTGTCGCCCTTGGAGATAAGACCCATGGCGATGCCGGCAACAGGCTTGCGAATCTTGACGCCAGCGTCCATAAGTGCCAAGCATCCGGCGCATACGGTAGCCATAGAGGAAGAACCGTTGCTCTCGAGGATGTCGCTCACCACGCGGATGGTGTAGGGGCATTCTGCCTCGGTGGGCAGCACCTCTTTGAGGGCGCGCCAGGCGAGATGGCCGTGGCCGACCTCGCGGCGGCTGAGTCCGCGGTTGCCCTTAACCTCGCCAGTGGCGAAGGCGGGGAAGTTGTAGTGGAGCAGGAAGCGGCGGGTGCCTTCGATGACGGCGCCGTCGATAATCTGCTCGTCGAGTTTGGTGCCGAGGGTGACGGTAGAGAGCGACTGGGTCTCGCCACGAGTGAAGATGGCGCTACCGTGGGCGGAGGGCAGATAACTGACTTCGCTCCAGAGGGGACGAATCTCGTCGAGTTGACGGCCGTCGAGACGGGTGCGCTCGTTGAGCACCATGTCGCGCATGGCCTCGCGCTCGGTGTCATGATAGTAGCGGTCTATCATGAACTTGATATCGTCGGTGAGGGTCTCCTCGGTATAGTTGGCCTCGATAAATTCTTTCTTGATGTTCTCAAAACCTTCTTCGCGCTGATGTTTGTTGGCGATGCCCTGTTTCGAGAAGTCGTAGCATTTCTGATAGACGCTGTCGTGCACACGCTGACGCAGTTCCTCGTCGTTGATTTCGTGGCAGTATTCGCGTTTCTCGGTCTTGCCAGCCTCGACGGTGAGTTCGGCGATGGCGCGGCACTGTATGCGGATGGCCTCGTGGGCAGCCTTGAGGGCGCCGAGCATGATGTCCTCGCTAACCTCTTTCATCTCGCCCTCCACCATCATGATGTTCTCCTCGGTGGCGGCCACGATGAGGTCGAGATCTGCGCGCTCAATGTCCTGCAACGGGGTGTTGATGACATATTTGCCATCGAGATAGGAGACACGCACTTCGGATACAGGACCGCCGAAGGGGATGTCGCTTACTGCCAATGCCGATGCGGCGGCGAGGGCTGCCAACTGGTCAGGCATGGTGTTCTTGTCGCCAGAGATGAGGGTTATCTGAACCTGCACCTCGGCGTGGAAATTGCTGGGGAAGAGGGGACGGAGGGCGCGGTCCACCAGACGGGCGATGAGAATCTCATGCTCCGAGGGACGTGCCTCGCGTTTGAAGAAACCACCAGGGAAGCGTCCCATGGCGGCATATTTCTCTTGATAGTCAACGGTGAGGGGCATGAAATCCACGTTTTCGCCAGCCTCTTTCTTGGCGCAGACGGTTGCAAGAAGCATGGTGTCGTTCATGCGGACCACGGCGGAGCCGTCGGCTTGTTTGGCAAGTTTGCCAGTCTCGATTTCGATTATGCGGCCATCGCCCAAATCGAAGCGTTTTGTGATAATGTTCATTTCGTTTTCTTTTATTGTTTCTGTTATTTGCAGCGGGCCGTGCAACCGTATGCACGGCCAGGGGAGTATTCGTCTATCCTTTGGTTATCAAGTCTTTTGCTACTTATGGTGCGTCAGAAGCGTCGTTGTAGTAAAAAAAAGACACCCGGAAGACCCGAGTGTCTCAACCATAACCAAATAAATATGAAAAACTATTTTCTCAAATTCAGTTTCTTGATGATGGCGCGGTAGCGCTCAATGTCGACTTGTTTCAGATAGTCGAGCATACGACGGCGTTTGCCAACCAGACCTACGAGGGCGCGCTCGCTCACCTGGTCTTTCTTGTTCTGCTTCATCAGCTCGGTAAGGTGCTGAATGCGGTAGGTGAAGAGGGCGATTTGAGCCTCGGTTGAACCGCTGTCCTGGGCGTTTTTGCCATACTCGGCAAAAATTTCCTGTTTCTTTTCCTTTGTCAGATACATATTATTCTTTTGAATATTTGTAAGTTATTGTTTCTTGTTGTCGTGTTACCCTTGTTTTGTAACGCTTGCAAAGATACGTCTTTTCTTAAAACCGACAATGTTTTTATTCAAAAAATACCGTTTTTAACTATTATTAAGAAAGTTTAAGGCATTTGAACCATATCTATGTGTTGTCATGTCTTCCGTTTTATATGTCCGTAATTGTGTTCTATCTGTATCATTTTGCAAAAGGAAGTATTCTGCTTGCAATTTTCCTACAATATTATATTTTATTTGTCGTTATTTTGTCTTTGGTTTATAATGTTTAGATGAAAATATCCCTTCGCTATCTATTCTGCATCGTTCTTTTTTCGACTTTATTCCCAACGGTCGGAGTTAATGCGCAGAACAATTTTGACACTGTTCCAGATTCAGTTATTACGCCATTAAACACGTCTGCGGCTCCCATAGATAGCAATAACATTGTTTTTTCATGGCCTTCCACTGTCGGCGAGATTTATGCTCCCGAGGGTTTTGTGCGTCATGAGGCCGACAGCAATAGTTTTGCAGCCTATCTCCGCAGCCTGCCACTGCGTCCGCAGGGGTGTCGCGTGCTCGACTATCTGGGACACAAAGGATGGGCGTCAGACTATGCTCATGCGGTGATAGACATGGACATCGGCAGCGTTGACCTTCAGCAGTGCGCCGATGCGGTGATACGCCTCCGAGCCGAATGGCTGTACGGTCTGAAACGTTATGACGATATAGTTTTCCATTTCACCAATCGCTTCCCTTGTCCTTACAGCCGCTGGGCTGATGGCGACAGGGTGTATGTCTCTGGCGGCAGCAAGGCGGGCTGGAGCCATCGTGCCAAGCGCAACTATTCCTATGAGTGCTTCCGCGACTATCTTGAAATGGTGTTTACCTATGCTGGCACCATGTCGCTGGATTATGATGCGCGCAAGGTGTCGTATGCCGATATGCAGATAGGCGATTTCTTCCTAACGCCAGGCCGTCCGGGTCATGCCATTCTTGTGGGCGATATGGTGGAGAATCCCTCTACGGGCGAGAAACTTTTTCTTGTTTTGGAGAGCAATACGCCTGCTGCTGATATTCATGTGCTTGGTGTGGATTCGGATGATACCACCACGCCGTGGTATTCGCTCAGCCAGTTGCTCCGCTACGGTTTTATCGATTTCCCGACATACAGTTTTTGCGAGGACAACCTTCGTAGATTTAAATAGTTTTGGTATCTCGATTATATTCAAATCGAGAAATTATATATGAATTTGGCGGTTGCAACCGAGAAATTTGTATTTTTGCAACGATAAGGCGTTTGCAATTAGAAAACCGAACAATAAATATCAATCAATTATGAAGAAACAACGACTAACATTTGTAATGCTCCTTATGGTAGCATTAGTTACGACATTTATTCCGACCGCAAAGGCTGAAACCTATGGTCCGTGGTACAGCAGCGGATGCACCGTAACGCTGGTGGACTCGGTGCTGACGGTAGCACCTACCAACGGTGTTAGTGGCGCCATGTATGACTATGATGGTTTCTCGGATGCTCCATGGTCCAGCACTGCGAGGGGGATGGCCAAAACCATTGTCATTGCCGACGGAGTTACGCACATCGGCACACGGTCGTTCTACATGTACAGTTCTGTCAAATCCATATCCTTTGGCAACGGATTGCAGTCCATCGGGATGTATGCATTTTACGGAGCCGACCTGTACGACACACTCGCCATACCCGAAGGGGTTACAAGCATAGGGGAATATGCATTCACCGATTGCGGCGGACATCTGACCATGGTAATATTTCCTAGCACAATAAGAGAAATCGGGCTCAGACCATTCGATCAATGCACCTCGCTTACCGATTTTTACATTTCCGCCGACCCCAACAACCTGACATTTCCTAATGGAGACTCTTTCGACGATGAGGGCTATGGGTCATCTACCCGATTCCACGTCCCTTTCGCATATCTCGAGGAGTATCGTGTTAAATTCAGTCGAACATTTGTGGCTGACGATGCTCGTCTCCTAACACTTGCCTCTAACGACAACCAGCACGGGACACTTGGATTGGTTGACCAAAGCACCATGTATAGCAATCCGTTAAACTCCCAGCAACTGGTCGACCAAATGATCGTAATAGATGCCAATAACGACGGAAGCACATGGAGTTATGGTGAGGATTATGGCGATGGTGCCGCAACCTACTATTATAATGATATCAACAGTGCCGACGATTGGCTTGTTACCATGCCGATAGCCCTCCGAGCCGGAATCACCTACACTGTCAGCGTTAGGGCCAAACGTGAAGAAGGGTTTTCGGAACGTTTCGAGATTAAAGCGGCCACGACCTGTGATGCTGCCAGCCTCAATAGCGGTACCGTCGTGATTGCCAGCGCCTGGGCCAGAATCAATGCCTACATACACACAGGGACATTCACACCCGACGCTGATGGTTCTTACTACTTCGGTGTCCATTGCTTTAGCAATCCTGACCAGTATTTGCTCACTGTGCAAGACCTTACCGTTTTCGACCCAAGTTTCAAAAACTATGTGGACAACGGCGATGGCACCTACTATGTGAAACCAGATGAGCAAGTCGTGGTCAAAGCCACCGTAGCGGACTCCTGCTATGTGTTCACAGCATGGGGCGACAACACGCCCATCAACGCCTCGCTGACCGACACCATCACCATTACCGCCGACAGGACTCTTACGGCTACCTTCTCGGCCAAGTCGTTCTCGGGAGACACTATTGCTACCGCCTGCGACCAATTCGTATGGAATGGCGGAACCTATACCAGCACACCAACGACCGCACCTACTGCAACTTATAGAAACAACGATGGCTGCGACAGCATAGTAACACTCAACCTTACCATAAACCATAGCACCACCAGCGATACCTCCGCTACCGAATGTGACCAATTCGTATGGCGTGGCGAGACCTATACCGCTACCCCGGCCACGGCACCTACCGCCATTTATACCAATGTTGCTGGTTGCGACAGCACCGTTACGCTCCTGCTCACCATCAACCACAGTGCCGAGACTACTTTTACCGCCGAGGCAGTAGGTCAGTATGCCTGGCATGGCGAGACCTTTACTGAGAGTGGCAGCATCACCCGTACCATCCAGACTGTTGCGGGCTGCGACAGCACCGTAACAATCTCGCTCACTATTACTCCTGCCACTGAGGGCATCGGCACTATCAATGCCGCCAATGTGGACTTCGTCATAGCCCCCAATCCGGCAGTTAGAGGTCAGATGGTTCGTATAACTTTTGATGGCAACATTGACATGCAGGGTGCGCATCTCTCGGTATTCGACATTCAAGGACGTCAGATTCTCAATTGCGAATCAAGAAATGAGTATTTTGAAATTCAAAGTTCTCAATTGCCCAGCATTGGCATCTACACCATGCGTCTAACCCTGAAAGATGGCACTCAAACCGCTCGCCGTCTGATAGTGAAATAGATGGATTAATGCACGATGCATTAGTGAATAAAAACGGCACAAAAATGTGCCGTTTTTTGTTTGCTGGCGATGGTTGTTGGGTGCTTTCCCCATGCGAAACGCTGTCAGCGTTAACACATGCGCTTTGGTTGTTTCGATGTCCTTGGAGTCAACAGACCGCACATAGAGGTGTGTAATATAAAAAAGACAGATGGGCAAGCGTCCATCTGTCTTTTAAATTCCAAACAGGTTTCAACGTGAGGAACGGCTTAGCGGCGTTTCTCTTTGATACGGGCTTTCTTACCGGTGAGGTCGCGCAGGTAGAAGATACGGGCGCGGCGCACTGCGCCATGCTTGTTGACGTCTATCTGCTCGATGAACGGGCTGGCGATGGGGAATATTCTCTCTACGCCGATACCGTTGGCAATCTTACGGACAGTAAAGGTTTCGGTGGAACCGCTTCCGCTGCGCTGCAGGACAACGCCTTGGAAGTTCTGGATACGTTCTTTGTTTCCTTCACGGATTTTGTAGTGGACAGTGATGGTGTCTCCAGCCTTGAACTCGGGGAACTCTTTGCGTTCGACCAAATTCTCTACATATTGCATTAATTCATTTTTTCCCATGACAAATAAGTTTTAAAATGTTTAACACGCTTATTCGACTATTTCACCATCTTGACAACAGCGGCAAATGCCTCGGGATTGTTCATGGCGAGGTCGGCCAAAACCTTGCGGTTCAGTTCGATGTTGTTCTTGTGAAGGCCGCCCATAAAAACGGAGTAGGAGATACCGTTGATGCGGCAACCGGCGTTGATACGGTTAATCCACAGTGCGCGGAATTCTCTTTTCTTGTTTTTACGATCGCGGTAGGCGTAGGTCTGACCTTTTTCCCACTTGTTTTTGGCTACTGTCCAAACGTTTTTACCTCTGCCCCAATAACCTTTGGTGCGGTTGAGGATTTTTTTTCTGCGTGCTCTTGAAGCAACGGCGTTTACTGATCTTGGCATAATCTTAAAATTTTGTTTTCGTCCGAGCGGGCTGATGTTGCAAGCCTCTTATGGTGCTGCGAACAATGGTTAATTACTCCGATGCGGAGAGGGTGCAAGGCATGGGATGTCCCGCACCATTCGCATTCTTTTTTTGTTTGTTAGGCTAAAAGCATACGTTTTACGCGCTTCTCGTCGTCGCGGCTCACCAGTGCGGTGTGGTCGAGATTACGTTTCTGCGTGGTCTCTTTCTTAGTCAGAATGTGGCTATGATAAGCATGCTTTCTCTTGATTTTGCCGGTGCCGGTGAAAGCGAAACGCTTTTTGGCTGCCGACTTGGCTTTCATTTTTGGCATTACTTTACTGTTTTAAGAGTTAGACTATATTGTTGAAACTTGTTTGGATTTGCTTTGTTACTTCTTAGGGGCGATAATCATCAGCATTCGCTTGCCTTCCAGTCGGGGCATCACCTCTGGCTTGCCGTATTCGAGCAGTGCCTCGGCGAATTTGAGCATCTGTGCTTCGCCCTGGTCTTTGTAAACTATGGAGCGACCTTTGAAAAGCATGTCCACTTTCACCTTGTTGCCGTCTTGCAAGAAGCGGATGGCGTGGTTCAGTTTGAATTCGAAGTCGTGGTCATCGGTGTTCATGCCGAGACGTATCTCCTTAATAACCACCTTTGCGGCGTTGGCCTTGCGCTCTTTTTCGCGTTTTTTCTGCTCGTAGAGGTATTTCTGGTACTCGATGATTTTGCATACTGGCGGTGTTGCCGTGGGCGAAATCATCACGAGGTCCAGCCCCTCGTCGTAGGCCATCTTGAGCGCATCGCGTGTGTTCATGATAGTGGGTTCCATACCTTCGCCCACCACACGCACCATGGGTTCCTGAATGCGTTCGTTGATAAGGTGTTCGGGCTCTTTCTTTGCAGGCCCGCGTCCGCGCCCTTTGCTGTTGTTGTTAGGGCGATTAGGATTGAATGGAGTTGCTATAATTTGGTTCTCCTATATTAGGTTGGTTACTATTGTGCCGTGGCGTTGGTCACGACGGTTTATTACATTACTTTCTTGATTTCTTCTTCAACTATTGCGGCAAAGGCTTCGGGCGTCATGCTGCCGAGGTCGCCAGCACCTTGACGGCGCACGCTGACGGTGCCTTCGTTAATCTCTTTCTCGCCAAGGATGAGCATGAAGGGATATTTGGCGAGTTCGGCGTCGCGGATTTTGCGGCCAATTTTCTCGTCGCGGGTGTCGAGTGTGCCACGCAGGTTCATCTCTTCGAGTTTTATTTTGAGAGCCTGTGCCTCTTCGACATATTTCTCGCTGACGGGCAGGATGATGAACTGGTCGGGCGTGAGCCACAAGGGGAATTTGCCAGCCGTGTGCTCGATAAGCACGGCGCAGAAACGCTCCATGCTGCCGAAGGGGGCACGGTGTATCATCACGGGACGGTGTTTCTGTCCGTCGCTGCCTATGTATTCCAGTTCGAAACGCTCGGGCAGGTTGTAGTCCACCTGAATGGTGCCCAACTGCCAGCGGCGGCCGAGAGCGTCTTTCACCATGAAGTCGAGTTTGGGGCCGTAGAAGGCTGCCTCGCCGTATTCCACCTTTGCGGGCAGGTTCTTCTCCTTGCAGGCTTCGACGATGGCTTGTTCGGCCTTGGCCCAGTTCTCGTCGCTACCCACATATTTGGTGGTGTTGCTGGGGTCGCGGAGCGAGATTTGTGCCTCGAAGTTATCGAAACTCAGTGCCTTGAAAATGATTTCGATAATCTCCATGACCTTTATGAACTCCTCTTTCACCTGGTCGGGGCGGCAGAAGATGTGGGCGTCGTCCTGCGTGAACGAGCGCACACGGGTCAGGCCGTGCAATTCGCCGCTCTGCTCATAGCGATAGACGGTGCCGAATTCGGCAATGCGCAGAGGCAGGTCCTTGTAGGAGTGAGGCTCGTTTTTGAAAATCATGCAGTGGTGGGGGCAGTTCATGGGTTTCAGCAGATAGACCTCGCCGTCCTCGGGGGTGGTGATGGGGCGGAAACTGTCCTCGCCGTAGTGCTCCCAGTGGCCCGATGTCTCATAGAGGCATTTGGAGCCGATATGCGGCGTCATGACCTGCTGGTAGCCGTAGCGTTTCTGTATTTTGGTGAGGAACTCTTGCAGACGAAGACGCAGGTCGGTGCCTTTGGGCAGCCAGATGGGCAGACCCTTGCCGACGGTCTCGCTGAACATATAGAGTCCCAACTCTTTGCCAATCTTGCGGTGGTCGCGTTTCTTGGCCTCTTCGAGCATTACAAGATATTCGTCGAGTTCTTTTTTCTTGGGGAAACTGATGGCATAGACGCGCGTCAGTTGCGGACGATGCTCGTCGCCACGCCAGTAGGCACCGGCCAGGTTGATGAGTTTCACGGCCTTGATGGGGCTGAAGTCAACAAGGTGCGGACCACGGCAGAGGTCGGTGAAGTTGCCGCTGTCGTAGAAAGAGATGGAGCCGTCCTCGAGGTCGTTGATGAGTTCCACCTTATAAACCTCGCCACGGTCGCCAAAGGTCTTCAAGGCCTCGGCCTTGCTCACCTCGCGGCGTGTGACGGGAGTCTTGGCCTGCACCAGTTCCATCATTTTCTTCTCGATTTTCGGGAAGTCGTCGCTCGACACCTCGTATTTGCCGAAATCTATATCATAATAGAATCCGTTTTCGATGGCGGGGCCGATACCGAAATGTATGCCGGGATAGAGTTCTTGCAGAGCCGAAGCCAGCAGGTGGGCAGATGTGTGCCAGAAAGTATGTTTGCCGTCCTCGTCGTTCCAAGTGAGGAGTTGCACGGTGGCGTCCTCGTTGATGGGGCGGTAGAGTTCAAGGATATTACCGTTGACCTTGGCAGCCAAAACGTTGCGTGCCAAGCCCTCGCTAATGCTTTTAGCAATGTCGAGTGGCGTTACGCCAGCCTCATACTGACGCATAGAACCATCTGGTAGCGTGATGTTTATCATGGTTTTTGGAAGTCTGTTTTTCTACTATTTCGAACTTGCAAAATTACACATTTATTTTGAATAGGTAAAAAAACTTTGACTTTCAGCCAATCACGAGCATCAGGGTCTGGCGCGGGTGCAATCCTATCTGGGCAGAAGGTTGTCGGCTGGGATTACTATCCACATTATAATATAAAGCAGCAGTCCCCATCCGCCAGTGATTATGGCGGCTATGAAAATGAGGCGGAAAAGTACGGGGTCGATATTGAAATATCTGCCCAGACCAGAACATACGCCGGCAATGGATTTGTTTTGGGTGTCGCGAGTCAGTCTTTTGTAGGTAGGTGTTTCCATATTTGTGTGTTTTTACAAAATGCAAAGGTACGAAATAATTAGATAATGGAGCCTTAAAAATCAATAAAATAAAACAGATGTTGCAGAAAAGATGAAATAAAATTTTGTCGGTTTCGGAAAAAGGTGTACTTTTGCAGCCGAAATCGTAAATGAGCCGCATTCGTCTAGTGGTCCAGGACATCTGCCTCTCACGCAGAAGATCATCAGTTCGACTCTGATATGCGGTACAGAAAAGACCTTCAAACGAAGGTCTTTTTT
>ONLQ01000022.1:0-32158 GCA_900318665.1 uncultured Bacteroidales bacterium | reverse complement strand
TGGAATAGTAGGCCGCTTCATCAGCCATTAATTAGTCGTACAATCATTATTATTGTCAGCGCAATGCTGTAGGCCAATTTGGAGAGTGTGCCGGTCAGGAAGCCTATGAACGCGCCGAAGGCGGCACGGAGTGCTGGTTCGAAAGGCTTTTGGCTGAGCAGTTCGCCGACAAGCGCGCCAACTAAAGGCCAAAGTATTACTCCTGCCAGTCCCTGCGGACCGAAGGGTAGCCCGAAAATGGAAATGACGAGTCCGATGTTGCAGCCCCAGATTCCGGCACGGCTGCCGCCGAAACGCTTGGTGAAGGCCGATGGCACCACATAGTCTATCACGGTGATGACCGTTGCCACCACGGCGGAGACAATTAGCATCGTTGCGGAAATCTCGGCCATCTCGGTGAAAGACAGCAGCAACAGCCCTATCCACGCCAGTGGAGGTCCGGGCAGACCAGGCACCACGGAGCCTATTATTCCGACGGCGGCACACACGAAAGCGAGTATTATGAGCAGTATTTCCATTGTTTTGTCTGTTGTTGGTTAATCCATGATGACGGAACGTCCCATAGGGCGTGCAAAGATAAGATTATTTGAGCAAAAAATGTATCTTTGCACCGCTTTTCGTCATTTGCAATCAAACAAAAATAAAATAGATACAATATGAAACGTCTTTGTTTTTTTGTTGTTATGCTGCTTTCGCTCGGCGCTATGGCCGCCAACGACACTAACAATTACTATTGGGTCAAGTTTGCCGACAAGGCAGGGACTCCATATACGATAGACAATCCGTCGAAATATCTTTCGCAGCGTTCTCTCGACCGCCGTCAGCGTCTCGGCATAGCCGTCGATAGTATCGACCTGCCCGTCAATCCCGCTTATGTGAAGGCTGTTGCCAAGACCGGCGCGCGTATTCACAATGTCAGCAAATGGCTCAACGGCGTAACGGTTATTGCCACGCCCAAGGAGGTTGAGAAAATAGAGAAATTAGACTTTGTGAAAAGCGTCAAACTCTACAACCGTCGTGCCGTCATGGTCGATACCACGACGATAAAATATGACGCTGGCCGCGACACGACGTTGCTGTCCTATCGTCCTCATGATTCTAACTACTACGCGCTGGCCTATTCGCAAATCAATCAGTTGAATGGTGTGCGTCTGCACCGCCGTGGCTTTGAGGGGCAGGGCGTGCTGGTAGGCGTGTGCGACGGTGGTTTCCCTGGCGTTGACACCCTGTCGGTGTTCGACACGTTGCGTCGCAGTGGCCGCATTGTTGCCACGCGCGACTTTGTCGCTCATCGTCCGTCGGTCTATCTGGCCGATGCTCATGGCACCATGGTGCTCACCACGCTGGCGGGCTATGTGCCTGGAAAATATGTGGGCACTGCTCCCAAGGCCGACTATGTGCTCTGCATCACCGAGGACAACCGCACCGAGAGCCCTGTGGAAGAGTTGAACTGGGTGTCGGCGGCTGAGTTTCTCGACAGCCTCGGCGTTGATGTCATCAACAGTTCGCTGGGCTATCGCGGCTTCTGGGACACTACGCTCAACTATAAGTTTGAGCATCTCAACGGCATGACGGCATTCATGTCGATAGGTGGCGAAATTGCCGCCACTCGTGGCATATTGTGTGTCAATAGTGCTGGCAATGAGGGCAGCCAGGGCAAGCACAGCATCTCTGTGCCTGCCGATGCCGAGCATATCCTCTCCGTTGGTGCGGTGTGGAGCAATGGTAATATTTCGGGCTTTAGTTCATACGGTTCAACCTACGACGACCGTGTGAAACCCGATGTGTGTGCACAGGGCGTCTTTGTCTATGTTGCAGCCCCTGCGGGAGGTTATATCCGCGCTCACGGCACCTCGTTCTCGTCGCCCATCATGGCGGGCATGATGGCTTGTCTGCGTCAGGCTGCGCCCAAAGCCTCGGTCGAGGAGTTGTGCAAGGCAGTGCGTATGGCGGGCAATATGGCCGACAAGGTCAACAACCGCTACGGCTACGGCATTCCCGACTGCGGCAAGGCACTGCGTGCCGTGGGTGCATCGCGTCTTGCAGGTGCTCGTGCCGCCAAAATGAGTTTAGGCGAACAGATTGGCACCGAAAAGAAAGAGGGCGTAGAGAATTCTGGGAAGAAGGATGGTGCAGATAGACCTGCTTTAGTAAGGCCGATGCCATCGAAAAAAGTACATCCGAAAAGAATTGACATCCGCGAAAAGATGCGCAACCGTCAAATGAACAACGAAGAAAAGAAATAGTCCTTCGGTTGATATCAATGAAATAAGCGGGGCTGTCCATTGGACCGCCCCGCTTGTGTATGTTAGATGTTTTGTTATTCTGCGACAGTCGCCACAGTGTCGGCTACTGCTTGGGCGGCTTGGGCTTGCTGCTGGTGCATCAGGTAGATGATGAGTGCTGCTATGGCGGCTATTACTATCACTACGGCTATAGAAATGAGCCATTTCTTCCATGCCGGCATCTTTTTCTCGGCAAAGGGGTCGTCGAGCACCAGTTTGGGATATTTTGCGATGCTGGTGAGCGTGGCACCGAAACGCACGTTGACAAGGATTACAGCATTGACGGCCCAGCCGTTGGCGTTGAGCATGGGGCCGAGGTTGCGTTTTCGCAGTTTGGTCCATGCAATGAACATGGATGGGCCTGAAATGACGAGGATTATGCCACAGATGAGGATGAGCAGGTTTAGCGGGTTGCTGCCGATGGTCTGTGTGATGCCTGCCAGGGCGCTGCCTATATAGCCAATGGCCATACCGATGGCGGCAAAGATACCGGCGAACTTGGCGATGTCGAACGGTGTGGGTTTCTTTTCTTCTTTTTTCTTCTCAGCGTCGGGAGCAGCGGCAAGGTTGGTTTTCACGTCCTCGGTGGCAGCGTCGGCCTTGGTGGTGAGGCTGTTGAAGGCTTTGTCCTCTTTCTCGGCGGCAGACTTATTGATTTTGTCGGTACACCATTTCCAGAATTTGCGGTAGGGACTCCAGAAGGCCTGGCGGATGGAGATTGGGTTATCGACAATCTTCTTCACCACGGCGTCCCAGCAATGGCCTTCGCGGTCGTAGTAGATGGCGTTTTTGCCCACTTCCATATTATCCACATCGCCGTCGGTGAGGACTGCCACGATGTTCTGTGTGGCGTTGCGCTCGCGCGAGGTGCAGGTGCAGTAGATGAGATACATGCCGCTGGCGGCAGCCATAGGGGCGTGGGCGTCGATGCTGTCTATGCGCATGCAGAGGTCGCAGCAACGCTGGTCGATATAGAGGCGACCGCTTTGGAAGATGGCTTTGGTGTCGGGGTCGTTCTGATAGAAGTCTTTGAAGAATATATAGTTCTTGATGAGTGTGTAGAAGTCGCGGTATATGTGTAGCAGTCTGTCGGCCTGGGTGTAGTGCTCCATTGCCTCGGCTTGTCCTTTGGAGAGCAGTTCCACCTGTCCGTCTGACTGTTTGGCGAGATAGTCGGTATAGGCGTCTATCTTAGCCACGATGTCGCCCCACTGTGCCTCGTCGAGCGTGGTGGTGCCTTCGGCCACGGCCATTTTCTTGATGGTGGTCATGTGGGCAGCCCATGCGGGGTTGATGTTGTCGAGGGCGAGGGTGCCTTCGGCGTTGGGACGGGCGAGGGGATAGGAGGCTATGTCGGTGGTGGCTTTGGCCACGTCGCCAGCGGCGATGGCGGCGATGCGTTCTACCGACACATCGACGGCGTCTTTACATTCGGCGTCGAAGCGGATGAGGTGGCAGCGCATGAAATAGTCGGCCACCTTGTCGCGCAGCGCGGTGACGGCTGCGGTGACGGCCTCGGTGTTTTCTCCATATGGACGGATGTCCTCGGTGGCAACGGCGGCGACCTCTTTGGCATAGCGTTCGTCGATGAGGGTCTTATAGTCGGCCACGTCCTTGATGCTTATGGTTTCCAGCGGGCGGTCGAGTTCTTTGAGAATGGTCTCGCAGGTGGTGCGGATTTTGTTTCCAGCCTCGTTGTCGGCTATGGCCGAGAGGGCGAGGGTATCGCTGCTGTTGAGCAGGGTGTCGGCGTCAGACAGGACGGTGGTAATCCATTCGGCAGCCTCGACAACTTCGTCAATACGTAGTTTGCCGTCGTGGTTGCTGTCCATGAGTTGGAGCGTGCGGCTGTCAAATTCGAGCCCGTTGACGGGGCAGGAGAGCACGGTCCATAGTTTGCGGTCGAGTTCGCCGAGGTGCTTGATATCTTCGCCACTGGCTATTTTGACGCGAGTGACGCCGCCCAGCGAGCAGTACTGCCAGTCGTAGCCGTCTTTTGCCGTAAGAATTTTGGTAATCTTCTTCTTCATGGTGCTTTGTGTTTTATTATTGTTTCTAACAAATTGCAAAATTACATAAAATCTGAATATAGTGTGGCTTTTAGTCGTTGTGTGGTGCAGTGCTATGATTGCCTATGTGCGGTGTTTTGAGGATTTTATGTATATTTGCTTTCTGTATGATGATGTGCAGACGTTAGAGAAGTGTGATGTAATGTGCTGAATATAATATGTATGGGCTTATGGGTGCTGCCTGTGGCTCTTTTTTCTTTATGGATTATAAACGTATCAATAATGCGTAAGTAAATGTTTCGCGACCAATTTCCAATACTCAACACTACCATCTACGGCCATCCGCTGGTCTATCTTGACAACGCCGCCACCACACAGAAACCGCAGGTGGTGATAGATGCTGTTAGCCGCTATTATGCTACGCTCAACAGCAACATCCATCGTGGCGTGCATCATCTTGCTGCCGAGGCTACCGACCTGCATGAGCAGACACGTCGCAAGGTGCAGCAGTTCATAGGTGCCGCCCATAGCCATGAGATTGTATTCACTCGTGGCACCACCGAGGCTATCAACCTTGTGGCATCATCGTTTGGCAAGGCCTATATCCATGAGGGCGACGAGGTGATTGTCAGTGGCATGGAACACCATTCCAACATTGTGCCGTGGCAGTTGGCGGGTGCCCGTCTGCGGCCCATACCTTTTAGCGACGATGGTGTGCTCGACCTCGATGCCTACGCCTCGCTTTTCAACAGCCGCACGCGTATTGTGGCAGTGGCACACGTATCTAACAGCCTCGGCACGGTCAACCCCATAGAGCAGATTACCGCTATAGCCCACGCCCACGGAGTGCCTGTGATGGTGGACGGAGCCCAGGCGGTGGCGCATACCGTGGTGGATGTGGCGCGTATTGGTTGCGATTTCTACTGTTTCTCAGGGCATAAGATGTATGCGCCTATGGGCATCGGCGTGCTTTATGGGCGTGAAGCCATACTCGACACCTTGCCGCCATATCAGGGCGGTGGCGAGATGATAAAGGACGTTACCTTCGAGCGCACCACCTACAACGAACTGCCTTTCCGTTTTGAGGCAGGCACGCCGTCGGTGGGCGATACTCTCGGTCTTTCGGCTGCCATCGACTTTATGCAGCAGGCTGGCGTACAGGCTATTGCCGACCACGAGGCATCGCTGCTTGACTATGCCACATGCCGCCTTGCCGAGATAGAGGGATTGCGAATTTATGGCACCGCGCCGCATAAGGCTGGCGTTATCTCGTTCCTCATCGGTCAGTCGCACCCCTACGATGTTGGCACACTGCTCGACAAACTCGGCATTGCCGTCCGCACGGGACACCACTGCGCACAGCCTGTCATGGACCGCTACGGCATACCTGGCACGGTGCGCGCCTCGTTTGCACTCTACAACACCACCGAGGAAATCGACGCCCTCGTATCAGCGTTGCACCGCATAGCGCCAATGCTGCAATAGCACTTTAGGTTTCAAAAATCGGTATTCACTCCTGCCGCCCATGTTGTGCCGGGCAGGGGGATTCCGCCGTAGTCGTAATAGATGCGGTTCAGCAGGTTGCTGGCTTCGACGAAGAAGATCCACTTTTTCAGATGGTATTCTATGGCGGCGTTGATGATGCAGACGGGGCTGTATTTTATCATTGTGCCGCTGAGGTCGGTATAGCCGCCTATGCGGTAGTGATAGGCAAGACTTGCCTTGACCACAAGTGGCTTTGCGGGACTGATGGCAATGTTGGCGCTGACCTTGTGGCGCAGGTAGTCGAGCGCATATTGCGACACATAGCCTTTGGCCTCTTTGTCGATGGTGTTGTAGCAATAGGTCAGATCTGCGTATCGCACAAATTTGTCGGAATGATAGCCAATGTTCATGTCGAAGCCTATGGCGTCGATGCGGCTGTGGTTCATGCTGTGCCACACGCTTTCGTCGGGCTGCCGCACCCAGTCTATGATGTCGGTGCCGCGTCGCAGATAGATGTCGGTCGATGCGTGCCAGAGACCTTTGTGGTATTTGGCGGCGAACTCGGCCGAGTGGCTCGTTTCGGAATGTAGCAAGGGATTGGCTATCTGTGTCGCGCTGTGGTAGTAGAGATCGGTGAAGGTGGGCTGTCGGTCGGAACGGCCTATTGCCGCCGAGAGCGTGAGGGCTGGCGTGGGATGCCACGAGGCGGAGAGCGAGTAGCCGTAGCCCGACGGCATGGCGCTGTTGGCGTGGACTAGTGCTGCCGCCGCCATCTCCCAGTCGCCAACATAAAGGCTCTGCTCGGCAAAGGCACTGCCCCTATGTCGCGAACAGCCGAGAGTGTAGTAGTGTTCGCCGTTCTCAAACAGTACTCGTCGTTTCTGCGCGAGGCTGTCGCCCAGTACGTTGCTGATAATTCCGTCGCGACGGTATTCGATGCCGAGGGTCAGCCGACCTTGCATTGCGGCATTCTGCAGGTTGAGGCGCGACGCTCGCAGTCGTGCGCCACATGACGAGGAGAGGTGGTAGTTGTGTCCGCCATACCACGATGGAGGCTCGACAGCACCCTGTCGGAAGAGTTCGAAGCGGTCGCGGTGCAGTCGTCCGTAGAGCGCCATTTCGCTGTTCCAACGGCCTATGCGCTGCTGCCGTTGCAGTGCGGCGGTCAGGGTTCGTGTGGCTTCGTATTGGTCGGGATATTTGAGGCTGTAGAAGGCTTGGCTGCCGAAATCCTTTATCTGTCCGCCCAGTTGCATCTGCCATGTGCCGAGAGTGTCGCGTCGTGAGGCGTAGAGCAGTGCGTTGGCGTTGCGATAGTCGGTGTTAGTCCTGTAGCCGTCGCTGCGGTTGTAGGCACCTGTGGCGGCTATGTTCCAACGGCCTATCCGTTTGTCGCCCCGCAAGGCGGCAGAGGCGGTGCCGTGGCTTCCGGCGGAGAGGCGTGCTCGCACTCGGTCGCTTGACGATGGAACAGTCACAATATTGATGCCGCCGCAGAAAGCCGTAACGCCATAGCGCACCAGTGCCGAAGCCGACAGCAGTTCGATGCGTTCCACCATGGCGAGGTCTATGGGCAGGTCCAGATTGTGGTGCCCCGTCTGCGGGTCGGAGATATTGATGCCGTTGAGCAGCACTACCACTTGGTCGAAAGTGCCGCCGCGCAGGGTTATGTCGCCCTGCATATCGCCCACGCCGCGGCTCCTCACATCGACGGAGGGCAGCATTTCCAGCAGTTGGCCTATGGTGTTGGCCGAAAGATGTTGAATGTCGTGGTGAGTTAGAACGGCACACGCCCCCTCGGTGGGGCTTTGCGCCGTGTCGCCGCTGGCGGTGATAGACACCATTGGCAGCGTCAGCCCTTCCAGGTCGTCGTCGCTCTGGGCCATCGCTTTGCCTGCCATCATTATCATCAGGCAGAGAGCCACAGTGCGAGCCGATTTGCGCATCTGTCGGTCGGCAATATATGTCGCCACACGTCCTATCGTGACCTCTATGTGGAGAGAACGAAAGACGGCATAGGAGGCACGGCAGAACCGACGAAAACGGAAGACTTTGGGTGCAAGATTGTTAGACATTTTTATTATGGATTGTTATGAATAATCCGATTTTTGACAAATCGGGCGCAAAGGTACCCCCTTTTGCTCAAAGAGAAAAGTTAAAAGTTTTAACTATTTCAGACTTCGGCCATTGACCAGCCTGTGTAGTAGAAGAGCAGTGTCCATAGCGCAAAGCGTAGGGCTTTGCCGAGCAGCATGAACAATGCGCTCTTGATAGGCGGGCAGCGATAGAACCCCAACGCAATGGCAAACACATCGCCCACGATTGGCAGCCATGTGAGCAGTGCCAGCCATGCGCCCCAGCGCTCTATGCGTGTGCGTTGCCGTTCCAGCGTTTCGCGTTTCACTCTAAACCAGCGTTCTATCCATTCCCATCGACCTGCCCAGCCTATGGCAAACGATGTCAGTCCGCCGAGCCAGTTGCCCAGCGTGGCCCACACAAGGCATGGCAGCGGTGCCACGCCAGCCATGAGCATGCCCACCAGCAGTGCGTCTGACGAAAACGGCACCACAGTGGCAGCAAGAAAAGAACCCACGAATAGTCCCAGCAGTCCCCAACTTTGTAAAAAGGCTATCATGCGGCGCAGTGTGTTTAGTCTTGGTCGAGGCAGCCCACTTGGCGCATCATTTTCTCGTAGTAGGCGGCTTTCTTGGTCAGCGGCATAGGAAAGGCGCGCGAGGTGGATGGCATGCGGTGGAGGCGCATCGTGCGGCCGTCAATCTCGAATGTTGTGCTTTCGCCCATATGGGGCTGCTGCGCACCATAGTCGGAGCATAGCGTCTCGGTGGCTTTCTGCCCGGTACACACCACGTCGTGGCAGTGAGGAATCTGCCGAAGCAATGCCGCAATGTCGGTCTTTTCTACCACTTCCAGAAACTTGTCCGATGCATTGCCTTGCAGGCGTCGCACCGCTGTGGCGGTGTCAAAAATGGCTATGCCTTTCTCGTTAAGCATGGCAATGATGTCTTCTTTGCGGAATGTCTTATGTTCGGCATCCACCAGCCGCTGAGCGTCGGCAAAAAACACCTGCCCCATCACCTCCCACATCATATTGCTGCGGTTGGGATAGAAGAAATCCATACACCACCGCTGCCGAGGAGGAGGGAAACTGCCCAGCATCAGCAACCTCGCATTATGAGGTAGGAATGGCCGCAAAGGATGATATTCAATTTCTGGCATATCGCGTTTCTAAAATGTCATTTGATGGTCAAAATGTATCTTTTCATTACGGAATTTACGTTACGGGAATTCCGTAATGAATACAACGGAAAAAATGAAATGGCGAAAAAGAATTTCTTATTTATCTGTTCGTATCTCAATGTTGCGGTGTGGCAACTGTTTTTGTTTGTTAATAAGCAGTGTGATGAGATATACGCCGCGACCAGAGTAGTCGTGGCCGGTGTTGCGAGGTCGGTAGGCTGAGGTTGTCATTTTCGATGCCGATATAGGTGAAGTTGGTAACCTATGATGCAGAGGGTTGTGAGAACCTCGGCCAAGGGGATGGCTAACCAGAGACCGTTGGTGCCTATTGCTGTGGGCAGGATGATGAAGCATGCAACCATGAATATGATGCCGCGCAGCATGGTGAAGACTACTGCTGCACGTGCTTTCTCGATGCTCTGGCAGTAGCCTACATAGCAGACGTTCAGAGCCATGAAGAAGAACCCTGTGGCGTAGAGAGGCAATCCTGTGCTGGCAATGCGGTAGGCCGCCTCGTCGCTATCAACAAAGATGGAGACTATGGTCTGCGAATAGAAGATGAACGCCAGCATTATCACTACTCCGCAGGCGAGGCCTACGAGCAGGCTGAAGCGGAAGGTGTGGCGCACACGGTCGCGCAGGCCGGCGCCGTGGTTGTAACTAATGATGGGCTGTGCCGACTGCGAGACGGCAAAAAGGAGCATATAGACCAGCGGGAAGAGGTAGCAGATGATGCTGTATGCCGCCACGCCGTCCTCGCCCATATAGTGCAGGAAGATGAGGTTGCCGGTGAGCATCATTACCGACACTGCCAGTTCGGCCACCATGCCCGACAGTCCCATACGGCAGATATATCCGATGTTGCGCCTCGTGAGTTTGCGGCCCGTGGGGGTCAACTTCACACGGTAGAGTTGCAGATGTTTGGCACGTCGCACCATATAATGCACCACCATCACCATGCCCACTATGCCGCCAACGTCGGTGGCCAGCGCCGCACCCATCAGCCCCCACTGGCAGGGGAAGATGAACACATAGTCGAGAATGATGTTGATGATGGCCATGACGATGTTTATTAGCATGGCGTAGCGTGGCGAGCCGTCAAGTCGAATGACGAACATTCCGATGGTGCCGACCATTGAGAAGAGACACGCCGGCATAAACCACAGATAGTATTCTCTGGCGTGAGGCAGCAGGTCGCCGCGTGCGCCAAGAAGTCGCAGAATGGGCTCGGGGAAAATGTAGCATAGCGCCGCCAGCCCTAACGCCACCAGCAGTCCGAGTCCGTAGGCTTGTGTGGTGTTGATGCGTGCGGCTTTCTCGTTGTCATGCGAGAGGTGGATGGCGGCCACCACGCTCACGCCGCTGCCTATCATCATGCCCAAGGCGTTGATAAGCATCATTATGGGCGCAATGAGGTTGATTGCCGCAAGGCCGTAACTGCCTAGGCCGTTACCCACAAAGATTCCGTCGGTTACGATAAAGGCCATGCTGAACAGCATGCCCAGCACGGTTGGGAAGAAGATACTGGCGAAAAGACGTTGGATGTTGTTGGCACCAAAGTCGATACTGTCTCTGTTGTCGTTCTTCAGTATAGTTTTTCTGCCCATAAGGCGTAGTCAGTTTAGCGGTGCAAAATTACGAAAAATAGAGCAAAGAGAAGCAGCCGCGAGGATTTCCCGCTGCTGATTGCAAATCCGCAGCGGCAGAAGGCTTTTCGTGGAAATGGGTTGAAATAAAAACAAGAGAGTGGCGTCGGTCAGACTTTGAAGTGCGACTGGTCGATATCTTTGTTGTGCTGTGGCTGGCGGCCTATGCGGAATATATGATTAACGCCTATCACCTCGTCAATCTCCATATGGAAGATAATGCATGTTGTACGGTCATAGCGCAACTCAATGCTGCTTATGCCTTTGTTGCCGCCTTTGCGAGCCGTCATCTTCACAACATAGCAATCCTCCTTGTCGTCTTCCCACACTGACAAATCTACGTTGTTGTTTTTATAGATGTTCTGCACGTCGCCTCGCACGGCCCACACCATGCAATTCCCAAACAGGCGCATTAATTTCGAGCGTCGTGTGTTGAAGTGCATCGGTATGGCTCCAATTTTATTGTAGAGATGCTTGTCGGAAACTACGAAATAACGCCCCTCTGGCTCCGAATATCGCATAGCCATCTGCTGTGTCGATGCGATATAATAGAAATCGCCTTTGCGGTTCGAGACATCGTCGCCCGACACCCGATGATGGGTAAACGGCGCTTGCAGGGTCTTCACCATCGCATTGGTCTCATAAATTTTCTGCAATATTGCCGCACTATCGGCAACGTTAGCCATAGCCTGCAGGGGTATGCCACCCAAGCATATTACTGCAATTAAAACTGTTGCGATAAAACTTGTGTGCTTCATGGTTCAGTGTGAATTTTACAAAATACCGTTAGCATTGTACCAACGCACTTGCTGGAATACACTTGCAAATATACACAAAATCTAGTTTTTTCGAGACATGTTGTTTTTGAGATTGGACACTATTGTATAAATAAAAAATAGTGAAAATATTAGTTTTTTTGTATTTTTGCACTGCTTTTAAGAGCAAAAAGCATAAGCAAGAAAAAGCATTGCAAGACTGTCCTTACTTGTAAATTCTGCAAAATTATCAGTGGGAAGGAAGAGCATTTATGCTTTCGCTTGGATGTGTATGCTATAACCATAGCATATCTTCAGGCGTGAGATATGTTCCATTATTCCCCGTTTCCCACAAAGGTGATTGCAGAAACCTACAAGTAAACGGACATGAGTACATAACCTCATGCCTTTCTTATTCCGTAAAAATAATGTTCTGTTGGAGGGTCGGGACAAAAAAAGTAACGTTATGGCTGATAATACAATTAGTCCATCACTTAAATCTCATTTCCTTAATCTATATGGAATGATGATTGCTGACATGGAGGTGTCTCCCTTGGAAAAAGCGGAAATATATCGCATCGGGAGAGAGGAATTTGGTTTGACAGTTGAAGAACTTGACAAACTTATTATTTCAAACGAGATTCTTTTCTATTTGCCAGAAAAGGATGAAGACAAGATAATTTATCTTTATGATATGGCATCGTTGGCCTGGGCGGATGGAAAGATTACAGATGAGGAGAAAGGATTGCTTCGTCAGACGGCCATGAAATTTGGGTTTGAGGAAGACAAAGTAGATGAATTATCCGATTTGATGCTTGAAAAAGCAAAACAGAAATTAACTCATTCTCAAGTGATAAAAGAATTTTTTGAATAATAAAATTGAACAGAATATGGCACTTATTGATATATTCAAAAAAAAGAAAGTACAACCAGAGGTGGTTGACGGGACAAGTGATGTCGCAACAGTTGTGGGAACAACCTCTACGGGACATGTTGTTATTGCATCCAATGTAGATTGGAAAAATAAGGGAATACAGGATGCAGGGTGTTCCAATGCTGATTTAAATGCGTTTCATGCTGGATTTCAATCTGTATTTGCACAATCTAAAAAGTCGCAAGAGCTGGATTCTGAGATGCAGGAAAAGATGAAGGCAACACTGCAAAAGGAGATAGAGGGGTTAGAAGGAGAGAAGTCTGGAAAAGAGACAAAATTGGGCCAAGAACAAGAAAAACTCAAAGATATTCAAGATAGTATAGACCAGAAGAATGATGATAAATCCAAAATTAAAAGCGGAGTAACACAAAGCAATAGAACTAATACGGTTAATTTATGGATAGGAACGTTTCTTATAACTTTGCTGACAGTCTATCTGTTTATTTTTTATTCTTCTACAGCATATTCTGCCTTTTTCAGGGATTGGAGTATTGGTTTGACAAATGAAGGGGATATAAAGGTTATAAAAAAGATTTTTGATGGAGAGGCTGTTGTTAAAGCATTCCAGGAGGGACCACTTGCAGGCCTTTTTGTCTTGTTCCTACCTATCGTTTTTATGGCTTTGGGATATGTCGCTCATCATTCGGGCAAAAACAGCCAAGGATTCTCTAAATATGCCAAAGTGACATTGATGTACTTAATGACATTTGCATTTGATTTTCTCCTTGCTTATAATATTGGAAAACATGCGTATGATGCGGAGTCTGTTATAGCAGAGGTAACGCCACCTCCATATAATGTTGGTCTTGCAATCGTGGATTCAAATTTCTGGATGGTGATTTTCTGTGGTTTTGTAGCCTATGTTATCTGGGGATTGCTTTATGGATTCGTAATGGATTGCTATAATAGAAAAATGGATAATACAGCCATTCTGCGAGAACTTGACAATCAAATAGCCAGATTAAAAGATGCAAAAGTGGAACAGCAGAACAAAATAAATGAGTTGCAGGTTCAGATAAACCAACTGATTGCTAAGATTAAACAAAAGCAACATGAATATTTCTCTAATGTGAGGTATGACTTTGAGGCCATCAAGCAGCATTTGGCTGATTACTATAGAGGTTGGGTTGCTTATATGGGTATTTCAGACATAAATACAGGCAACCTTGCTGCAGCGCATGCGCAAGAGATGGCTCTTGTGAATGATTGGATGGATGGTATAAAAAATAGATTTAAACAAAAACAGGAGGATAACCAATGAAAATCAAGAAACAATACATTTATATAATTGCTGTTTCTATCGTGGCAGTATTGGCTGTATCTTTGTTCTCAAAAGGGTACAAGAATTCGGAGCAACCAACGGCAACAGAAGAAAGCAAACCTGTTATTAAACCGTTGAACATAACCGTAATGCTTGACTTGTCAAATAGAATCATACGGAATGATGGAAACCAAGCAAATATACCTCAAGCAGAAAAAGATTCAACTATACTGATGAATATTCAGAAGGGATTCTATAAGCGTCAGTATAAAAATGGGATGATGAATTTTACTCAGGATAAAATACAGGTTATTTGTTATCCCAACCCGTCATTGTCCAATATCAATAACATAATATCTGATATGGCGGTGGATCTTACTATAAGTGGTGGTCCATCAATTGCAAACAATAAGAGAATGCTAAGAGCCATGGAAGGCACATGGAGTTCAAGCATTAGTAGCATATATCGACAAACGATAGCAAGTAGTAACTGGGTTGGTTCGGATATTTGGGGATTCTTTGCTAAAGATGCAGAAATGCTGTGTGTAAAGCAAGACCATAGAAATATACTTATTATACTAACGGATGGTTACATTCAATATACTAAAAATTGGGAACAAACAAGTCCTAATGTTTATACTGGAATTTTGCCGCGGACAGTTAAAAATCAAACTGCAATAACTCCAACAGGGAAAAACTATAATGATAAGTTAGAGGTTCTGTTTCTTGAGATTAATCCATTATCTGCAAGAACCAGCGATTTCAACAAAATAGAGCAATTAATTACTTCTTGGTGCAATGGGATGGGCATCAAGAAAATGCAAGTGGTTCAAACCAATCTTCCAACTCATACACAAAAGTATATTGATAGTTTTATTGGTTGGTAAGAAGTTATAATAACAGCCACGCTGAGACGATAATTGGCGAATAATGCGTGGAAAAGAGGTTTTTTAGGGGGCGGACACATAGGTCCGCCCCTTTTTATGCTTTGTTGTCGCCGCGGTCGATTACGAGGCGGTAGCCTATGCGGTTGATGCGGCGGGATAGGCAGGCGTGACATTCGGCGGCTTCGTCGCCGGTGCATATCTTGTTGTCGTAGAGGGAGTACTGCTTTCTTACAGCCGAGGGCGATAGATTGGGCATCAGCACGTTGGCACCGTGCAAAATGCCTTTTTCGCGTCCCATGGGGTCGGCGGTGCCGAGGGCTGTGGTGGCGGGAATGAGTGCCGTGGGAAACAGCAGTCGCAGCAGTGCTATGAGTCGCAGACAGCGTTCGCTGCTGCCGTCGGGCTGGTCAGCAAAGGGGGTGTCGTGGTGGTGCAGAAAGGGTCCAATGCCTATCATGGCGGGCTGCAACTCTTGGAGAAACAGCAGGTCGGCATAGAGGTGCTCGATGGTCTGGAACGGGCTGCCTACCATGAATCCCGACCCCACCTGATAGCCGAGTTCTCGCAGTGCGAAAAGACACTCTTTGCGGTGGCTAAGACTCATGGAATCAGGGTGGAGCATACGGTAGTGGCTCTCGGTGGCGGTCTCGTGGCGCAGCAGGTAGCGGTCGGTTCCTGCCTCGCGTAGGCGCTGGTAACTCTCGCGGCTTCGCTCGCCGACGGAGAGCGTCACGGCGCTGTCGGGATAGGCGTGTTTGATGCTGCTCACTATGTTGCACAGCACCTCGTCGGTATAGTGTGGGTCTTCGCCGCCTTGCAGCACGAAGGTTCGGAATCCGAGGCGGTGGCCTGTGTGGGTGCATTGCATGATTTGCTCTTTGTCGAGCCTGTAGCGCACGGCCTTGCTGTTGCCGGCACGTATGCCGCAATAGTAGCAGTTGTTGCGACAAATGTTGCTGAACTCTATGAGTCCGCGCACATAGATGGCGTGGCCATAGATTTCGTCGGCTTGCTGGCGTGCAGTAAGCCGTAGTTCCTCAAGCAGGGTGGTGTTGGAGGTTTCGAGCAGCGTCTGCAACTGTGGCAGACTGATGGTGCGCGACTGCCGTATTTCGGCTATGAGTGTCATCGGACGTGGAGCGTGCTGCTACAAGATGTCAACAATAGTGCCATAGAGGTCGTTTTCCATGGCATCGTGTATGCGCACACGGCAGAAGTCGCCTATGCGTGGCGAGAGGCTGGAGGCTGTGCTGTCTATCAGCACTTCGTCGTCAACCTCCGGGCTGTCGTATTCGGTGCGCCCAATGTAGAAATCGCCTTCGCGGCGGTCTATTATCACGTCGTAGGTCTGGCCTATGCGCTGCTCGTTGAGTTCGAGCGATATCTGCTCTTGCACGGCCATCAGTTCGCTCACGCGGCGTTCTTTCTCCTCTTCCGTCACGGGGTCGCCCAGTCCTTCGGCGGGTGTGCCCTCTTCGGGCGAGTAGGGGAAACAGCCCATGCGGTCGAAACGTGCCTGACGGACAAACTCTTTCAACTCATCAAACTCTTTCTCGGTCTCGCCAGGGTAGCCCACTATGAGGGTGGTGCGGATGCTGACGTCGGGTATCTGCTCTCTGAATTTGGCGAGCAGTGCCAATGTGCCTTCGCGGTCTATGCCACGCTGCATGGAGGAGAGGATTTTGCTGTTGATGTGTTGCAGCGGTATGTCGATATAGTTGCAGATGTTGGAGTGGCGGCGTATGGCGGCAATAGCGTCTTCGGGAAACGAGGTGGGGTAGGTGTAGTGGAGCCTAATCCAGCGTGCGCCGCTCTCGGTGGCAAGGCGGTCCAGCAGTTCGCCCAGCCGTCGTTCGCCATAGAGGTCAACGCCATAGTAGGTGGTGTCTTGCGCTATGAGTATCAGTTCTTTCACGCCTTCGCTCACAAGGCGGCGTGCCTCTTCGACCAATTCGTCGATGGGGCGCGATATGTGTTTGCCGCGTATCAGTGGTATGGCGCAGTAGGAACAATGGCGGTTGCAGCCTTCGGCTATTTTGAGATAGGCGTAGTGGCGCGGGGTGCTGATGTCGCGCAGCAGCGTGAACGGCGTCTGTCCGTTTTGGCACTCTTTCTCCACGATGGTCTGCCACTGGTGCGAGCCGTACCAGGCATCGACTTCGGGCATCTCCTTGGCGAGGTCGCCTTTATAGCGCTCCACAAGGCAGCCCACTGCCACGAGGCGGCGGCGACGGCCGTCCTGTTTGTGGCGGCGGTCGAAGTTCTTTTTTGCCTCTATCTGCTCTATCAGCGTGTTGATGCTCTCTTCCTTGGCGTCGTTGATGAAGCCGCAGGTGTTCACTATCACGAGGTCGCAGTCGTTGGCGGTGCGGTCAAAATAGACGGTGTGGCCTGCCTTGCTGGCGTGGCCCGCGATGTTTTCGGAATCGACGGTGTTTTTCGAGCAGCCGAGGGTTATAATGTTTATGCGCATACGTTGGTTTTTACACGGATAGCCTTACTTCTCGAACAGCGATGCCACGAAATCCTCGGGGCGGAATATCTGCAGGTCGGTCATCTTCTCGCCGAGGCCTATGTAGCGGACCGGTATCTGGAATTGGTCGCTGATGCCTATTATCACGCCGCCCTTGGCGGTGCCGTCGAGTTTGGTGAGAGCGAGGGCGTTGACCTCGGTGGCTGCGGTAAACTGGCGTGCCTGCTCCACGGCGTTCTGCCCTGTCGAGGCGTCGAGCACCAGCAGCACCTCGTGGGGCGCGTCGGGCACCAGTTTCTGCATCACTTTGCGAATCTTGGTCAGTTCGTTCATCAGGCCAACCTTGTTGTGCAGACGTCCGGCGGTGTCTATCAGCACCACGTCGGCCTCTTTGGCAATGGCCGACTGCAGGGTGTCGTAGGCCACGGAGGCGGGGTCGGCGTTCATGCCCTGGCTCACGATAGGCACGCCCACGCGCTCGGCCCAGAGCGTCAGTTGCTCCACGGCGGCGGCGCGGAAGGTGTCGGCGGCGCCCAGCACCACCTGCTTGCCGGCGGCCTTGTAGCGGTAGGCAAGTTTGGCTATGGTGGTGGTCTTGCCCACGCCGTTCACGCCAACTACCAGCACCACATAGGGCTTATGGGGCATAGGCGAGTTGAAATCGGCGGGGAAGTGGCTCGTGTCCTGTCGCAGCAGTTGCGCTATCTCGGCACGCAGCACGTTGTTCAGTTCTGTCGTGCTTATGTATTTGTCGCGTTTTATGCGTGTCTGCAGGGTGTCAATGATTTTCAGCGAGGTCTCCACGCCCACGTCGCTGGTTATCAAGGTCTCTTCGAGGTCGTCAAGCACGCTGTCGTCCACGGTGCTGCGGCCAAAGACACTCTTGGTCAGTTTGGCGAGAAAACTCTCTTTGGTTTTAGCCATACCCTTGTCGAGGGTCTCTTTCTCTTCTTTTGTGCGACTAAAAAATCCCATGATTTTTAGAAGGATTTTAGTGGCTGCCGTTGTAGGATAGATTACAAGACAGCCGTTTTTTCAAAATCTCTTTCGTGATTATTTTAACGAGGCCTCCATCTTGGGGCGTATCTCCTTGTCGAAGATAGTCTGATATTTCTCGTAGTTGTATTTGTTGTAGTCGCCCGAAGCGAAATACCACAAAATCTTCACGAGGTCTTCGGCAGGCTGATAGCCTTGAATGATGTTGAGGGTGCTTTGGTTTTTGCTGTAGATGACGAATGAGGGAAACCCTAATTGGCTGCCCAGCATCGAGCGTGTGAAACTGTGGAGCGTGGGGCGTCCGTTGGGGGGAACGGGGGTGCCTACATATTTGGTGCCTTTCCACACAAATTCCGAGTTGCCTTCGGCGTTGAATTTCACCGGCACATAAAAGCGGGACATCAGTTTGATGACGGTGCTGTCGGTAAAGACATCTTTGTCCATGCGTTTGCACCAGCCGCACCAATTGGTATAGAAATCAACAAAATACAGTTTTGTATTGTCTTTCATCTTGCTGGCGTTCTCTATGGTAGTCCATTCTATCTGGCGTTTGCCGCCACGGTTTACGGAGGCATCCGATGTCGCGGCTGTGTTTTTCTGTGCCATAGCACCGCCTACTGCAAGGAGTGCCACAAGGGCTAAACAAAAGAGTTTTTTCATATTGGTTGTGTTTTTAAGGTTATCAAAAAATTAAAACTTCAAAATTAAAAATCCGTACCCCAAAGAACTTCAAAATTAAAATCACCATTCATATTCCCAGTCGCTTTCGAGGTCTTGTTTCTTGGGGTCGTATATCTCTTCGCGTTCCTCGCGGTCGCGTATGCGGAACAGGCGTCCCAGCCAGTCGTCTTTTTTCGATTTCTTTTGGGTCGCTTGCTGTTTGTCTTCCTCGATTATCACGCCTATGTGGCGCGCCAACTGCTGGCTGCGGGCAATGTCCTGCGAGGTGTTGTTGTTCTGTATGTAGGAGTCGGTATAGTAGTGGCGTATGATGCTGTCGTAGGCAATGCCGAGGCGCACCATGCGTATGGTGCCTTCCTGGCTCAGCCCCACGCCGTGGCCGTAGCCACGCCCGTGCAGTATTACGTTGTTTTTCACGCTGTCATATTCCACGCTGAAGAATGTCGATTTCAGTCCGAGGTCCATTCTCACCTTCGTCAGTTGCACCCCCAGCAGACGGGGCTGCCTTACGGGCTGGCAGAAGTGCAGCAGACTGTCGCGCACAAGGCTGTCGTCGGTGTCGAGTTTGTGTGTCTTGGCAAAGTAGCCGAGCCAGCGGTCGGCGCTCATGGTCTTAGTCCACACCGACTGCTTCATGCCGTAGGAGAAGGTGTCCTCTATCGAGCGCAGGTAGGGCAGTGCCGTGCGCCATACGTCTTCCGAGTTGCAGGTCTGGCCGCCGGAGTTGGAGTGGAATGGTGTCTCTATGAGGTTGCCCGACTGGTCCACTATGGTCTCGCCGCTGCTGGCAATGGTGCCCAGCATTATTTCGGGGCGTATGCAGCGGTTGTGGTAGGCTTGGCAGTGCACATGGTCGCAGAAGTTGTAGCCGTCGGCGGCGTGTTTCTGCATATTGCGCATGGCCCATGTGCGCGAGATGATGGCCTGCACACGGTAGATGTCGCTCTCCTTGCCGTAGATTTCGCTCTGCACCACGCCAGCCAAATAGGTCTCGAAATCCACGTCGTTGATGATTGTCAGTTGGCCTTTTTTGCTGCTGATGACGAGGTTGCCCTCGTAGGTGCGCTGCTTGGCGTTTTTGGGGTTGAGGCAGAGAATGCAGGCGGTGTCGGAAGCCACGAGGCGGGCCGTGCGGAAGGTGCCGTGGTTGTGGCCGTCCACCGATAGTTGCACGCTGTTGCCCGAGGCTTTTATCACCACCGAGTGGCCGCTGCCTATCTCGCTGTCTATGGCTGTGCTGTCGTCGGCGTAGAGGCTGTAGGTGCCGAGGTCAAACGACACATTGAGCAGCGATATAGTGTTGTTGGAAAAAATGCGCACGGTAACGTGCTCGGCCATCAGCGAGGCAGAGCAAAGCAGTAGAAGCAGTATGGAGAGTAGAGGTTTCGTAGTAAGTTTGAATTTTGAATGGTGAGAGAGGAGTAATTTTGAAAATGTTTTAGGCTAATTCGGAATTCAACTTTCAACGTTCTTTATTGCCTTGACAATCATCTCCGCTGTGCGGTCGGAGGCGCCAGTGCCGCCCAGTAGGCTGCGCACTTCGTCGTAGCCGTCGAGCATCTTCTTGCGGTAGGCTTCGTCTTTGGCAATGAGGTTGAATTCGTTTTCGAGGCGGTTTTCGTTCAGTCCGCCTTGCAGCAGTTCGGTCAGTATAGGTTTGTCGGCAATGAGGTTCACCAGCGAGATATAGCGTATGCGTTTGCCCACAAAGGCGCGCGCAATGATGTACGACAGCGGGTTGCCAGCATAGCACACCACCTGTGGCACGTCGAACAGCGCCGTCTCCAGCGTGGCGGTGCCTGAGCAGATGAGGGCGGCGTGGGCTTGCGACAGCAGCGCGTAGGTCTGGTCGTAAACAATTTCCACGTTGCTCGTGGCGCGTATCAGATAGGGGTGGTAGCGTTGTTCTCCCAGCAGGCTCATGCCGCCAATCACGAAACGGTATTCCGGGTGATGTGCCGCAATGCGTAGCATTATAGGCAGCATGTTTTTCAGTTCCATGCGTCGGCTGCCAGGCAGCAGGGCAATGATGGGGCGCTCGTCGGGGGCCGTCATGGTGTCGGCCTTGCGGCTCAACTGCGGCACAGCGTCAAGTAGCGGATGCCCCACAAAATGGGCCTGCGGCATATTGTTGGCGGCATAGAATTTCTGCTCGAACGGCAGGATATAATAGAGTGCGTCGAGGTCGCGGCGCATATTCTTGATGCGGCCTTTCTTCCACGCCCACAGTTGTGGCGAGATATAGTGGAAGTTGCGGTAGCCTTTGCGGTGCGCCCACTTGGCAATCTTGAGGTTGAAGCCCGGATAGTCGATATATATTATCGCGTCGGGTCCGAAAGCCTCTATGTCTTTTTTGCACAGGGCTATGTTGCCCAGCACCGTGCGCAGGTGTGCCGCCACCTCTAAGAATCCCATAAAGGCCAGGTCGCGTATGTGCTTGACGCAGGTGCCGCCCACCGACGCCATGTCGTCGCCGCCCCAGAAGCGTATCTCTGCCGAGGGGTCGCGGCGCAGCAGCGCGCGCATCAGGTTGGCGCCGTGCAGGTCGCCCGAGGCTTCGCCGGCTATGATATAATATTTCATATCGTGTGGGTCTTGAGCAGGAAAAGCATGAATATCAAGAACGTGGCAAACAATGTCACTATGGCGCCTTTGGTGGCGGACAGACATTCTTTGTGTTTGGCGTAGGCGCGCACCACCAGCAGGGCTGGCAATGCGGCTCCCGCAAACCAGCGTATGTGGCCGGCGGGGCTTTCGCCCAGGATTGTCAGCACAGCCCAGAGCAGCAGCGCCGGCAGCAGTTCGGATAGAAGCACTGCCACAACGCCTACCGTTGCCTTGTCTTGCTGGAAATATTGTTTGATGGTCACTGTCTTTCTGTTTGTTGCAGGATAGGGGGGCTATCCTTTTGGTTATAGTATGGTGCGTTTTATTGTTTTTCGGTGTCGCTGTCTTGCTCAAAGCGTGGCGTCAGAGCCTCTATGGCGTTGTAGCAGGTGTAGTCGGGCTGTGTCGGCACTATCGACACATAGCCGTCTGCCAGCGCCTTCTCGTCGGTGCCTTCGCTGTGGTCGTTGCAGATAAAGCGGCCCGTAAGCCACCAGTAGGGGCGACCGTAGGGGTCCACGCGTTTCTCGAAACTGTCAGCCCAGCGCGCTTTGGCCTCGTGGCACACGCGCATTCCTTTTATCTCTCCAAAGGGCAGGTTGGGGAAGTTGACGTTGAGCGACACATTGGTGGGCAGCCCGTTGTCAAGCACGTTGGCAATAATCTGCTCCACATAGGGCAGACAGCCCGAAAAGTCGGCGTCGGGGTCGTGGCTCAGTAGCGAGAAGCCTATGGCGTTGTAGTCGTAGGTCGAGGCCTCTATCACAGCGCCCATAGTGCCGCTGTACAGCACGTTCACCGAACTGTTGCTGCCGTGGTTTATGCCCGAAAGCACGAGGTCGGGACGCATCGGACAGAAATGCTCTATGGCAAGTTTCACGCAGTCCACCGGCGTGCCGTCGCACGAAAAGACAGACACCCGCTCGTTGCTCCAGTGCTCATACACTCGCAGCGGCCGTCCCGAGGTGAACGAGTGGCTCAGCCCCGACGAGTTGCGGTCGGGCGCCATCACCAGCACATTGCCGAATTTTGCCGCCACGTCTATGAGTGCCAGCAGCCCTTTGGCCGAATAACTGTCGTCGTTGGTTATGAGTATCTGTGTCAAATCGTGGGAGTTGTAGGTTGCGCCGCTATTGTTTCTTGAAGAAGAAAGATGCGGGTTGCAGTATGTTGTCAAAAACGTAGTATTGCAGCACCACGGTGTCTTTGTTGTCCACTATGGCGTAGAGGCGGTCAATGTCGAAGGTGTTGTAGAGTTCGGGGTTTGGCATTGCCTTGGCGTCGTCGGGGTTCACATATTTTATGTAGGTCTTAACCTCGTGGCTCACGTGGGCGGTGTCGGTGATGGTCAGAATGTTGCGCGGTCCTTCGCGGAACGAGGTGTCCATGTTGGCGTTAGGCACTATGGCGGCGTACTCGTCAAAGTTGAGGTTGCGCATCGAGATGAGCATCTGTGCCACGCGGGCGGTGTCGAAGCCGGGCAGCACGGTGTGCGAGGCCGTCAGTTCCATGGCAAAGGTCTCGCCGTCGCGGTAGATGGCGAAACTCTCTTCGGGGGCGGCAAGTATGTCGAGTTGCACACGCTCTATCTGTTTCACGTCGAGGGCCACGATGTTGTGGCTGCGCCAGGTGTAGGGCGAGGTGGAGAACGTGGGTGTCAGATAGCCGCGGAAACCGGGGATATGTATCACGAAAGGCACTTTGTCGCCCTCGCGAAACATGTAGGTCGCCATCTGGTCTTGCGTCTCGCGGCCCACATAGTAGGTGGTGGTGAGTTTCTCGTGGGGGAAGAGTTGTAGTCTGCCGCCAAACCAGTCGATGAAATACACCATCTGATAGACTTCCACCTTCACGCTGGCTGCCGCAATGTCCTTGATGATGTTAGGCACGGCGTTTTTGTTCACCTGGCTGCGTATGCGCATGGTGTTCAGTGTCTCGGTCAGCAGGTCTATCATGGGCTTGCTGGCGGGATATTTGCCGTCAACCACCCATGCTGTGTCGCCGTTGTCGCCAATGGTGCGTGTCAGCGTCACGTCGTGGTTGTTCTTGTCGGCCATATAAATCTTCGTCACCGTCGTGATGTCGGCAATGTGGTAGTCCTGCTCAAAGGTGGCGTTTTTGCCGCGCGTGAGGCTGACTATCAGTGCCGCCACGCCTGCCGCCACAACAATGGCAATGATAATGATATTTTTAGTACGTCGAGAGAGTGACATAGTGTTTTGTTTGTTTTATAGTTTTATAGGCTTTTCTATGCCGACATAGGCAGCCATAGCAGTTCCTATGCCTCAAAGGCCTGCTTATTTCCTTTAAGCCTTTTTCTGAAATCTCTTGCGGCGCAGCAGCACCATAGCCACTCCCACGAGGGCTATAATCAGCGCTGGCAGCACCACGTTGACAACCTGGTAGATGGCGCGGCTGTCGTGGATTTTCTTCACGTTCAGTTTGCGCAGTTTCACGTCGCGCGAGCGGGTAGCCATAAAGTCCTCGCCGCCGGTCAGATAGTCCACGGCGTTGAGTATAAACTCTTTGTTGGCGTAGAGGGTCTGCGTGTAGTGGTCGTAGCCCATGGGGTAGCCGCTGCCCTCCTGCATATTGTAGCGGTTGCGTATTATGTCGCCGTCCGACACCACAATCATCTTCGTCGGCTCGCTCTCCTGGCGGAAGCCCATGGCGGGCAGTTCCTCAAACTGCGGCGTGAGCCTGTTGCGGAACATCGAGTGGAATTTGCCTTCCAGCAGCACGGCAATGGGTATGTGCTGGCGCGAGAAAAGACGCTGGTCTATGCTGTTGATGTCCACCTTGGCGTCGTTGAGGTCTATCACCACGGGGGCGTTCTTCACGCGCGAATAGTCGGAGGTTGTCAGCAGCACGGTCTTTTCCACGTCGTTGTCTATCAAGTCTATGCTGCTCACAAAGTCGCATTTTATCAGGTCGAGGTTGCGCACTATGGGGTGCTGTGCCGTCGGCACCACTTCGGGGAAGTAGAACCACGGGCAGAACTGTATCTGCGGTTTGTCGCCCACCATGCCTACGGTCATGGGTATGGGGCGGCAGCGTATGTCTTGCACCAGGTCGGGGTTTATGCGCACGCCGTAGGTGAAAAACATCGTCTCGAGGCCCAGTGGCAGGGTAGTGGAGAGAGCCTGCCCACGATGCGCCAGGCTGTCGAGGTCGGCGTCAAGCACATCAACGAGCCACAGCACCTTGCCGCCATACATTATGTATTGGTCGAGTATATAGAGGTCCTCGTTGCTGAAGGCGGTGCGGGGCTTGGCAACAATCAGCAGGTCGTATTTGTTGTAGAAACTATACGACGAGTCCTTGCTGCTTTGGTGGCGTGCCGTCAGGGCGTTAATCTGTCCGTCAATGGTGGCGTAGTCGAGGTCGTAGTGCTCTTGCAGCGCGCCTTGTATGTCAAACAGCACGCCGCCGTTCAACTCGCCGTGTCCCGTCAGAAAGCCCACCATCGGGCGTTTGCCTCTTGACAGGCCGCGAATGGCGTTGCACAGCACATACTCCAGGTTCTGTATCGAGTTGTTGAGCAGTTCGGCTTCGGGCACATATTTCTGGTTCTGAAGCAACTGCACCGAGGTCTCGCGGCCTCTGTAACTCACGTCGGCGGCGGGCACCAGCACCTGCGTGGTCGTGGCGTCGCCGTTGCGCACCTGTATCTGCGTCGGCTGTATGCCTTTGCTCATCAGTTTCTGATAGAACACCTGCCGCTCTTGCGGGTTCTCAAAGTTGTTGGGGTTTACAAACTCGTAGTTTATGTATGGGCTGTAGGCTCTGAACTGGTTGAGCATCTCCTTGGTCTCGTTCTGCAGACGTTTGAAGTCGGCCGGAAACTCGCCTTCCAGATAGACGCGGAACAGCACCGGCTCGTCAATGCTGCGCAGCATCTCCTTGGTCGATTTCGACAGCGTGTAGCGGCGCTCCGAGGTGAGGTCGATGCGGGCAAAGAGATAGTAGCCTATGATGTTGACAAACACTATAATCAGCACCCCTGCCGCCATTTCGAGCCAGTCGCTGCGGCGCTGATTGCTTTTCTTGCCACTATTATTAAATAAGTGTAGTTTCATGTTTTAAGCAGTTCCCAAAAATAGAATTTCAAAATTCACCCTTCAAAATTCCCAACCCCACAAATTCAAAATTCAACTTTCAACATTCAAAATTAAAATCACTTCTGCCATTTCCTGCTTTGCAGCACGAGGCGCGTAGCCATAAGGAAGAGAGCCACGACGCTGAGGTAGTAGATAATGTCGCGGGTGTCAACCACGCCGCGGCTTATGCTCTCGTAGTGGTGGCGCATACCTATGGATTTCACAAAGAGGTCGGCGTTGCCGAGAATTTCCATATTGTAGAGCGACTCAAAGCCCAGGTAGGCGAAGGTGCTGATGACGGCGGCTAGAATGAACGCCACTATCTGGTTGCTCGTCAGCGCGCTGGCCATCAGACCTATTGCCACGAAGGCGGCGCCCAACAGCAGCAGGCCAATATACGAGCCTATCACGCTGCCTGTGTCAATGTTGCCCACGGGGTCGCCGAGGGCATACACGCTGAAATAGACCACCAGCGTGGGCAGCAGCGAGATAAACACCAGCGTCACGCCGGCCAGGAACTTGGCCCATATTATCGTCATCTCGCTCATGGGCTTGGTCAGCAGCAGTTCCATGGTGCCGTTCTTCTTCTCCTCGGCCAGCATACGCATGGTGATGGCGGGAATGAGGAAGAGGTACAGAAACGGCGCTATCAGGAAGAAGCCCGTCATGTCGGCATAGCCGTAGTCCAGAATGTTGAAGTCAGAGCGGAACACCCACAGCATCAAGCCGCAGAGCACGAGAAACACCACCACGGTCAGATAGCCTATCAGCGAGGTGAAGAATGTCGCGAGTTCCTTTTTGTAGAGTGTGAACATGGTTCTATCTTCTTGAGTCTATCGACGACCCGGTGGAGTAGATGTCCACGTCGTCGTAGGTGTTTTCAAAGCGGTTGTAGCGCGACTCCTCGGCGCGGCCTTGGTAGTCGCCGTTGCACAGTTGCATCAGTGTGCGATAGAGCAGGGTGGTGGCGCTGGTCACCATGCGGCGGTTCACATTCTCGGCAATGTCGCTCGGCACGTGGTTGTAGCGGTGGCCGTTGGTGGTAAAGATGTTCACCGCGGGGATGCCCAGTTTGGCGAAAGCCACGGCGTCGCCCTGCGGCATGGTGTTCACCTCTTGCTTCATCAACTGCGTGTAGAGCGAGTCGTTGTGGCTCACAATGCTCCACAGTATCGGGAAGCGCTTTTTGCCCATCACGGCAATGCTGTCGCCGCTGCCCACGCTCTCTATGTTCAGGAAGGCGTCAACCCATTCCAGGTCTTTGAAGGTGCGCACAAAGGCTTCGGCGCCCTTGTGGCGGTGCTCGCCGCCCGAGAAGAACACGAAAGCCACGCTGCGGCCCTGCCATTCGTCGGCCTGCGACAGCATGCGTGCCACCTCCAGCACCGCCGCCACGCCCGTGGCGTTCTGGTCGGCACCGGGGAACAAGCACGTCTCGCCCTGTATTCCAAGGTGGTCGAGATAGGCGCCAACAATCACCACCTCGCGTTTCAGGCGCAGGTCGCGGCCCTCCACAAAGCCCACCACGTTGCCCGTCTTGGCCGTGGGGTTGTAGGTGGCGTTAACGTCTATGGCGAATTTCTTGTCCAAGAGGAACGACTGCGGCTTGTGCGTGCTGTCCATCATTGTCAGCACCGAGTCGATAGTCATCTTCTCGTTTTTCAGCAGTTCGTTGCCGCACCAGCGCGTGGCCTGCAGCATGGGGAAGGTGAACAGATGAGGCGGGTTGCCGCAGAACATCTGGCACTGCACCTCCGTGGGGCGGCAGGTCTCCGACATATTGACGGCCACCAGCGCCACGGCGCCGTGTGCCAATGCCGTGCGGGCCTTGTCGCGCAGAGTGGCGTATTTCTCCGTAACGCTCTGGGGCAGGAACTTCGGCACGCCCGTCAGCACCATCACAATCTTGCCTTTGGCGTCAACCTTGGCATATTCGTTGAAAGCGTTGTTGTCGATGCCGTAGCCGCAGAACACCACGGGAGCGTCGGCATAGCCGCGGCCCGTCATGCTGACGCAGGCAAAGTCCTTGCCCAGCACATAGGACTGGCGCACGTCGTCCTTGTGGACGTAGGTGAACAGCGAGGCGTTCTCCACCTGGTTGCTCTCCACGTCGAAGATATATTTCATCCATTCGCCTTTCTCGTAGGGCTTCACGCCATACGAGCGTAGCGCGTTAATCACATAGTCTGCAGCATCCATATATCCCTGAGTACCAGCCTGACGGCCCTCGTAGCGCGACGAGGAGAGATAGCGGATGTGTTTCATGATGGTGTCTGCCGAGGCCTCTTGCGCGCGCACCGTGGCGCCCATGCCAGCCAGCACAACACAAACTAACAAAGCAATATACTTTCTTCTTTTCATAGCGATAGTGTATCGTTATCGGTTATTATTCTGACAATAAAAACGTTAGTACGCACTACGAGGGCATACTACACGAAACAAAGATACAAAATAAATGAAAACCAATAGAATAAAATTTAGAGACCGCTACACCAAAACAGAAAGGCCGCCCCCGAAGGACAGCCTTTTCTGCACTTATACATACAACAAACGGTTTTTTCAGAAATAGAATTGTCGGATGCGCTCCTTAATCAGTGCGCGGCCCGCCTCGTTGGGGTGGATGCCGTCGGCCTCGTAGTAGTCGTCGGCGTTGTCGCGCTCGTCCAGCAGGTGGGTTATGTCAATCACCGGCGTCTGGTATTCGGCTGCAATCTCGCGTATGGCCTCGTTGTAGGGCTCTATGCGCTCCTTTATGAATTCGGCCTCGCCGCCTATCCAGCGCATAATGCCTTCTTTGTTAAGCCCTTGGCACACGTTGTTGACGAGTTGCTGGCTGCGCACGGCGGGAATGGTCAGCAACACCGGCACGCCGCCAGCCTGATAGACCTGTGCCAGCACCGCGTCGTAGAAAAGGCGGAAGTCCTTGACGCTGGTCTTGGGCTTGTGCTCGCCGCCAGGGCATACCGAGATAGCGGGCCAGTCGTAGTCGCATACGTTGCCGCCGTATTCTATCACCACCGTGTCGCCGTGGGCAATGGTGTTTATCTGGCGTTTCACGTTGCGGCGCAGCGTCTTGTTGGGCAGGTGTAGCAGCGTGTTGACAAAAAGAAATCCCGAGTTAGAGTGGAAGTCGCCGTCGTATATCTTATATAGTAGCGTCCCTTCCGATGTGCGAGTGCTCTGTATAGGGCGGTTTTCTATGCTGTTTTTTGAGTTTTCCGATGACATAGAGCGGTTCATACAGTATCTTTTTGTTTATTTATCATGCGTCAATCACGAATCGCGAAAGGCGGATTTATGAAGAGAAATGATAATTTTTTGTTTGTGTCAGATGTATTGTTGTGTCACGAAACAATGTCTGTGTGTGCTTACCGAGATTTATGTAAAAAAGTGTCTGTTTAGACTTGAAAAAATGAGTGTTTCGTAGCTTTTCGGCTGCAAAGATAAGGCCACTTTTTGTTCCGCCAGCCAAATCGGTATTGGTGGGACGAAAATGACACGAAAAACCCGAAAATGGGACGAAAATGCCCTTTTTAGGGACGAAAAAATGCCCAAAACGCCATTCGTCCCACATCGAAACCACATTTACCACACCCTGAAACACCCCGAAAAACGCCCAAAATCACCCGCCTCTCCTGACTCCGCCAATGCCCCCCGAAAAAACACTGTGTCCAGTCCCGAAAAGCCCCAATCCAGCCCCCGAAAAAGTCATCGACACCCCCCAAAAAAGACCAAAATCCGCGACCATCTGACAATCTCCGCGAGTCTGACATTTTTACTCGTATTTTTTAGGATTACCAAAATAAGTTACAAGCAAATTGATGGAATTTCGTATTTTTGCCCCCTCTAAAAAGTAAAGCAAAACAGAACAAACCAACCCCCAAACTGAACACACTCAAAAAAGGAGTGCCGCTGACGCGGCAGAAATCTCACAAATCTGAACAAATCAAGCAAATAAGAAGATAGAAAAAAGAAAGATTTGAAAGATTTGGAACGATTTGAAGGATTTCTCGCGAAGCGACTCCCCAAAACATCAAAGGCGAACAAGAAACAACCATAAAATGAACTTAATAGAGGAGCATAACAAACGCTACGCTTTCTTCCGTGAGATAACAGGAGTAGCAATGCGAGTGCACAGCAAGTACCATGGTGGTCTGCTGGAGTCGGCTTACGAGGCTGCACTGAAATACCTTTTGGAACAGGACGGACACACCGTGGAGCGTCAGGTGTTTGTGCCGATGTATTGGGAAGATGTGAAACTCGACCAGGACTACCGCCTCGACCTTCTTGTTGACGGCGACATCATTATCGAGTTGAAAGCCATCAACCACATAGACACTCCTCAACGCCGTCAGTTGTGGAACTACTTGCTAATCACCCATAAACCTTACGGGATGCTCATTAACTTCAGTCCCGACGGTCTCTACTCGGAGTGGTACGAATACAACGAAAGAACTGGCGATATTGATAAAATTAAACTTATTTGAAAATGAGGGAGTGTCGATAATTCGTAAATCTGAACAAATCAAACAAATAAGAAGATAGAAAAAAGAGATTTGAAAGATTTGGAAAGATTTGTTGGATTTCTCGCCGTAGGCGACTTCCAAGGAGTGCCGCTGACGCGGCAGAAATCTCACAAATCTGAACAAATCAAACAAATAAGAAGATAGAAAAAAGAAAGATTTGAAAGATTTGGAACGATTTGAAGGATTTCTCGCGAAGCGACTCCCCAAAAAACAAAAGAGAACAGGCAAAACAATGAAGACAAGATTTAAGAAAGGAGCCAAGATATTCGATATCGTCATCACCACCGTGGCTGGCATGCTCTCGGTCGGCGTCACGCTCTATGGCGTGTTCCATTTCGGCCTGCACGAGTCGTGGCCCGAGTTAATCCTCAACTTGCTGTATATGGCTTGCTTGGCGATGATATGGATGTACTTTTTCGACTACCGCATCACCACCCGCCAGTTCAACTACTGGTGCTCCCTCCTCGTGGGCGTCTCCGTGCTGCTGCGCGACATACTCTTTGCGCCGCCACTTGCCTTCTATGGGCTCCACTTGATTTGCCTCGTCCTCTCGGTGACGTTGCTCTGCACCCTCACCTATTTCTACGGCCGCAAGAACTGGAAGAGTTACACCAAGCGCAACCTATGGGTCATCTGTATCATCGATATGCTCATTGCCGCGCTCTACAACTACGACATCTATATCGAACCCATCAACGAATATACCGACTATCTGCTTACCGAGATATGGATACGACCCACCATCACCTATGGGCTCGTAGCCTGTTTTGTAACGGAATCAGAAAAAGTCAAGCCCAATAGAAATAAAACAGATGAATAACAGGTCATTCTCGAGTAGGTTGAGTTGGCGAATCATCGGCATCGTCTCCGTTGTCTTTTTCGCTTCCTTTGGCGTCATCGCCCTTGTCTCGCATTACATCATCGCCAACGAGTCCGCCAGCGTGGCCCCTGCCGTTCTGGCGCTCAGCCTCTTGCTTGTCGCCATCGTTGGCATCGTCGTCGTCTTTTTCGTCTGCCGCCGCGAGATTCGCCGCATGACGCGTCCCATCACCGAACTCTCCGTCTCGGCGCTCAACATGGCCAAAGGCAATTTCAAGGCCAAACTGCCCGAAATCAACAGCAAAGACGAGATGCTTCGACTCCACGACAGTTTCGTCTATCTCCAGAACTCCATCTCCGACTACATCGCCCAACTCAAAACCACCCGTAGCGACAAAGAGCGCATGGAGTCCGAACTCAACGTGGCGCGCACCATACAGATGGGCATGCTCAACACCGACTTCCCGCCGCAACTCCACGCCCTGCTCAATCCCGCCAAAGAGGTTGGCGGCGACCTCTACGACTTCATCCGCAAAGGCGACGTGCTGCATTTCGCCGTCGGCGACGTCAGCGGCAAAGGTGTTCCTGCCTCCCTCGTCATGGCCATCACGCGCGCCATGCTCCATTTCGTCGCCACCCTCGACCTGCCCTTCAACGAGTCCGTCATCCGCATCAACAACAGCGTGGCCGATGGCAACCGCAACGACATGTTTGTCACGCTCTTCATCGCCCGCATCAACCTCAAGACCCTCCACATGGACTACTGCAATGCCGGCCACAACCCGCCACTCATCATCTCCCCCGACGGCACTCCCACCTTCCTCCCCGTCAAGAGCAACCTCGCGGCGGGCCTCATGGAGCAGTTCCCCTATCAAGACGAGCATATCGACCTCCAGCCCGGCACCCGCATCGTGGTCTATACCGACGGCGTCACCGAGGCCGAGACCGACCGCCTCGAACTCTACGGCGAGCAGCGCCTCATCGACGTGGTCTCCCATTTGCAGCCCGACATGGACGAGGCTGCCGTCGTCAACCACATCTATCAGTCCGTCAAAACCTTCACTGCAGGTCATCCGCAAAACGATGACATCACGATAATGAGTGTAAAAGTATGAAATACATCTATATCATCAACGGGCGCGCCGACAAGGCGCCGCATTATCAGGAGTTCTTCGAGCAGTTGAAGGCCAACCCTCACCCCCACGAGGTCTATACCACCCTGGGCGAGGGCGATGCCACACGCTATGTGCGCCTCTATTGCGATCTCCACCCCGACGAGGAGGTCTGCTTCGTGGCCTGCGGCGGCAACGGCATCATCAACGGTGTGGCCTCCGGCCTCGTAGGCTACGCGCAGAGCAATGCTGAATCGCGAAATTCGAACGACGAACCTCAAAATCCAACTCTCAAAAATCAGAACTTCTCCATCGCCATACTCT
>ONLQ01000047.1:14121-16123 GCA_900318665.1 uncultured Bacteroidales bacterium | reverse complement strand
GTTGATGAGGTCGGGCAGGCTGAGGCCCTGGTTCTGATACTGCTTTGCCACCGAGACTACAAAGCGCAGATTGGACTTGGTCAGGCGTTCGAGAGCCTCCTGGTCGCCCTCCTTAATGCGCTGAGCCAAACGCACCTCCTCTTCGGGGGTGAGCAGTTCTACGCTACAAATGTCCTGTAAGTACTGGTCTATCGACTTTTCGTTACGCTTGGTAATGGAATGGGAAATTTTTAACTGTCTCATAAAAGTCTATTGATGACACATTATATTCGTTGTTTTCATAAAAACGCCAAAATGTCGAAAAAGTTACATGGAAGATGTATTTTTTATGTTAATTTTGTAACTTTGCAAAAATAATGAGTCCCAAAAGCAACGACAATAAGCGAAAAATCAGCGCATTGCCGTTTTTGATGCATTATTGGTGGCTATTAGGACCGAAACAACAAAAAACAGAAACACGAATATGTTTGAGAACCTAAGCAGCAAAATAGAGAAAGCGCTCCACACCCTTAGGGGCAAAGGCTCGATTACCGATATCAATGTTGCCGAGACAGTAAAAGAAATCCGCAAGTCGCTCGTAGATGCCGACGTCAGTTATCCCATAGCGAAGGCTTTTACCGACCGAGTGAAAAACGAGGCCATGGGCCGTAACGTTATCCAGAGCATCGAGCCCGGACAGTTGATGGTGAAGATTGTGCATGAGGAGTTGACCAAACTGATGGGCAGCGAGGTAAGCGACATCAACATCAAAGGCAGTCCCGCCGTCATTCTCATTGCCGGTCTGCAAGGTTCTGGTAAGACCACCTTTTCGGCCAAACTTGCCTACCACTTGAAAAATAAACGCGCCAAAAGCGTGATGCTCGTGGCTGGCGACGTCTATCGTCCCGCCGCTATCAGCCAGTTGCAGACCCTCGGCGAGCAGATACAGGTGCCAGTCTATACGGAAGAAGGCAACAAGAATCCGGTGCAGATAGCGCAAAACGCCATAAAAGAGGCCAAAGCCAAGTCGGTGAACGTCGTCATTGTCGATACCGCAGGCCGTCTTGCCGTGGACGACGAGATGATGGACGAGATTGCCCGCCTGAAGCAGACCTTGGAACCACAGGAAACGCTTTTCGTGGTTGACTCGATGACCGGTCAAGACGCAGTGAATACTGCCAAGGCATTCAACGAGAAAATAGACTTTGACGGCGTGGTGTTGACCAAACTTGACGGCGACACCCGTGGCGGTGCGGCTCTCACGATACGCTACACCGTAGAGAAGCCTATCAAATTTGTCGGTATCGGCGAAAAGATGGATGCCCTCGACGTGTTCCACCCCGACCGAATGGCAGGACGTATTCTCGGCATGGGCGACGTGGTTTCGCTCGTGGAGCGTGCGCAGGAGCAGTATGACGAGGAAGAGGCTCGCCGCCTGCAAAAAAAGATTGTCAAGAACGAATACAATTTCGAGGACTTTCTGGGACAACTTGCCCAACTCAAAAAGATGGGCAGCATGAAAGACCTGCTGGGCATGATTCCCGGCATGGGAAAACTGACGCAGAACATAGAGATAGGCGACGACGCCTTTACGCCCATAGAGGCCATGATAGGCTCTATGACGCCATACGAGCGCCGCAACCCGTCGTGCATCAACCCCAGCCGCAAGCAGCGCATTGCCGCTGGCAGCGGTCGCAGCCTGCAAGAAGTGAACCGTTTTCTCAAGCAGTTTGAGGAGACAAGAAAAATGATGCGCAGTGTTTCGACAAACAAAGGCCGTATGCCGCAGATACCACGCAGGAGACGATAGTCCGCTTCCCCACTCCGAAAAGACAACAACAATCAAATAAAATAAACCATGTTTCAAATAATGGACGGCAAGGCGGTGTCCTTGCAGATAAAAGACGAAATAGCCAACGAGGTGCGCCGCTACACCACCAGCGGACATCGCGCCCCTCATCTGGCAGCAATACTTGTTGGCGACGACGGTGCCAGCCAGACATACGTTGCTAACAAAGAGAAG
>ONLQ01000047.1:0-14096 GCA_900318665.1 uncultured Bacteroidales bacterium | reverse complement strand
CCCACGAGGTCGGATTTATCTCTTCGGTTTATCGCTACTCGGCAAATACCGAAGAAGAAGAACTGCTCCGTATAATCGACTTCCTCAACAAGGACGACGAGACCGACGGTTTCATTGTGCAACTGCCTCTTCCCAAGCACATAAACGAGAAAAACATTATCAACGCTATTTCGCCCGAAAAAGACGTTGACGGCTTTACCGCTATAAGCACCGGCCGTTTCGTTATTGGCGACGAGCGCGCTTTCCTGCCCGCCACCCCGATGGGCATTGTCAACCTGCTGCAACGCTACAACATTGAGACCGAAGGCAAGCATTGCGTGGTTGTGGGACGCAGCAACATTGTCGGCACCCCTGCCGCACTGCTCATGTCGCGCAACAAAAAGACCGCCAACTGCACCGTTACCATCTGCCACAGCCGCACAAAGAACCTGGCCGAGATAACCCGTCAGGCTGACATTCTTATCGTGGCAATAGGCAAGCCCGAGTTTATCACCGCCGACATGGTAAAACCTGGCGCCGTGGTTGTTGACGTGGGAATCCACCGCATACCCGACGAGACAAAGAAGAGCGGTTTCCACCTGTGCGGCGACGTGAAACACAGCGAGGTTGACGAAAAATGCAGTTTTGTGACGCCCGTTCCCGGCGGAGTAGGACCGCTGACCATTGTGTCGCTGTTGCAAAACACGCTGAAGGCTTACAAGCAACTCAACAACATCGAATAGCACTTCAAGCGCCAGATTATAGAAATCTGACAATAGTAAAAAAAAGCGGGTGTCTCGACTGAGACACCCGCTTTTGCTATAAGGTCTTTCGTTATTAGTCGTTGACCATCATGCAGACTTTGAACACCAAGTCGTTCTCGGCATCAAGCCATGTGGAAAGAGCATCGTATGTGCCATCAAGGCTTTCGATGATAATAAAGACCTTGCCTTCGGAAACCTCGTATCTAATCAATCCCGTATGACCAGCACCAGTGCCGTCGGTATAGGTGAATGTTACGGGGAGAGCGATATCTTTGTCCTCTTGCAGACTATATACCAAAACGAAACTGTTTTCAATCATTTTGGCATCAATATATTGATTGTCATACTCGTAATAGTAGTACAACGTTCTGTGCGTAGTAGAACTCAGATTCTCGATTCTAGCCATCCAATCGTTAGAGCGGACGGTGGGATACTCAACATAGACATAGGAGCCCGAGTAGATGTTTTGAATGATGTCGGGTTCATCCTCAATGCAAGATGTTGCCAGAAACAGAATGGCAATCAGAGGGAAAAGCAGTTTTTTCATATCATTAAAGATTTTGTTGTTTTCAAACTAATGTTTTCTTTCGTTATCAAGGTGCAAAAATACACTTTTTTTTACTTTCGCCTGCGATAAAAAGAATATGCGAAGCCAATGACTAGGCATCGAAAGGCAATTTATGGCACGCTTTTTATCTGTTCTACGCGAATTTATGGCTTATAGCGAGAACGAGAAGTGATGCTCGCCAGAGCCCACTTGCTTTTCGCCGTCGGGCAGAACCACCGTGGCGGTTGTATTGCACGGAACGGTAACAATCCATTTGATTGTGCCATTTTCGCTGCGACGATAGCGGCTGGCGATTGTGCCATATACCGACTTGTAGGAAGCATTGACCCACTGCAGGTCGGCAATGCTGAAATCGGGGGCAAAGCGTATGGACTTGAAACCAGCCTTATCGCTCTGTATGCCTGCCAAGTCTTTGAAGAACCATGTGATAAGGTCGCCCAGCAACATAACGTGGTTGCCGCTGTTCATCGACGGTTCGGCGGTATCGCCGTTCCAAAGTTCCCAAATGGTTGTTGCCCCATGCTCAATCATATAGCCGTAGCTGGGCCACGAGGTGTTGCTTGCCAGCATATAGGCAATGTCGCCACGACCCATGCGGCTCAACTCGCGCTGAATCCACGACATGCCGACAACTCCGCAACTAACATGGCCGTTGTTGTCATCCATAATCTTATGGACAATGGTATTACGGACAGCCTCAAGATACTCTTCCGGAACCATGCCAAAAGCCAAAGGCAAGACATTGGCAGTGGCGGTGTTGTTATCGTAATAAACACTGTCGATGTTGCCACTATTGTCTTTCACCACATGGAGAAAACGATTGTTGAAGGCATTGGTGAGGTCGGTGGCATATTTCTGCCATTGGGCCACATCGTCGGCGTGGTCGATAAGAGGAGCGTATTCTGCCATCATCTTTGAAATCTTGACATAATAGGCAGTACTCATCAATGCACCACTGGTTTTGCGAGACGGTTCTTTGCTATGGATGAGTTCCTTTTTTTCAGGTGGCATACACCAGTCACCAAAAGTATCTTTGGTTATGATGCTATCACCGTCCATATAGGTATTCATCATAAATGCAAGCCAACGCTTTATGTAGTCGTAACTCTGACGCATTGGTTCGATGTTGCCATACTGATGATAAAGCATATCGCAGCCCATCGGCAGAGCGGCAGGCCACGTCATGTTAGAACTCATTATGCGCCAATAGGTCGGGCAGACGCTGGGTATAGAGCCACTCTCTTCCTGCGACTGGCAGATGTCGGTCATCCATTTGGCATAGAGGTTGCCATTGCCGAATACATAACTCTCGCCATAGCAACCTGCGGTGCGGTCGCCAAGCCACGGCATACGCTCGTCGCGCTGACAGCAGTCCATAGGCATACCGCGATAGTTGTCGGCAATGCCCCACCACGCGTTACGGAAAATCTGATTGAGAATGTTGTTTGAGGTCTCAAAAGAGCCCGTTGTTTCAAGGTCGTCGAACACCAATTCGGCACGAAAATCCTGCAATTGCGGATTGTTCATGCCGGTAATCTCCATATAGCGGAAACCATGAATGACAAAAGTGGGATGCCATTCGTCATCTTTATCATCGTCAATTTCTTCCTTGCCGTTGGCAATATAGCGGTCGGTAGCCAAGGCACTGCGCAGATTGTCGGTGTAGAGGTTGGAATCGTTGTCCTTCAAAATTTCTGAAAAGCGCATCGTGATGGTGTCGCCGGAGTGGGTGTCGTGGAAACGCACAACAGCCCAGCCCGAAAGGTTTTGGCCGAAATCAACAATATACCGATTCTCGCCCACCTTCGATAGTTTCACAGCATCGATGGTTTTCTTGACTTTGATATTCTCGTTTGGATTGCCCACCATTACGCCTTTAGGTTTGCTGACAAGGCTTGCATTAATCCACTGGCTATCGTCGAAATCAGCCTCGTCCCAGTCATCCATCTCCATACGGGCGTCATATTCCTCGCCGTCGTACTCGTTGTTGGCACGAATAGGACCTTGCGCCGTCATGCGCCATGTGGTGTCGGAGCAGATGGTCTGCGTGGTACCGTCGGCAAAATCGATGTGCATTTGCAGGCGCAGTTTCGGCATACCAAACATATCCTCCTGATTCAGCACGTCTTCGGGGCGCATTGTGACATAGCGGCCACTACCGAGCACTACGCCAATGGCATTCTCTTCGTCGTCAAGAAGGTCGGTCACATCATAGGTATTGTAGAAAACACGCTGACGCCAGTCGGTAGGACCAGGCGTAAGCACATCGTTTCCCACGCGGTCGCCATTGATGAACATTTCGAACGAGCCCAGACCACTGACGTGGACCACGGCGCGCTTCACCTTTTTGTCCGATGGCATAGTGAAAACCTTGCGCAGATAGCGAGCGGCAAGACGAGTGTATTTGGCGTCGAGGTTCTCGCCTTCAAACAGTTGGTCGTGGCCTATCCATTTCGCCTGCCATTCCGTCTGATAGAGCAAGCCCATGCCCCACTGTGCAGTCTCACTCCAACGGCTCGCGCCTTTGTTGGTATAGACCTTCACTTTCCAGTAGAGGCGCTGATTGCTTTTGAGAGCGGCGCCATCGTATGGCACCCACACCGAAGCATCGCTTTCCACCTTACGGCTATCCCACACGTCGGCCTTGCCCTCGACGAGCAAGTCGGGCGATGTTGCCACAAGTACATGATAGGCGGTCTGCATAACATCTTTCTTGTCGGAGGTGATAACCCAACTCAAGCGCGGATGCTGGCTTTGGATATTGAGGGGTTGGTCGAGTTGCTCAACACGAAGTTCTCCGACCTGCACCTTGCCACAGCCTGCCAACAAAAGCAATGCCGCCACAAATAAAAACAGATTGCGTTTCATAGTATTTTGTTTTTTTAACAACCAGAGTCATAGGTATGCCCTGATTATTGATTTCTCTACAAGAAATATTCTACGCCGCTTTCAAAAATACGTTGGTCTTGGTTGCCGTAGATATTGAGCGCGGTGTGCTCGTTGCGACGCTCGCTGTGAGCCATTTTGCCCAAGATGCGGCCATCGGGCGACGTGATGCCCTCGATAGCCATGTAGGAACCATTCATATTGTAGGGTTCCTGCATGGTGGGACGTCCCTCAAGGTCAACATACTGCGTAGCCACCTGTCCGTTGGCGAAAAGGCGGTCTATCCATTCCTTGGTTGCCACAAAACGTCCTTCGCCATGCGAGATAGGCACAGCGTGGACATCGCCCACCGCGACCTGACGCAGCCACGGCGAAAGGTTGCTGACAATGCGGGTGTTGGCCATCATGCTTTGGTGGCGGCCAATGGTGTTCATAGTGAGGGTTGGCGAATCGGGCGACTGCGGACGAATCTCACCATAAGGCACGAGGCCAAGTTTCACCAAGGCTTGGAAACCATTGCAGATGCCCAGCATCAAGCCATCGCGCTGCTGCAACAGACGCATTACGGCATCGCTAATCATGCCATTGCGGAACACCGAGGTGATGAATTTTGCCGAGCCCTCGGGTTCGTCGCCTGCCGAAAAACCGCCAGGAAGCATTACTATCTGGCTCTGCTCAATGGCGTGGGCAAAGGCTTCGACCGACTGGCGTATCTGACTGGCGTTCTGATTGCGGAAAACCAATATCTTGGCATCGGCACCGGCACGCTCGAAAGCCTTGGCGGTGTCGTACTCACAGTTGGTACCAGGAAATACGGGGATGAATACCTGCGGGCGAGCCACCTTGTGTTTGCAGATATAAGGAGCATCGCAAGAGTAGGTATCGGTGCGGACCGCCTCTTCTGACTGATGCACGCTTGCCGTTGGGAACACTCCTTCGAGAGGCTTGCTCCATGCGGCATAGGCCTCGTCTATTGAAATAGCCGTGGTAGAATAATTGAAAGTGGGCTTGTCGTGAGTGAAGCCGATGACGCTGTTGCGGAAATAGAGTTTGTCGGCATCTTTCACCTCCACTATAATATTGCCATAGGCACGCTCGGCAAGTTGACTCAACGAGAGCATGCCGTCGAGAGCCACACCTATGCGGTTACCGAAGGCCATCTTGCTCACAGCCTCAATAATGCCGCCATAGCCAACGCAATAGGCCGACAGAACCTGATTGTCCTCGATGCCTTTGCGCAGCGCGTCGTATTGCGACAGCACATCGGCGTAGTCGGGCATCCCGTTGGCGTCGCGCTTAATGTCGAGCATCACCAGCGTGTGGCCTGCGCCTTTGAGTTCGGGTGTAACCACATGCTGAAGGTCGCTTACGCCCACGGCAAACGACACCAGCGTAGGAGGCACGTCAATCTGGTTGAATGTGCCGCTCATGCTATCCTTGCCGCCAATGGCGGGAAGGCGCAACCCCATCTGGGCGTTGTAGGCGCCAAGCAATGCGGCGAAAGGCTGTCCCCAACGGCGTGGGTCGCCACCGAGTTTCTTGAAGTATTCTTGGAAGGTAAGGCGGACCTTCGAAGCGTCACCGCCAGCGGCAGCCACCTTTGCCACCGAACTTATAACGGCATAGACAGCGCCATGGAAAGGACTCCAACTGCTCAAGTATGGGTCGAAGCCATACGACATAACAGTAACAGCGTCAGTCTTTCCCTTCAGCATGGGAATCTGAGCGACCATGCTTTGTGCGGGCGTGGTCTGGGTACGACCGCCGTAAGGCATCAGCACGCTGCCCGCACCTATGGAACTGTCGAACATTTCGACCAGTCCTTTCTGCGAACATACGTTGAGGTCGGAAAGGATATTGAGCCAAGTGGTCTTAGCGTCGTCTTCTTTAACATTGGCACGAGGCTGTTCGCCCTGCGGCAGTTCCACCTGCACGGTGGTTTCCTGATGCGCGCCATTGGTATCGATAAAACGACGGCTGAGGTCAACAATCTTCTTGCCGCGCCAAGTGAGCACCATACGGGGTTCTTTGGTAACGGTGGCGACAACGGTGGCCTCGATGTTCTCCTCGTCGGCATACTTCAACATCTGGTCCACATCCTTGGGGTCAACCACCACAGCCATACGCTCTTGCGACTCGCTAATAGCAAGTTCGGTGCCATCAAGGCCTGCGTATTTCTTGGGCACCTTGTCGAGGTCGATAAGCAGACCGTCGGCCAACTCGCCTATTGCCACACTCACACCGCCAGCGCCAAAGTCGTTGCATTTCTTGATTAGCGATGCAACCTCTTCGCGACGGAAAAGACGCTGAATCTTGCGCTCGGTAGGCGCATTGCCTTTCTGCACCTCGGCACCGCAGGTGGTAAGCGATGCGGTGGTATGGGCTTTGGACGAGCCCGTAGCGCCACCACATCCATCACGGCCTGTGCGGCCACCCAGAAGGATGATGACATCGCCAGGGTCGGAAGTCAGACGCTTGACCGCACGGCGCGGAGCGGCGGCTATCACAGCGCCAATCTCCATACGCTTGGCCACATAGTTGGGATGATATACCTCGTTGACAAGGCCTGTGGCAAGACCTATCTGGTTGCCATAACTGCTATATCCGTGTGCGGCGGTGGTGACAATCTTACGCTGCGGCAGTTTGCCCTCTATTGTTTCGCCAATGGCACGCGTGGGGTCGGCAGCGCCAGTGACGCGCATAGCCTGATAGACATAGGTGCGTCCGCTCAGTGGGTCGCGAATACAGCCGCCAAGGCAAGTAGCAGCACCACCGAAAGGTTCAATCTCCGTAGGATGGTTGTGCGTCTCATTCTTGAAGTTAACAAGCCATTCTTCAACCTTTCCATCAACTTTGAGAGGCACCACAATGCTACAGGCATTTATCTCGTCGCTCACCTCCTGGTCGGCCAAAAGGCCCGCTTTGCGGATGCGTTTGGCGGCCAATGTTCCGATGTCCATCAGACAAACATATTTGTCGGTACGACCCTCGTACTGCTCGCGATGGTCGGCAAGATACTGCTTGAAAGCGCCCTCGATAAGGTCGCGATACTGGCCTTCATCAAATTTGACGTCTTTCAGTTCTGTGGCGAAGGTGGTGTGACGGCAATGGTCGCTCCAATAGGTGTCGAGCACACGTATTTCGGTCATCGACGGGTCGCGATGCTCATCGCCACGAAAATAGTTCTGAATATGAAGGAAATCGGCAAAAGTCATAGCCAGCCCCAACGAATTGTAGAGGTTACGCAACGCAGACTCATCCATATCCTTAAAGCCTGCAAAAATATGCACATCGGCAGGCTCGTCGAAATGCTGAGCAAGAGTTTCGGGCTTATGCTCGTCGGTAATCCTGCTATCGACAGGATTGACGCAATGCTTCACTATGGCGTCCTTATCGGCCTGAGAGAGAAAGCCGCTAACAACGTAAGTTGTGGCGGAAAGGATAACGGGCTGTTCGTCGCTATTGAGCAGGCGGACGCATTGTTCGGCAGAGTCGGCACGCTGGTCGTATTGCCCAGGCAAATATTCGACCGAGAAGCAGAAATCGCCGTCGGCATGAGGAAAACTCTCCTCATAGACATCATCGACTGGCGGCTCGGAAAAAACTGTCTGCTTTGCCATCTGATAGGTGGCATCGGAAATATGCTCTATATCGTAGCGAATCAGAATACGAACCTTCTCAGCATTGATACCGAGGTAGTTAATCAGTTCTTCTTGAAGTTCTTTTGCCTTTACGGCAAAGTCCGATTTTTTTTCGACGTAGATACGTCTTACATTATTTGACATATTATATTAAGGATTATTCTGTTTTCGTTTGAAAAGAATGTCATTGCACGCCGCATTCCTTGTTATAGTTCTCGGGATAGCGAGCCTGCTTGTCGCGGTAGAATTCCATTATTTTAGGCAAGTCAGCAGCAAAATCGCCCGTAGGGTGGAACACCGGACCGACGCCCATCACTTTGCGCCCATAGTCAAGATAGGCAAGCACTATCGGCACATTGGCAGCCATGGCAATCTCATAAAAACCGCGTTTCCAACGCTTGACAGCCTTACGAGTACCTTCGGGAGTGACCACGAGAGTCCAATCCTTCTCATTATTGAAATGCTCTACAGCCTGCTGCACCATGCCGTTATTGCGGTTGCCACGGTCCACGGGCACTGCCCCGTATTTGACAAGCAAACGGCGAGTGAAAACGTTGAAAAACTCTTTCTTGATGAAAATGTGATGGTTGATGTTCAGTTTCCAAAGGCAGGCAATGCCCAACAGGTAGTCGTCTGCCGAGGTATGCGGGGCTACGACAATAACACAGTGCCCAAGTTCGGGACGCGTGCCCGGCTCTGGAATATCGTATTTCCAACCACAAAGCCTGACAATGGCAAACCATATTTTTTTCATAGGAGCGCCTTATCTGTCTTTATACATTTCGTCGTAGTAGCGCTGATAGTCGCCACTGGTAACGTTGTCCATCCACGCCTGGTTTTCGAGATACCAACGCACGGTTATCTCAATGCCCTCTTCAAACTGAAGCGACGGTTCCCAGCCCAGTTCGCGTTTCAACTTACGGCTGTCGATAGCATAACGCAGGTCATGTCCGGCGCGGTCGGTGACGTATGTGATGAGGTCCATATCCTCGCCTTCCTTACGGCCCAGCAGTCGGTCGGTGGTGTTGATGAGAACCTTGACGATGTCGATATTTTTCCACTCGTTAAAGCCGCCGATGTTGTAGGTCTCAGCAATAGCCCCTTTGTGGAAAATTGTGTCGATGGCACGCGCATGGTCAACCACATAGAGCCAGTCGCGGACATTCTCGCCCTTGCCATAAACAGGCAACGGACGGCGATGACGGATGTTGTTGATGAAAAGCGGAATGAGTTTTTCGGGAAACTGATAGGGACCGTAGTTGTTGGAGCAGTTGGTCACGATGGTAGGCATGCCATAGGTGTCGTGGAAAGCACGCACAAAATGGTCGCTCGATGCCTTGGACGCGCTATAAGGACTGTGGGGCTGATATTTGCGGTCTTCGGTGAAGAACTCGTCACCATAGACCTCGTGTGCCGAAATGTCAGAATGAAGGCCTTCAGGGTGCGTCAGTTCGAGCGCGCCATAAACCTCGTCGGTCGAGATATGGTAGAAGCGTTTGCCCTCATAGCCTTCGGGCAACGACTCCCAATAGAGTTTCGCCGCCTGCAGCATTGAAAGCGTGCCCATGACGTTGGTGCGGGCAAAAGTGAAAGGGTCTTTTATGCTACGGTCCACATGGCTTTCGGCGGCCAGATGGATGATGCCGTCGATGTGCTCGCGCTGCATGAGTGCATAAATGGTGTCAAAATCACATATATCGGCCTTAACAAAAGTGTAATTCGGCTTGTTCTCTATATCTTTCAGGTTGGCAAGATTGCCTGCGTATGTCAGTTTATCGACATTGAAAATCTTATACTGAGGGTATTTTTCTACAAAAAGGCGCACAACATGACTACCTATAAAGCCTGCGCCACCAGTGATGATTATATTCATTTTTCTCGTTTTTGTGTTATAATATAAAAATGCAAATATACCATTTTTTTGACGAAGTGGCAAAATCACATTAAAACATAGGCCGATATGCCGAAAACAACGGCATATCAAACCATACAAAACAAGTGAAAAAGACAAAACTACAACTGCAGCAAGGCGTCGCGGAGTTCCATATCGTCGATTTGCACGTCGATGGCTGCCGCGCCAAAATCTTGTAGCAACACACACAGGGTGTTGCCCTCCTGGTTCTTCTTGTCGTGGCGCATTATGCCGAGCAGCGGCTCGGTGTCGCGCAAGGTGTAGTGAGGCAATGGCATCACGCCGCCTATCCATCGTCTGTATTGGTCGTAAACGTCCTGCGAAAGCCCAAGTTTTCGCACCGAGAGATACAAAGCGCACACCATACCGGCGCCCACCGCCAAACCATGCGCGAGCGGCTTGTTCTTTGTGTGGCTATACGACTCTATAGCGTGGCCAAACGTGTGGCCAAGATTGAGTATATGTCGGACCGAATGGTCGTTAGGGTCGCGTTTTACTATGGCGGTCTTAATGTTTGCACAGGAGCATATATTCTCCTTTGTGATAAGCCCGTGCCAATCGCCTTCAGGCATAGCGTCTATTGCTCCGCCGACAATAAGGGTCTTGAGCATTTCCACCACGCCGCTGCGCAACTCCTCGTCGGGCAGCGTGGCGAGAAACTCCGGGTCTATACACACAGCCTGTGGCATACAAAACGAGCCGACAGAGTTTTTCTCCGTACCGATATTCAGCGCCGTCTTGCCGCCTATGGAGGCATCCACCATCGACAGCAGCGTGGTAGGCACATTCACATAGCGTATGCCGCGCATATAGGTTGACGCTACAAAGCCGCCAAGGTCCGACACACAGCCGCCGCCAAGGTTCACTATCACACTGTTGCGGTCGGCACCGCTTTCCAGCAGCGTCTGCCACACCTGCGCCGCCACCTCCGCACTCTTGCACTCCTCGCCCACAGGCAGTTCCACAAACTCCGACTCCTGCAGCCGCTCCACATGCGACACAAGCCGCCCGAGGCAGTTATTGTAGGTATTCTCGTCAACAAATATAAAGAAACGTGCGCCATCGTAGGCCGACGAGCCCAGATGACGCGAAAGACGGCCCAGAGGCGTTATCCTGCCTTGGGGCAGCATCAAACAAGACTTCTGCATAAATCCTTTGATTCAGAATTACTCAAAGTGCTCCTTTATCTCAGCCTTCAGCGTCTCCACAGCGCCATCTATAGGGTTGTGGTCCTTGGCCACCGAGGCAAAAAGCACGCCGGCCAGAGTGTCGGGCGTGGCGTCGGCAGGTATGGCCTGCGCCGAGGCGTTGACAAGGCTCAGCATCTCCTCTTTGGCCTGGCGCACACTGCTCCACGCCTCCGACGACATATACACCTGCTGGCTCAGGTTGTGCTCCCACTCGCTGCGAATACTGTCCGACATGGCGGCACGCAGACGCACAGCGTCGATGCCCGGCGTGTAGCAACGCATCACCAGACTGCTGGGCGATATTCGCTCAAGGAAAAGCACCATGCGCTCGTATGCCTGCAGACGTATCGGCGTCACCGTGCGCAGCGTCTCACGACGCTCGTCTATGCGCATCTGCAGCATCTGCTGTTTCTGCTGATTGTCAAAGTAGTGCCTGATTACCAGATAGAAAATAAAGCCCGTGAGCGCCACCGACAGCAGCGCCGTCAGCAAAACAATAATAGAAATAGTTAAGGTTGACATTGTGTGTTATTTTTATTGCCTGTTAGACCTATCAGCCCCATCGGGCCAATCATTCAAATCCACAAAAGAATATGCAAAAGTAGCAATAATAGCGCAGATTAGCAAAAAATCCACCACCTAATTGGATAAAAAAACGTTTCTTTGCGAAACCTTTTGCGAGCGACACCCTGCACAATACAATAAATATCAATAAACTAACGCAAACCGCCCGACTCCCCGCCCGCCAAAAAACAAGCAGAACACCCCATGAACAACACTATAGAAAAAAAGATAGGCTTCGACCGCATACGCGCCATGATAGCAGAGCAGTGCAGCAATGCCCTTGCCGTGCGTATGGCCGACGAGATGGCTTTCTCGTCCGACTTCGAGCAGGTAACACGCCTGCTGCGACAGACCGACGAGATGCGCCGCATCGTGATGTTCGAGAGTTCATTCCCCTCGCAGGATTTCATCGACCTCTCCCCCGCCCTGTCCGACATCCGTATCGAGAACACCGCCATAGAGCAAGCCGCACTATTCGACCTCAAATGCTCCCTGCAGACCATAGGCGCCTGCCAGCGCTTCCTGCTTGACGAGGAGCGCACCGACTATCCCGAACTGCGCCTGCTGGCCGAGCGCGTGGAGGTTGACCCCATACTGCTGCGCCAGGCCGCCAAAATCATCGACGACAAAGGCGAGATCTACGACAACGCATCGCCCGATTTGCAAGAGATACGCCGACAGATGGAGCGCAAGCGTGGCGCCGCCGACACCTATCTCAACCGCGCCCTCGCCCATGCCAAGCAAGAAGGCTGGACCCCCGAAAACGCCGAGCCCACAATACGCAACGGGCGCATGGTGATTCCCCTCATCGACACCCACCGCCGCAAGATGAAAGGCCTCATCCACGGCGAGTCGGCCACACGCCAGACCGCCTATGTCGAGCCTGCCGAGGTGGTGGAACTGAACAACGACCTTCGCGAACTGGAGATGGCCGAGCAGCGCGAGATATTCCGCATACTGCTGCAATACAGCAATCTGCTGCGCCCCCGCCTGCCCCAACTGATGGAGGCCTACTGGTTTCTGGCCCGCATCGACTTCATCCGTGCCAAGGCTCGCGTGGCTCTGGACATGAATGCCTCCATGCCCCTCGTCGAGAATCGCCCTCTGATAGGTTGGCTCGAAGCCTACCACCCTCTCCTTTACATGCAGCGCCGCAAAGAGCGTGGCGACAAACATGGCGTGCAGCCCTTCAACCTTAGCCTCGACACCGCCGACAGCCACCACCGCATACTGATAATCTCCGGCCCCAACGCAGGCGGCAAATCGGTATGCCTCAAAGCAGTAGGACTGCTGCAATACATGCTGCAATGCGGCATGCTGGTCTCCTGCCGCGCCACGTCGGAGTTTGGCATCTTCGACCGCCTCTTTATCGACATCGGCGACCAGCAATCCATCGACAACGACCTCAGCACCTACACCTCGCACCTGCAGAACATGAAGCAACTGCTGGCCGAGGCCGACCAACGCACACTGTTCCTGGCGCCCACGGCGTGGTAACCACCCACATGGCCGACCTCAAACTCATGGCCGACAGCCATGCCTCCATAGTGAACGGCGCCATGCTGTTCGACACCGAGCAGATGCGCCCGCTCTATCGCCTCGCACTTGGCCATTCCGGCTCCTCCTTTTCCTTCGAGATCGCCGCCAACGTGGGACTGCCGCAAAGCCTGCTCGACAATGCCGCGCAGAAGGTTGGCACCGCTATGCTCAACTTCGAGCAGCAACTGCAGCAACTCGAATTAGACAAACAAGCCGTGGCCGAAGAGCGCCAACGCCTCGATGCCAGCGACGCCTTCCTGGCCGAAATCATAGACAAATACCAGACCCTGAGCGACCAACTGGAAGAACGCCGCCACGACATCGTCAGCAAGGCCCGTGCCGAGGCTCGCCACATACTCGAAGAGGCCAACCGCACCGTGGAACAGACCATTAGCGACATCCGCACCGCGCAGGCAGAACGCGAGGCCACACTGCAGGCTCGCCGCCGTATGCAGCAGCAAGGCGAGCAGATAAAGCAGTCGGCCGCCGAAGACGAAAAGAAGATAGAGGCCGTCCGCCAACGCACAGCCAAGGCCGCACCGCAGCGCACCAGCACTCCAGAGGAAGACGACCGCGAGGTCCCCATCGCCATTGGCACCATAGTCCGTATCGACGGGCAGGACACCTTTGGCGAGGTGGTAGAAATCAAGGGCAAGAAAGCCGTAGTGGGGAGCAACAGCCTGCGCATGACCATTGCGCTCGACCGCCTTACCGGCACCGCCAAGAAAAACATACCCACCGACAAGTCGCAGCGCAGCACCGCCTCACGCTTCCAGTCCATCTACAACGACATCAACGAGAAACGCAAGCACTTCAACCCCACGCTCGACCTGCGTGGCCAACGTGCCGACGACGCTCTCTCCATGCTGCAGCACTTCATCGATGATGCACAACTGCTCGGCGAGAAGGAACTGCGCATACTCCACGGCAAAGGCTTCGGCATACTGAAGCAACTCATTCGCAAATGGCTGCAAGCCAACCGCGACGTGCAGGGTTTCCGCTCCGAGCGACTCGAACTCGGCGGAGACGGCATAACCGTGGTAACCATGAAAT
>ONLQ01000049.1 GCA_900318665.1 uncultured Bacteroidales bacterium | reverse complement strand
ATCACACAACTCAACTATATTATCTTCTGATTTTGAGGCATTAACCTCAATCATCTCATTTTCCATCAATACAAAATTTTTACAAAAATACAGAAAAAAAATAAAAGATAACGTACAGCATACCAATTATTTTTTTATCGTAGGCAAAAAAATCTATTTTTTAGGGCAATGTCGAAAATAACGCAGCCATAGGTTGCGTCTGTCTGTAGAAAAACATTATTTGGGTGTTGAGCCGACGGAGATGGCAAAGTTTTGCCACCTCCGTCGGCTTTTTTTACTCTTCTGCTCCGCCTTTGTGTTTTGCATTGCGCGTGTAGCGTTTCTTGTTGCGCACAGCCTTCACCTTTGCATGAAAGCCATCGCCAAGCGTTTCGCGTTCCATTTCTCTATTGGCAATGCGCGCGGCAATAATCTCGACAGGCACTTTGCGCTTACGCAGTTTTTTCTTCAGGCTTTTCATCTTTCTGTTTTTTAGGTCGAGAGGAGCGAGTGAACGGAATACGCTCCAGCAAAAAGAACACCAACGCACCCAGAGCAACACCTACTATTGCGCCACAGATACAATCGCCCGGATAATGTTTGCCAAGATAGGGGCGGCTGTAGATGACAACGAAAGCCCATAGGAACGCCAGTGCCGGGACTATCCAGACACGCTGTTTTGCCATATTACTTTCCGCGACTACGCCATCGACTTGTTTTTTTCTGCCACCATAGCGCAACGAGAGAAACATTGCCAACGCAAAGACGTTGGCGGCATGGGACGACACAAAACCATACTGACCGCCGCAATGGGTGCGAAACATTCGCACATCGTCCAACACATGGCAAGGACGCAGACGGCACACCACTTCCTTGAAACAAAGCACCGAAACACGGTCGCTGAATAAAAAACAAAGAGCGACGCCAAGCACGACTAGCCACCAATTGCGAGGTTCGCGCCGCAGTGTAACAAGGCAGAAAAACGCCAGCAATACCACTGCCCACGACCAAGCCTGCGACGACACCCACAGCACCCAGTCGGCAACCACGCAATGATGGTGGTTTATCCAGAGGAATACCCGTGTGTCAAGATTATTGAGTGTTTCTAACATGGTTTGTTGTAGTCGTATTACCGATGAATCAAACTATTACTATTTAGCCAGCGCAAAAACAGCACGTTTCTGTTGGCGTCAACTATTAATCATCTGGAACAAGCGGTCTTTCAACTGCTGCATATTCAAGCCCGTCACGGCGCTTATGAAAATAGTCTCCACGCCCTTCGGCAGGTGCTGACGCAGTTGCTGCTGCATAGTGTCATCGAGCATATCGCACTTGGTTACAGCCAAAAGCCGCTGCTTGTCCATAAGTTCCGGATTGTAGCGTCGCAACTCTTCGAGCAAAACGTTGTATTCGCGTGCGATGTCGAGTTGCTCGCAACTCACCATAAACAACAGCACCGAGTTGCGTTCAATATGGCGCAGGAAACGCAGTCCCAAGCCCTTGCCCTCACTGGCCCCCTCAATGATACCGGGAATGTCGGCAATGCAGAACGACTGGTCATCGTGATATTTGACAATGCCCAAATTGGGGACTATCGTGGTAAACGGATAGTCGGCAATCTGAGGACGTGCCGCCGACACGACACTCAACAATGTTGATTTACCAGCATTGGGGAAACCTACCAGACCAACGTCGGCCAGCATTTTCAACTCTATTATCACCCATCGTTCCTCGGCAGGCTCGCCAGGCTGCGCATAGCGCGGAGTCTGATTGGTGGCCGACTTGAAATGGTCGTTGCCCAAACCGCCACGACCGCCTTTGGCAATGATTACCGACTGCCCGTTCTCGGTCACCTCGCCCAGCACCTCGCCAGTCTCGGCATCGCGACACACGCACCCCAATGGCACATCGATTATCTGGTCGGCACCCTGATGGCCTGTGCAGAGGTTTTCGCCGCCGTTCTCGCCATTCTCGGCAAAGACGTGCTTAGTGTATTTGAGGTGCAGCAGCGTCCATCGCTGGCTGTTGCCACGCAGCACCACGTGTCCGCCACGACCGCCGTCGCCGCCGTCGGGGCCTGCCTTGGCGTTGTATTTGACGCGCAAGAGATGTGCCGAGCCGGCACCGCCTTTGCCCGAACGGACAAATATCTTGACGTAATCAACAAAGTTGCTATTCATAGGTGATAAAAAAGCCCATAACCTGCCCGAAGGCAGGCTATGGGCCGTAGAGACTGATTGTTATTATAGTTTCTCTATAGCGGCGACGATGTTGGCCGAGATGTCCTCGATTTTGCCTTCGCCGTTGATTTTGATGTGCTTGCCCTGAGCCTCATAATAGGCTGCCACCGGGAGGGTCTTGTTCTCGTATTCTTTCAGACGATTCTTGATGGTCTCCTCGTTGTCGTCGCTGCGGCCGCTAATCTTAGCGCGCTCCAGCATACGACGTATGAGTTCTTCGCGCGGCACGTCGAGGCTCACCATGCAAGTGAGTCTGCGGCCATGCTTTGCCATCAGTTTGTCAAGGGTTTCAGCCTGAGCAACGTTGCGTGGGAAACCGTCGAAAAGAATGCCCTGCTTGTCGGAAGCAATAGCCTTGTCTATCATTTCGACAACGATGTCGTCGCTTACGAGGCTGCCGCTATCCATGATGCTCTTGATACGCTTGCCGAGTTCAGTCTGGTCGGCAATTTCCTTGCGCAGCAAGTCGCCAGTGGAGATATGGTTGAGGTTGTATTTGGCCACGAGCAGGTCGCTCTGAGTGCCTTTGCCAGCGCCGGGGGCGCCAAATAGAACGATATTAAGCATAAAATGTTAGGTATTGTGGTTGAAAAAAGATTAATTCACAGAGAGAATCTGGACATCGAACACCAGCGGCGAATAGGGGTGAATGACGTCTTCCTTGCTGTTGGCGCCATAAGCCATCTTGGAAGGGATGACCAGCGTGACCTCAGTACCTTCGGCCAGGCCGTTGAGGCCTTCGTTCCAACCCTCAATAAGACGGGTTTTGCCGACAACGTACTGCATAGGCTTGAATTCGGAGCGCTGCAAGCCAGCCTCTTTGGCAATGCTTTCCACACTGCTGTCGAACACAGTGCCATCGACCAAGCGGCCAGTATAGTTCACGGATACAGTCTTACCCATGCTGATGGTATTGCCACGGCCTTGCTTGCGGACAACGACATAAACACCATTAGCAGTAGGAGCCACATTGATATTATTCTCTTTCAAGAACTTCTGAATAGCGGCAGGTTCCTCGGCCTCGTAGCGCTGCATCTCGCTGTAGAAATTGCTACGTTCCTGCTCGACTTCTTCAGCCGACACACGGTCGATGACCACGATGTCGTAATAAATCACCTGACCTTTGCCATTGACATAGCCTTCGGGCATCTGTCTCGGGGTGAAATATCTGAAAAGCGTGTCGGCAAAGACAGCGAAAGATGCTTTATCACCGACGTGGAGCATAAGCAGACCCTCGTCGATAATGCCATTGTGATACTCGGTCTCAGTAATTTGTTTGAGACGGCGTGGGTCTCCAACATTGGAACTGATGACCTTGTCGTCCATACGGAACGTCAGTTCGCCAATAACGATGTCGCCAACGGCAAATTTCTCGCCACTCTTGTTGACTTTTTCAATTTTATAATGCAGTCCGCTCTTGGTTTTCTTGTAGCCAGGGATGTCAGACTTGTTGCACGAGGCAAGCAACAGTATGCCCGCCACAAGCATTGTTAAATACTTAAATGTGTTGTTTTTCATTGTTTTTATTATGTTTTTTGTTCTTTTCGACTGAATTATAAATCGGCTCACACTATTCCACGCTAATGTTATAGACCACCGGAGTGCGCGGAGGAATACGGTCGTGGTCGCCAACCACGCCAAACGCCGTTGAAGAAGGCAGAACGATACTGGCACGACTGCCATGTCGCAACACTTGCAAAGCGGCATCAACACCTTCGTTGGGCTGCAGACGGCCTACCATAAACGTCTCGGTCCTTCCGCTATAAATCACTATGCCATCAAGAGCCTCAACACTATATGTAACTCTCACGCTGTCGTCGTTTTGCAACAACGAGCCACTCCCCTTCTCTATTTCAAATAGACGTGCGCCACACGGCAATTCTCTCACCGTCCAGCCACGACGCTCTATATAACTTTTGATATTAGTCTCCTCGCGCTCCGACAGATAACGGTTGGCCTGAATGACATTCTGTTTGTAGTCGGGGCCTTGCTGGTCGGGCTCAATGATAGGAGGCTCGCCACAAGCGGCAACAGCCAACGCCGCCAGCAATGGCAACAACATGAGTGTCAATATGTGGCTACGGCGTATCATTGGTCTTTAAGATGAAATATATCCTCTATTTTATCTATCACCTCTTCTAACTTCATGCCGGTGCAGTCAGCACCTGCGGCCTTAATATGTCCGCCCCCGCCAAAATGCTCGCGAGCGATACGCTCGACGTTGTAATCAAACTTGGCCCGGAACGATATTTTGATGCGCGTATATTCCTCGCGAATCAACAGACCAATCTCTATATCGTTCATTTTGAGCGTATAGTTCACCAGCCCCTCCATTTCGGCACTGCTGATGCCAAAACGTTTCTGGTCGGCAATGGAAATATAGAAATAAGCAAGTTTATGCTCTGGAAAAACACGAAGACGATTGCTGATGGCAAAAGCATAGAACTGCAGACGCTGCAGCGAGAAGTTATCGAAAATGAGGTGGTTTAACCTGTCGGGGTCAATGTCCTTTGCCACGAGGTCGGCAACGGCCTCATAGAGCGACGGATGGGAGCAACTGAAATTCATGCCACCGGTATCGGTGCGTATGCCCGTATAGAAACACTCTGCCGCATCGTGAGTGACAGAATCGCTGCCCCACACTGCCGACACCACCCAATAGCACAACTCGCTGGCACTCGACATAGGCGGCTCAGAAAACACGATGTCAAACGCATCGCGGTCGGGACCCTCGTGATGGTCTATCAGCACCTTGCGGCAACGGGCGTCTCTCAACGGTTTTTCGAGCATCGCCACACGATAGCACTGGTTGAAGTCGGTAGCGACAATAAGGTCGGCAGCCACAAAAGCAGCACAACAGGCATCATAAGACTTCTCACCGCTCAAAATATCGTTTCCGCCTGGCATCCACGCAAATGTATCGGGACAGCCATTGGGCAGCACCACTACGACATCCTTTCCCAATGCGCGCAGCACGTGCATCATACCTAAAGCAGAGCCCATAGCATCGCCGTCGGCATTGCGATGAGCCACCACTACAATACGAGAGGCTTCGCCCACCCAATCCCTAAGGGTAATGAGTTGCTGATTGTCAAACGGTAACGACATTTTCATTCTCTTCACTTCTCATGCAAAAGTAAGTAAAAAAACAACATGCGGATAGCATGTTGATAAATATTTGTTTTTGGTTGAAAACCATAAAAAAAGACCGTCGCCTTACAAGGTGACGGTCTATAATATTCTCATGTCTATTGCTAAATGATTTTGGCGGGATAGCCCAACTGCTGTAGGCGCTGGAGGATTTTCTCCCTATGGTCGCCTTGTATTATGATTTCGCCATCCTTGACACTTCCGCCTACGCCACATGCGGTTTTAAGGGTTTTGCCAAGTTCCTGGAGGTCATCATCTTTGCCCACAAATCCAGTCACGAGCGTCACCTGTTTTCCACCTCGGGCATGACGGTCGAGCCATATGCGCAATTTCTGTTGAGCGGGAGGCAGTGTCTCTGCCTCTGGCTCTTCGTCATAGACATACTGAAAGTCGGGGTTGGTGGAATAGACCACGCCAACAACGTTTTTCTTCTTACTCATCGACGGCTTTCTATTTTGCTTATAATCTTTTGCGCCAACTCCGGCATTTTCTCTTTGCGAATGATGAGCGGTACCGCCTTGTCGCGACCAAGAATGTTGAGCGAATGATGATGGTTAACGAAATGCAGTTCTTTGCCCACATTCTCGCCCTCGCCATCGATGTTCACCCACTTATCGACATTGCCCGTCAGCAAGACCTCGTGAGCCTTGAAAATCTCGACATGCTGGCTCAACTCTATGTGGTTGGCATAGAGCAACGGCACCGAAACTGGTATATGCTCAAGCGGCACCTTGTCAACAACGCTCACGTCGATAAGGCCATCGTCGAGTTTGGCCTGTGGAGCAATGGCGGCAGCATAGCCAAACTGATTGGAGTTAGCAATAGAGATAAACCATGCGCTACGCTCGTGTGGCACCTCGTTGCCATCGAGATAGAACTTATAATCCTTGCACTCATAGGTGGCATATTCGCGCAGCATAAGGTTCATATAGGCAGGCAGTCCGCGAGTCTTGGCCGAGCGCATAAGACGTGCTACATAGGCATCAAAACCGACACCGGCAATACTGGCAATAATGTATTTATCGTTGAGGACTATGGTGTCGATGCAATCTTCCTTGTACTGATTAAGCACACGGATGGCAAATGCAGGCGTAAGCGGCAATCCAAGACAGCGTGCCAAGCCATTGCCACTGCCACATGGAATGATGCCAAGACGAGAAGGACTATCTTTGAGGCCTGCAATGACATCGTTGACAGAGCCATCGCCGCCAACAGCAACCACAACATCGCGACCTCTATCGGCAGCAGCACGCGCCAAATCGGTACCATGATGTATATGCTCCGTATATACGACATCGTAGTCGAACATATCGAGATTCAGATTGTCGCGCAGGAGTTTTTCAATCTTTTTCTGTCGGCCAACACCCGATACGGGATTAACGACCACAGTCATTGTCTTCTTCATCGTTTCTGACTATTGGTTTTCAAAATACTGGAATAGAGTTGAACGAAGGCCTTGAGAGGCTTGATGTTATCGTCATACCCCTCCTGATAGGGTCCTTCGATAGCAGCAACACGATGGCACGACGGATTGGCGGCATTGTTGGAAAGATAGAAATAGAATCCGTTGCCGTAAGCAACCTGAAATCCATCGTCGGGCGACTGCACGGCGCTGACACCCATACAGGGGAAACTATCGGGCAGATGGAGCATATCGGCCAGCGTTGGCATAATGTCTAACTGCTGCATGATGCGGGTGCTTTGGCCGAAATAGTTGCTGTCCGACGGCATATAGAACATCATGGGAATGCTATACCAACCGTCGTAGTCGTTATATCCACGACTCAGTCCCTGGCCTGGATGGTCGGCTGTTATGACAAAAAGGGTGTTGTTATACCACGGCTGACGCGACACGCTGTCGAAGAAACAGCGTAGCGCATAGTCGGTGTACATCACAGTATGTAGCAGCGGATGTCCCGAACGTTGGAAAAGTTCTTCGTATTTCTGCGGCAATTTGTAGGGATGATGCGAACTAGCGGTAAACTCCACTGCAAGGAATGGCTCGGCAAGAGAGTCCATCTGCTGACCCATAAACTGCAAAAACGGCATATCATAAACGCCCCATGCACCATCATAATCCTCGTCATCACGTTCTGCCGCAGCAGAAAACTCATTCATGCCGAAATAATGCTCGAAACCCATACGGCGACACATCTCGTCGAAACCGAGCACGCCGTTGTAGCCGTTGTGGAAGAACGCAGAGGTGTAGCCGTGACGTCCCAAAAGTCGAGCCATAGAGAAAATGGAGTCGGGACACCAGCGACTAAGCGTTATAGGCGTTTCTTTCATCGTGGGCAGCGATGCGAGAATAGACGGTAATCCTTCTATGCTTTTCTTGCCGTTGGAACGACCATCATACAACATGGCATGATGCGACAAAGAGTCGAGGAAAGGCGTACATGACTGCATAGCGCCGTAATTGTAGCAGCCCATATACTCCTGCGAGAAACTTTCGAGAACGATGATAACCACGTTTTTAGGCATCAGACTGTCCGTTGGCTCGGCATAAGCGGCAGTATGCTGGGTGGTTATATACTGCTCTGGATTGCGCACGGTGACTCTGACTTCTGGCAGACTGTCGTCGCCCACTGTCCGAAGAATGCTATATGCGCTATTTGTTACCAATGCGCTGTTTTTCAACTGGCAATAGCGTGCGGCCGAGGATAGCGGCAGCCACTGCGGCTGTATGCCTCCGCGTGCGAGCCACACCACGAGAGCCAAACCTACAATCATGCGTATGGTGTCGCGGGATAACACATGTTCAAAATGCTTTCTTTCAGACAAGTGCAATTTCACACATGCCTTGTAGAGCAAGAACATAAAGAAAATGAACAGCACTACGCCATACCAATAGTCGCGCAGGAACAACGGAACAAGACTGCCCATGTCGCCTCCAACGTCCATATAACCAAACATATCGGCACTCATGCGCCTATATGTGAACTGAAAATAAATGAGGTCGATGGTGTTGACTGCCAAAATTGCTATTACCGGAACATAGTATAGCAACGTCTCGCAGAAAAAGCGATAGACCTTCTTCCAGCGATAGCGGAAAGGCATCAGGTTGAGAACAAGATAGGGAAGCAGGAAAGTACATACCGTGGAGAAAGCGAAACGCACATTGCCCCACAGCACGCCTCTCACCTCGGCAAAACCGACGAAATGAAACAGACGAGTGTTGAATAGATAGAAAGATAGTTGGGACAATAGCAACAGCCCCACGGCAATAAGGACCTTGCAGAATAGATATAGATAAATGTTTTTGCCTTGCTTCATAGCGAAATGTTATGAATCTCATGGGCGATAGCCCGATTCGTAAAGCATGTTTTGAGCGTCGGTGTCCTCCATCAGTTCGTGAAGCGATAGGTGTTTGTTTTTAGCATAACGACTCACGATGCGCCAACCGATATATCCAGCGGTGCGCGGTGCCGACTCTTGAAAGGCGTTGGTCTTGGGCGCATCCTCTATGAAATTGCGCAGACGCGAATAGTCGTGTTCATAGAGCAGTTTCTGCTGCACGAAATAACCCCACACATTAGCCTCGTTGTCCTCCATCCAGTCAAGTTGTTGCGGAGTGTATCGCAACAGAATGGTGTCGTGGACATTGGGCAATACCTCGTGAAGAAAATACTGCACCTTTCCCTCGGCAACCATATAGTCGAGCATGGTCATCTCGCCCTGCGGCAGCGCAATATGCTGGCGGGCAATCTCGGCCATGCAGTCGGCCACGATATACTCTGGATAGCAAAGACGCACGATGTACATCGGCTCGCCAAAATAGCCATAGCGTGCCATCTGCGGAGCCACATATTCGTCGATGGAGATAGTTAGGCTGTGACTGTAGCGGTCGGCAGCCACGCGCGAGGCATAACCCGCGCCACCTATATAGGTTATTATGTCGGAATAGACAATGGCACTGTCCATCTTTGACGCACGGCGCAAGGCTTTCGACAAATCGTGTTCAAGCCACGAGAGGTCGCCCAAACGGTTACGCACCGTGTCGTCAATCATACGGACCACGCTGTCGGCTCGAAAGTCGAACACATAGCCCATATACACTTCATCGTTGGGATAGATACGCATCAACGGCGTAGGATGTTCCTTCTTGAAACGGGCAAGCGAATCAACAAGCACAGCATCGGGCGTGTCGAAAAGCACACGCTCAAAACGGCTTATGCGCACATCGCCACTCCTCGAGCCACCACACGATGATGCAAGAAACATGCCAACAACACACAGCGACACGAGCCATCGCCATGCCAGCAGCGTATGTCTATCACGACAATTCATCGACTAATTCTGCTCTTTTTCGTTCTCGCTCTGGTCCAGAATTTTCAGTTTTGCCTCAAGCAAGGCTATCTGCTGACGGGTGTTCTGTATTTTCTTCTCAAACTCTTGTTTAAGAAGGTCGGCGGAACGACTGTTGGACAGGAAACCGAGGTTGTTATCCCACAGTTTTATGGAGTTGGTTAGTTTTTCTATTTTCTCCATCAGTGTCTGGCGCTCGCTGCTCACAAAACGTCGGTCGCCGCTGCCAGCCTGCACACGCTCGCGGTAGGCACTCTCGGCAGCCTCGCGCGCACTGATTTTCAACTTCTCGAAATGAGCGTTGATGGTGTCGCGGAACTCTTTCTGTATACGGTCTTTCTCCGACATAGGCACGTGGCCTATCTCCATCCACTGGCGCTGGAAGTCCTTGATAACGCCAAGGTTTTCTTCCTTGTCGTCGCCAAACTCATAAGCCTTGAGTTGCTCGATGATAGCCTCTTTCTTGGCGAGGTTCTCGTTCTCGGAGCCGCGCAGGTTCTTGAAATGCTCGCCTTTGCGTGCAAAGAACTCGTCGCAGGCGCCACGGAAACGCTGCCACACCTTGTCGCTCAGTTTGCGGCTCACGGGGCCTATCTCTTTCCACTCGGCCTGCAGTTGCAGCAGTTCCTCGGTGGCGCGCTTCCAGTCGTCGCGCTTGGCAATGGCCTCGGCTCTGAGGCAGAGGTCTATCTTGCGGTTGTAGTTCTCGGTCTGCTCGTCGCGCAACGCGCTGAAATGGGTCTTCTTGGAGGCATAGAAACGGTCTATCATGCCCTTGAACTGGCCCCAAATCTCCTCGTTAGCCTCGCGAGGCACGGGGCCTATGCTCTTCCAGAGTTTCAGCAATTCATCGAGTTCGTTCGAGACCTCACCCCACTTCGTGGCAGTTTGAGGTTCGTTCTCGGTCAGTTCGCGAGCCTTGTCCACCAATGCCTGCTTGGCAAGCAGGTTCTTGTCCATCTCCTCTTTGCGACGCTCATAGTATTCCTTGCGACGCTCGTCAATCTGGTTGGCGGCATTGCAGAAACGCTGCCATATCTCGTCGTTCTGCTCCGTAGGCACAGGACCAATCTCACGCCAGCGGTCGCGCAGGGCGTTGAGTTCTTTGAAGGCCTTGGTCACCGACTCCTCAACAATCAGTTCTTCGGCTTTTTCGCACAGTTGCACCTTCTCCTCAAGATTGCGTTTGAGGTCGAGTTGGCGAAGTTCCTTGTTGATATTCACCTTGTTGAAGAACTTTTCCACCAGCAAGTGATAGTTCTGCCACAGGTCGTTGAGGTATTCGCGCGGCACATCGCCGATGGTCTTCCATTTTTCCTGAATGGTGTTGAAACGGTCGTATAGTTGCTTGAGGGTTTCCTCGTTGCTGTCAATAAGCTCGCGCAGCTCGTCAAGGGTTTGCTGCTTGGCCTCAAGATTATGCTGTTTCTGCTGTTCTACGGCCTCTTTATACTGATGGCGACGCACCTTGTACTGCTCCTGCAATTCGCGGAATTTCTCGGTCAGTTCGTCAGCCACGGGCTGGTATTCCTCTTTTACGCCACCTTCGGCAATAAACTTGTCGTAGGTCTCTTTCTCCACCTGCTTGGTGAGGTCGAAGAAACGCTGGCGTAATGCCGCCACACGATGAGAGATGGACTGAATATCACCCTCCAACAATGTCTGAAACGCTTCGACAAGTTCCTCACGCGACATACCACTGTAATCCACTTCGGGTTCAGCCTCGGCGGCTTTCTCGGCCACAGGCTGCTGAGCCTCTGGCTTTACGGCTTCGGTCTGTGCTTCGGGTTCTGTCGGCTGGGTCTCGGCTTCTGCTTCATTCTGCTCGGCTGCAGGCTGTTGATTTTCAGCCTCTGGCAGCGCTGCCTCTTCCTTACAATCAGCCTTCGGTTCTTCGGCTGGCATTGCCTCGACATTTTCCGCAGTCTCCACGACGGCGGCATTTTCTGTGTTTTCTACGTTT
>ONLQ01000050.1 GCA_900318665.1 uncultured Bacteroidales bacterium | reverse complement strand
ATGGTGGGCCATACGGGTGTCTATACCGCCATCGAGTCGGCGGTGAAGGTCATAGACCAGTGCCTCAGCCAAGTGGTCGAGACCGCCAAAGCCCTGGGCTACGACATCATTATCACCGCTGACCACGGCAACGCCGACCACGCCATCAACGCCGACGGCTCGCCCAACACCACCCATTCCACCAACCCCGTTCCTTTCATCTATGTGACAGCGAACAGAAGCGTTAGCGTGCAGAATGGGACCCTGGCCGACGTCGCGCCCTCTATCCTCCACATCATGGGACTCCAGCAGCCACAGGAAATGACCGGACGCTGTCTAATTAACAAATAATCTCTCTCCGAAAGCGACACAAAGAACATATACGATGAAAACAATCTCCCTAAAAGACTACGAGCCATCGGGTGCTGGCGTCCTTGGCGAGAGTTATATCAGCCGTAGCAACCCCAACATACTTCTAAAACTCTACTCCCGCGAGCGCGAACAGTTGGGCCTCGACGAGTACGACCGAGCCTGCAAGGTGTTCCGCCTCGGCGTGTCGTGTCCTGCCCCTGGCGAGTTGGTGCGCACCGAGGACGGCCTGCTCGGCATACAGTTCCATCGCATCATAGGCAAGAAGTCCTATGCCCGCGCCTTGAGCGAGCATCCCGAGCGCTTCGAGGAGTATGCCGTCCGTTTCGCCGACGAGTGCAAGCGGCTCCACTCCATTCGCCCCGAGACGGTGAATATCACCTCCTTCGACCTCGATTTGAGCAGTCTGCCCAAGTCGGCTCTTGAAAGAAAAAAGGATAGCCTGGAAATCAAGATGAAAGAATGCGAGGTTTTCATTTTGCAGCAGATAAAGGCTATTCAATGGTCATGGACATATAAGGTGTCTATTTCAAAAATAGCAAGCATGATGTTCTGGGAAAGACAATATACTTTGCCTTGGGGTCAAAAAGAGACCTACAAAGAGCAATTAGTGAAAATTCGGTAAAAAACAAAACGATTAGAAGTGCTTGTTTATAATAATCTGTATTAAAGAAATAATAATGATGCCCAATAAGCGGCACTAAACCAATTAGCGTAAAGCGTAATGTTTTGATATGTATAAAAAGGAAGTGCAGTTTTGATGAGAAACTGCACTTCCTTTTAATGCACGAATACTTTGGCGTTTTATAGTTTGAACCGTGTTCGTCAATGAATCTTTACAGGTATCTATCGCTTTGTATAAATTATAAATTTACCGTTATCGGTAAGTGCTTACGATGGTTATCGATATCTATGTGGTTGATATACAGGAGGAAATTTTGTCTATCGGTAAGTTTTCGCCAATACATATTTAGTCGAAGGTTCGTCCGCCTATATTCTAATCTTTATATCCATGTTCGCGAAGATATTGTTTTTTTCTTTCGCCTTCCTCCTTGGGAAACTCCCTGGGAAGCTTGCGCAGGTTGGCGTACTCGTAAGGAGGGCGGTCCTCGCGTTTCTTGGTGCCTCTTAACTTTTCGGGGATGTACTCGCCTGCGATATAGAGGTCTCCGCCGAAACTATGCCGTATGACGTTAGGGCCAAAGATGGGACTCGGGTATATGTAGTCCCTCGTGTGGCCGCTGCTGAGCGACCCGTGTTGCGTGGAGTTGTCCTCCGTCATTCACTCGGGGTAAACGTCTATCTCCACCACTATCTGTCCCGCGTAGCCGTCGTTGTCGTGCATTGTAACCACGACGCCGTATGTGTTCCTCACGTCAGGAAACGGCGGGCATTGCAGCCAGTAGATGTTGGTATGTCCGTTGACGTTGCCGCCTTCCGCCTTGAGGTTCTCGTCACCTACCAGCTTTCCCTTTGACAGCCTTACGCTCTCGTCGCTGACGGAAAAGAACACCATCATACCAAGGAATCCCGCTGGCACAAAGGTGACCGTCTCGTCATACCCGTGCGCGCAGTAGGACAGTACTGTCACCACCGACGGTAGTCCGGAGGCGGGCATGCTGATATGTCTGCTGTCTACCACCTGCCCCTGCGTCGCTGCGGTGAGGAGCATCGCTATCGTCAGCGTCATAAGTTTTCTCATAATGTTTAGATTTCGTTTTTGCAATATACAAAAAAGACAGGCTGCATCATGCGGTTTGACACGATGAGGCAACCTGCTACTTTTACATCCAATGCCTCTATTCAGATTTTGTCCAGTGTTGAGCAAACTCCTCGTCGCTCTCAAAGAACCATTTGATACCCTCCGCTACTCCAAGAATCCCCGAGACTCCGGTAAAACTAAAAATTAAACGGACAATACCCCTGACATAATTGTTCATATAAAAATACTGCGCACCAAAAGTGCCAAGGAAAAAGGCAAGCAATGCCGCCGTGATTCTGCTTTTATTATTCATAACTTTAAAATTGTTTTTTTTATTTTGTTGATTAATAACATATTCTCTTGTAGATATTAACAAAAGGTTGAAAACCATCGCTTACCCACCAAATAATCTGGACAATAGCCCAGCAATAACAAAAAACAAAATGGTAACAGTCGCAATCGGACCTATCGTAAAAATGGTATTAAGGACTGACGCATAATCCGCTCTGTTGCTCCCAATCTGACGATAACATTCCACTGCTTTGTCCAGATTCCTTTTTGTACCCCTGCCTTTCTCATACATCAATCCAAGTCTGTAATTAAGGTCCTTTTTGTCTATACCAGCACTATAACTATTTCTTTCTGCCTTACAATACAATTCAAAGGCCTTAGCATAATCTTGTTTCACCCCAACCCCTGCTTCATACATCATCCCAAGTCGGTATTCTGCAGCATGATATTCATGATATTTTTGTGCTATCGCCTTTTGATACCACTCCACTGCCTGTGCATAATCCTGTTTAGTATTTATTCCCTTCTCGTACAAATAGCCAAGTTTGAACTGCGCAGACGAAAATCCAAGTTCTGCCGACTTACGAATGAGCCAGACCGAATTATTGTTATATTCACTGATAGACTCTAAAAAATTGTTTAAAAAGGAGTCAAAATAATATGATTCTTCATATGTCTTAAGCACCATCTTTGGCTGACTATATGATTGAGTTTCTGGCTCGGCATTGTCATCTGATGTCCAATCGGTATCTTCATCTGCATTCGGTTGTTCATCAAAATCATCCATTGAATCGCCAAAAACCTCAAAGTCATTCATCATGTTGTAGTCCTCTTCTTCATATCTGCTGTAGTTATATGTATATATCCATTCCCGTTTATCAACATTGAAAAAATACTGCTCTGCTGCATGAAAATACAACTCAATCTTTTCAGATTGAGGAAGTTTAGAATGTTTTTTGAGAATGTCAAAAATTGCTCCTTTGGCATTCATATCCCCCTGCAATGCTGCCTCGCTATATTTATCAATTGCCTTGCAGAACCATTCAACCGCTTTGCCAATATTTTTGCCAACACCATTGCCATTTTCATACATAACACCCAGATTATTGAGTGCTCTTGCATAGCCTTGTTTTGCTGCCTCGAAGGTTAATTCAAAAGCCTTTTTATAATCCTGCTCGACCCCCATTCCATAATAATACATATTGGCAAGGTTACATAGTGCGTCAGCAAAACCTTGCTCGGCAGATTTTCTAAACCATTTTACAGCCTCGGCATCATTTTTTTCAACCCCGACGGCGTCTCGATAAAGCATACCGACCTTGTTTTGCGCCTCGGCATCGCCTTGCTCCGCAAGTTTCAAAACCTCTTGGTTCTCATCGTTTGCCATTTTTGCTTGATTCTTCTGTTCAGAAGGATTCTCTTGTTTCATATTTTCATTGAATAATGGTTATAAACTATTTCCCATACACCTTGACATGATTTCTGCATGTGATAGCATTAAAATTCTTTTGATTCAAAGCGTTGGCGAGATAATTTTATTGGTCTGAAAGTTTGAATTGCTCTATGTCGAAACCATATTCGGCAAATAGATTATCTATTCTGCCATAGTCCACCTGTTCTTGTAGCACCGCTGCGATGTAGTTTATGATGACGTATGTCTGTATCACCTCGCGACTGCGGAGCGTGCCATAGTGTCGCTCATAGTCGGCTTTGGTGTAGGGGTGCTGCGGTGTGCGCGCAAGTTCGAAATCGAGGAGTTCCAAGGCCCAAGTGTAGTTCTGCTCGTGGATGGCATTGTGGAGGACATCGTGGTCGTGCATGGTGCGAAGATTACTAATCAGCATCTCGGCGGAGATAAGATGATTCTGTCGCCATCCGTGCGGATTGAAACGCTGCCATTTCGCCACCTCGCTCATAATCTGCTCGTGCGTCATGAAAGGCGCATCACAGATGCGGTATGGACATTCCACGCTGTATTGTAGCAGGCACGGCCGCAGGTCAACGCCTGTCTGCTCAATATGTAGTGGCAAATCCAATTCAAGCACACATTCCATCTGATTGGTTCGGATGCCGAGTGCCAGGATGTCAAGTCCGCATTGGTAGTCGCGTAGTGCGTCCTCTTTCAGCAGTAATCCCCACACATCGGTAGGCATTTCGGGCGTATGCAGAAATACATGCTGTGAATAACTCAAACCATTACCCTTGCTGACAATGTATCGCCCATCATCATGCCTGCCCACCACATAACTGCGTCCATGCAGTGGGCTAACACAATAGAGGAATTGTTTTCCATCGTTATCTTTTACCAGCGGGTATGAATTAACGTTATTCCTCGCATCTATTATTGTACGGAAACTCGCCTTACTGCTCGTTATTTTCCTCATCATACATTTCTTGAGAGCGTATCCTAATTTTTTCCGCATCCTCCCATTTAGAATATCTCTGATTATCTATCGGTTCGTATCTTCCAGTAACATCATTCCATCTTTCTACAATAAATGAACCATCATACATTTGAGTTACAATAAACCTTTGCATTTTTGTTTTATATTGATTATTACTCTGTTTTTTAATAAATCCCCACAGCGGACGTCTCGCTGTAGGGATTAGGGACGCTGTGGCCAATTATGTTGTACGATAGTTAATGCCACACTGCCACTCCAGACACTCTGGGCATTTACCCATGCAAACGTCCTGAGAGGTCTGGCTGATGTTAAGTTCAATCTTCATAATGAAAACGGATTTAACGATTATAGGTGTACTGAATGGGAGACACCATTTATCCCTTTGTATCATAGATGCGCCGTAGCACCACCTTGGCCTTCGGCAGTGCGCGTAGTGCGGATGCAAATTCTTGTCCATTTAGAGGGTCGTAACCCTCCATCATGCGGTGTGCCATGCGGTGGCGCACCTTTGCCATAAAGCAGCAGTTCTCCGATGCTTGGTGATAGTCGCCATGCTCGGTGTAGTTATGTCCAGCACAGAGATTGCAATAGTCGCAATAGTCGTGCTGTCCGCATTCATCGTAGTTGTCCAATCGGTCGCTCTGCCATTTTTGCAGTAAAGGATTATCTGTCAGAATCTCTTGCAACGACTGACTTTTCAGATTGCCAAACGGCATTGGGAAAGCACAACAAGGCTGTACATTGCCGTCAGGTGTTATACAGAATGATGACTTACCCGCACCACAGGCATTCTGGTCCATCAACTTAGGTTGTCCGCCATAGTTTGGCGCTTCTTTGCCCACATAGAGCGGAATATTGCTGTCGCGCAATACCACGTTGAGTTGTTCTTCGTTGAGCCGCAATTGGCGGGCGCATCTGTCGCCATCGTTGCTGTCCGAAATTGAGACCTCGAACTGCGGTTGCGCTCCCAATTGGCGAGCAATATCGTTCACCATATAATAGGTATGCAGATTGGGCTGCATAACGCAGCATTTCAATTCCAACGGCACCGAGAGTTCCGACATCCGACGAACAAACTGCATTGATTTCTGCCACGACCCTTTGACACGCGTTATGGCATCGTGGTCTTCTTCAACACCGCTATAGATGCTCACGCCCACTATATGAGGGTAATAGGCAGCAAGCCTGTCCTCCATGCCAACGACACGCTGGCCGTTGGTGAAAATGTCGATAGCAATCTCTTTCTGATACAGATAGTCTATCACCTCCCACGCAACGGGTTTTGAGAATGGGTCGCCACCACTGAGGCACACCCTGACCACGCCGGCATCATATAGTTGGTCTATTATACGACGATAATCATCAAGGTTCAATTCCTCACGGTCGGCACGATGGCTCTGCTCACTGTCGTTGCGAGTGGCACCGAAATTGTAACAATGCACGCATTTCTCGCTGCAATTATAGGTTAGTTCTATCATTGCCGATGTAACCACACCGTCGCCACCCACGACATCGGAGTATGACATCTCGGTACTGGTAACCGACATGGGCAGTTTCTCCTGCACCTGCATGGGGCGTGTCTGCTGGTTGATTTTTGCAGCGGCACACCGCCTGCGATATTGCGCAATATCATCGTCGGTAGGAATAAACGAGGCGAGCAGTCCAAAATCTTGCAACTTGTCGAAAAATGAGCGAATGGAATCCTCGTCAATGCCTGTTTTTTCCGCCGTCTTTTTCAGACTCACCGCCCCGTTGCGGCCTGCCTGTAGCACCAAGTCCACAACATCGGCAGAATAACTCTCAAAGAAATGACTGAATCCAGAGATATTGTTGTAAACAATAGCGACACGATGCTCGGCATTGTAACGCCCCACCGTCCATATCGGACGATAGAATATGTCTATGTTTTTGTTTCCTTCAAGCATTTGTATTTTGTTTTGATTTAGTCCTCATAATGCATTTACAATGAAGAAAAGCGACGGGTTCAACGTGTTTCGTTGCGCTGGAAAGACGAAAAAAGACGAAAAGAGATAAAAGAAAGTGAAGCCGTCAGTTTTTTTCTTCTTATCTCAAACCGAGGTCTGGACTACCTTTCTGGATGATAAGATTCTGATAACTTCACTTTGACATATATCGGGATAGCATGATCCAAATATTGTCAAACAAGCATCAAAATGCCATATTCATCCAGAAATACAAAATGTCCAGTTTTGGTTTGAGGATTAGCAAAATGCGCTTTCGCTGATTGCACTTGCTCTCTGCAATCAGTGTGCAAATATACGTTTTTTCTTGAATTGTAGAAAATGATATGGGAATGGTAAATTTTGAGGAAAACGAATTTGTGAGCAGATACTTTTGCATCCTCATTGACGCCATAAAAAAAAACTTCCATTTTAACTTCCCTCAAACCCCAAAAAATAAGTATCTTTGCAATTTGCAAAAAGAGCAGTTCGCCGCTTGTTGCAGGCGGCCTATTTAATGAAACACAAACATTTCTAAAACAAACTAATCACACTAACCCATTCATGCACAACAGCCTGCAAACGACGTTGTGCAGAGCAAACAAAACAAAAAGATGCTGATTTTAGGATTGAGTATCTATGCGTGGATTACAATAATGGTTGTCTTGACCATGTTTGGTATCATGCTTTTTACCAAAATCCCCGCAGAATTTGTCTTCCTTAGCGCCATTGCGGTGCTTTATCTCACAGGCGTCCTCGATGTCAAAGAGGCCCTGGCCGGTTTCAGCAACACCTCCGTCGTCACCATCGGTGCCCTCTTTGTCGTCATTGCAGGCCTTATCCAAACAGGCGTGCTTCATTGGATGGCGAAGTACGTTCTTGGCACCCCCAAGAATGAGAAGAAAGCCGTCGTGCGCCTTATGCTGCCTGTGGCATTCCTCAGTTCCATACTCAGCAACACCGCGGTGGTAGCCCTCTTCGTCAACGTCGTCAAGATGTGGTCCAAGAAACTCGGCATCGCCCCCTCTCGTCTGCTCATTCCGCTCAGTTATGCCTCCGGTCTTGGCGGCATCTGCACCCTTATCGGCACCCCGCCAAACCTTATTATTAGCGGAATGTATGCCGAGGAGACGGGTCACGCAATGAACATTTTCACCACCACTCTGCCAGGCCTCTTCTGCCTTGTCGTAGGTGTGTTGAGCATATTGGCCTTGCGCCGCCTGCTGCCCGACCACAAAACTCCCGACGATAACTTTGCCAACACTGGCGACTACACCGTCGAGATGCTTGTCCCGTCCGACAATAAGGCTGTCGGCATGACCTATGCCGAGTCAGGTCTCAAGCAGGTCGATGGCGGTCAGTTGCTCGAAGTGGTGCGTTTCGACAAAGAAATCTGCTCGCCCGTGCCCGACGACGAACCCGTCATGGGCGGCGACCACCTTGTCTATGTCGGACAGGTGGACGACCTATTAGAACTGCGCTACACCCACGGCCTCGCCAGTGCCGACCATCACGTCTTTTCGCTCAACGAACTCGAGCATGGCCGCAAGTTGCGCACCGCCCACATCCCCTTTGGCAGCCCGCTGATTGGCCGTTGTTGGAAAGACTCCAATGTCAAAGGACACGATTATGTAACGCTGGTCGCCGTGTCTCGTCATGGCGAGCGCATCGAGCAGATTCCCAGCGAGGTAGTCTTCAATGTTGGCGACGCCGTGCTGGTCGAGTGTTCGCCCCATATCTCCGAGGTCAGTGCCGACTTGGCAAAAGCCATGACATTCGACGAGACCGACAAAGTCCCGTTCAGCATCGGAAGCGGCACTGTCATCTCCGCCCTCCTCATGTTAGGCCTTATGGTGTTCGCTGCCCTTGGCGTCATGACCCTCTTGCAGGGCGCCTTCCTTGCAGCGTTGGCCATGGTGCTCTTTCGCTGCTGCACCCCCTCGCAGGCCATCAAGAGCATCGACTGGTCTATACTTATGGTCTTTGCAGGCAGCGTGGTGCTCGGCACCGCCATCACCAAGACAGGCCTTGCCGAACTTCTTGCTACCTCCGTACTCAACATCTGCGGCCCCCATCCCTTGCTTGTAATGATAGCCCTATGCTTTGTCGGCACCTTTATTACTGAGTTCATAAGCAATACCGCCGCAGGCGCCATGCTCTTCCCCATAGTTTATAGTGCTGCTACCTCATTGGGCTGCGACCCATTCCCATTCCTTGTGGCGCTCATGATAGCGGTGTCGTGCAGTTTCGCCACCCCCATTGGGTCGCCAACCCACATGCTCGTCTATGGCCCTGGCGGCTACCGCTTCGTCGACTTCATCCGCATAGGCTTATGGATGAACATCATCATCTTGGCGGCCAATATACTAATCGTCAATCTCATTTGGCCCATCTCCCCGCTCAAGTAAGCCTTTCAAATCAGACAATACAAAGCAAATATTAACAATAAAAACCATCACAAGATGAACAAGAACGAAAAATTTGTTATTACCATCAACCGCGAAATGGGTTCCGGTGGTCGTTCCGTAGGTAGGAAACTCGCCGAACGTCTCAACGTCAAGTATTACGACAAAGCCGTTATCGAGGGGCTCACCAAAAAGTTTGGCACCACTGCCGACAGCATCGAGAACATGAAAGCCCAGAAAGCCTCTTGGTGGAACAATATCGACCAATTCTTCAAAGACAATCAGTTCACCGACCTCGTCGAGCAGGACAACCTCATGACCAACGAGAACGTTGTCAAGGCCGAGAAAGAAATCCTTTTCGACCTCGCCAAAGAGGGGGCCTGCGTTGTGGCAGGTCGTAGTGGCTTCCTCGTCTTCAAAGACACCCCCAACCACTTGAGCATCTTCATCCAGGCATCCATGGAAAGCCGTATCGAGCGCGTCATGCGTCGTCAGAACCTCTCTCGCAAGGATGCTATTGCCGCCATCGAGAAGGTTGACGAAGGCCGCGAGAACTTCATCAAGAAAAATGCCAAGACCACCCGCTACGACTCCCGCAACTACGACATAGTCCTCCGCATGGACGGCCTGACCGAAGACGACGCAGTAGAAATAATAATGAACTACATAGACCGCGCCAGCAAATAAAAAGCCCAAAAGGCAAAAGCCCCCAAGCAAAAGCGCAAAGGAACAACCTAAAAGCGCCAAGGAGGCAAAATAAAAACCCCACACAAGAAAGTCTTTCGTGTGGGGTTTTACTATACCCACATAAAAAGCAAAACCACCCCAATCATTCCCCCCAAAAAAGCATAACTACCCATAAAAGCGTGTCGAAGACACGCAACACATGCAGCCTCGAAGAGGCGAAATGTAAATAACCCCACACAAGAAAACAGGTTTTGAGTGTGGGGTAATAGCATACCCACAATAAAAGCGTGTCGAAGACACGCGACACAAATAAAACCAAATAAATCCACGCAAACACAAAATGTTGCAGCTAGATAACCTGCGTAGCCGTCGGCCTTGAGTAAAAAGCGTGAAGAAAAATGGCTGTGGAAGGCGTTAAAAAGTCCGTATGTCTGAGCAGGTCGAAGCACAAAGGCAAGGATAACGAAAAAAAGCAAGGGAAGAGACAGAAAAGCAAGGGGAAATGGCAAAAGTGCGAGTTTGCGGACTTTAGCCTTTCGCAGTCATTTTTTTAGCTTTTTTCTCACAGCCTTGAATTTTTCTTTTGTTTCGTTTTCTTTTGTTTCAAGACAAAAGAAAATGAACACAAGATAGAATGAACACACAAAAAAAAGCGGGCAGCAAAAAGCAACCCGCCAAATAATCAAAATAAACTGTTTAAATAGTAGAAAAACTATTTAAACAAAGCCTCAATCTCATTCTTATAAGCCGCAGCAACATTACGGCGAATAAGTTTCTGCGTAGGCGTAAGAAACTTATTTGCCTCGCTCCACTGCTCTGCAACCAAAGCAAACTTCTTCACCTGTTCCGTAACGCCCAATTCGGCATTGTATTTATCTACAACCTTCTGGTAGCGAGCAATGACGTGCTTGTCGGCAATCATCTCCTCGTGGGTAGTGGCATTCACGTCGTGGCGTTTGCACCAGTCCTTCAGCATGTCGAAGTCGGGAGCAATGATAGCGCCGGCAAATTTCTGGTCGGCACCCACCACCATCATATCGAGAATGAACGGCGACTGTTTCATCTTCTCCTCAATCACCTCGGGGTTGATAAATTTGCCCATCGAAGTCTTGAACATACTCTTTGTGCGGCCGGTGATGAAGAGGTAGCCGTCGGCGTCGAAATAACCCGTATCGCCCGTGTGAAACCAGCCGTCGGCGTCTATGGCCTGCGCCGTCAGTTCGGGAGCGTTGAAGTAGCCTTTCATCACGTTGCCGCCGCGGCACTGTATCTCGTTAGTCTCCGAGTCGATGCGCACCTCTATTTTGCGCATAGCGAATCCCACCGAGCCAATCTTGCGGCCCTTCTTGTTAGAGTTGGTGACGGCAATCAGTGGCGAGCACTCCGTAATGCCGTAGCCCTCGTAGAGGTCGAGACCCACGCACGAGAAGAAGCGCGTCAGTCGCGGTTGTATAGTAGCGCCGCCCGACACCAGCATATAGAGTTCGCCGCCCATGCCCTCGCGTATCTCTTTATACACAAGTTTGTCGGCAATC
>ONLQ01000051.1 GCA_900318665.1 uncultured Bacteroidales bacterium | reverse complement strand
GATGCCGCGTGCCTGGAGGTCTTTGATGGCGGTCTCCATAGCGTAAAGTCCGCTCTGGTCCATGAAACTCACCAGTCGCATACGAATAATGACAATCTTGGCGTCCTCCGGCACGTCGTGCATCACGTCTTGGAACTTTGTTATGGTGCCGAAGAATATAGGTCCGTTCAGACGCTGTATATAGATGTGCGACAGTATTTCTTCATTGATGCCGGCCTCATCTTGCCATGGCAAGTTCTTGTCGAAATTGGCCTCGCCCGGGCTTGGAAGTCCTTTGCGCACATCGGCAGGAGTCATGGGCGACGAGCTGTATCCACCCTCCACAAGGTCGCTGGCACGCTTCATGAACAGCACGCAGGCTATCACCATGCCGATGCCCACGGCGGTAAGCAAATCGACAAATACGGTCATCAGGAATACCACCATCAGCACCACGGCGTCGGCACGCGGTATCTTGAAGAGGTCTTTGAATCCCTTTATGTCGATGATGCCCACGCCAACGGTTATCAGAATACCTGCCAGCACCGACAGCGGTACATATTGTACTAGTGAACCTAATCCAAGCATTATGGCCAACAGCATTATGGAATGCACCATGCCGCTAATCTGAGTGCGGCCACCACTCTTAACGTTCACTACCGTACGCATCGTCGCACCAGCACCAGCAATGCCGCAGAACAAACCAGCGATGCCGTTGCCAATGCCTTGTCCTATAAGTTCCTTGTTGCTGTTGTGCTTCGTCTTCGTTATGTTGTCGGCTACCACCGAGGTCAGCAGGGTGTCGAGGCTGCCCAATCCTGCCAGCGTCAATCCCGGTACAATGCTTGCCATGATAAGACTGCCCCAGTTCAGACCCTCAAGCGAGATGTCCTCTTTGCCAAAAAACGGCACCGGCAGTCCCGCAGGAATACGGCCGATAAGCAGTCGCTCGTCCATGTTGAGAAACAGCGACACCACGGTCATTACAATCAATGCCACCAGTGTGGCGGGCACCTTCTTGGTTATCAGAGGGAAAAGATAGATGATGGCAATGGTGCCGAGGCCGAGCAGTAGTGCTGTGAACGACAGTCCGTTGGCCAAGCGCTCGGGCAGTTGCATCACCATGTCGACCACCATCACGGGCGATTTCTGCCCAATGAGAGGATAGAGTTGCTGCAAGATGATGATGACGCCGATACCGCTCATGAAACCCGAAAGCACAGGGTAGGGAATATAGCGCACATATTTGCCAATCTTGATGACGCCGAACAGTATCTGGAACAGTCCGCAGAATACTCCCGCCATCGACATGCTGATAAGCACTGCCGACAGGCTGCCCTGCGACGATGCCCACACTCCGCTAATCAGCGATGCCGTGATGACCGTCATAGGACCCGTAGGACCGCTAATCTGGCTGTGGGTGCCGCCAAATAGTGATGCAAAGAAACCCAGCATTGTGGCGCCCACCAATCCCGCCACGGCGCCAATAGCGGCAGCCGAAGGGTGGTCAACGCCGCCGAAAGCCTGAATACCGAAGGCAAGTGCCAAAGGCAGAGCAACGATACCAGCGGTAATGCCGCCAAAAATATCGCCCTTAATGTTGTCTGTTTTAATAAAAGCCATTTTAATAATTAAACTGTTGATGATGTTGGTTTATAGTATTATAACAGTATTGTGGACATGGTTTGCACCATGTCCAATCGTTTGCAAAGGTACAAAAAACGCTGTTACCCTTTTATCAAAATAATAAACAGTTTTTTAACGTAGTTTGTTGTAGTAACCATCGTCAACGGGCTCCAGCCATTCTACGCTCTGCTGTTTGTCGGAGGCTATATGAGCTGTTAGGTGCTGGAACCAACTGTCGCGCTGTGCGCCATGCCAGTGTTTCACGCCTTCGGGTATTTCTATCACCATGCCAGCATGTAGTTCTATGGGTTCTTTTCCCCATTCCTGATACCATCCGCGGCCACTTACGCACACGAGAATCTGGCGTGCGCCGTGGTGAATGTGCCAGTTGTTGCGGCATCGAGGCTCGAAGGTGACGTTGGTGAAGGGTAGCACCGACTGCTCGTTTTCCGTCAGGTTGGCGGGTTTTACTGTCGCAGTATGGCTTTGTCCTGTAAAATACTGCGCATATTCCTTGTTGGGTTTGCCTTTCTCCCAATCGCCGGCGTTGGCGTCGGAGGCATAGCCTTGCATGGCGTAGCCGTTGTCGATGAGATAGAGGCACAGTTCCGCCACTGCGTCGGCACTATTGCCGAGGTTAACGGCACCGCGTTTGTGCGATTGCAGTTGTGGCTCGGTGCCACGCTGTCCCATTAGCGCGCCAACGGTTAATATCTCGCGGTCGGCAGCCGACAAGATGTCGCTGGCAAAGATGTCGCCGAAAAGGTGCGCTTTGAGGTAATAGTCGCTCTGCGGGCAGAATGTGAGGTTGAAGGGTTGTCCATTCAGTCGAGTTTGGATGTCGGTGCCGAGTGCCATGGTGCGTGTGGCATCGCCCCACTGGGCAGGACGTGTCCACGGGCGCCCTTCGGGATAGGCAATGCCCGACAGGTCGCGCTCGTGCAGTACACGAGCCAGCGTGCCTAAAGCGTTGAGCGAGCGTGGAAAACCGGTGTAGGCATAGAGATGCGAAAAAGACTCTTTGAGTTCGCTGACGGTTATGCCGCCGTCGAGCGACTGGTTGATGGCTTCCGCCAGACGGTCGAGGTCGCCCTGCGCCTCAAGGCAGGCTACGGTGCCGAGCAGTCGCTGCCGCTCGGTGAGAGGCTGCGCTATGACGCCGAAGCCTAAAAGAAATAAAAGAATTATGCTGATTGTTTTCTTCATACGAGGTTGAAAAATGTGGTATTTTTATCTAATCTTCCGCACAGAAAGCAGACGGTCGTATCGGTCTGATGGTCCTCGGTAGTATGTGGTTAGCGTGTAGTCGTTAGGAGTCTCTATGTGGTCGCCTTCAAGCGTGGCGGTAATGCCGACAGACTCTCCTGCAGGGAGGAAGAGCAGTTGATATGAATAGTAGCCCTGCTTGAGCAGCAGGCGTATGGTGTAGGCTTTGTATTGCGGCTGCCATTCCATGCGGCTGTTTTGGTCGAGGTGCCACTGTGTCATCTGTCCCACAACGTGTATGCTCCCGTTCAGAAACGGGTGAGGCATAGGCAGGCTGAGGCTCACCCACACATAGTCGGCCTCCACCTGCGGGTCGCGGCGGTCCCAGATGTTCACTTTCATGCCGCCGTTGAGACCTTCGCGCGTCTCGTAGTGTTTGCCGCTGCGGTCCTCTTCTGGGCGAATGATGGCAAAAGTCTCGCCGCCATACTGCTCCACACGCTGCACGTTGTACATGGCGGCGCGCAGGTTGCTGATGTCAAAATAGCGGAAACTATTGCCTCCGGCAAAGACGTTTTCGTCTTTCCAGCGGTAGCATAGGCGCGGGCCCGCATAGCCTTGGAAAGGTAGTTGTCGACGCAGGTCGAGACGGCCGTTCTGTTGCAGGAACAGCCTCATATATACAGGCGAGAATTGGTAGGGCTGGTAGTCGCCAAATGATAGGTCGGCTTTCTGCTCTATGCTAACATTCACCTCTTGGTCCTCGTAGATGCGCATTCCCGACGACGGACGTGACACTTCGGCGGAAACATTGAGCAGTTCCTCGCTCACCATAAAGCGGCACGATAGCACGGTGCTGTCGGGATAGTCGTAGGGATGCACCATCAGCACATAGTTGCCAGACAGCAGCAGGTTGCTCCCCTGCGCAGGTATTGTGGCGCGGTAGTTGAAATAGGGCTGCAGGGTGGTGAACGATGGCTGGTAGTCGTCGATGACGCCCTCGTCAATGCCCGACAGGTATTCGTAAACCTCCATGTCGTCAATGTGCCATGTGGCGTCGCAGTGGTGCAGCGTGAAACGGAAAGTCGAAGGTTCGTCGGCCAGCAGGTCGAAGCGCAGCAGCAGACGGTCGTCGCTTCCTAGCAGCATTATAGGACTCTCTTGGTCTATGCCGCTGCGGTATAGCGTGACGGTGCGTATCTGTGGGGTCCACAGCGAGTCGGACACAACTTGCGCGCAGAGAGGCAGGAGACCAAAAGTGGTAAGTATCAGCAATAAGTAATGTTTCATGGTGCAAAGATAGTATTTTTTTGTATTTTTGCAGTTTGATTAATTAAAAAAGATGTACGACAAAGTATATATAGAAAGTTATGGCTGTCAGATGAACTTGGCTGACAGCGAGGTGGTGTGTGCTATTCTCCAGCGTGAGGGTTATTCCATTGTCGATGCCGTGGAGGATGCCGACTATGTGATGATAAACACCTGCGCCATACGCGAAAACGCCGAACAGCGTATTCGCAAGCGTGTGCGCGAACTGCGTGCTTTGCAGTCGCGCCATCAGCAGTTGCGCATTGGCATCTTTGGTTGTATGGCCGAAAGACTGCAGAGCCAATTGATGGCAGAGGAAGATAATGTGAGTTTCGTGGTGGGCCCCGATGCCTATCGCCGTATGCCGGAGATACTGCGGCAGGTGCGCGAAGGCGTGAGAACCGCCGACACCGAACTGAGCACCACGGAGACCTATGCCGACATAGAGCCCGTGCGCCTTCACTCCAACGGTATATCGGCTTTCGTCTCCATCATGCGCGGATGCCAGAACTATTGCGCCTACTGCGTGGTGCCATACACTCGCGGACGCGAGCGCAGCCGCGACCCGGAGACCATCGTGGCCGAGGCTCGTCAGTTGTTCGACAACGGCTATAAAGAGGTTACTTTGCTGGGACAGAATGTCAACTCCTATCGCCATAGCGATGCCGAGGAACACATGACCTCGTTCCCAGAATTGATGAGACGTGTGGCCGAAATCAGCCCCTTGCTGCGTGTGCGTTTTGCCACGTCGCACCCCAAGGACCTTAGCGACGAACTGCTGCAGGTCATGGCCGCTTATCCTAATATCTGCCGTTGCATCCATCTTCCGGTGCAGAGCGGCAGCGACCGTATGCTCAAACTCATGAACCGCCACTATACGGCGCAGTGGTATCTCGACAGGGTTGACGCCATTCGCCGCTATATGCCCGACTGCTCCATCACCACCGATGTCATTGCCGGCTTCTGCTCCGAGACGGAAGAAGACCATCAGGCCACGCTCGATATGTTCCGCCGTGTGCGCTACGACTACGCCTATATGTTCAAATATTCCATGCGCCCCGACACCTTTGCCCATCGCCACATGGTTGACGATATCGACGAAGCCGAGAAAACGCGCCGACTGGAAGAAATCATAGCCCTGCAGGGACAGATAGCACTCGAAAACAACCAGAAAGAGATAGGCCGCACCTACGAGGTGCTGGTGGAAGGCCGTTCGCACCGTAGCGACAAGCAGTTGTTTGGCCGCAACAGTCAGAACAAGGTCATAGTGTTCGACCGCGAAGATGCGCAGCCAGGCACCTATGTGAATGTGACCGTGACCTCCTGCACCGCCGCCACCTTGTTAGGCAAGATAGAGAAATAGTCTTGAAAAAGTATTGCCCCATGCCGTCATGCGTAGGGCAATAGCAATAAACCCAATTATCGGAACATTCAATATTTATCAGCAATGTCTTTCCTCAAAAAACACCCCATTATAATGCAGTTGGTGTGGATGCTGCTAATTTCGTTAGTAATAATAATCTTCGTCTTTATTGGTATCCGCATCTTCTCACGCCACGGCAAGGTCTATGAACTGCCCGATATGACTATGCAGCGCCTTGTGGAACTGCAGAAGTCCAATCCGTTGGGTTTGGAGTTCGTGGTTTTGGATTCGTTGTATCACGACGGTCAGGAGGGAGGTCTTGTGCTTACCCAGGACCCCAAGCCAGGCTCTATCATAAAGAAAGGCCGCAAGATTTATATCACCACTACTGCCTATGCTCCCGATGATGCCATTCTTCCCGACATCACGGGCGGCGTGACACTGCGCAACGCTATATCACAGTTGGAGGGCGTGGGTTTGTGTGGCGGCACGCTCAAGTTTGTCGATAGTCCGTTCCGCAACACTATTATCGAAATGACGTACAAGGGCAAGGTGGTCTATGCCGGAGAGAAACTCACCAACGGCGCAAAGATAGACCTTGTGGTAGGTTTGGGCGACGAGCCTTCGAAAGCCTACAGCGTTGTGCCGTTCGTGATTGGAAAACGTCCCGACCGTGTGCGTCGCGAGATTTTGTCGGCATCGTTCAATATCGGCACAGAGCATTACGACGGTGTCAAAAATCGTGCTACGGCGGTGGTCTATCAGCAAAAGCCAGGCTACGATGGCGTGTCGCAGTACCCCTTCGGCACCAGTGTGGAATTGTGGTATTGCGATGCCGACGAGCAGAAAATCAACAAGATGGTTACGGACTACCAAATCGATTCCTCGGCCATAATAGAGCGAGTGAACAATGCCACGGTAGAGTGGGGTAGCGATGATGACACATTTGAGGACGATGGCCTCGGCTGGTAGTGCCGCAAAGGAATATTCGCAACGTAAAAGTTTTTTACTCACTTCATTTACCCCAGCCCGATGCCGTTCCGCTTTACACTATTCGCAATAGCGTTGATGCTAACACTCTCGTCAATGGCACAGGAGATGCTGGTGCCCATGCAATACGGCCCCGTTCAGCCGACTGTCAAGGCTCGCAAGGCTCCGGCAATGCTTACGTTGCCTTTCTTTGACGACTTCTCCAACTACGAGGGCGCTCCGTCGTCATCGTTGTGGGTGTCGCAGGGGGCATGGGTTGGAAGCAATTATGGCTATCTGCCGCCCAGCGTCGGCACGCTGACGCTCGACGCTATCGATGCCGAGGGCAACCTCTATAACAAATCCAACGGCACCGAACCGTTTCCTGCCGACACGGTGATGTCGCTTTCGCTGCGGTTGGACTCGCTGCTTCTGCCCGTAGCGCGACGTTTGATGCCGTCCGACTCGGTGGCTCTAAGTTTCTACTATCAGCCTGGCGGTGGCAGTGGCAACGCATGGCAGCGCTCTGGCGACAGTCCCGATGCAGGCGATTCGCTGGTGTTGGAGTTTTTCGACCCCACCATAGGCCGATGGACCCACGTCTGGGCTACCGACGGCATTGACCTCGACAGCCTGCGCCGAAAAACGGGCAGCAACTGGGATTACGTCTATATACCTATCGACACGATGCTCTATCTGCGGCGAGGCTTCCGTTTCCGTTTCCGCAACTATTGCTCGTTCGACAATACTTTTGAGCACGGCATGGTGGGCAATTGCGACCAGTGGCATATAGACTATGTAAGTATCGACTACAATCGAACCCGCCGCTATCATTACACTCGCGACGTGGCTTTTGTCAATCCAGCGCCGTCGATGCTGCGCAAATATCGCGCCATGCCGGCACGGCAGTTCCGTGCGTCGGAGATGGCCACACGTCTTGACATGACCATCACCAACCGCTACGAGGAGGAACTCTCGGCACGCTATTCGTTCCGCGATGTCGATGGTTTTCTTCGTGCCTACGACGGCGGTCTCGATAATGTCCCCACATTCTTCCCCGATGGTGAGTACCAGACTTCCGACGCCCATGCCCATCCCGTCATCACTTCGGCCTATCCCGACGATGGCGTGCAGCGCGTCTATCACATAGTCCATACCGTTACCGAGGGCGTGGGAGGTGATGTCCACCGCCAGAACGACACCGTACACCTCTATCAGCATCTTGAGGATTACTACGCCTACGACGACGGCACTGCCGAGAACGGCTACGGCATCTATAACCTTTCAGGCAACACCCGTATGGCAGTGCGCTTTGCGCTTAATGTCCAAGACACCCTCAGCGCAATAGACCTCTGCTTCAACCGCACTCGTGGCGGCGAGAACGAGGGCTTGCTATTCTACCTCTGTGTGTGGGACGACAATGACGGCCACCCAGGACGTATTATCTATAAAGACCAGGACTATCGACGTCCGCAGTTTGCAGGGCTCAACGGTTTTATGCGCTACAAACTTGAAGAACTCTTGCCTGTCGAAGGCACTATATATATAGGTATTCAACAGGCTGCCGCAGGCGTCATCAACATCGGCTTTGACCGCAACAGCGATGCCTCGCAGCAGATGTATTATAATGTCGGCGGTGCGTGGGAGCAGTCGTTTCTGGCTGGTGCCATGATGCTGCGCCCCTATTTCGGTAGCCAGGCTGTGGTGGGTCTTGCTCGCCCAGCCAAGCAGACGGACATATCCGTCTATCCTATCCCAGCCGACAATCATATAGTCATAAGCGGAGGCACTCCCGGCAGCCTGCATCAACTCTACGATATGCAAGGCCGCCTTGTGGTCTCTACGACCGACAGCAAAATGTCCACAGCCGCGCTCGCCAATGGGCTTTATATTTTGAAGTCCTTTGCTGGTGGGCAGCTTGTCTCGTGCCATAAGATTGTCGTAAGCCACCGCTAAACCAACTAATGACAATGGAGAACAACCTTGACAACAACGATATAGTCCTTGCCTCCGAAGGTGAGGAAAACGACCTCTACGAGCACCACCGCATTGTTGTGGACCGTGGACAGGAGATGTTGCGCATAGACAAATTTCTTTTCATGCGTCTTGAGGGCATCTCGCGCAACAAGATTCAGGCTGCCGCCAAGGCGCAGTGCATTGTTGTCAATGGTCGCGCGGTGAAGTCAAACTATCGGGTCAAGCCGCTCGACACTATAAGTGTTTTGCTGCCCGAGCCTCCGCACGATTTCGAACTCCTGCCCGAACCCATAGACCTCAACGTGGTGTATGAGGATGATGACGTGATGGTCATCGATAAGCCTGCGGGGCTTGTGGTCCATCCGGGCGTTGGCAATTTCAGTGGCACTCTTCTCAACGGTCTGCTTTACTATTTGCAAGGCAAGACAACTCGTGATGGCGCTGCAGCCACGCCTTATCTTGTCCATCGTATAGACAAAGACACTTCGGGACTGCTGCTTGTGGCAAAAAACGAGGACGCGCAGGTTGTTTTGGCCAAACAGTTTTTCGACCATACCATAGAACGCAAGTACAATGCTCTTGTTTGGGGCGACTTTGCCGAGGACGATGGCACTATTGACGGCAACCTCGAACGCTCGCCCAAAGACCGCCGCGTGATGATGGTCACCGACCCAGACCGTGGCAAACATGCCGTAACTCATTGGCACGTCATTGAGCGTTTTGGCTATGTCACGCTTGTGGAATGTGTGCTTGAGACGGGGCGCACCCACCAGATACGAGCCCACATGCGATATATTGGTCATCCGTTGTTTAACGATGCGGCCTATGGCGGCAACGAGATTTTGAAGGGCACCACGTTCAGCAAGTACAAGCAGTTTGTGTCCAATTGCTTCCAAATGCTTCCACGGCAGGCTCTCCATGCGCGAATCCTTGGCTTTGAACACCCTACGACAAACCAGCATATGCACTTCGAAAGTCCTATGCCCGCCGATATGTCTGCCGCCATCGAGAAATGGCGCAACTATGCGCAGCATGTTTCAACGTTTGAAGAATAACACAATCATTATAACAACGAGACAATGAAAAAACTAATCTATACGCTTGCTTTAATCTTTTGCGTCGCAATACTGTCGTCATGCAACAAAAGCGAAAACGCTGTATATACCGGCGTGATACACGACTATCAAGGCTCCGAGGTCATCTTGATGGATGCCATAAAGATGGACGGCAACACCACGCCCGTAGAGGTGGCAAGCGATGGCTCTTTTACCATAGAGTTGCCTGCTGCCGAGCCTACGGTCTATTATTTGCTTATCAATACCCCGCGCAGTGGCATCAAATTGTATGCGGAGAAAGGCCTGAAGGCAAACCTTGACATCACTTTCAGTCCCGAAAAACGTGGCGGACAGACAATAACGAAGAGTGTTGTTGACTATTCTGGCGACTATAAAGACGTGTTTTTCTTCCTCGACAGTGTAAGTTATTTCGATGCGCAGAACGAGGTGCTTCAAGCCACGATTGCCAACCACTGGGATTTCAATACATACCGCCAGACACTGCGTGGCGAGGTTGATGCTTTGGAAGTGCTTTTTGAGAATGTTGGCAGTCGCGAGTTCCGTCAGATGATGCGCAACGATTATGAGTCTCATTTCACGCAGAGCCTTTTCTGGTATCCGGAGGTGGGCGACAAGCACGATGCCGACTTCCTTGCTTTCCTCAACACCGTAAACCGTGATAGCAGCGAGACCATTGGCTTGCTCTTCTCTATGGCTTATCGTTCCTGCTGCATTGCCGATGATAAGGATGCCAATATAGAGATTTTCCGCCAACTG
>ONLQ01000053.1 GCA_900318665.1 uncultured Bacteroidales bacterium | reverse complement strand
CTCGCGCATCATTGGCACGGTATCGTAGTAGTGGCCGCTCATATTGTAACTATGTCCGCCGAAAGCGCGGCTGTCGTAGTGGCAGATGGTGTCATACATTGTGTCGCGGTAGGTGTGATATACCGTGAGGATGAGTTCGTGGATTGAGTCGCAGCCATAGAGCGTCAGCATTCGCTCGGCGTGGGTGGCGGAGCGCGTGTAGGTGCGGCGGTCAACGGGCCAGTAGAAGGTGTTGCACGCCTCGTGGTACTCCGTGGTGTCGAAGCGGTAGTGCATCTCAAGGATGAGATGGTGGATGGAGTCGCAGCCGTGGACGGTGTTGAAATACTCCGTCTGGACCTTGTCGGCGGTGTAAACCTCGCCGTTCACCCGCCACTGGAAGATGTCGCAGACTATGGTGTCGAGTGTGTCAAACACTGAGTGATTGACGGTAAGTTCGAGCCAGCGGACGGAGTCGCAGCCCTCGTGGTCAGGTATGGTGTCGTTGAGCACAGCGGAGAAGAACAATGCGGTATCGATGGCGGACCAGATGTATTTGTCGCAGCGCGTAACACGCAGTGTGTCGGCTGGCGGTATGAGCGGTGTGAACGGAATCTTGACAACATTGTTGGTGGTATCACATTCCGACTGCTGTCCGCCCGTTTGGGCAACACCGAAACCTGCATCGTTTACTGCTATCGCAAGGCTGTCGTTCTTGAGGTGGCAGAGTATATGACGTGGAATGAAGAGCGTGTCGCTCACACAGGTATCGGTATTTATTTGATGCGCTATGGAGTATGTCTTTACTATCTCGCCTTTATACTCGTCGGCATATACGGTGATATAGTAGGGCGACGGCAACATACTTTCTCCACGATTGCAGAAATCAACCATAATGATTGCACCTGTGTCGATGTATTCTATACCAGATGACGTGGGAGCAACATCTACGTCAGGGACAGTCATATAGATGTCGCCATTCAAATCCAATCTCGGCATCTGACGCAGAAATCCGTTGAACGGTTTTTTGCCATTGGGGAAGGTCGTCGCAACGTCGAACTGATGTCGAGGAACAGTAAGGTCCTCGTTGATATTGACTGCGTTGTAGGCCCATTGGTTCCACACCTTGCGTGCAGAGCCCCAAGCATTCTGTTGCTGGCTGGCAAAGACGGAGACCGACTGGTCGTGACAGACGATGATTTCGGCGTGTCCGTCACCATTAACGTCGGCCACGGTTGGATATTCTACCACGGTGCCAGAATGAATGCTTACTGGCGTGCAGAGGTCGGCGAGTGTCGCGCCATCTACGATGAACATTCTGTCGGTGTTGCGATAGACAATCTCTTCTTTGCCGTCTTGGTTGAAGTCGAAAACAGTGAATCCCGCCGTCTCGCCAAAGCGTGTGCCATGGTGCATAAGGCGTATTTTGTTGGGGAGAGATGGGTCGTAGGTATAGGCTCGCATTCCAGACATGCAGTTGAAGATGATGTCGGGAGTACCGTTGCCATCAAGGTCTCCAGCAAAGGGTATGGAAGGCACATCGATGCCAACGGTAACATATCCAAGAATTTCCGAAGTCTGGCCTTCCCAAACGTAGAGGTCCACTCTTCCGTCGGAGGTACTTGTGCCATTGGCGGAATAGCCGATAACGCAGACATCAACATCGCCGTCGTTGTCAAAATCCACCAAGAAAGTCTGTCCGTCGTAGCGTTCTATGTTGCTTAATGTTTCTGACTGGCGGACTATACTCCAACTGTTTCCTGCCGTTCCGCTATTGTTGGTGATGACGGGTTTATAGATGGTATTGCCTGCACAGATTTCAAGACTGCCATCAAAGTCTATGTCGGCCAGCGCCTGCATATACCACACACGGTTCCAACAACTCTGGTGGTAGCGGCCAAAACCTCTGCCCAATCTCTCTTGGGTACCACGCAGCAGCAGTGTGCCGCTTATTGCATCGAAGATATATGGACCGCAGACTATCTCTGCCACACCATCGCCATTCACGTCGGCCGACATCACAAGGTAGCGTGCGTCAAGCGGTTCGCGGCTTCGCCACAGTTGACCGAGTCCTGTGGCATCGAAACAGTACAAGTATTTGTCCTCGGCTATCATATAGAACTCGGCACGTCCATTGCGGTCAGCATCGCACAGACTCATACATTGTCCACTCACGGCATAGGAAGGCACCTCAAGGGTGTATTTCAGCGCACCGGTCTGTCCGTCAAACACCAACATACCGTTGCCTACCGATTCGTAGCATCCCACATTCTGATAGCGGCAGGCCACTATTTCGGGTACTCCGTCGCCGTCCACGTCGCCTATCATCGGGGTGGACATACTGTTGACGTTGCGGCATTGGAAAAGTTGACGTAGAGCAAAAGCGTTGGCAGGTGGCAGATTGGTACACAGAGGATCATCTACGTTGTCGGGCAACGGCACACTGTCGCAGTCAAGAATTGTCAGCCGCAGGTAGCGTATTGTGTCGCAACCCTGTTCCTCGTGGTTGGTGCTCCACATATAGAGACCGCTCTCGGTGTACATGGTGCTATCCAATGTCCAGAAATGGCGGTGACAAGTGGTAATGTAGTCGGTATCTACATTGGTGTTTGCAATGGTGAGGTCGAGCACACGCAGACTGTCGCAGCCCGATGTGGTGCGCACATGACGGTCGTAGCGGCCACTCTCAGAGTATGTCATACCGGTCTCACGCCATGTGAAGGCGTCGCAGACGTGCTGACGGAGAGTGTCTATATGCACATTGACGCTGACGTGGTGCTCGGTGGCGCAGGAGAGTTGACGTAGTGATATGTCGTCAAGAGCGTAATCGTTGCCGCTACTTGCGGAATTGTGGTTTATGATGCGTATGTTAGCCGTCGTTGCCGTTTCGCTATTCCACATAAAATAGTATTGTTTCCAACTACCTTCTTGCGAAACACTACTTGATAGTGTGAAAGTCTCGGCAATAGCACTGCCATTGATGAACACCTGTAATTGTGCTGGAGAACCAGAAGAGAGCGATGTAGCCCACATAGAGAAAATATATGTGGTATATGGCTTCACATCGACAGACTGTCCCCATGCGAGGCGGTCAGCAACGGTGATACCGTCAATAATCATGAATTTGCCATTGGAGGCCGTTGGCGTGGTATGGTCTTTGCCATAAAAACCACTATTGTGCGGACGTGCGATATTGTCGATGGAATATTGTCCAGGGCTTGTGGCACCTGTCATATAGGCTAAGTCGGAAGTGAACCCAGTGTTGCCAAGAGAGAAATTGCCATTGTAGATGAGTTCTGGACCAAGCGAGTAGGCCGTGATAAGGTAGTTGGTGGTGGTACGTGGATTTGCATAGACTGTTGCTACGGTGTCGTAGATGAGCGTCTGCGAAAGAGCCGTGGCGGGCGAGAAAAGGTAGCATTGAGCACCACGGGCCTCAATAGTGGCTTTGCCGCAGATGTTGATGGTGGTATCGGGAGTGACTCGCAGTTGGGGCGATGTCAGAATAGTAAGGTCGAGTCGCACAATGCTGTCACAATCATACATGCTGCGCAAGGTGTCGGTATAGATGCCCGACTCGGTATAGGTCTGCCCATTCTCGCTCCATGTGTATTCGTCGCAAATCATAGAGGTCAGCAGCGGCGCTTCAAGATTAGACTGCACCGAAAGACCGAGGACAATAACACTATCGCAGCCATTGATGTTTGCAAGTGTGTCGCTATAGATTCCAGAGGTACGATAAATCCGTGCTGTTTGCGACCACAGGAACGAGTCGCACACGCCGGTGTCGCTCCTCGTTTCGGGCGAATTGTGTCCTATGGTGAGTGATAGCGACATGAGGCTGTCGCAGTTTTCAACGTTTGTGGCGGTATCGAGATAGTGTCCCGAAGTTTTGAATGTTTGTCCACGCCATAGGAACGAGTCACAAGCAATTTGCACACTGTCGGGAGCGGTGGTAGCGTGCCCAATGAAGAGGTCGAGTATGGTGAGGCTGTCGCAGCCTTTTACCGTTGTGCCTCGTAGGGTGTCTTTGGTTGAGGCAAGATATGTACTATCAGACGCTGTCCAATAGTAGTGTTCACAGGTGTCCTTATGGTTGAAAACCTTGACAGTCGAATTAATAGTGAGATGGAGAGTGATAACGCTGTCGCATCCTGCCGCATTGGTCCGTGTCACGCTGTGTGGGCCGCTTCCGGTATAGGTCTCGCCGTTGACGGACCATGTATAACTATCGCAGGACGATGTTGTTATGTTTCTGGCTGTGGAGTGTTTTATGGTAATGGTGATTTTCACAAGGCTGTCGTCGTCATCGGAAGCCCTCAAAATCTTCCACAAAGATGTATCTCTCGTGAAAGTCTCGCCTTGCCATGTGTAGGTGTCGCAGGCTGTATCGCTGACTCGGTTGGTGTCGAGACCGCATATACGCCGAGGCAGATTCATGGTATAGACGTTGTTGTCAATATAGCGTTCTTCTTGTAGCGTGCTGGTTTCTTGGGCAATGCCATCGCTGTTAGCGTTGATAGCATAGACAAGTTTCGTGGCATGGATGGCGCAGAGTTCCTGCAGTTCTATGCCGCATTGCCTTATGCGCCGCTCAACACCCGCAGGCTGGTCGGAGTCCATGGGGCGTGCTGTTTCCCACACCACCGTACCGCCCAACTGTTCGGCATAGACTATCATGTGTGATGGCGCTAAAAGAGGCACGGAACCGATATTTTTCCATGTCACGTCGATTTCTACAGCCTCTTTGCCGCGAGTGGTGGTGCAGGTGGGAATTGATGCTGTCAATATGACGGCATCAGCCAGACCACTATTGGTGATAGTAAGGTCGAGATAGGCGGTGCTGTCGCAGCCGTTGGAGTTGGTCATGCCTGTTTTGCTGTAGATTCCCGACTCTATGTAAGTGACGCCATTGCCAGCAGGATATTCCCATTTGTATTGCAGTTCGGCACTGACGGTTAGCGTATCGGCGGTGGGCGGTGCCACGAACCAATGTATTGTTACCGTAACTACCTCGCAACCTTTGCGATAATAGGTCATAGTAGTCTCTATAGTGCTGCCTGCCGCTGCTGCCGACACGTTGGCGGGTATTGAGACAATGCGCGGACCATAGACGAGTATCTCGTCAAGACCAAAAGCGGTTCCGCCTTCGTTGATATGCGAAAATGCCAGTTTGATGTTGCCCGCAGGCAGAGTGCGGTTGAGATTGACAGTTATGGGCGTCCATTCGTTACGGTCCGACATTTGAATTTGGCAGTCCTCGCAATTCTCGCCCCATATTGTGTTGATATAGGATTGGGACTGATTGATATACGATAACCCGACCTCGTCCCACACGGTTTCTAAATATTCGCCATATTGCTGCTGTCCGTAATCGTCCATGTAGTAGCCCGTCTCAAGGTAGGAGTAGGACTCATTGTATAACACAAACGACACGCTGGTCTGGTCGGGGACGGCTATTGGTATTTCGGGCGTGTAGAGCGATGTGCGATAGTTTTCCAAGTTGTTGCGGTCGGCAAAACCTTGGTCTTGTTCCACAAAACTATAACCCTCGTAGGCGTCTTGGCAAATGGTGTTATCTCCACGCACGCACACCTGATTGCTAACACCCGTGTGGGTGCAACTTCCGCATTGGGATATGCCGAGGCATCCCAAGTTGCCCGTATTGTTGAAATTCTCGTAAAAAAGCGTGTCAAGATAACTGACGGTGCCCGTCTGTCCCTCGCAGACGGTGATGTATTTATGTAAGATGCTTTGCGACTGCGCCACTCCGCATAGAACAGCAAGCGCAAAAACAAGTATAACAATATTTTTTACAATGTTGTGCATTTTTCTTTTTCACTACTCTTTGACAGTGTGCCAAATGCCACTCTTGCTTTTTTAGTATAAAAATATGCAAATATCGTCATATTTTGTTAATAATGCAACAATTAGAGGAAAAGATATTAACAAAAAAGAGACAACTTTGCAAGTTGTCTCTTATGGGGATAAAAAAAGTGGTCTATTGCTTGATTCTGTATTATCGGCCGAAGGTTCGGCGGAAGAATATCAGCAGGGTTATTGTTACAAGAATCATCGCGCCTATTATAATCCAAAAGGCCGTGGTGTTGGTAGTGAACGGAAAATCAACGTTCATACCGAAAAGGCCAGTTATCACGGTCAGAGGCAGCATGATTGTGCTGAAATAGGTCAGCACTCGCATAATGTCGTTAGTTTTGTTGGTCTGCAACGAATCGAAGGTGGTGGAAAGACCGTCGATGAGTTCGCCGTAATCTTCGATGGAGTCGAACATCTTCTGGTACTGGTCCAGAATATTGCCCCAGTAGTCTTCCATATCCAGCACCTCGGGGTCAACAAAACCTTTTATACCGCCACTCTCAAACATATGAATAACTCGCAGTTGCGGTTTGAACGTGGTGTTCAGCAAGATGATGTTGCGTCGTGTGATGCTGATAAGTTCGATGATGCTACGGGCTCGCTTGTTGAAGATGTCGTAGTTGATGAGGTCCACCTCTGCACCCACGCGCATAATGAGCGTGTAGGTCTCCTTCATCAGCCGCTCCAAAATATAGTAGAGCAGTAGGTCGCTACTCGACAGTTTGTTCAGCGTATCTTCGTCTTGCTCGTCAAGTTCCACGCGCATTTCGTCAAAAAGTTGCTTCACAACCCAGTGAGAACGGTCGAGGGTAACGATAAAATCACGTCCCCAAAAGATTTTCACCTCTCGGATACGGATAAACTTGTTGCCTTTGTCAAAATAAGGGAAATGCAGAATTAGGAAATAGTAGTCGTCGTATTGGTCGATTTTGGGACGCTGGTTGGTACTTCGGCAGTCCTCAATATCCAAAGGGTGAACCTCGTATTCTTCCAAAAGGTAGCGGTAGTCTTCCTCGCTGGCGTTGGTGATGTGTTGCCATTTCAAGGACTGGTATTGCAGCGTCTCTATCATGGGGCCTCCCTTTCTTTTTTGTTGACGAACACTATGGTGGTCAGAATTCTACATTCGTGTATTGATGATTGATTAGGGCTGCAAAGGTACGCTTTTTTTGAAAAAGGACGCACTTTTTTAGAGATGGAAGAGGCTTTTTATTTGCTGCAAGTCGCGCAGACCTCGCATTTTTATATTGATGTCAGCAGCCTGCTCCGACTTTATAATGGAAATAAAACGTGCCTGAATGTCGGCAAGTTCAATAAGGTGGATATGGTAGTTCAGCATATCTTCAAGAGACGTTATAGTCCCACGATAGACATAGTCTTTGCGCAATATGCCGTAGGCTATACAGACGTTGGGCAGCGTCTTTTCGTATGACGCAATGAGAGCATCAGCCTCATCTACAGCCTGTTTTTTTTGCAATATTCTGTCGCAAAGAGCCTGCTGGTCCATAAATATCCGCAGTTGACGTATGCACTCGGCAGCATCAGCATCGTTGGCAAGCGGGTAGTTGAGCGAGGTTCCTTTTTTTATGGCCTTATAACCCGACACAAAAACTCGCTCGGCATATTGAGATGTGGTAAGCCGCTGGTCGGTGCGCTCTATCGAGTCGCGCATAGACACAATGGTCTGAAAATCTTTTTGCAGGAGTTCAAAGTCGGAAAGCATCCTCTCGTAGTCGCCATATTGCTCCAGCGTGCGGAACGATGGCACAAGACTCTGCACATTGGGGTAGCCGAGGTAGATAGAACGCAAATCTGAGCATGATTTAGGGCAATTCTGCACTATGCTGTCGCCACGCTGCTCTATCTGTCGCAGACGATAGTAATTGCTGATGTAAAGTTTTTGTATGGCAGAAAACTCCTCCAGCGCAGCAATGAATGTCTTGCTCTCCTCGCTACGGTTGAAAGTCGGCATAGTGTTGATAGCGGCAAGATGACGGCGGTAGGCTTCAAGAATGGCGGTGTATCCACGACTGTAGAGTTCGGTAATAGTGTCAGTACGCTTGTTTATATCACGTCGCAAATCGATGGCTTGCATATATTTGCGTTGCACATCGGCAATATTCTTCATCTGCTCCACATAGCGTCGGTATCCAGCCACACTGTTGAAAACAATCAGTGCCGAGGTGTGGGTAAAATGGCGCATATAGGAGCGGTAGATGTCGGTGGCTTCGGGTTCGGCATAACTCTTCAGCAGAACAGGGAACTGCGTTATCTGTATGCTGTAACTATCGTCACTCACCACGTTGGCAAGCATATTGTTCTGCATCCATAGCAAGTCTTGCAGGTCGCGCAAGGTCTGTTCGGTGCTTTTCGCCGGGAGCGTGCTTATCCTATTGTAAATAGGCATATAGGCATAGTATATATCCTTACGCTCTTTTGCCAAGACACGGTCGTTACTAATATTGTAGATACAGATACCCGAAATGCTGTCGTGGAGATATTCGGCACTGTCTTTTAGGAGATTGGCACGGTCGTTGAGCGACTGCTGAATACGCTGCAGGTCGTCCTCCCCTACCCCTAATGACTCGTTGGCCGAATGCTTCTGCCGAGCCTGCTCCATCTGCAGATAATACTGGCTGTAGCGTCCCGCCACTATGGAGAGTTGCTGCAGTCGTGGCTCGTATTCCGCAAAGTCGTAGATGGCGCGTTTGCCGTCGAGCCAGATAAGACCATCACGATGCTGAAAGTCGTTACGCAAGGCCAAGAGCATGGTCTGCGTGCGAGTGCTGATATTGGCGCACTGCGCCGCACGGGCCACATAGTCTGACGTCTGCGTGGCAATAGTGCTGATAAAGACGTTGGTATCCTTGATGTAAATTGACGGCAAGCCATAGTCGCCGGCAATGTCGAGTACCGAGACGCGCTGCATCTGTGCTTGAGCGGCAGTGAGCGTTACAATAAGTGTTAAGAAGGCTATGATTTTATTCTTCATAGGAATGCACTATGTTCTCGGGTGTTATGGCTGCCTGCGTTATGGTGTTGACCAGCGTCGGGTCGTAAGCCTGGCGCAGACGTATATAGTTGTCAGTGAACCCCATCATCATTCCTTCGCAGTTGTCGCTCTCCCACAACACCGGGCGTGTCTCGCCAATATGCTCGGCATAGAAAGCCTCTTTTTTCCGCTCCGACAGTTCGTGCAATATGCGGCTACGCTCACGCCGTTCGTGCATCGGCACTTTCTCCGTCATACGCAGCGCCGCCGTATTGGGACGCTCGGAATAGGTGAAGATGTGCAGATAAGATATTGGCACGCTCTCCACAAAACGGCAAGCCTCGTCGAACTCCTGCTGCCCCTCGCCGTTGAAACCGGCAATGATGTCGGCGGCAATACAGGCATGAGGCATAACCTGCTTTATGTAGCGCAGTTTGTCAGCATAGAGCGCGGTGTCGTAGCGACGATGCATAAGACGCAGCACCTTGTCGCTGCCAGCCTGCAGAGGTATGTGGAAATGAGGGAGAAACGTGCGCGACTGAGCCACAAAGTCGATAATCTCGTCGGTTATCAAGTTTGGCTCGATGCTCGAGATACGGTAACGCAAAATGCCCTCAACCTTGTCGAGAGCCTTTATGAGGTCGAAGAATGTCTCGCCGTGAGCCTTGCCGAAAGTGCCGGTGTTTATGCCCGTCAGAACCACTTCTTTAGCCCCTGTGGCAGCAATGCGATGGGCCGCGGCAATAGTCTCATCTATCGTGGCACTACGGCTACGGCCGCGCGCTATAGGTATGGCGCAATAGGTGCAAAAATAGTCACACCCGTCTTGTATCTTGAAAAACGTGCGTGTGCGGTCGCCCG
>ONLQ01000054.1 GCA_900318665.1 uncultured Bacteroidales bacterium | reverse complement strand
ATGAAAACAACTGTGTTGCCACCGACACTCTGCACCTGACAGTGTACTATCCTGCCTACGACACTCTGAACGAGCGTGTCTGCAAGCAGTACACATGGCGCGGCAGTGTTTACGACACCACTGGCTTCTACACCGACACGGTATTCAACGCCGTCGGTGGCAAGTGCGACAGCATCTACTCGCTCAACATCATCGTTGACAATGACATTGCTGTCACGAGCACTGATATGACGGCTTGCGACTTTACCGAGTGGCGTGGCAAGTTCTACACCGAGACAGGCGAATACCGCGACACGATAGAGAACGCCATCCAAGGCCACTGCGACAGCATCTATGTACTCAACGTAATCATCTATCACAGCGAGCACAACGCTGCTACCGAGGAGGTCTGCGACACCTATACATGGCATGACATGCAGTATGGCTATAGCGGTTCATACCTATATGCTTATGACGATGCCAACGGCTGTACGGGTGTTGACACTCTCTATCTCACGGTTGGACACAGAACTCATCAGGTGTTCTTTGCCTCCGCATGCAACAGTTACGAGTGGCATGGCGAAACCTACGAGACATCAGGCATATATAGTTACAATTATAGTGATGATATTAGTTGCTCGAGCGTAGATACGCTACATCTAACCATTGCCAACTCCACATATCGTAGCGAAACCAAAGTGTCTTGCGACCGATACGAGTGGCATGGCGAGATCTATGATAGTACAGGTGTCTATGAGTATATGTATCTCAACAATGTATCCTGCCCCAGCGTTGACACACTATATTTGACTATTAAACACAGCACCCACAACGACGTATCTTATGAAGTCTGCGATAGTATGTTGTGGCATGGACGTATAATCCGCGAAGGTGGTGTATTCTGGCATGAATATGTCAATGACGATGGCTGCAATAGCCTTGATTTGCTCCGTCTGACGTTGCATCAAAGCCAGTATTCCAGCACAAGCCGTTCTGCGTCCAATTACTATGAATGGCATGGAACGATATACTTCAACTCGGGTATCTACACCTATAACTACCGTACTGAATATGATTGCGAGGCTGTTGATACGCTTCATCTGACGGTACGTAGCACAAGCAACACGGCAGTCTATAACACATCTTGCGACTGGTTTGAGTGGAACAATGAGATTTTCACTCAGAGCGGCACTTATGTTTATCGATACACAGATATTATGGGTATCGAAAGTGTTGACACGTTGTACTTGACCATTCTGCCAAGTTCGCACAATACAGATGTCGTCACGTCGTGCGATAGTTTCTTATGGAATGATGTTGCTTACACCACCAGTGGTCAGTATCGCAACTCATACAGTAACGAATACGGATGTCAGAGTATGGACACTCTGTATTTGACAGTGAATTATTCTAACGATGGTATAGATTACCGCAAAGTGTGTGATAGTCTTGTGTGGATAGATGGCACTCACTACATGTCGTCTGTCGATACTCCTACCTATATGCTTACCAATAGGCAAGGTTGCGACAGTCTCTTGACTTTGAACCTTATTGTCAATTACAGTAGTCGAGACGTAGTGGTTGATTCGTTCTGCATTGGTACGGAGTATATCTACAATGAGTACTCCTATACCGAGGGAGGCACATATTTCGACACATTGCAGACCGTTGAGGGATGCGATAGTATTATAGGTCTTGATCTAACACGGGTAACTCCTCCCATGTTGTCTATCAGTACCGAGTATTCCTGCAATACACAGTCCTACACCTTGACGGCCAACAATAACGTAAGTTACGTCTATTGGAATGCTTCTCCCGAGGACGTTACTCTCGATGGACAGGAAGGCAATGACACCATTGTGGTATCGCCCAAGCATCCGACGACCTACACCGTGTATGTTGACTATCGCTCTACGCTGCTCTGTCCCGCCACCAGTAGCGTCACACTCAATCCTGTGGTAGTTCCACGCGCAGGCATGGAGTTGACGCCGTCATTTGTTACGGAGTCCAACCGTCGGTTTGTCGCTTTCGATACGACTATAGGTGTTTCCGGACGTCGTTGGCTAGTAGATAATATTGAGTTGAGGGAGACTGATCCGCGTCTGAGTTACACCTTGCCGCATGGCCTTGATTCGATTTCTTTGACACTGCAAGTGTGGAACGAACTTTGCGCCGACACTGCCACCGTCATGGTTCCTGTGATTACAACGTCAATCTATGCTCCCAACGTATTCACTCCAAGTGCAGAAACCAACACTAGTTTCAGTGTTACGATAGCATCTGTCGAAGAGTTTGAGATTAGCATCTATTCTCGTCAAGGCCTCTTGGTCTATCGCTCCACCGACATCAACTCGGCTTGGGACGGAACCTACAATGGCGTGCCGTGCCAGCAGGGAGCCTATGTCTATACTGTCCACTACACCGACCAGAGTCGTCCAGGCATCTGGCAGAAATTCGTTGGCACAGTGCTTCTGATTCGATAATCTTCCTTTAAGCGACAATCGCACACTTTTTTCACAATATTCAGAATGTCGCGGATTCCTAATTGGGGTCCGCGACTTCTTTTTGCCATATTAATTGCGGCGTACAATTTCTCATATCAAAAGGTCGTTTTGTTGTGAATCCATTGGTTTTCTGCAAACTTCCATTTTCTTTGAAACATTGCTTCTCTTGGATAAAACCCGTCTGTTCGTCTTTTTGGTAAAAAATGTATATCTTTGCAGATTGATTTCATTTGTTTATCAGACGTCGAAAAGGTCTTCTGATCCAGATGCAAAATCAAATATTCTATATGGAAAACAATCCTTTGGGTATGAAAAAAATATGTAGTTCGTTGTTTGGGTATTTAATGGCTTTTATCTTTGTTGTCTGTGCCGCAACCCCGATGCTGCATGCGCAAGATGCAGAGGAAGAAGATATGTTAGACCTTCTTTTTAAGAGCAACGGATATGCTCAGATGTCACCATCAGAGCGTGCATCATTGCTCCTTCTTAACAATGAAGAGAGGTCTGAAATTGTACTCGATAATGTGCTGTTCCTCAAAGATATTAGTTCTATATTCAACATAACTTTCAATCCAGCACACTATTCTATTGACTCGTTAGAACTATTCACCTCGCCCAGTATTGCGCAGTATTATTATGATTTAGCCATGTCCGCAAATCCTAATTCAATTGGTGTTTTCGATACCGTTGCATTGCCTGAGGATGTGGCCGTAGATGTCTATTTCTCAATCCACGATTCTTCAAATTGCGTCACCGATGAGGCGAATAATGTTCAGTGTCCGCTCACTAGGGGCATACTACTCAATATCCTCAATGCCTATTACTCTTGCACTCCCGCCCAGCGTGCTATTTTTTACGACACATTCTGCAATCCAAATAACAATAGCGAGGTAGTAAACCTATTCAGAAATCGATTAAGTTTTTGGCCGACCCCGGAACAGCAACTTTCCTTTGTCGATATGGTACCTAAATTCGATTTGGAGTCTGTCGATGATGGCAATGGCAATCTTGACGCATTTCTCTACGGAGGATTGCCTGGTGTGTTCACTATCAATGCAAATGGCAGCAAAGTTCATTTCGCAAAGGGCAATATACAATATCGTGCCAGCACCAACGAATGGCGTTTTGCCGACAATCAGTATGACTTCATTGGCGATGGCAATTCAAATATTAGTGCCACCTATGATGGTTGGATAGACCTTTTCGGATGGGGGTCAGGCGACACTGCTATCACACCGCCATACACCTATGACCAAAGTGCCATGTATGGCTCTAATGATGAGAGAAATATTAATTCCACCACCTCTGATTGGGGCTTCAATCCAATATCCAATGCCGGCAATGAAATCAGTGCATGGCGAACTCTCCGAGGCAGTGAATGGTACCATTTGCTATCGCAGCGAAGCAATATGCCGCGTTTCGTAAAGTCAAGAGTTAATGGAATCGACGGCCTTATCCTTTTCCCCGATAATTTTAATACAGATTCGAGCGGCTATTCTTTTCAGTATGTCAATGATAGTGAATCATCTCGGTTTTCATACAATATCATATCTTTGGGAAATTGGGCTAAGTTAGATTCCTTGGGATGTGTTTTTCTCCCAGCAGCAGGCCGACGTGATGGAACCTCATATTGTTGTAGCGGTTCGGGCGCTACTTCAAGTGATGGTAGTTACGGAGCCTATTGGTCGGCCTCCAGTATAAGCGATTCAAAGGCTTACTTTATCTCCTTTAATAATAATTCTGTAGGCTATGGCACGGGCGAGACTATAGATAAATATAATGGTTTCTCGGTCAGATTGGTCCGCGATGTGACTGCTCAGCCTACAGGCTTATACATGAATGACTCGCAGAGCGGCAACGGCCCTGCCGAAGGCGCCACAGGCGGCCCCACGTCCGATGGCACAGTTACAGACGATAATGCCACTCCAAGAGGCGAGTAGCCTATTATTCTCTTTAAATTCTTTTTTTTCTCTATAGGTTGTAATTTTTTTCTATTTTTGCAACCTATGTTACGAGAAATGAATCGCAATATTCTGTGTAATTTATTCGTTGTCAACGTTTTAGGGGGGGGGGCTAATTTGCTCATACTCTAAAGGTTCGTTTTTGTTTAATATTGTTGCTATAATAGCCTGCCAAAAAGTGCGGGCTTTTGTTGTGGCTTGTGGTTTGCTGTTTTTCGTGCAGGGTGGTGCTATGGCGCAGATGGCTGTGGTTGCATCGGGCGGCAGCACGCTTAGCGCAATGGGTTCTATTGATATTAGTTATGGACAGGTGGTGTGCCAGTATGCCTTAGGTAATGATTTCCGAGGCGGCGAGGGCGTGCAACAGCCCTATCCTCCGGTGTGTCCCGACACGGTGCTGAGTAGCATCGAGGTCCGCGATGTGTGTGATAGCATAGTATGGAATGATATGGTGTTTCATAGCGACACCGTATATCGCCATTCGATGCCAACTGCTGCGGGTTGCGATAGTGTTGCCATATTGCGGCTGTCAGTGCGTCACAGCAGTTATGTCGAAGAACAGGCGCAAGCCGCATTTCGCTATAGTTTTAATGGCAAATCCTACAATGCCTCTGGCGAATACCGTATATCGACATCTCTGCGCAATGCCGATGGCTGCGACAGCATCATCTTGCTGCACCTCTCCTTGTTGCGCACGGCCCCATTGCCAGTCATCTTCAACTATAACGACCAGTTCCTCATGGTCGACCATTACCCTGCTGGCGAGGGAGGAAACTATGCCGAATATCGTGCCTATCGTTGGTATCAGAATGGTGTTTTGCTCAATTTTGCCACTTCCGACAATTATTTCCAGATGAATAATCATTCGGGCTATCGTACTTTATCGGGGTGCTTCTACGTTGAGGTTTATACTGGTGTGGACAACTATTGGGTGCGGTCCAATGAGATATGTATCACGCCGTCAAAGTCGTCGAGCGTTGCTTTGCAACCCGTGCTGACTCTATATCCCAATCCAGGCGACAGCCGTGGTAGAGTTTTTGCCTCAATGGAGCGAGTGCCCGATGGAAGCATTCTGATGCTTTATGGTCTTGATGGTCGCTTGCTATGGCAAAATGAGGCAGAGGAGGGAACCGTCTTGCTCCCAGCGGGGTTGCCAACCGGAGTTTATAGCGTAGTGCTGTCTATGCCACAAAAGAGTGTAACGCGCAAATTAGTCATCCGATAATCACCAACTGTTCAACTGTTATGCGTAGATTGCTGCCCTTGTTTACTTTGATGCTGCTTTGCTTGCCACTTTGTGGACAGAGCAACCTTTGGGAGAATCGTCAGTTTCTCTATTGGATGTCGCAGCGCAGAAGCAATCTTACTTTCGTGCTTGGGGCGGGGGCTTCTGAACTTATGGTTGACCGGCAGCCGTTGGCTCCTTCTCGAATAGGTCTGGGAGGACGCTTCGAGGTTGGCTATACCTATCTCACACAGTTCGAGACTGGACTGCACACAGGTATTGGTATTCGTTACGGTAGTAGTGGATTCGCAATGGATAGGGTTGCTTCGTCCTCTATGGGCTATATCAGTGCCCACAACGCCGACAACAGTGTGGTTCGTTCTAGCCATTTCACGGCAGTAACGCGCGATGTGCGCGAGCACTATAACGTCATCTTTCTCGACGTGCCGCTCTATTTGGTGCTGCAGCAGAAACACACCTATCTCAACATTGGTCTGCGCCTGCTGCTGCCGGTCAGTGCTAAGGCTTCCTGCGACTACGGGCCTACATCCGTTGGCGTAGGCTATCAGATTGACGGCTTCGGTCAGCGAGTGGAGACTCCTATCGAGTTGCAGCACTTCGATGCTGTTCAGTCCGACTATGTGCTTTCGTCGCTCTCCGGCGATGGGACCACATTCCTTGGGGTGGCGGCCTTCTCAGTAGAGTGTGGTTACCGCTGGTTTCTAGATAAGCAGCGACAGATGATAATATCCATGTATGCCGATGTTGGCATCAATCGCTCGCCTGTGGGCGACGACAAGGCCTTGGTGGTGTTGGAGAATGGTGAGCCGGTGGTGCGCTCTTGTATGCAGAGCAATCTGGCATCAACGTTGCGCTATATCGACATTGGTGTTTCTCTGACATATAGCATGAGTTTTGGTCGGCGCATTGGTGAACATCGAATCAAAGCATTCAAGCCAGGATTGCCGTATCGCTATCGTCGATAACAATATATGAAAGTAGTTACGGTTGATTCTTTCCCCAACATAGATATATTGAATTAACACACAAACGGAATAATAAATTCAAAACCTTATGAAACGTTTTATCCTTTTGCCTTTGCTGCTGATGTTTGCGTTGCCTTTGTTGTATGGTCAGGCACCGCAGAAGATGACCGCCCAGATGGTACTGCGCGATGCCAACGGCTTGCTGGTGTCCAATCAGGCGGTGGCAGTGCGTGTCAGCATCCGCCGCACTACGGCTACAGGAATAACTGTCTATAAAGAGACCCACTCGGCTACCACCAACGCCAACGGCCTTTACACCATTTTTGTCGGTAGTGGCACTCCAGAGGTGGGCACATTCTCTGCTATCGACTGGGGACAGGGCCCCTATTTCATTGTCAGTGAGGTTGATCCCGCAGGTGGCACCAACTATACGTTGCAGACCGCGCAGCAGTTGGTCAGCGTGCCATATGCGCTGTATGCCGACTCTGCCAGTCGTTGCGCCGCAAGCCAGTCGTTGCGTCTTTCGCACGACACGTTGTTTCTGACGGGAGGTGGCTATGTAAGACTCTCGTTGGGTGTTTCGCAGCGGTATGTTGATAGTGTTGTGGCTGTCAATGCGGCCTCGACGGCTCGTTTCGACAGTCTGCGGAGGGCTAACGACGCGATGGTGCGTCGTTATGACTCTATCTTCAACGTCATGCGCCAGCGGCTGGACTCCGTGATCATAGACAACCAGCGCGGCGCCTGGGACGCCATCCACCACCTGGCTCACAAGGGCCATACGGACATTGCGCACGTCACGGGCACCGCCCACATCCGCAACTTCTTCGAGCGGCAGGACGGCTACCGCCAGGCCATGTGGCAGGTGCTGGGGCGGGAGTTCGACGACATCAACGGCACGCTGGTGACCAACTCACCCTACTGCTTCTTGGCACTCACGGCAATGATACTGGGCACCCAATTATTCCTCACGGGCTTCCTGGGCGAACTGATCACGCGCAACTCCCCCTCGCGCAACCACTACGAGATCAGCCACGAACTCCTCTAGCACCCTCTTCACCAAACATAAGACATAAGAACAGGAGGACAAAAACGTCTAAGAACAACAGACTACCTTGCATTCTGTTGAGCACTCAATAACATGTATGCCAAGAAGTCGACGCGTCTTGTGGAATAATGAGAACAGTTACCTTGCAATTATGGATATGGACATCAATACACTGGTCAAGAAAGTCATTGATTGTGGCTTTCGCGTCCATAAGGCTTTAACACCAGGTTATGTCGAAGAGGTTTATAGGAAGGCCATGATGATCGAGAAGGTAATCATCATGGGGGCGCGGATGGCGCCTCGGGTGATCATCATGAAGGACTGCTGGACGTTGGTGGTGTCGGTGGTGAGGCGCGTCACGAGCGAGCTCGTGGAGAACCGGTCAATGTTGGAGAACGAGAACCCCTGGATCTTGTGGAACACGTCGTGCCTGAGGTTCTTGGCAAGGCCAGTGGCTGCAATCGAGCAGGTGACGCCGGCTGCGGTTCCAAAGGCGAGCGAGGCGAGTGCCATGACGATGAGCACCGCCGCGTGCCCGGCGATTGCGGAGACGCCGCCCCCAAGCGCGAGGGCATCGATGAGCTGTGCCGTCACGAATGGGATTGCGCACTCAAGCACAACCTCCCCGGTGACGAGAAACGGCGTCGCCCAGGCGGGCTTGCCAAACTCCCTCAGCGACCCAGCAAGCGTCGAGATGATCTCCTTGAGCCCGTACTGGGGAAGCGAGGATTGCTCGCCTGCCTCCAATGTCTTTCTCAGCTTCTTGCGTATGCTCATTTATCCACCGTCCTGTCTTCCTCCTCGATTTTCTGCCAGTGCCCCATGAGCCGGTCGAGGACTTCAAGGAGCTGCGTCCTCTCCTCCTCGGAAAGGACCGAGAAGGCAACCTCCTCGAACTTGGTGCGCTTCTCGGCGCATAGCTTGGCCTCCGCCTGGCCGTCTTCCGTGAGGGAGACGTCAAGCTGGCGCTTGTCGCTCTGGGACCGCGTGCGGGTGACGAGCCCCTCGGACTCGAGCTTTGCGAGGACCTCGGAAAGGGCGGCGGAGCTTATGGGGACGGTGTCCTGCAGCTCGCGTTGGCCCACGATGCCCCCCTCGTCCAAGATTCGCTCGAGCACGTGCTGCTTTCCGCTGCGGCCCCCTGCGTGAAGGTGAAGGAAGTGGCCAAAGTAGCCGAAGTCGTGCAAGATGCGCTTGCCGACGCTACTTCCTTCGGAAATATCGTGCATGGAATCGTACCTCCTTACAGACCATACGATAGGAATGTTAGGTACCTAGCAAATAGATGTCAAGGTACCTAAGGAATATCAGGAGGTACCTAACATTCCCTCCACACTTGCCCGGTTCGCCTTAATTGGTCCGCAGAGTTTCAGCGCGAAGCGCGAATCAGAGGGTATCTTCAAGAAAATATTGAGCGAAATTGAGCGAATATGACCGTTTGCGGCGAAATAACA
>ONLQ01000056.1 GCA_900318665.1 uncultured Bacteroidales bacterium | reverse complement strand
TTGGCCTCATCAAGGCCGCACGCCGCTTCGACGAGACTCGTGGCTTCAAGTTCATCTCCTATGCCGTGTGGTGGATTCGCCAGGCCATTTTGCAGGCCATCGCCGAGAACTCGCGCATAGTGCGTCTGCCGTCTAACCAACTTGGCTCGCTCAACAAACTGAAAAAGGAGAGCGCCCGTATGGAACAGGAATTGGAACGTGCCCCGTCAACGCAGGAACTCTCCGAGGCTCTCGATATGCCCGAAGATAAGATTAAGAGCATCCTCGGCATCTCTGGCCGCCACATCTCGCTCGATGCTCCTTTGGCTGGCGACGAGGACGTCAACTACGTCGATGTGTTGCCCAACGAGGATACCCCCGACACCGACGACGCTCTCATGAAAGAGTCCCTCTCTTTGGAGATTGAGCGTGCGCTCTCAATGCTCACTCCTTGCGAACGCGAGGTCATAAAACTCTATTTTGGCATCGGCATCAACCATCCACTCTCGCTCGACGAGATTGCCGACCGCATCGACCTCACCCGCGAGCGTGTGCGTCAGATAAAGGAGAAAGGCATCAAGCGTCTCAAAAACTCGTCAAAAAGCAAAAGCCTGATAGCCTATCTTTAATGCAGCGCGTTTTCGATTGTTTCCCGAACCTTACAGAGCGGCAACGTCAGCAGTTTGCCGCTCTGCCTGCTTTGTATGCCAAGTGGAATGCGCAAATCAACGTCATTTCGCGCAAGGATATGGACAATTTCGTGGTGCATCACCTCTTGCACTCTCTGGCCATAGCCAAGGTGCAGCCGTTCAAACCTATGTGCGACATACTTGATGTCGGCACCGGTGGAGGCTTCCCCGGCATTCCGCTTGCCATCCTCTTCCCGCAGACCAATTTTCATCTTGTCGATTCTATTGGCAAGAAAATAAAGGTGGTGCAAGCTGTTGCCGATGCTTTAGAACTTGCCAATGTGCGTGCCGAGCAGACTCGTGCCGAGCAGGTCAGAGGCGAGTATGATTTCGTTGTGTCGCGTGCCGTGACCGATTTGAGGCAGTTCGTGCCGTGGGTGCGAGGCAGGATTTCTCGCTCAAATTATCACGATCTGCGCAATGGCATCCTCTACCTAAAAGGTGGCGACCTCGGCGAGGAACTGCAGCCTTTCAAGAAAGCCAAGGTGTACAATATCTCCGACTATTTTGATGACCCATTCTTCGAGACTAAGAAGGTTGTCTATCTCCCAATGTAGTCGCATATTATTGTCTGCATTTCATTTGAATCGTGGTAATGTATTGTAGAATAATAGAATATGAATTCCAAGGCATTAGTGGTTATTGATATTCAGAACGACATCACAAAACACTATAAAAACATAATAGATAATATCAACGCTGCTATTGATTGGGCTGTTTTTAAGGGGATGCACGTTGTCTATATTAAGCATAACAACATCACTGCTGCCACAAGAACATTCAAGCCTGGAAGTAGGGGAGAGGAGTTGGCCCCCGAGTTAAAGGTTGTTTCGGACAATATCTTTGTAAAGACGAAAAGTAATGCCTTGACGAGCGAGGCTTTTTCATTGTTTGTGGCCAACAACAATATCACGGAGTTTTATGTGGTAGGTGCTGATGCTACGGCTTGTGTGAAATCTACCTGTTTCAATATGCGAAAAGCGGGCTACACGGTACACGTCATTTCCGACTGTGTGACAAGTTACGATTTGAAGAAACTGCCCGAAATGTTTGCTTATTACGAGAAGCAAGGCTGCGAAGTGAAGCCATTAGCCGAGACTATTGATTGAGGTTACCGTTTCGTTGTTCTGCTGACATTATGTCAGTTGGTGGCGTCGGTATGATTATTTCTCAATTGGTTATTGCCAACTCATTCGTCGAAACCAAAAAGTAGTTTGTATCCCAATGTAAGATAGATAGAGGTCGTTATCTCTTACAAATAAAAGGGCTGCATATTCAAAAATGTAGTCCTTTTGTTGTCATAAAATAGAATTGTGGATGGTAGTGTCTGCAAAACAAACTATCAGAGTATTGCTATGCATTGTGCAGGGTAAATGCCAATACGGAGCAAGTGTTATACATTTTTTTTCTGGTTTCTGCGCACGGGTTGCACAAGGGTTGCACAAGGGTCGCACAAGGGTCGCACAAGGGTCGCACATGGGTCGTGTTGTTTGGTAATATGTTTGTTGTTTGTGTGCCGATGTTTTGACGGAATTGCCATTTCTTAAAAAAAACTAAAAAACAACCCTTTGTAGGTCAGTCAAAAAAAAAATCGTACCTTTGCAATTTAATTATTCTACCCATATCTATGGACACAATCATTATACTCGATTTTGGTTCTCAATACACTCAACTTATTGCGCGTAAGGTGCGCGAACTGAATGTCTATTGCGAGATTCATCCTTACAATAAGATTCCTAATTTAGGCCCCGAGGTTAAGGGCGTAATCTTTTCAGGAAGCCCCTATAGTTGCAACAGTGCTGACGCCCCGATTCCGGACCTTACCAATATCAAGGGCAAACTGCCTCTGCTGGCTGTATGCTATGGCGCACAGTATCTGGTGAAGGCTTTTGGCGGCAGTGTGCAGCAGTCGAAGATTAGGGAGTATGGGCGTGCCAATCTGCAATATGTCGATACGGCAAGCCCTCTGCTAAAGGGTATTCCGCAGGGTAGCCAGGTTTGGATGAGCCACGGTGACACTATTGAGAGTGTGCCGGCGGGCTACAAAAGCATCTGCTCTACCGAGAGCGTGAAATATGCTGGCTATCAGATTGAAGGCGAGCAGACCTACGCTATTCAGTTCCACCCAGAGGTGCATCACTCGGTAGACGGCATCACGCTGTTGCGTAACTTTGTGGTTGATATCTGCCATTGCGCCCAGAGTTGGACGCCGGATTCTTTCATAGACTCTACAGTCGAGCAGATACGCCAAAAGGTTGGGGCAGACAAGGTCATTCTCGGCCTCAGCGGCGGCGTGGATTCCACTGTGGCAGCCGTGCTGCTGAACCGTGCCATCGGACACAATCTGCAATGCATTTTTGTCGATAATGGATTGTTGCGTAAAAACGAGTTCGAGGGCGTGCTTGCCTCCTATAAAGGTATGGGACTCAACGTGGTGGGCGTCGATGCCAAGCAGCGTTTCTACGATGTGCTGGCTGGCGTTACCGACCCGGAGAAGAAACGCAAGGCTATTGGTAAGACCTTTATCGAGGTGTTTGATGCCGAGTCGAAGAAGTTTAACGATGCCAAATGGCTGGCACAGGGCACTATATATCCCGACGTGATTGAGTCGAGTTCGGTGAAGGGACCGTCGCAGACCATCAAGTCGCACCACAATGTGGGCGGTCTGCCCGACTATATGAAACTGCAACTGGTTGAGCCGCTGCGCAGTCTATTCAAAGACGAGGTGCGCCGTGTGGGCCGCACGCTCGGCATCAAAGACGAACTGATTGGACGACATCCGTTCCCCGGTCCTGGTCTCGCTATCCGTATTCTCGGCGACATCACTCCCGAAAAGGTCCATATCCTTCAGGAGGTTGACGACATTTTCATTCAAGGTCTGCGCGACAACGGCCTCTACGACAAAGTGTGGCAGGCTGGCGCGGTGCTGCTGCCCATTCAGTCGGTTGGCGTCATGGGCGACGAACGAACCTACGAGCGTGTCGTGGCGCTGCGTGCTGTGGAGAGCGTTGACGGCATGACGGCCGATTGGTGCCATCTGCCTTACGATTTCCTTGCTCGTGTGTCGAACGACATCATCAATAAAGTTAAAGGTGTGAACCGCGTGGTTTACGACATCAGTTCCAAACCTCCTGCAACAATCGAGTGGGAATAAAAACTGCCGTATTCACATTAGATGAGGAAAACGATTGCCATCTTTGCTTTGCTGTTCGGCCTTCTGCATGGAGGTCGAATGATGGCACAGATGCCTGGCGGCGAGCCAGTGGTGGTATCGTCAAAGACGCAGACCATCAACGGCAAACGCTATTATGTGCATATTGTTCAGCGTGGGCAGACGGTCTATTCCATAGCACGTGCCTATGGGCTGAAAGAGCATGACGCGCTTATAAAGACCGACGTTTCTCGCCTTTCTATTGGCGACACGGTGTGGCTGCCCGTATATGGCGATGCAAAGCCTATGGCAAACGACAGCAAGGTGTCAGTGGTGAAGCCCGATGCGTCGGTTCAGCGTACACCGGTGGCTGTCTCCACGCAGGTGCAGACTCTCAACGGACAGCGCTATTATGTCCATGTCGTGCAGAAAGGGCAGACGGTCTATTCCATTACGCGCGCCTATGGCCTCAAGGAGTACGATGCCGTGGTGAAGAAAGACATCCATTTCCTCGAGATAGGCGACACGGTGTGGCTGCCATGCCGCAATGCAAAAATCCCGTCCGATGCTGTTGTGGCGCAAAACCAGGGCAATCGTGGCGGCGCATCGTCGGAAGCCTTCAATCCATCAGACACTGCTATCATTCGTCAGCGTGTCAGTAACGAGAATATAGTCATTTCGCTCATGATGCCGCTCTGCCTCGACCAGATGTCGTCTATCTCGACGACCAAGTTCGACATAGAGCAGCGTGGAAAGACTAACTACAAGTCGTTCGAGTTTATACAGTTCTACGAGGGCATAATGATGGGCTTGAATCTGCTCCAGCAGCAGGGTGTCAACATAACGCTCAATGTTGTTGACGTGCCCGATAACAAGCCGGAAACGGTTGACAGGCTTTTTGCCTCGCATCATGTGGCAGAGTCCGATGTCCTCATTGCCCTTCTCACTCGTCAGCCTTTTGCCCGTGCCGCCGAGTTGGCTCGCCAGAACAATCTGATGATAGTCAATCCTATCGCTACTCGCGACGAGATTCTCAACCGAAATCCTTACGTGTTCAAGTGCTCGCCATCCGAGGCGTCGAAACTCTCGGTGGTTTTCGATATGGTTCAGGCGCGTAACAACAATTCGCATATAATTCTCGTCCATTCGGGCGGCAATTCGGATAAGGCTCTGCTGCAGATGGCAACGCAGCTGCTCGACCAGCGCGAGGGAATGTCCTATTCTGTGTTGGGCTGGGCCGCCAACACCAAGTTGAAATCGATGCTTGCGCAGAACCCCAATGCGGTGGTTTTGAGCCTTTATAATGTCGATGCCTCCAAAAATCGCATCTTCGTCAGTCAGTTGCTGAACAAACTCTCTGCCGATAAGGAGCATCCAGCGCTCCTTGTCTCGCTCGACGATTGGACTCGCAGTATAAGCGATGTGGACTACAATCAGTTGCAGCAACTTTCCTATCACACGTTCTACACGGGCTGGGACTATACTAACGCTGCACACATCGATTTTCTGCAGCAGTTTCGCGAACAATATAAGACTGAGCCAGTGGATCAGTATGCTGCCATAGGCAACGACATCGCCATTTACTTTGCATCTGGATTAAATCTGCACGGCTCGGAGTTCTGGCACAATCCAGTGCTTGGCCCTATGAAGGGAATGCTTTTCCCAATGTCGTTCGCACAGAAAAACAGGTCGTTCGGATTTGAGAACAATGCGCCACGACTCTATCGTCTTGAAAATTTCGTATTTACAGAATCACGATAACCTCATCATTTTTGCCAATGAACCAAACCACCATAAAAAAGGCTTTTCGCGTAACGGGTCACGGTCTCCACACAGGCCGTATGGTTACGGTTTTTGTTCAGCCGGCATCAGCCGACTCTGGCATCCTTTTCCGTCGCACCGACAAACTGAGCATCATATCTCAGCCTGCTACGGCCGACCGTGTGGGCGACACTTCGCGTGGCACCTCGCTCAAGACCGGCCGTCAGGTTATTGCCACCATCGAACATCTTATGTCGGCTCTCCACAGTATGCAGATAGACAATATTCTCATCGAACTTGACGGTGGCGAGATACCTATCCTTGACGGCTCTGCTCGGCCTTGGCTTGAGCAACTGCAGCGTGTGGGTACTCTGCAACTCGACCAGCCTCGCCGTGTGTTGACTTTCGACGAGCCGTTGCATTTCGAGTTTGCCGAGACGGGCTCGGTGTTCGACCTTACTCCGTCCGACCATTTCTCGGTTGACTGCGTTATCGACTTTGCCGATAGCGTTATCGGCCGCCAGGAAGCCAAACTCGCAGACTTCAGCCAGTATGCAACAGAGATAGCCCCTTGTCGCACGTTCGTTTTCCTACACGAAATATTGCCGCTTCTCCATCTCAACCTTATCAAGGGCGGAAGTCTTGACAACGCGTTGGTGTTCGTCAGTCAGGAACTCAGCCCGCGCCAGATGCGCAGGCTTGGTCGCGTCTTTCACAAGGACGCCAGTTATTTCCGCGTTCACGATGGTCTCCTCAATACAACCGACCGCTATTTTGTCAACGAACCGGCACGCCACAAATTGCTCGATTTCGTCGGCGATATAAGACTTGTAGGACTGCCCCCTGTGGCGCATTTCTCTATCTACAAGCCTGGACATAAGGCCAACACTGCCTTTGCCCGCTTTTTAATGGATTATGTAAAAAATAAATAAACTGCTTATGCACCAAATGTACGACCTGCATCCCGATGCAAAAATCGGTCAGAATGTGACTATCGGCAACTTTACCACCATCTACGAAGATGTAGAAATTGGCGATGGTTGTTGGATAGGCCCCAATGTAACTATATTCCCTGGCGCTCGAATTGGCAAGAATTGCAAAATATTCCCTGGTGCTGTCATTGCCGCTGTTCCCCAAGACCTAAAATTCAGTGGCGAATATACTACTGTTGAAATAGGTGACAATAACGTTATCCGCGAGTGCTGTACCATCAGCCGTGGCACATCGGCATCGGGCAAGACCGTTATTGGCAACAACAACCTCCTTATGGCCTATGTCCATGTGGCGCACGACTGTGTGGTTGGCAACAACTGCGTGTTTGCCAACAATGCCACTCTCGCTGGTCACATCATCGTTGGCGATTATGTGGTGTTGGGCGGTATGACGGCATGTCTGCAGTTCATTCACATCGGCTCTCATGTCATCACCGCTGGCGGCTCGCTTGTCAACAAAGACATTCCTCCATTCGTCAAGGCTGCCAATTTCCCCATCTCGTTTGCAGGCATTAATAGTGTTGGCCTTCAGCGCCGTGGGTTCGCCATGGAGAAAATCAATACCATAAAGGATATTTATCGTATTCTTTTCCAGAAAGGACTAACGGTGAGCAATGCCGTAGAAATCATTAAGGAACAGTACGGCCACAGCGACGAGGCAAAACAGGTGCTGAGTTTCATCGGCTCGGCCAATACCGGTCTGATGAAGGGTTACACCTACGTTCGTCGTAACGAATAGAAGCAAATATCAAATAAACAGAAAGGGGAGATGCTCAAAGCGTCTCCCCTTTCTGTTAGTGCCTAAAAAGTCTTTCAACATCAAGTCAGAGCATGGCGTTTTCAATAGTGCATGAGACGACTATGCCACTGCCATCTCCTATATATTCATATCTCAACCCCATACCGCTACGCCGCACAAGCCGCAGGAATTCCCGCTCGTCAACCCCTTTGTTGCGTAATTCGGCAAGTTTCTCTTCGGGCGAGACCTCGCCAAACGCCATAAGGTTGCATTGCGTTTCGTCAACATTGTGGCGATACACCACATAGTTATCTTCCAAAGCCACGCTTGTCGCCATAACACCTGGCTCCACGAGGGCAGGGTAGCGGTAGTTGATTTCCTCAACGGTGTTCTTCAGCGTGGTGCGATAGCAACCTGTCAGCATTATAATGCAGCATAAAAGTAATACGGCAAATATTGCTTTCTTTTCTAAATGTATATTTTTCATATACATGAATAACGTGGTTTATTGAGTTTTGTTGTTTATCGGGTTGACGATATGAGATTGCTATCTGCCAAATTAGCGCTATAATGCACCTTTATTTTAATTATCTGCCAATACTGTCGTGTATGACTGCCAAAATGTCACGAGGTGCCGTTTGGCACACTTGTGGATATATTTTTAGTGTCGGTTGTTTCCGATAAAACTAAAAAAGAAAATAATATAAACAATAAAAAACATCACACTATGAACATTAAACCTTTAGCAGACCGCGTTCTTATCGAACCGGCAGAAGCCGAACAGAAAACTGCCTCTGGCATCATTATCCCCGACACCGCAAAGGAAAAACCTCAGCGTGGCAAAATCGTTGCCGTTGGCAATGGCACCAAGGACCACGAGATGACTGTCAAGGTTGGCGACATGGTTCTCTATGGCAAGTATAGTGGCACCGAGGTCGAAATCGACGGCACCAAGTATATGATTATGAAAGAAAGCGACATCTACGCTATCATCTAATCTTTTTCAACCTAATTTGTCTAATCTTATTAAATCAGAATAACAATGGCTAAACAAATAGTTTTCAATAATGACGCTCGCGAGCAACTTCGCAAAGGCGTTGACGCTTTGGCAAACGCAGTTAAGGTAACCCTCGGCCCCAAAGGTCGCAATGTTGTTATCGACAAGAAATTTGGTGCTCCTCAGGTGACTAAGGATGGCGTTACCGTTGCCAAGGAAATCGAACTCGAGAACGGTATCGAGAATATGGGTGCACAGATGGTTAAGGAGGTTGCCTCCAAGACCAACGACCAGGCTGGCGATGGTACCACCACTGCCACCGTGCTTGCTCAGGCTATTGTGAACACCGGTTTAAAGAATGTCACCGCTGGTGCCAATCCTATGGACCTCAAACGTGGTATCGACAAGGCTGTTGCTGCCATCGTGGCCGACATCAAGTCCCAGGCTCAGGAAGTGGGTGGCGACATTAAAAAGATTCGCCAGGTTGCTACAATTAGCGCCAACAACGACAGCGCTATC
>ONLQ01000057.1 GCA_900318665.1 uncultured Bacteroidales bacterium | reverse complement strand
CGACAAAGTCAAGTTCCTCAACTCCATAGGCGGAGGCGTAGTGGTGCGCATTGAGGGAGGCATGGTTTATGTAGAGGATGAGACTGGGTTTGATATGCCGCTGCCACCGAGCGAGTTAATCCGCTTAGATGATATGACGGGCGCTGGTAAGATTTTCAATAACGGACAAGATATTGTCTTTCCCGATGCCGAAGAGATAAAGCGCCGTGCCGAACAGGAAAGCAAGGCTCGCGCCGAGCAGGAAGAGCAGAACCGACGTCTGCGTGAGAAATTCACCGGACGCACCGACGACCTCGATGCCGACCAACTGGCCGACGAAAACCGCCGTCTGCGCTCACAGGTTGCCAACCTCAAAGAACAGTTGTCACGCCTACAAAAGCAACTCGCACGCCTGCAGTCGCTTAATGCTCAGAAGTTAAACAACAACGTGCTGTTGCAGTACCTCGTGGCGCCCGACACTGCCGAGGTGGATTTACACATCGAGGCTCTGCACGACAATCCCGCCAAACTCTCCGATGCCGAGAAACACAATATACAGTTGCGTTTCTTCCGCACCTGCGTCAATGCCGCCATACTCAACGGCATAAAGAAAGTAACATTCATTCACGGAGTCGGCCGTGGCGTGCTGAAGACCGAGATACAGCAAGAACTCGACCAATACGACGACGTGAGTTACATGGACGCCCCAATAAGCAAATACGGCGTCGGTGCCACGGAGGTCTATTTCAAGAAATTGTGAAGTGTCAAAAGTATAATCATCTGAATATGTATAAATCTCGTCAACTTAAAATCGGTAACCTTACTCTTGGTGGCGGCGCTCCTATTCGAGTGCAGTCTATGACGAACACCAACACTATGGACACGCAGTCCACGGTAGAGCAGACACTTCGCCTTGTTGAGGCTGGGTGTGAGATAGTCCGCATCACGGCTCCCGATGACAAGGCCGCCGAAAATCTCTATAATATCAAGAACGAACTTGCTCGAAGAGGCTGTACCGTGCCGTTGGTGGCTGACATTCATTTCAATCCGCAGGCCGCTGAGACCGCCGCTGCCATAGTGGAGAAGGTGCGCGTCAATCCGGGCAACTACACCGACCGCAACACCGGCAAAACGGAGTTTACGGAGCAGGAATACAACGACGAGTTGAAGCGTATTGGCGAGAAGATGAGCCGCCTGATAGAGATATGCAAGCAGCACCACACCGCAATGCGCATCGGCACCAACCATGGCTCGCTGTCGGAGCGCATCATGAGCCGCTACGGCAACACGCCCGAAGGCATGGCGCAGTCGGCCATAGAGTTTGCCGAGGTCTGCCGTCAGCAGGATTATCATGACTTGGTGTTCTCGATGAAGGCCAGCAACGTTAAAGTTATGGTAGAAAGCACGCGCTGTTTTGTGTCGAAAATGCAGCAGATGGGCATGGACTATCCTATTCATCTTGGCGTCACCGAGGCTGGCGATGCAATGCAAGGCCGACTGAAGAGTGCCGCAGGTATCGGCGCGCTGCTGATTGACGGCATTGGCGACACAATCCGTGTATCGCTCACCGAAGACCCCGTAGAGGAAGTGCCTGTGGCTTACGACATACTGCAAGCCGTAGGCGCACGCATCAGCAAGGCAGAGTTCATTGCCTGCCCTTCGTGCGGACGCACGCTCTATAATATACAGGAGGCGTTGCACCAGATAAAGGCCGCCACCGAGCACCTGAAAGGCATCAAGATTGGCGTGATGGGTTGCATAGTGAACGGCTTGGGCGAGATGGCCGACGCCGACTACGGCTATGTAGGCGCAGGCCCAGCCAAAATATCGCTATTCAAAGGCCGCCAATTAGTCAAAAACGCTATTCCCCAAGAGCAAGCCGTAGAAGAACTAATAGCCCTAATAAAACAAAACGGCGACTGGCAGGAACCCTGCACAAAGTAATATTGTAGAATAGAACGCAATTTTGTAATTTTGCAGTTTGAAAATGTGATTATTCGGATTGTTTGAATTTATCTGAATTTATCTGAATTGTTTTATTGAAACTAAAAACTCTTAATATCTTCCAATATGAAACAACTTATTGAATGTGTGCCTAATATCAGTGAAGGGCGCGATATGAATATCATCAACCAGGTGGCCGCCGAGGTCGAAAAGGTAGAGGGTGTGAAACTGCTTGACGTTGACCCAGGTGCAACGACCAACCGCACTGTCATTACCTTTGTGGGCGAGCCTGAGCCAGTATGCGAGGCTGCTTTCTGCCTTGTGAAAAAGGCTGCCGAACTTATCGACATGCGCTATCAGCATGGCGACCACCCACGTCAGGGCGCTACCGATGTCTGCCCGCTGATTCCTGTGAGCAACATCACGATGGACGAGGTTGTGGAATATGCCCACAAACTTGGCGAGCGCTTCGGCGAGGAACTGAATATTCCCATCTATTGCTACGAGAATGCCGCTTATCGTCCCGAGCGTCGCAATCTTGCCTATTGCCGCACGGGTGAATACGAGTCGCTCTCGTCGCGCCTCGGCACCGAGCAGTGGAAACCCGATTTCGGTCCAAACGAGTGGAACGACCATGTGGCACAGACGGGTGCAACGCAGGTTGGCGCACGCGATTTCCTCGTGGCTATCAACTACAACCTCAACACCACCTCGACACGTCGTGCCAATGCCATCGCTTTCGATGTCCGCGAGAAGGGTCGTCCGCAGCGTGAGGGTGGCAAGATTACGGGCAAACCTATGAAGGATGCCAACGGCGAGACAATCATGATTCCCGGCACGCTGAAAAGCACCAAGGCCATAGGCTGGTATATAGAGGAATACGGCATTGCCCAGGTCTCTATGAATATCACCGACATTAATGTGTCGCCTGTCCACAAATGTTTCGACGAGGTGTGTGCCAAGGCTGCCGCCCGTGGCATCCGTGTTACGGGTTGCGAGATTGTCGGACTGGTTCCCAAGCGTGTGCTTATCGAGGCTGGCGACTACTATCTGACCAAGCAGCAGCGCAGCCTCGGCATCAGCGAGGAGGAGAAAATCAAGATTGCCGTTAAGTCGATGGGGCTCGACGACCTCAAGCCTTTCAATCCGCGCGAGAAAGTTATCGAATACCTTATCGAGGACAAGACCCAGAAACGCCTTGTCGATATGACCTGCGAAGGCTTTGCCAACGAGACCGCATCCGAAAGTGCCGCTCCTGGCGGTGGCTCGGTGAGTGCCTACCTTGGAGCCCTCGGCGCATCGCTGGCTACGATGGTTGCCAACCTCTCATCTCACAAAGCAGGCTGGGACGACCAGTGGGAGACTTTCTCCAAATGGGCTGTCAAAGGTCAGGCTCTGAAAAACGACCTTATTGCCCTCGTGGATGAAGACACCAATGCTTTCAATATGATTATGGCTGCTTTCTCGATGCCCAAGAAAAACGACGAGGAGAAGGCCGCTCGCAGCCGTGCCATTCAGGAGGCTACGAAATATGCCACCGAGGTGCCTTTCCGCACCATGCAGAAATCTTTCGAGGCTTTCGAGATTTGTCGTGCCATGATTGAGATAGGCAATCCCAACAGCGTTACCGATGCCGGCGTCGGTGCCTTGTGTGCTCGTAGTGCCGTCATGGGTGCTCACCTCAATGTCAAAATTAACGCCTCGTCGCTCAAAGACGAAGCCTTCAAGAACGACATTCTTGCCCGTGCCGCCAAGATAGAGGAAGAGGCCATCCGCACCGAGGCCGAACTCATCGCTATGGTAAACAACAAAATCAACCTATAAAATCATATCATTATGAAAAAAATCTTTTTTGCCCTGATGGCATTCGCCACTGTCGCCATGATAGGCTGCAGCAAAGACGATGACGACAACAACGCTCAGAACAACGAGCAGCACCGTTCCGACGGCAACAATACTGCATTGGTGGAGAAGGCTTATACGTTCCAAGTGTCGCAGAACGTTTCGGCCCGCAAGGCAGGTTCTGTTGATGTCACCACTTTCGTACTCAACTTCATTGATGCACAGCGTGTACAGGTGGAGCGTGCCGTTGCCGACGTTACCGATGGTGACACCCTGCTTTACTCCGCTGCAAGCCAGGTGGTTAACTATCTGCTTGACGAGAACAACCACGGTGCTTTCACCGTCTCGATGGACGGCACCCAGTTTGCCTTTAACTTTACCCTCAACGGCAGCGACTTTAACGTGATTCTCAATAGAGACACCCTTATTGCAACAGCCACACGCTACACCGCTGGCACTCCCGCTACCGATGTCATGGCTGGTTCTTCGTGGGAAATCAATGCCGACCTTCGCAGTCGTGTATTCGATGCCGCCTACGACATGATTAACTCTACCGATTTCTACGCTGTTTTCGATGCTACTGGCAATACCGGCAGCATGACCTTTGCCAACCAGAGCATGACGTCAATGTTTCCCAATGGCGTTTCTGTGGGCGTAACCTACGATGTCAGCAATATGGGCTATCTCAACCGTCCTTATGGTCATTTGACTATCGACCCTAACTCTCAACTTGGCAGTGCCTTCTCTGGCATGATTACCGGTGTCGAGTATGTCATGGTTAACAGCGAGACGCTTATCATCCACATGCACATCACTTCCACCTTGGCCTCCATGCTTGGCATTCCAACCGACATTTCCGATATCTATGTCCCCATGCGTCGCACCAGCGGAGTTACTCCTAATCCTGGTGACAACCCAAGCGACACTACTGTCACCAATGTCGAAGTCGAGGGAACCGCATGGCAGTTTAGTTCGGGCTCCTCTATGAGCGGTACCATCAGTTTCACCTCTGCCACTGCCGGCACCATGCACATCACCATTTCGGGTGTTGGAGTCAATACCGATGTGCCGTTTACCTATGTTGTCCGTGGCAATCAGATTGCTTTGACACTTGATGCCTCTGACCCATACGTTGCTGGTCTTATTGCTGCAGAACGTTTCACCAATCCTTTGGTTGTTACAATGTCCGTGACGGGCGACCAAGTTTCTTTCTCTATGATGGGCAACACGGTTGAGGCTACGCCTGCTGAGGAATAAAACGAAATCTGATGGACACTATTCGACAGGAATTGCAACGCCAGCGCCAACTATTGGCTAACTATCTCGACCTCTCGACCGACCAGGCCGACGACGATGCCTATGTGGCGCGTGGCAATGGTTTTTGCGATGCGAAATACAGCGAGGATTTCCTTGAAGGTCAGATTGACGCAATCCGCCAGCGTATCGTGGAATTAGAAAAGCAACTTGTAGATTAGTCTCCAACAATAGCACTAAAACAAAAAGCACGAGCAGTTTTGCCCGTGCTTTTTATATGTCGTTGTGTGTGCCTAATCAAAGAATTTCCATACTACTCCGTAGTAGATGCCGAGTTTGTTGCCGGGGTAGTGGGGGAGAATGAAATAATTGGGGTGGGACTCCCACAGGCTGTTGAGGTGGCCTGCCTTGGCGTAGATGACGGCGCGCTTCAACTGCAGATTGACGAAGATGTCGCCCCAGAGATAGTTGCCTATCTTTACGTCGTTTTGATGATAGAAGGCTCCGGCTTCGGGTGAATAGGCGTCGGCATAGAAGAGGGTGTGATAGCGCAGGTCGAGACCTACCTGTATGGTGAGGGCTTTATTGAAGACGGGTATGTCGGTGTAGAGGGAGTTTTTGGTGGCCCACAACGGCACACGCATCTGGTTTTCGTCGGTGCTGTATTGCAGCATCTGTTGCATGTCGTAGCAGAGCCAGCCCCACAGTTTGAGATGATATATCAGTCGCGCTTGAATGAGCCAGAAAGGCGATTCGTTCTGCATGGGCGTGAGAAAGGTGTCGGTTGCCGTCTGCACCATCGAGAGCCAGGCGTGGTTGGATAAACGGGTGGCAGAGATGTTCCAATCGATGCGGTTGGACTTGGAGTAGGCGATGTCGGCTTTGAAGGTGGTGGTGTTTTTCAACTCGTGGTCCCAATGGAGGCCGTTGGCGTGGTAGTGGGTTAGGTAGAAGGGTGTTTCGGCATACTGGGTCGTGAGCGTGGTTGTGAGGCTTCGCAGGCTGTCGATAGTCCACAGATAGTTGACAGACAGGCGACGGCAAAGGTCGGCATAGTCGCTTCCCAAGTCGTGTTCGAGGGTGGCTCCGAGTTTGCCGTGCCATAGGCTTTTTACTATGCTGGCGTAGGGGGTGATGTTGAAAAGGCTGTAGTCGGCGCTGTCTTTTTCGAATATGCGGTTGTACTGCACTGTTGTGCCGACGGAGATTTTGAAGGGGTTGTCCCAACGGGCGTCGGAATAGGCATCGTTGGTCCAATAGAGGACGCCTGTGGCGGACTGCACGGTGTTGGCGTTGATGAGGGTGTGACGCCATTTGTTCCAATTGAGGTCGAAGCCTATAACGCCGTTGTTCAGCACCTTATAGTCGGCGGGCTGTATGGTGTCGTTCCAATAGATGGTGTCTATCGTGGTACTGTCGATGAACTCGTAGCGCACACGCTGTTTGACCTGCTGCACTTGCTGCACGAAGTTGTAACTCTGATGGGCAAAGGCTGTCATCTGGCTGAAATTCACTGTGCGGCGGGCGTCGAGGACGGGCAATCCGGAGAGGCTGCCTTGTCCGCTATGGTTTGTAAAGATGCTGTCGGACGTGAGGCCGCCGCTTTCGCCCATTATCATGCGCTGCCATATCAGTCCCGCATAGAGTTGGTAGCGGGCGTCGGCGGAATAGTAGTTGGTGGTGAAATCGGCGTGGCTGTTTTTGGCCTGGCTGTTGGCATAGATGGCGTCGGGATTGATGAAGTCGATGTCGAATGACGCATTCCACCGAGGCGTGATGTTCTGGGTGTGTGCCACTTTCAGTTGGTACTCGCTCTTCAGGGAACTTGCATAGCCGAGTTGGGTGAAGGGTCGTTTGGTTTGATAGAAAGCGACATTGGTGGGCGTCTTGGTGTAGCCGATGTTGATGTCGGGCTGGAAAATCCAATCGATGTTGGCGGCGAGGGTGGGGTAGATGCTGTAGTGCGAAAGGCCTATGCCGCCTTTGGAGAGGAAGAAGTCGCCGTCGATGCGGTCGATACGGTCGAAATAGTTGAGTCCGGCGGCAGAGAACGACGGATTATCGATATGGTTAATCCATACCTTGTTGGGGGTGTAATGGAAGATGTAGGTGCCGCCCAGGAGTTCGTTGTCGGGAATATCGACGTTGAAAATGATGCCTTTGGCAGTCTGCTCCTGCACGCTGTCCTGCGTGTTGCTGTTATTGGTTGGGGCGTTGCTGTTGGTGGCCGATGAGCGGCTGCTGTTTCGCAACATTCCGCCAGCGGAGGGCCCGTCGAGCGAGACCTGCGCCATGAGGCCGCCTGCCAACAGCAGCGATGCAATGAATAATATATAATGTATTCTCTTCAAACGGAGTTACAGAGGTATCGGACTTATTATCTATTCAAGAAACGTTCCGCGTCCATGGCGGCGATGCAGCCTTTGCCTGCGGCCACTACTGCCTGACGATAGTTGGGGTCGCACACGTCGCCCGCGGCAAAGACGCCCTCAACGCTGGTGGCGCTGCTGGGGTCGCTCACTTTGATATAGCCGTTCTCGTCGAGGGCTAACTGACCTTTAAGGAAAGCGGTGTTGGGCTGATGGCCTATGGCTACGAAGAAGCCGTCGAGGTCTATCTGTGACACAGTGCCGGTCTTGACATTTCGCAGGCTTGCACCCGACACACCCATAAGGTCGCTGCCGAGGATTTCTTCGGTGACGGTGTCCCACAGCACTTCTATCTTCTCGTTGCTCAAGACTTTGTGCTGCATGGCTTTGGAGGCGCGGAGTTGGTCGCGGCGCACTATCTGATAGACTTTCTTGCAGAGCGAGGCGAGATAGACGGCCTCTTCGCAAGCGGTGTCGCCGCCGCCAACGACTGCCACAACTTTGCCACGATAGAAGAATCCGTCGCAGGTGGCGCAGGCCGACACGCCCTGGCCGTAGAAGCGCTTTTCGCTGTCGAGGCCCAGCCAGCGTGCCGAAGCACCTGTTGCAATGATGACGGTCTCGGCTTCAATCTCGTCGCCGTTGCTGTCGGTGGCGTGGAAAGGACGCTGCGAGAGGTCGATGCTCTCGATGGTGGCCTGTCGCACCTCGGTGCCGAAGCGCTCGGCCTGACGGCGCAGGTCTTCCATCATTGCGGTGCCGTCGATGCCATTGGGATAGCCCGGAAAGTTCTCTATCTCGGTGGTGATGGTGAGTTGGCCGCCAGGCTGCATGCCCGCATAAAGCAAGGGGTGCAGGTCGGCACGGCCTGTATATATACCTGCGGTGTAACCAGCAGGGCCTGAGCCTATTATTAAGCAACGAGTCTTTGTCATAATGTCATTCTTTTCTAATTA
>ONLQ01000061.1 GCA_900318665.1 uncultured Bacteroidales bacterium | reverse complement strand
CAATTCGGTTGGCGTTCTTCTGGTCGGTGGCTATTAGGAAGGAGTTTATGCCGTTGCCCTGCTCGATGGTGAGGTTGGAGCGGAGTTGCATTGAAAAGTATTTTAACTGTGCCCGGTCAAATGTCTTCCACTGCGCCTGCGTGTCGCACGGAATGAACATGCACGAAAGCAGCGATACCATCAACAAATGTTTTATGTATACACGAATTATCATGTTATTAATTCTGCAAGTATTCTGTTTATATTTGGGTTGCCTAACGGCAAGGAATTATTCAAATTGGTTTCAAATTTTTCAAAAATCATTTTGTTTAATTTGCAAAAATTTGTTCAATTTCTGCCCGAAGGGCACTCCCAAAATCCAATTACATCACTATTATTTTCTGATTAAGTCTTTCGCCATCGGGTATTATCAAACTGACAGTGTATTGTCCTGTAGGCAGGACATTGGATATGGGTTGCTGCTCGGCTGGGTCGGTGATGGAGGCCACTATGCGTCCGTAGGCGTCATAGACTGCGAGGACGCTGCCCTGCGGGGCGTTCTCTATGCGTGCCGTCAGCGTGGCGCCTGATGCCGCGGGATTGGGATAGACCGACAGCACTGGCGTTGTGGCGGCCTCGTTGATGGGGAAGCATATCTCGTTGCTCCGCACCCAGTAGTGGCGTGCGTCGTCGGCAGGCACCTCGACATAGTAGCACCCTTGCAGGTCGCGATAGCCGCCCACGGCGTAGTCGAACAGCACGTCGGCAGCGGCAAGTGGCAGCAGCGTGCCGTCGTGGTACCAGCGGTAGGCACGGTAGTTGACCCGTGTGCTGTCCTCTCCCCACGGATAGTGGTCAACCATTATGAGGCGGCGCGAGAAACAGTAGATGGTAGGCACTGCTGCGTCGGTCAGTAGCGACAGACGCAGGCTGACAATGCTGTCACAGCCCTCGGCATTGGCGGAGCGCATGGTGTCGGTATAGTCGCCACTCTCGGTATAGGTGCGTCCGTGCCACGAATACTGATAGGCGCCCTGCTCCGACACCTCGGAGCGAGAGGAGTGGCGCAGTGTGAGGCGAAGAGTGGCGGTACTGTCGCAGCCGTAGGTATTGGCAGTGTGGTAGTCGAAAAGTGTGTCGTTGAGGAAGGTTCGGTCGTGCCATTCGTAACGGTCGCACGCCGAGGCCGTAACCATCTCGCTACTGGCGGCATGGACTGTAAGAGCAAGCGTAAGGGTGCTGTCACATCCTTCGGCGGTAAGGTAGTGGCGCGAGAAATAGTGAATTCCCGCCGTGGCGGTGCTGTCGGCGGTGAGCAGGAAGTCGGCAACCGAAAACGGCTGGCTCTGGCATACCTCGCCTGCGATGGTGTCGAAACGAGGCGTGCAATATGGCTGCTGTACGCCCTGTCCGTTGTAGAAATTGGCATCTGTGCCATAGACGCAAGCCGCCTGTCCGAAGGTAACATAGACCGAGCCGCCTGCCGACACGCCGCCACCCCCAGGCACATAGTCGCTCTGCGCCCGCATCAGCGGCACGCAACACGCCAGAAGAACAAACAAAACCGGGTATTTCATTGTTATTTCTTTTAATTCTTTTCTATGTTCTTTTAGTCATCTATATGATAGCCTATAGATTTTATGACTTATCCGACAACGCATAGCACACTCTCTCATCACTGATCTCTGTTCACAGATTACTCTCTCATCACTGATTTCTGCTCACAGATTACACACTCTCATCACTGATCTCTGTTCACAGATCACTCTCTCATCACTGATTTCTGCTCACAGATTACACTCTCATCACTGATTTCTGTTCACAGATCACTCTCAAAAAAACACATAGAAAAAAGCGCGGGATTACAACTTTTTGCTTATCCCGCTCTTGAGGCTCTCGCATGGCCTGTTAGTAGAAGATAAGCAATGCCGAAGCCCACGCTGGCGATATATACAGTGGTATATATCCAAAACATGGACGCGGACTATTGCTTCATTGCGCTACTAACTGAAACTTGCGAGATTTCAAGAGCCGCAGATAAAACGTTCAGTACACGTCTTTTTAATATGTCATCATTCCCACCCACTAAACCCGTCAACGGCTTCGGCGGGCAGAAATGACGCTGCAAAGGTACAAAAAGTAAGTAATATAGCGGAATAATATTACTTATAAAAGGAATTTAGACTATCTTTAAGTACAGCTTATAGTGAAACTGGAAAATGACGACAAAATATTGGACACAGAAAAAATGCAGCGACAGTAAAGAGGCTTTCTTTGCTGTCGCTGCTTTGTTTTAGATATATGGTTTTTTGCGTTTAGAATTGGAAGTAGATGAAGGGTTGGACGCTGTCGCTTTGGATTTGCAGTATGCACTGGATTAGGACTATGAAGGCTATGGCTTTGACGATGAATGGCGTGCGCACATAGGCTTCTTCTACTTTGGGGAAACGTGCCGAGGGTATGGCGTGGATGGCTATGGCGGCAATCATCAGCCATACGAGCAGTCGGCGTGTCTGATAAAAGACTGGCAGGACTGCTGGGTTGAAGTCGGTAAAGACTTGCTGTATCATGAGCCATGCTGTTGCGAAACTGTCGGCGCGGAAGAATATCCACAGCACAACGACGAAATGGAGCGTGATGAACCAGCCCAGCACCTTGAATACTAATTTGCCCTCGAAACGGTGGTTTGTGACTTGCCGCCAGAGTTTGTCGATGACGAGACCGAGGCCGTGCATTCCGCCCCAGAATATGAATTTCCAGTTGGCACCATGCCATAGGCCGCCGAGCAGCATGGTAATCATCAGGTTGATGTAGGTGCGCAGTTTGCCTTTGCGGTTGCCGCCGAGGGGAATGTAGAGGTAGTCGCGTAGCCAAGAGGAGAGGCTGATGTGCCAACGGCGCCAGAAGTCGCTCAGCGATGTGCTCTGATAGGGTTTATTGAAGTTAATGCCCAGGTCGAAGCCCATCATTTTGCCCATGCCGATGGCCATGTCGGTGTAGCCGGAGAAGTCGCAGTAGATTTGTATGGCGTAACTATAGATGGCTATTAGCGTTTCGGCACCGCCGTAGGCTCCGGGGTTGCCAAACACAAGGTCGTTGTACTGAGCAAGATAGTCGGCAAGGATGGATTTCTTGAAGAGTCCCATCATGATGAGGAAGAAGCCTTTTTCGACCTCGGTGCGTTTCACGGTGACGGGTTTCTTGAGTTGTGGCAGGAAGTTCTTGGCTCGCACTATGGGGCCTGCCACCAACTGGGGGAAGAACGTTACATAGAAAGCATAGTCGAGGAAGTCGCGCTCGTCGTCTAACTCGTGGCGATAGACATCGATGGCGTAACTGAGCATCTGGAAGGAGTAGAAAGAGATGCCGACGGGCAGCAAGATGTCGAAGCCGTGGAAGTCGAGGCGAAACAGATGGCAGAAGTTCTCGCCGAGGAAGTTGGCATACTTGAAATAGGCGAGGACGCCGAGCACGAGTGTTATGATGGCGGATAGCAGCCACTTGCGTGGAGCGTGCTCGTGGCGGTTCATCAAGCGGGTTAGGTAGTAAACGGCTGTCAGCGTTGCGACGAGCAGCAGCACGAAGAGGCCACTGGTCTTGTAGTAGAAAAAGAGGCTGAAGCCGAACAGGAACAGTGTGCGGGGCAGTTTGCGACGATAGATGACGGCATAGACAGCAAGAACCAATATGCCAAGGAAGAGGAACTCGTAACTGTTGAACAGCAGAGGTCGGTCGCTATGATAGAGAAACAGGTCGGTGATTAGTTCTTTGATTTTCATTCTCTAACCATTTGTAGTATTGTGGTGTGAGGCGTTTTGTTGGAGTAGGTCTCGGGCGGGTTCATGGCCACGGGCACGCTGGCGTCGGTGGCGATGTAGGTGGCAATGGAGTCCATCCATTTGAGGGCCGAACCCTTGACGGGGTGGGCGCCGTCCTTGCAGCGAGTGAAAGTGAGCCGTTTGGACTCGAAGTAGCGCGACGGGCCAACGTGCGATATGATGAGTTCGTTGATGCCGGTGTCGTCTTTCCAGTTTGGCGGACCCACCCATACATAAGGCACATTGCCAAGTTGCTCGATGATGTGCTGGACGTAGGGGGTGCGGTTTTTGATGATGTCGCGGACGAAGAGTTCGTTGGAGCCGATGGTGAGGAGGATATAGGTGGGGTGGAATTTGCGAATGAAATAGGCTATGGTGTCGCAGGTGCCATATTGTTTTGTTGTGGCGCCGTACCATATCACACATTCCATTGTGTGGCCGTTGGCCATGCAGTAGTCGTTGAGCCGCAGTCGAAGAAACTCGTTCATAGAGTCGCCTATCAGCAGGAAGCTGACACCTATGCTGTCGGTGTCGGCAGGGGCGTTGAGATAGTCGTAGAAATATCTTTTGAGGTGTGCTGTGGCCTCGGTTGTGGCATTGTCGGTCTTACTGAGTACGGAGTCGGTCTGAGTCGAATCGGGAAGAGCGATTTCGTCGGCGGTGGCGAGGCTGTCGGCATAACGCTCTATGCTCATCTTTTTCAGTTCGAAAGAGACGGTGTGGTCTTTGCAGAAGAGAGCGTAGGCAGAGAAGAGCAACAGTGTGGCGACCAGCAGGGCAAAATATTCCCAATAGATGGCGGGCAGGCGTTTGTATTTGGGCTTGTGATGATGTTTTTTTGCCTTTGGAGTTGTATTATTGTCCATGTTTTTGTTTGCTAAAAAGCCATTGGAAGATGCCTGGGGTGGAGAAGGCCTTGTCCCAGCAGAAATGCCCCAGGTCGGCGTAGTTGATGTAATGCAGGTCTTTGCTGTGCAGTCGTTTCAGCGCACGGTACATCTGGCTGCTGCGGATGGGTTTGACCAGTTTGTCGCGCTCGCCGTGGAAGATGTAGAGTGGTATGTTTTTGATGCGAGAGGCGTAGGCAGGGTCGCCACCGCCGCAGATGGCTATGGCAGCGGCAAAGGTTTCGGGATAGCGCTGCAGGGCGTCCCAGGTGCCGAAGCCTCCCATAGAGATGCCGCAGATGTAGATGCGCGAGGTGTCAATGGCGTGGGCGCGTTTCAGACTGTCGATAATTGCCTTTACTGTGCGCATTTGCGCTGTGGGTTCGGCCTCCATCTTATGGGCTGGCAGTCGCCAGTCGGTGTTGACCCAGCGCTGGTCTTCGGGACATTGCGGCAGCAGAAGCAGAAAAGGGTAGTGCTGGCTAACGGAGTCGTGAATGAAGAAACGGACACAATGGCGCAGTTGCTGATAGTTGTCGTTGCCACGCTCGCCTGCGCCATGCAGGAAGACCACCAGGGCAGGCAGCGTGTCGCTGCTGGCTGCCTTGTCCGACGTGTAGAGCAGATACGGTATAGTGTCGGCTCCGTCGATGTGCTGGTGGCGGGTGAAGAGGGTGCTGTCGGGCATATCTTGTGCCGAGAGGCACAGCGGGACGGCTATACACATCAGAAGGGCAAATATGGCAATGGAACGACGCACAGGTGTTGTTGCTCGTGTTATGATAAATATCACCCCCTGAAGGGTGTTTGGTTTCAGGGGGTGAGTAATGTTGTCTTATAGTCTGCTGGCGAGGTAGGCCTTGAGTTGGTCTATGGCTACGCGCTCCTGCTGCATGGTGTCGCGGTGGCGCACCGTGACGCTGTTGTCGTTCAGGGTGTCGTTGTCCACGGTGATGCAGAAAGGTGTGCCTATGGCGTCCTGGCGGCGATAGCGGCGTCCGATGGCGTCTTTCTCGTCGTACTGCAGCATGTAGTCGAACTTGAGGGTGTCCATAATCTCGCGAGCCTTTTCGGGCAGGCCGTCTTTCTTGACCAAAGGCAGTATGGCGGCTTTGTAGGGGGCAAGGCGAGCGGGCAGGCTCAGCACAGTGCGAGTGCTGCCGTCGTCGAGGGTTTCCTCTTTCAGAGCATGGCTGAACACGGCAAGGAACGTGCGGTCAACGCCGATGGAGGTCTCGATGACGTAGGGGGTGTAACTCTCGTTGAGTTCGCTGTCGAAATACTGCAGTTTCTTGCCGCTGAACTCGCTGTGGCGGCTGAGGTCGAAATCGGTGCGGCTGTGTATGCCTTCCAACTCTTTGAAACCGAAGGGGAATTCAAACTCGATGTCGGTGGCGGCGTTGGCGTAGTGGGCCAGTTTCTCGTGGTCGTGGTAGCGGTATTTTTCGGCGGGAATACCAAGTGCGAGGTGCCATTTCAGACGTTCCTCTTTCCAATAGCGGAACCACTCCATTTCGCTGCCGGGACGCACGAAGAACTGCATCTCCATCTGCTCAAACTCGCGCATGCGGAAGATGAACTGGCGAGCCACAATCTCGTTGCGGAAGGCTTTGCCAATCTGTGCGATGCCGAAGGGAATCTTCATGCGGCCGCTTTTCTGCACGTTGAGGAAGTTGACGAAGATGCCTTGTGCCGTTTCGGGACGCAGATAGAGGGTGTCGCTGTCGTCGATGACGCTGCCCATCTTGGTGGCGAACATAAGATTGAATTGGCGCACATCGGTCCAGTTGCGTGTGCCGCTTACGGGGCACACTATCTCGAGGTCGAGAATGAGTTGCTTGAGGCCGGCAAGGTCGTTGGCGTTCATGAGTTCTGCATAGCGGGTGCGGATTTCGTCGATTTTCTTCTGATGCTCCAGCACGCGGGCGTTGGTGGAAACGAACTGCTGGCGGTCGAAGGCGTCGCCAAAGCGTTTCTGTGCTTTCTCGACTTCTTTCTTGATTTTCTCTTCAATCTTGGCGATATGGTCTTCAATCAGCACGTCGGCACGGTAGCGTTTCTTGCTGTCGCGGTTATCGATGAGGGGGTCGTTGAAAGCATCTACGTGGCCGCTGGCCTTCCAGATGCGTGGGTGCATGAAGATGGCGGAGTCGATGCCAACGATGTTTTCGTGCATCTGCACCATTGATTTCCACCAGTATTGCTTGATGTTGTTTTTGAGTTCGGTGCCCAGTTGGCCGTAGTCATAGACTGCTGCCAGACCGTCGTAGATTTCTGACGAGGGGAATATGAAACCGTATTCTTTGGCGTGAGCCACAACTTTCTTGAAAATATCCTCTTGATTAGCCATTTTATTTTGTTGTTTGGTTTGTGTTTATTTCGTTTTGCCTCAAAGAGGCAATTTTTATATGCCTCATTAAAAGAATTGCAAATTTACATGAATTTCCTGAAATACACATAGTCGTGTTTGAAAATGTTTATTTCATGGT
>ONLQ01000062.1 GCA_900318665.1 uncultured Bacteroidales bacterium | reverse complement strand
CAAGCAAAGGAGCCACAGGCCGTGGCATTGGTATCGACAGATGTCGAAGGATTGATGGTAAGATGGAGGGTGACGGTGCTGTCGCAACCGTTGGCGGCGGTCTCGTGAGCCGTTACCGAGCCGTCGGTCTGCGAAGATGTGTATTTTACGCCGTGCCAGCGCAGGCTGTCGCAAGCAGTAAGATTCTCGGTAAAGGCGCTGGTGGGTTTTACTGTTATTGTGCCGTTTTCTGTTTGGTTGGCGCAGGTTGGGGCGTTGTCGCTGGTGGCGGTGATGGTGAAATTGAAGACACCGGCGACGGTGGGAGTGCCTTCTATTTTTCCACTGACGTTGTTGTAGGACACGCCTGTGGGAAGGCCTGTGACGGAGATTGATGAGTTGGTGTTGGTGACTACGATGTCGGTGATGGCCGTGCCTTGGCAGAGGGTCTGCGTGAGGTCGGTGGCGGCGAGAGTTACGGCTGGGAGAATGGTGAGATGCAGTGTGTCGGCGCTGGGGCAGCCATTTGCATCGGTGTACTCATAGGTGTAGTTGCCTGTGACGGTGTAGTTGTTGCCATGCCAGTCGTAGTTGTCGCAGGCTGTTTCGGTTGCTACAAGGTGTGTGCCGTTGGAGACGGTGAGGGTGAGGATTATGACGGAGTCTAATCCGCCGGCACCCACAGCGGCTATGGTGTAGCGATATGTGCCAGCGTTGTTGCGGTCGCTGCCACGCCACACGAAGGGCAGGCTTGTGGGAGTGACGCAGGCGGCGGTGTCGCGGGTGAGGGCGTTATTGCGTCGCACAAGTTCGGCTATCACGGAGTCGAGGTAGCGCTTCGTGACAACATCTTGTGCTTCTGTTGGGTCTTTGACGCTCTTCAACTGGTTGTCTCCGGCGCGGTTGCCCAGATTGACAGCGTTTTGCAGCGTCTGCTGCTCGTTGGCAAAGAAGGCGTAGGGGACGGCTTGCAAGGGTTGTATAACGTAGAGTGTATAAGATGTGCCGCCTGTGGGGTCAACTTCGGTTTTCAGTTCTATGTCGGTGTAATTGCCCCACTGTATGGCGGAAAACTCGCCGTATGAGGTATTGCGTGTGCCTCGGCCAACCTCGACTTGCACCAAGCCGTTTTGGTCGGTCGTGGATGTCTGCGTTTCTTGGTAGAGAATGACGGGGCTGCCGCCGTTGTGGCTCTGGATGGTGAACTGCAGGCCTACGCTATGGCTGCGCACGAGTACGTCGTTGGTGTTGCGCACCACCATCTGATGGTGGAATGCCTGTGGGACCTGTGCCATGACTACGCTGGCGGCTATAAATATGAATGTGAGGACAAAGGATAATGCACGTCTCATAGAAGAACAGATGTGTTTTTTTTGTTGCACCACAAAACAAACACCCAATACTGTAACATACTTTGTTGTAGCACGATACAGTATGAAAGTCTGCTTGTGGGGTATCTTATAAAGGGAACAAAAATAGGATTTAATTTGCAGAAAAACAAAATGTTTTTTGATGAGGAGGGCTGATAAGGCACAATTGGTCCTTTGACCTAAATGGTTAGCGGAGAGGGTATATAGACCATCGGCCAGCCGAAACTCGGCTGGCCGATGGAATTGGTATGAAATGTTTTTCTTGGAAATGTCTATTATTCAAGACATTTGCGATAGCGGCGTATGGTCTCTTCTATGCCGAGATAGAGGGCATCGGAGATGAGAGCATGGCCGATAGAGACTTCATCGAGGTTGGGAATGTTCTGGTAGAAATATTGCAGGTTGTCGAGGTTGAGGTCGTGGCCTGCGTTGAGTCCCAGTCCACACTGGTGTGCCACGCGTGCGGCTTCGACAAAGGGCGCTATGGCGCGCTGACGGTCGGCGGCATAGCCGCTGGCATAACTCTCGGTGTAGAGTTCCACGCGGTCGGTGCCTGTGGTGGCGGCGTGTTCAACCATGCGTGGGTCGGCATCGACGAAGATGGAGACGCGTATGCCGCAGGATTTGAACTCGGCAACGATGTCGCGCAGGAATGACTGGTTGTTGATGGTGTCCCATCCAGCATTGCTCGTCAGCACGTTCTCGGCGTCGGGCACGAGGGTGACCTGTGCGGGGCGCACACGCTTGACCAACTCGGTGAAACGTGGTATTGGGTTGCCTTCGATATTGAATTCCTCGGTAAGCACGGGCTTGAGGTCGAGGACATCCTGATATCGTATGTGGCGCTCGTCGGGACGCGGATGGACGGTGATGCCCTGTGCTCCGAAACGCTCGCAGTCGAGGGCGAAGCGCACCACGTCGGGCAGGTTGCCTCCGCGTGCGTTGCGGATGGTGGCAACCTTGTTGATATTGACGCTTAACTTGGTCATATTACTTCAGATTGAAAGTCTTTTTGATTTTGTCAACATAGTCGAGTTGTTCCCATGCAAAGAACGTGACCTCTTTTTTGACAGGCTTGCCGTTCTGCATCACCTCGACAGTCTCTTTGACAACGTTGCGGCCGAAATGGCCATAGGCTGCGGTGCGGCCGAAGATGGGGTTCTTGAGGCCGAAGCGGTTGACGATGGCAAATGGACGCATATCGAATAGGGTTTCTATCTTCTTGGCAATCTCGCCGTCGGAGAGGTTGACATGGCTGGTGCCGTAGGTGTTGACATAGAGTCCCACGGGCTGTGCCACGCCGATGGCGTAGGCCACCTGCACGAGGACTTCGTCGCAGACGCCAGCCGCCACCATGTTCTTGGCTATATGGCGTGCGGCATAGGCACCGGAGCGGTCCACCTTGGAAGAGTCTTTGCCCGAGAAAGCGCCGCCGCCGTGAGCACCGCGACCGCCGTAGGTATCGACAATGATTTTGCGACCCGTAAGGCCGGTGTCGCCGTGAGGACCTCCGATGACGAATTTGCCAGTGGGGTTGACAAAGAGTTTGTAGCCCTTGGGATTTTTCTCGGCATCGTAGAGGCCAGCCTCAAAGAGACGCTGGTTTTCGGGCGAGAGCGACTTGACCAGGCGTGGCAGCAAGATGTCGATAACGTCTTGGCGAATCTTGGCAAGCATCTGCTCGTCAGCCTCGGCCTCGCTGAGGGTAGGCGAGGGCTTCACGAAATCGTCATGCTGCGTAGAGAGCACAATGGTGTCGATGCGCACGGGGTGGTTGTCGTCGCTATATTCCACGGTGAACTGGCTCTTGGCGTCGGGACGCAGATAGGTCATCTGGCGACCTTCGTGGCGTATGTCGTCGAGGCGCATCAATATGATGTGTGCCAACGTGATAGGCAGCGGCATATAGTCCTCGGTCTCGCGACAGGCATAGCCGAACATCATGCCTTGGTCGCCGGCGCCCTGCTCGCTGTCGCTGTTGCGCTCCACGCCGCGGTTGATGTCGTCCGACTGGCCGTGGATGAGCGACATGACGCCGCACGACTCGCCCTCGAACTTATACTCGCCCTTGGTGTAGCCTATCCGTCCTATGACGTCGCGGGCAGTCTTCTGCAGGTCCACATAAGCGGTGGACTTCACCTCGCCCGACAGCACCACGGTGCCGGTGGTTACAAGGGTTTCGCACGCCACCTTCGATTCGGGGTCTTGACGCAGAAACTCGTCGAGAATGGCATCGCTGATTTGGTCGGCCACCTTGTCGGGATGGCCCTTAGAAACTGATTCGGAAGTGAAAAAGTAACTCATTAATCCTTTTACTTTTAAATGTTTGCATTAAGAAACGCGCAGGACACTCGCGCTCCATGAACCATTAAAAACGCAAAAGATTTGAAAACTGATTGAAGGGAAAACCATGTTTTAGCATTTTTTCTCGTGGTTGCAATCATTACAAATCTGTCCACATTTGCGGGTGCAAAGGTACAACTTTTTTCCAAACCGTAACAAAGAAAAAACATAATCGACAAGTCTGTCGCACAAAATATAACCAATCAATGGCTCTCGGAGCAAGCACATCACGCCGCAGGCGTGCTCAACACCATACAAGGCGCAGCGCAGTGTGGTGACATGGAGCATATATGTCAAGTGCTCTCGGAGAGAGCAAACCACGCCGTAGGCGTGATTAACACCATACAAGGCGCAGCCGCAGTGTGGTGCTGCGGCACATACTCCTCTATCTGCCTCTCGGAGAGAGGCGACATCGGCTGTATGTGTGATGGCGTGGACTATATGATAGGTAGCGGACTCTGCTGTCGCCTGTCTCCGACAGGCTTTATATAGTGCGGTGATGGCACCACACTGCGTGTGGTGTTATGTGCGCCTTTGGCGCGTGTTGCGTCTCCGACGCTATTTGCTGCGTATTGCTGAAAGCGAAACTCCCGATGAGGTCTTCTATCATCGGGAGTTTCTATGCTTTTATATCAGGATTGTAAATCCCTGTCTCTATTCAGGCGGATTGCAAATCCGCCTGAGCGGAGCATAAGCCTAGTTATATGTCTTAGTCGTAATGTTCGTTCCTTGATATGAACCCGAAGATGTCGGGCATGTTGCATTAGTACTTTTACTATTGTAGAAATACACTGTACCTCCCGAAGCAGGAACCGTCACACTACCACTTCCCTTTGTCGATGTGGAGGCCGCAAACGATCGCCAAAGAAGACCGCTTGGGTTTGAATTTTGTGCATCATTAGGGACAACGAACCACAGAACTTTAGTATATGTTGAAGAACCCGTTTTAGAACCAAAAGTAAGTGTCGTATTAGAACGAGATAGGCTTTGGTTTGATGATGATGCATTGGTATATGTTGAACCAGTTGACCCATTAGAGTAAATTCCTACGTTCAATCCAAGAGTGGTTAACTGTTTCTGTGTTTTTGTGACAGAGCAACCTCCCTTTGTAACCGTAACTTGGCAATCATACCAATAGGTCTGACCTGATGAGGAACCATTTGTTTCTACAACATAACAAGTCTTGGATGTAGCACCCGATTTGGCATACGTTGAGGTGATATTACTATATCCATAATCTGTCGGCTGAGAGGTTCCAGGACCACCACGTTTCCATTGATAAGTCACCGTTGCGTCGGCGGGCGTATAAGTTGGCTCACATGTAATAGCAAATGGGATATTAGCACACTCTCCACCACTTTTTCCAACCTTTGAAATGTTGATTGCCGTCAGCGTCACGCTGCAAGCAGTTACGGTCACATCAACATCGCGTGTCCTTATCACATCGCATCCTCCATTATATTTGAATGTCGTTGTCCAACGTATAGTATATGTACCTGCTTGTGTGGCACTGAATGTATATTGAGAACTTGTGCTTCTGCTTAGCGTTGCATACCCCGAATTGCTTGAGACAACCGACATACTACCGTCGTAATAAGAATAGTAACTCCCATTAGAACCCACTCCTGATATTGTTGATGTTCCAGATGTTGAAATGCTCGAGGGGGATGCGGTTAATGATGTAATGCCACCCGTGAAAGAGGGGCATGCGGGAGAGACTGTCACATCAACTGTATTTGTTGCAGTCTTTCCTATACATGCACCCTTGGAGGCTGTGAGGGTTGCCTGAATGGTGTATGTGGTGCTGGAGGCTGGTGAGGCGGAGAATGTCGTTGGGTTATCAGATGTTGATGACAGAGAACCACCAGAGCCGCTGATGATTGACCATGCGATGGCATCTTGTGTACCGCCATCAAGTGATGGTGTTGCGGTAAGAGTGACGTTATCACCTGCATCAACGCTTGTGGAAGATGCTGTAGCCGTAATGCTGGGCGAATACGTCTCTACCGTTATGCTATAGGCATCTGATGTTGCGGTATATGAATCACAGCCTGATGCCGAGTTAGTTGCAGTAACAGTGTAATTAGTTGTAGCGGTCGGCGAAGCCGTGACGGTCTGCCCCGTCGTGGTGCTCAAACCAGTGCTTGGCGACCAAGTATATGTATAGGCGCCGTTATAGGAACCATTTTATTTTTGTAGTTTGTTGGTTGTGTTATTGTTGCAATGGTTTTGGCGTTTTTTTTTGTTCTGTTGGATTTTT
>ONLQ01000064.1 GCA_900318665.1 uncultured Bacteroidales bacterium | reverse complement strand
TAAGATATGGTTTGACGAGAGCGTGAAACGCCTGAATGTGAGCGAGGCAGGACGCTATCTCGGCGAGTTTGCAGGCACTGACAAGATACTGCTGCTTATGCAGTCGGGCACCATGCGCACCGTCAACTTCGACCTCTCCAACCACTTTGACGACGACCTCATTGAGATACGCAAACTAAATAAAAACCAAATAGTAAGCGTCATATATCGCAAAAGAGAATCTAACACCTACTACATCAAGCGCTTCCAGTGCGGCGAGTTTGACAAAAAGACCTTCTTTATCGAGGAAGGCAGCGGCGATGTGCTTGTAACATATTCGTTCGACACCTTCCCGCGCCTTGAAATAGAATACACGCCCGACAGCGGCAAGAAGATAGCGCAAGAGATAATAGAGGTCTATGACTTCATAGGCGTGAAAAGCACGTCGGCCAAAGGCAAGACCCTCACGACCTTTGCGGTAAAAGAATTTCGCTGGCTCGACCCGCTGCCCGAACCAGAACCCGAAGAGGAGCTACAACCCGAAGAGACAGAGGTCGATGACACGCCTGTCAACGAGCCAAGCAACAACGACGACGGCCCCGCCCTCGTAGAAGGCACTCAAATTTCACTATTCGACTAAACATACTTTTATTAAAGCACAAGTTATCACAAGCAAAATATAAATCATCAAGATACGACTTGATAATTCGTGTAAAAATACAACTTAACACACATAACAACATATTTTAAGACCAATTAGGACACAAATCCGATTTCGAAAAATGAAAATCCTTGTAGTACTGCCACGCTTCCCCTACCCTTTGGAAAAAGGCGACAAACTCCGAGCATTCAACCAGATAAAATACCTCTCGAAGAACAACGAGATATACCTTTTTTGTGTATCGCATCATTCGGTAGAGCCCGAACATATAGAGAAACTTCGCCCCTATTGCAAAGACATCTGCATAGTGTCGTCGCCACGCCTTGTCAACTATAAGAACGTTGTGCGCAACTATTTCTATGCCAAATCGCTACAGATAGGCTACTGGGACTCGCAACGAGCACGCAAAGCCTATCGCCGTTTTGAAGAGCAGGTGCAACCCGACGTGATTTACAGCCAGATGGTGCGCACAATGACCTACGTCAGCCGCTCGCGCCGTCCGAAAGTGATGGACTTCCAAGACTCACTCTCAATGAATGCCGAGCGACGTATGGACCATGCGCACGGTTTGTGGCATTATATCCTGCATTTCGAGTTCAAGATGTTGCGCTCGAGCGAGTACAACTCGTTCCGCATCTTCGACGCGCTGACTATCATCTCCGATGCCGACAGCGAGGCTATCCCCCATCGCAAAAACGGTGAAATCAACATTCTGCCCAATGGCGTGGATTTTGACTATTTCCACCCGATGGATTGCGAGAAAGAATACGACATCGTGTTCTGTGGCAATATGGGCTACGAGCCTAATGCGCGCGCCACAGAGTATCTGATAAAGGAGGTTATGCCGCTGGTGTGGCAGAAACGCCCCGAAACAACGGTGCACATTGCCGGTGCCGCCCCCAAGAAACGCATACTGAAGATGGGCGAAGACCAACGCATAACGATTTCGGCCAACGTTGACGACATCCGCCACTGCTATGCCACGGCGCGCCTGCTGGCAGCCCCCATGCAGACGGGCAGCGGACTGCAGAACAAACTGCTCGAAGCCATGTCGATGCGCATACCCTGCGTTACGACTTCTATTGCTAACAACTCGCTGCACGCCAGACCCGCACAGGACATACTGATTGCCGACAAGCCTCAACAGTTTGCCGACAATATTATAGAACTCCTTGGCAACGAAGCCCTGCGCGACACGCTGACACTCTCGGCCTACGACTTTGTGCATCAGAACTACGACTGGGAGAAATCCGGCGCACGCCTCGAAGAGATACTGCGCACTGCCGCCGCCGACCAGTCGCCACGAATCCGCTAATCCCCTACCCCCTATGGCTTGGAAGACCAACAAAGGCAAATGGAAGAAACACACTGGGGCGTGGGAGGCTGAAAATACCGCTTCCGCCAACGAGAAGAAACGGCTGACGCCACAAGAGCGCAACACCTTCTCGACCGACATCGTGCCCGAAAAGGCAATCCTTGTGTCGGTATGCGCCAACGGCACCACCATGGAGCGTGCCGAGGAGTGCCTCAACGAACTGGAATTCCTGCTCGAAACGGCTGGCGGCATCACCGTCAAGAAAGTCATACAGCGCCTCGACCGTCCCGACACACGCACCTATATCGGCAGCGGCAAACTGGAAGAGGTGAAGGAATACAAAAACGCTTTGGAGGCCGACTTCCTGGTGTTCGACGACGAACTGTCGCCTGCTCAACTGCGCAACCTTGAACGAGAGTTTGAATGTCGCATACTGGACCGCACGACGCTAATCCTCGACATCTTTGCCAAACGCGCCCGCACAAGTATTGCCAAGACACAGGTGGAACTGGCACAACTGCAATACATGCTGCCACGCCTCACCCGTATGTGGACCCACCTCGAGCGTCAGCGCGGAGGTATCGGTATGCGTGGTCCTGGCGAAACACAGATAGAGACCGACCGCCGACTTATTACCGAAAAGATAGCGCTGCTCAAAGAGCGCCTCGCCTCCATCGACAAGCAGAAAACCCTCCAGCGCAAAAACCGCGAGAGCCTTGTGCGCGTGGCGCTGGTGGGCTATACCAATGTAGGTAAATCGACGCTGATGAACCTGTTGAGCAAAAGCGATGTCTTTGCCGAAAACAAACTCTTTGCCACGCTCGACACCACGGTGCGCAAGGTGGTGATAGAAAATCTGCCATTCCTGCTGACCGACACCGTGGGATTTATCCGCAAACTGCCCCACGGACTTGTGGAGTCGTTCAAATCGACGCTCGACGAGGTTTGCGAGGCCGACCTGCTACTGCACGTGGTGGATATCTCGCATCCCGACTACGAAAATCAGATAGAGGAGGTGAACAAGACCCTTGCCGAGATAGGTGCTGCCGACAAGCCGACTATCATGGTGTTCAACAAGATAGACGCCTACACCTATATCGAGAAAGAGGCCGACGACCTGACGCCGATGACGAAGGCGAACTGGCCGTTGGAGATGTTGCAAGAGTCGTGGATGTCGCGCATGGGCGACAACAAAAAGATTTTCATCTCCGCCGCCAACCGCCAGAACATCGACGCCCTGCGCCAAATGCTCTACACCGACGTGCGCCAAATCCACGCCATCCGCTACCCCTACAACAATTTCCTGTATTAAGCCGCCCAAAACCTCGGCTTACGCAATTTTTGTCATTGCGTCTTGCTTAACACCGCTACAATCGGTAAAAATCACGCTCCGCAACGGCGGAACATTTCTTGCAGTTGTTCCATGCGGTCAATCAAGTCATCAAACGACAGAGAGTCGCCATAGATGAAAGTCTTTCTCATTTTGGCGTAGTCATCCTGCCACTCCGACAGAATTTCTGTCGGAGGCACAATCCGAATACGTGAAGGACTGTTAGCATCATAATCAATATATTTGAGTGCATAGAACGTCCTTCTGTGTTCTACCACTGCATTATAAAGGGCGGCATCGTTCAAAGCCTCTTCTGCAAAATGGGTATCCATCAGTCGCTCCAAATCATACAAGTGTCGGCTCATCCTCAGGCTTCTCGGTTTCTGCTTCTGGTACTCCTCATTCAGAAGAAATGCTTTCTCTAAGAATGTTCTTGTGGGAACGACGGTCTCCATAGCAAAAGCGTCAGTTTTTTCTATCTGCGGAAACTGTTGGGCGATAATCGACGATATCAAACGCCTCTCGATGGGTTCCGACATCGACAGACAGCATGTTTCCAGTTTCACCATCGGTTGCACATATTGCAATGTGCTGTCGAGCACGCTTTTATACTTGACCAGCAACACTGTCGGGTCTTTGTCTCCGTCAATAGCCACTTCGCCATCCTTAGTGTCAGCCATCACCACGGGAACCACCTCGAAGTCACGAGCACCCATATCGTTCAGTCGCTCGGTAATCTCGGCCGACAACTTACCAGTCAGAAACAACCGACTCTCCTTCCTCAGTTTAAGCCGCTGACTTTTAGTCGTTGGTTCTATACCGAAAAAAGCAGGCGATAGTGCCAAATCGACATCCTCGCTAAATCGCTCTATCAATTCCCACGCTTTCGATAGCGAGGTGCCACCCTTGAAACATACATACTTCGAGCACGAGGTGCCGAGTATTGCCATCAGCACCGCAGTCACCCACCAGTCTTTCTCCACCACATTTGGCGGCAGATGCACACGTTGGGCTGTTTGCGTAATAACCATAGCCCTATCGCTGTCGTTCAGCGTGACAAAACTATTCTTCATACGCCCTCCTTACAATCTTTCCAATCCATTCGGGCATCAAGGCGAGGTCCTTAAAAACGTGTTCCTTCGGTTCTTGACGCAATAGCGAACTGATGGCGGCTGTCATATCCTCAGTCACCATGTTAGAACCCACCTCCCGAAGAGCGAAAGTGATAAGCATGGCCAGTTCGTTAGAGAACGCAAGATTCTTCGGAGACGTATGCTGGAACGTGATTCCGCGTTCGCCATACAATTTCAATCTACGTGCCGACCCATCGGTAAGATACACCACGTTCATAGGCACCTGCTCCGAGAGCCCCAAAAGATTCATCGCCTGTGCACCGGTAGGGACAATCCTCGCCCTATCACGACGGGCAACGGCACGAGCAATCTCGTCGATGGAAGGATAGAGTACGCCCAATCCCAGCCGACGGTCGATTTTGGGGTAGCAGTAGATGCCCTTGGCCACCCTGACAATCTTCTCTTCGTTGGTCATCCGTTCCAATGCCTTTAACACCGAACGTGGCTCAGCAAGGCCAGTAAAGTCCGCAGAAAAAAATATCCGACCACGGCCACCACCTTTCAATATCGCTAATATTTTATCCTCAATAGATTGCATAAATAATTTGCATCAATTTTTGTCGCAAAGATATGCAAAATATGCGACACGCTATAAAAAATCTCAAAAAGAAGACAACGTTATTTCTATTACGCTGTTTCTTTCACCAAACGAGAAAGAATCCAAATAGTAAACATTTGCGTTTTCTGTCGTTGTGGATTGCTTATCTGTGGCGGGTGTTTCTTTTTTTTGTGGGGACTGGAAATGTTAATACTTTTGTTTTGGTGATACGATTTTTGCTTATTAAATTTATTTTGTGTAATTTTGCATTTTAATTTAATTTAACAAAAATTCATGGTATGAACGAACCCCAACGACTATTCGACCTGTTGGACTGGCGCAAGGAACTGCACCCCGAAAGGCCTGTATTCAAATACAAAGAGAATGGCGAATGGAAAAGCCACTATATTGATGAATATATAGAGAAAGTAAACCTCATTAGTTACGCCTTGATGCACCTCGGCGTTCAGAAAGGCGAGAATATCGGCCTCATATCGGCAGGCCGCCCCGAATGGAACTATATCGACTTTGGCGTTCAGCAGACTGGCGCAGTGCTGCTGCCTATCTACCCCACTATCAGCGAGGAGGACTATCAGTTTATCCTCAACAATGCCAATGTGAGACTGCTGGTGGTTGAAACTCCGGCACTGTACAAGAAGATTAGCAACATACGCGAAAATCTGCCT
>ONLQ01000063.1 GCA_900318665.1 uncultured Bacteroidales bacterium | reverse complement strand
CTCACCATCGCCTATCCTCCCCTCTGGGCTGGCGACATGGCCTACGCCTACATCTTCACCCACTCCTCCGACGGCAAGGTCATCTCCGACTCCCAGTGCGTCGGCTCCATCGTCCTCGCCTAACGCTTAACTGGGTACTACACTAACTCCGCAAAGGGTGTCTCCGCAAAAAGAGGCACCCTTTGCTGTTTTTTTTTTTATGGCAAAATAGTGGTATTAAATGTCAAAAGGTCGTTTTATGGGTGTTGGTTTTCCTAAAACAAGTAAATTTGTATATTCGTAGTTGCGGCGGCGTGCTGCACTGCGATGCGCAATCCTCTTTGTTAATCAGGAAAATAGTATATACTTTATTATGAAGAAGTATCTTGTTTTGTTTTTAGCAATTGCACTTTTTGCCGCCTGCGGCAAGGATGACGACACTGCTACTGCCACACAGCAGCAGCCTTCTGTGGCGCCGGAACCGGAGCCGGAGCCCGTGGTGGTAGAGCCTGGCTACCTGGTGAGCGTTACGGACAGCGCTTTCTTCAGCGTTCAAGAGTTTGGCAACGAGGTTTCGAACTCGGCAATGGTCAACTATGCCGACCAGTTTGTGGAAGGCTCTACGGCCGTTCTGCGTCCTGCTATTCAGAACCTTGTTACAGCGCGCAAGCCTGTGCTTGACGCCATGTTTCTTGCACGCGTGGGGCTCGACAAGTCGCTGCGCCCGCAGTACCGCATAGAGTCGTATGTCTTCACCTTCAACACCCTGTCGGCATCGGGCCAGCCCATAGTGCTTTCCGGCCGCGTGACCTTTCCCAACAACACCGTGGCAGGCACCACCCACGAGTTGGACACCTACACCCTCTTCAGCCACCAGTACGTCATGGCTGCCGACTGGGTGCCGAGCCAGTGCCTGTCGATGATGAGTCTGCGCTCGCTCTACAATTCCGCCGTCATAGAGCCCGACGCGCAAGGCTACGGCTCTACCATCAACAGCGAGAGCGTGGCCTTCCTCTCTTTCAACGCCCGTGCCCGCCAGTTGGCCGACTGCGTGCGTGCCGCGCGCGAAATCATGCAGCGTCGCGACGTGCGGCTCAGCTCGTCGGGCTATACCACCAACTGGGGCAGTTCGCTCGGCGCGCCAGTGGCACTCGCCTTTGCACGCTACTACGACATCATGGCGTCCGAAAACGAGCGCAAAGCCCTGCGCCTCAAATCCTCATACGTTGGCGAAGGACCGTTAGACTATGCCGCAACGCTGCTCTACATGGACGAGCATCCCACCTACAGAGGCGCTATTGCGTCAGCCTTCTACGGCCTCGGCGCCCTCTCCACCGAGCAACTCCACGGCTACGAGGCCACCGATTTCATGCCTCAGTGGATGTCAACGGCCATGGTGCCGTGGAGCGATGGCGAATACTCCTATTTCTATGCCGCCGCCCACGTCATGGCAGGCTACAACCGCTATTCGCAGCGAATCAAGCCCGACACCATGTTCATCAACACCCTCTCGGCCGACATGTACCACGACAACCTGCGGCTCGACCGCGACGCGCCCAAGACCCAGATGCTGATGCAGATACTGCATGAGCAGGGCGACTGGTCGGGCTGGAAGCCGCAGACCACCATCTATTTTGCCCATGCTGAGGCCGACGACAATATTCCTTGCGCCACGGTGAAAGACATCTACAACCAGTTGCGCCAGCAGGCCGGGAGCAACAAGAGCAAACTCCACTGGCTGACCGTCGATACCGACCACAACATAGCCGCCAACGACCTCGGTCTCGGCCCCCACTACGGCCCGTCGATAGAGGCCATGATGTTCATGGCGCTGGCCTACGAGCCCAAGGACATGACGCTCTTCTATCACGAGAATTAGCCTCGCAAATCATCGAGAATCAGTGCCGAGAAAGTTATCTGTGTGTATTTGGGAATTTTATGTAAATTTGCCTTTCTCATTTCCTTTGAGAAAGGCTTTATTGTTTTGTAATTAAACACTGAATATTAATAAACTAACACTGCTCTTATGAGAAAAACACTTATTGTGGCGGCCTGCCTGCTGGTCTCGATAGGCCTTGGCCACAGGGCTCTGGCTCAAGAACAAGAAATAGACGTGCCTGCCGATGCCGTGGCGGAGAGTGAACCGCTGCTCTCTGGCTGGACGTTTGGACTTTCGGGCGGATGGGACGAGAACACACCCGTCATCACCATGCCCACCTATGCCGACAAACTGCAGTATCTGAAGAACTCCGGTTCCACATTCGGCATCACCGCTAAATACGCCTTCACCAAATGGCTCTACGGACGTGCCGACGTGATGTGGGTGCAGAAAAACTACAAGATGAACCGCATCGCCGAGGGCACCAGCAGCGCAATCCTCAACGGCGAGTACACCAACAACTATCTCTCTGTGCCAGTGATGGCCATGGTGTCGTTTGGCTACGACTTCCGCGTCTTCGCCTATTTCGGCGGATATGCCGGCTATTGGAATTCGGGCCGCCGCAAAGGCAACTCCTTCTCCATGAATTACCTCCTCTACGGCGACCTCGCCTCGACCGAGTATGACGAGGGCTGGGGGTTTGACAATACCCGCGACAACCGTTTCGACGGCGGCCTCGTCTTTGGCGGTGGTGTGGCCTACACCTTCCTCCAGCACTACGAGGTTAGCGCCGAGGCACGCTACTACTACGGCCTCACCGACATTCAGAAAGATTATATGGCAAACCGCCGTCCTCACTACAACAGCACCCTTGCCGTTCAGTTTGGCGCAGCCTACAAATTCTAAACCTTACAGATTATGAGAAACACCAGGATATTTATTTTCGCACTTGCAGCCGTGGCAATGCTTTTTGCCTCGTGCCGCAAAGAGGCTGACGAGTTGCTCAACCCCAACGCCCGCTATGCAAACTCCTACGCCCAGCAGTTCGACGCCGTGTGGCACGGAATAGACAACTGCTACGTGTTCTGGAGCCGCGACAACACCGACTGGGACGCCATCTACACAGAGTACAAACCCAAATTCGAGGCTCTTGATGACGCCCTCGAAACGGCTATCATACAGCATAGGAAAAAAGAAGAGGCAGTGCCCGACTCGGTTTTTACCCAACTGTGGATAGAGGTTGTAGGCGGCCTGCTCGACCACCATTTTGTACTGACGGTTAGAAACTACAGCACTGGAAGTAAACTCTCCATCGGCGGCAGCGCACGCGAGGTGAAAAAGCGCCCTGGCTATAAGGCTACCGACAAAACCGCGCAATACAACGCTCTGGCCAATCACGCCAAACTCGACAAACTGTATGTCAACAACGACAACAGCGTGATGCGTGCCGCCCTGCTCACCAAGAGCAACGGCAAGAAGATTGCCTATTTCCGTCTCAACGGCTTCAACATCAGCAATCTTTTCAACGGAAAAGGATTTACCCGTGGCCGCAGTTCCTTCGTTCCCGAAGCCTCCGACAACGATGCCGCCTTCCTCCGTCCGCTCTACTATTTCTATGGCCGCAACTGGGTCCAGCAGACCTACGGCACCATTGTGTCAGGCAGCAACAACGACGGCTGGATTAACGACAATGACGTTGAAGGCATAATCTTCGACGTGCGTGGCAACGGCGGCGGCAATGCCGGCGAACTGACCCCGGTGCTTGGCGCCATGACGCAGCACGAAACCCACTACGGCTATTCGCGCACCAAGGAAGGCCTCGGCCGTTTAGACTATAGTGCATGGACTCCTTTCATCCTCAAGACCCCGCGCTACCATCTCAACACCGCCAAGCCCATCGTGGTGCTGGCCGATGCCAACTCGGCAAGTTGCGCCGAAATCACCACGCAGACAATCCACAGCCTGCCCAACGGCAAATTCATCGGCAACCGCACCTGTGGCGCCACCTGCCCACTGCTGCCTGGCGGATTCAACACCCTCTTGAGCGGTGTGTTTGGCAACTACGACGAGTACGGCTACTACTGCTACACCAGCAACTTCGACCTCGTGCTGACCGACTGCACCTCGCTCGAAGGTGTTGGCGTGACGCCCGACTACGATGTTGATTACAAAGGCGAAGACGGCAAAGACGAGCAACTCGATGCCGCTATCGAATATCTCGAAACGGGTACCGTCTCGGCTCGCTATCTTTCCAAATAAGAAAATTCCCGATACAATAATAAAGGCACCTCGAAAGGGTGCCTTTATTGTTGTGTGTCGATCGATTAGTCTTTGTGAATACGGCTTCGAATATAACGAATGGCGTCGAAATTTCGCGGCACTTGCAGGTCAATCATTCCACTGTTTATTCCAACCACGCGGCCTTCACGCACTGCCGAGAGTCGTTTGTAGGGATAGGTGTTGCAGAACGATGCCGAGTCCTCACGGCGTATTAATATATATTCTGGGTCGCGTTCCATAAGGGTTTCAATGCTGTAATTCCACCCTTCAATATCTTTCGCAACGTTCTCGCAGCCCGCCATCTCTATTATATCATTTATGAACGACTGTCCGCCGGCAGTGAAGTTGCCCATGCTGCCAAATCCTACTACATAATAGACCGATGGTTTCGGTTGCGAGGCATCGGATTGGCTGTATTTCTCTGCCTCGGCATGCAGGCATTGGTTTAGGCTGTCGGCTTGGGATTCGAGCCCTATCAACGCACCGATACGCGAAATATTCTCGTAGAGGCCGTCGAAACGCTGTTTCTCTATAACGCATACAGTGGCAATGCCCATATTGTGGAGTTGATCAATGCTTTTCTGTGGTATCATGGAGCCGCTGATGACGATGTCGGGATTCAGTGCCACTATGTTTTCTACATTCAGATTGCTTATACCTCCGATATTCGTGATTTTCTCGGCCTCGGGAGGATAGGTGCAGAATTCAGTTCTGCCTACAAGCAATTTCTCTCCACCGAGGGCAAAGATTATCTCGGTTATGGCAGGCGAGGTGGAGACCACTCGCTTGGGAGAGTGGGGGACTGCCACAGTTCGCCCATAGTCATCGACCACGGTGTCTGTGGTTCTTTCAATGTTTCCAGTGGCGTTTCGGCACGATGTCAAAAGCATTGCCACACAAAGTATAAAGATTAGTTTCGCTCTCATAGTTAGTAACAAAGTGCATTTTTTGTTTAGACACAAATTACCATAAATTTGTCGTAAATCATTCACGAATTTATATGCCCGAAAACAATTAAACAATTTAACTATTCAACAATTCAACAATAAAAAAGAGCAGACGGTGTGCATCTGCTCTCTCTTTGATTATCATTTTCGAGGTGTCGAATGGATTACAACAGGCTGGCCATCTTGGCGGTGAGGTCGCCGATGCGGGTGCTGTAGCCCTTCTCGTTGTCGTACCACGACACAACCTTCACGAAGTTGCCGTCCATGACCATGGTGAGTTTCGAGTCGAAGATGCTGCTGTGGGTGTTGTCGATGATGTCAACGCTCACCAGCGGGTCTTCGCTGTATTCGAGGATGCCTTTCATCTTGCCTTCGGCGGCTTCTTTGATGGCGGCATTGATTTCCTCTTTCGTCACGTTCTTCTCGAGTTCGGCAGTAAGGTCAACCACAGAGCCGTCGGGAGTGGGGACGCGCATTGCGAAGCCGTCCAGTTTGCCTTTCAGTTCGGGAATGACGAGGCCAACAGCCTTGGCAGCACCGCTCGAGGTGGGTATTATGCTGACGGCAGCGGCACGGGCGCGACGCAGGTCGCTGTGCGGCTGGTCGAGGATTTTCTGGTCGTTGGTGTAACTGTGAACGGTGTTCATCAGACCATGCTTGATACCGAATTTGTCGTTCAGAACCTTGGCAACGGGGGCAAGGCAGTTGGTGGTGCAGCTGGCGTTGGAAACGAGTTGAATGTTCTTGTTCAGAACCTCGTCGTTCACACCCA
>ONLQ01000067.1 GCA_900318665.1 uncultured Bacteroidales bacterium | reverse complement strand
CTAATGCTTCGGTCCCATTTCTATCGGGTGCTGCTCGACTCGCTGGCTTCGGAGCACGGCGCTCGAATGACAGCCATGCAGAAGGCCACCGACAACGCCACTGAACTACTCAAAGAACTGCGCCTCTCCTACAACAAGGCTCGCCAGGCGGCAATTACCAACGAGATTATCGAAATTGTTAGCGGTTCCGAAGCATTGAAAGGATAGTGTTTAATGAATATCGAAGTCTGAAAATTGAATCCTTTACCGACAGATAAAAAATATCGATAATAATTCGAGAGCGGGGCTGCGAAAGCATGTCCTGCTCTGTTGGTTAATTTATGATTGAAAATTAAAAACATAAAGTCATCGTTAAACCATAAGAATATATATTCATTTATATCAAAATATTGAGGTTATTAAGGAATTATGAAAGAAGCAATAATATTTTTTTGTGGAATTCTTTTTTCTATGCAATTAGTGCATTCTCAGGAGATTGAAATAATTGCTTCTCCGGGTAATGTTTATCTATCCTGTCTTGAAACGGGAGATAACGCAGTATTTTCGTTATATATGCGTGATGAAAACATGAACAGGATTCGTGTTGAGTTAGGTGATTATAGTAAAACTGTTGATGTTTTTCAATATATGCTGACAGAAAAAAATAAAACAAAGGGAGTAACATCTCTTGATAATGGTGCTGGAGATGAGATGGTATTTATGGAGGGAAAATGGAGGTTAGGGTGTAATGGAAATGGGTATGTATCAATATCGGTCGCCGAGGCAAAGACTTGCATGGATAGTCTATATGTATATGGACAGAGAAAGAATCCAACTATAGCGGGTGTATTTCATTTTACGGAAAAAAGCCCGTCATATTATTTTAAGCGTAGTTCAAGAAAACAACTCATCGGGTTGGGATTAGGCGTTTTGGCAGGAGGAATGGCTTTGGGGTTGGGGGCTAATGCTGATGGAAACAAATTAGAAAACATTTATGCGATTTCTGCTCTGGTTGGGGTTGTGGGAGGCATTGTTTATATATTGGGTATTGCGGATTTGTTTGAAGCAGGAAATGAATTGTCTAAAATTCAATTTAGCAATAATGGAGTGATATATAATTTTTAATCATTCGAAAAGAAAAACATATCATTATGCGAAATATAGTACTGCTTTCGATGTTTGTATTGTCAGTGGTGTTTGTCTCTGCTGCACCTGTTGACAGTCTTACCGCACGTCGTGTGGCCGACGCATTCCGTCAGCAAAACCGTGTGGCTGTAGATGATGCTATGCTTGTTGATCTTTCATCGGATGGTATAGACCATCTGTATGTGTTCAATTACGGCAAAGACGAAGGCTTCGTGGTGGTGCCCGCCAGCAATGCCGTCGCTCCTGTGGTGGCTTATTCTGCCAATGGCGCTTTTGCCAGCGAACTCGAAGGCCCGGTGAAATATTGGATGTCGCGCCTCGACGCCATTGTTGCCTATGCTTTGGAGAACAATATTGACCCCGACGAGGCAACGCTTGCCAAATGGGACATACTGATGTATGGCAAGCCCAAGCCGCGCAAAGATGGTGCCGTGGCAGCCATGATTAGCACCAACTGGGACCAAGGCAGGTACTACAATCGTCTGTGTCCCGAAGAGTTGCTCTCGCGTCAGCGCGTTTATGCAGGTTGTGTGGCTGTTGCCATGGGTCAGATTATGAAATATTGGAATTATCCTGTCTCTGGCCTTGGCAGTCATAGTTATGCCGATGCCAACACAGGTGTTCTTACCGCCGATTTTGCTGGTACGCTCTACGACTGGACCCATATGCCAGCCACTCTGTCGGCAACGAGCACCGAGACTCAGGTTTTGGCAGTCTCTACTTTGTTGTTCCATTGCGGTGTGGCGGTTGATATGCAGTATGCCGCCAGTGGTAGCGGCTCTTGGAGTGCCAACTATGGCAATGGCTCTTTGCCATCGGCAGAGCATGCTTTGCCTCGCTTCTTCGACTACAAATCGACCGTACATTCTGTCTATCGCAGCGACTATACCGATATCGCATGGACTAATGTTCTGAAGGCAGAACTCGATGCCTCTCGTCCGGTTATTTATAGCGGCGCCGACCCAGAGCATGGCGGTCATGCCTTTGTCTGCGACGGTTACGACGCCAACGACTATTTCCATTTCAACTGGGGTTGGAGCGGAAGTTGCAATGGCTATTATCTGATTTCCAATGTGGCACCTGCCGTAAGCCCTCTTGCTGCTCCGATGTATTCTTTCTCCGAAGAGCAGAACATGGTGATAGGCATAGAACCCAACGACCATCTGCGTATCGACACAGCCCGCACCACGCTGCCTGCCGCAGGCGGAAGCACTCTTGTGGCGGTCACCTCTGCCAAAGATAATCCCCAGTCGTGGAGCGCCTCGTTTTCCTCCAACTGGCTTCACCTCTCTGTGAGCCAGGGCACAGGCAACGGACGTCGTACACGCTTTGAAGTCTCGGCAGACGAGAACCTCACTGGCGAGATGCGTAGCGATACGGTGCTCATTGTTCAAGGCAACGATACCATTCGTCTTTTTGTGTTCCAACTTTCATGCTACGACTACGAAATGTGCCGTATGCGCGTGGCTATGGTTGACAGCGAGAACGACAGTTGGAATTATGCGTCGTTGGAGTTCCGCGACCTTTCGGGTGCCTCGTATGGCCATGCCACTATGATTTCGGGCCTCGGCGTCGATACCACATATATTGGCGTCTGCCCAAGGGAAATAGAGGTCGTGTGGCATGCCGGAGTATGGGACAATGAGTGCGGCTACACCGTCAGTTGCACGCAGGGTAGCAATATGTTGCAGCACACGGTTAATACGCCTTTCGAGAGTTCGGTGCTTGCAACCTTTGCCTCGCCGTGCAGTTTCTGTCCTGGTTGCAGCGGCACACAGACTCTGCCTTATTATGAGGACTTTGAATATGGCATAGATTGCTGGACCGTCATAGACAATGATGGAGACGGCCTTTCGTGGTATGTTACCGATACCCTTGCGGCACAGAAACGCCATTTCAGCGTGGTGTCGCACTCCGAGGATGGCACAACTACCGACAACTGGCTCATTTCGCCTAAATTCACCTTCCCCGGCCCGGCATATATCACCCTCTCGTGGTTTGCCAAGTCGGCAGAGGCTTTGGATTATGATATCTATCTCGGCACAGACAACAATGTTGCCAATATGACCAACTTGGTCTATCGCGGCCAGGCTTCGGAAAATTTTGAGAATCGTTTGCTCTCGCTTACCGCCTATGCCGGGCAAGAGGTCTATATCGCTTTCCGTCATCATGGCTCTACGGCTGGAACCATTCAGATAGACAATATCAGCCTTGTAGCGACCGATGCACCTACCTATCACCTTACGGTGCAGAGTGACAACACCACTCGCGGTGTCGCTTTTGGTAGCGGCGTTTATGAGGCTGGCCGTGCTGTGACGGTGCGTGCCACTTCCAACACCGGCTATCGGTTCTATTCGTGGCAGGACGGCAATAGAGAAAATCCTCGCGTCATCTATATGGATTCCAATACCACGCTCACTGCTTCGTTCTCAACCGACTCGATTGATGTGGTTGTTGTTCCGCAGGACAGTATTCGTGGCCATGCCTGGGGCACTGGTCGCTATGCCTACCTCTCCTATGCCAGCCTGCGCGCCACGGCTGCACATGGCTATCATTTTTCGCAGTGGAACGATGGCGACACCACCAATCCTCGTGCCGTGCGTGTGAGGTCGGATATTACCTACACTGCTTTCTTTACCGCCAATACTTATACGCTCAATGTTGTCAGCAGCGACCCGACGCAGGGTAGCGTGCGTGGCGGCGGTTTCTTCCTTTATGGTACCACCACGCAGGTCTCAGCCACTCCGGCTCAAGGCTACAAGTTCTTCCGTTGGGCCGATGGCAACAGCACCAACCCGCGCATCGTCACGATAGATGACAATATAACGCTTACTGCCGAATTTGCTCTCGACAACGGATTCGTTATCAACGTATCGACGGCCAACGAAGAATATGGTACCGTGAGCGGCGAGGGCGTGTATCAGTACATGTCCACCGCCACCATCACCGCCATTGCCGACACGGGCTACCACTTTGTGCGCTGGAGCGACGGCAGCACCGCCGTGACGCGCAACATCACCGTAACGGGCGATAGTTCGTTTGTTGCCTATTTCGCAATAGATGTTTATACCGTGAAGGTCCTCACCGACAATGCGGCACAGGGCTCGGTGAAAGGTAGCGGCGCCTACGAGTACAGCAAGCCCGTAACCATCACAGCCATTCCTGCCACGGGCTACCACTTTGTGCGTTGGCAAGATGGCGACACCACCAATCCCCGTTCCTTTGTTGCAGAAGAGAGTCTGACTTTCACCGCTTTCTTTGCTCCTAACGAATACGCCGTCTCGCTGCTCGTCAATGTCGATAGCATGGGCACGGTCTCGGGTAGCGGCACCTACGTCTATGGCGCCACGGTTTCCATTGCCGCTATTCCTCGTCAGGGCTTCCGCTTTGTTCGCTGGAGCAACGGCTCTACCGACAATCCCTATCGTTTTGCCTTGATGTGCGACACCACGTTTACTGCCGTTTTCGACACGCTGCCAGCCGCCGCTATTGGCGATGTTGACTTGTCGCAGATTAGTGTTATCACCAATGGCAGAGCCATCGTGGTCGAGGGTGCAGAGGGACAGCATCTTTCGGTGTGCGACATGCTGGGCCGTGTTGTCTTTTCTGCCCGACTCACCGACCGCTCTCAGCGCGTCTCGCTTCCTCACAGAGGCCTCTATGTGGTGGCAATCAACAACCGTTACCACAGCAAGCACAATGTCTGGAAATAAATATTGAAAGTTAGTTCACTTACTCAAAAACACTTTTAGCATTAAATAATATGACCACACAGAAACAAAACTTCACCATCCCCATTATCGTGATGT
>ONLQ01000070.1 GCA_900318665.1 uncultured Bacteroidales bacterium | reverse complement strand
TCTTACAGTCCATGCCGCCAGTAGCGAGACGGTTACGGCCTCGGCGTGCGACCGTTACGAATGGCACGACCGAACATTTATAACCGACACACTTTTTGACTACCACACCGCCAATATCTACGGCTGCGACAGCACCGCCACTCTTCGCCTCACCCTGCGCCACTCCTCTCACTCCGAGGTGTCGGAGCAGGGCGCCTATCAATATTCGTGGCACGGCCGCACCTATACCGAGAGCGGCGACTATACCGACACCATGCGCTCCGCCAATGCCGAGGGGTGCGACAGCATCGTCAGCCTGCGCCTGTCGCTGCTGACCGATGCCGCAGTGCCTACCATCTACTGTTTCTCGCGCCGCCTCATAATGGTTGACCACTATCCGTGGGGCGAGGACAGCACACGGGTCAACTACCGTGCCTACCGCTGGTACCACAACGGCACGCTGCTGCCGCTGGCCGCTGCCGACGTGCTGTTTGACTATGCCGTTGGCGGCTATCGCGACCTCGAAGGGTGCTACTATGTGGAGGTGCCTGCCGACGACGCACGCTACTACTGGGTGCGGAGCAACGAGATATGCTTCCCCATCAACGAGGCTGCCACAACGCCAGTGCTGTCGGTCTATCCCAATCCCGCAGCATCAGGCGCTACGCTGACGGCACGCATAGAGAACGCCCCGCAAGGCAGCGTCCTCGCAGTCTATGACGCCTACGGACGCATAGTGGCCTCCATCACCGACCCAGCCGAGCAGCAACCCATATCCAATGTCCTGCCCACAGGACAATACACTGTCAGTTTGATAACACCCGATGGCGAAAGACTTAATCAGAAAATAATAGTGATGTAATTGGATTTTGGGAGTGCCCTTCGGGCAGAAATTGAACAAATTTTTGAAAAATTTGAAACCAATTTGAATAATTTCTTGCCGTTAGGCAACCCAAATATAAACAGAATACTTGCAGAATTAATAACATGATAATTCGTGTTTACATAAAACATTTGTTGATGGTATCGCTGCTTTCGTGCATTTTCATTCCATACGACATGCAGGCGCAGTGGAAGACATTTGACAGAGCACAGTTAAAATACTTTTCAATGCAACTCCGCTCCAACCTCACCATAGAGCAGGGCAACGGCATAAACTCCTTCCTCATAGCCACCGACCAGAAGAACGCCAACCGAATTGGCTTCGCCACCTTTCTGCAGGCGGGCTACACCTTCTTCTGGGACCGTCAGATGGGATTCCATACAGGTCTCGGCGTGCGCTATGCTCGCAGCGGCTTCGTTGCCGATGGTGTCGAGAGCCAGGCCATAGGCTATATGACCGCCTACAACGACCAGAATTCCGCCACGCGCCGTACGCACTACACCGCCATGCTTTCCTCGGTCAAGGAAGCCTATAACGCTTGGTTTCTTGAAATTCCGTTGCAGTTAGCCTACCAAGACCATCATTTCTGGATGGATGCGGGTTTCAAAGTCCTGCTGCCTTTGAGCGTCAGCGCCAAGTATGACTACGGCGAGGCCAGCATCGGAGCAGGCTACGCCATCGACGGCTTCGGCGTGGGCGTGGAGGTGCCGGTGGAGATAGACCGCCTCAACGCACAGCATGGCACCTACGATGTCGGCACCCTCAGCGGTGGCGGCATAGCCTATCCCGCCTATCTGGCTGTGGCACTCAGCGGCGGCTATCGCCTTGCTCTCGACGGACAGAACATGCTGCAGTTCGGTCTCTATCTCGACGTGGCATTGAACCGCACCTGCGTGGGCGGCATCAGCAACATGGTGGCCATAGATGGCGCCATGCCACAGCAACGCACGGTGCTACAGAGCAATCTGGCGCGCAGCCTTCGCTACTGCGACTTCGGCATATCGGTAACCTATAACTTCACTTTCGGCAAGAAGATAGGCTACTTCAAAAGCACATCCAACCCCTTCAAGACTCCCAAGCGATACCGCCCAAAGAAAGTCAAGATACGATGGTAATTGAAAATTGAAAAATCCTAGTTCCTCCTAGGTTCCCATAGTACCTCATAGAAACCCCTAGTTCATCCTTTCCCCCAGCAAAAAAATCCTACAACAATATGAAAAAAGCATTATTCCTTTCGGTCCTACTCCTTGCCCTTGTGGCAACCCTCCACGCACAAGCGCCGCGGTCCATCAACTCGCAGGCTGTGCTGCGCGATGCCGCAGGACGGCTTATCGCAAACCAGTCTGTCGGCGTTAGAATCATCATAGCACAGGGCTTTCCAACAGGCACCGTTGCCTATGAGGAAACACACATCGCAACAACTAACGACAACGGCCTCTATACAATAACTATTGGCGCAGGCACGCCCGCCATAGGCTCCTTCGCCACCATCGACTGGGGCAACGGCCCGTATTTCATCACTACCGACATAGACCCTGCTGGCGGCTCGAACTACACCATTACCACCAGCCAGCAGTTTCTCAGTGTGCCATATGCCTTGTTTGCCGACACCGCCGCCCGTGTGGCGCAGGCTTCCACAGCCAACAACGCTAATCACGCCACCAATGCCGATGCCGCCACAACCTCGCTCCATGCCGACCGAGCAGACTATGCCGACACAGCCCTATACTATCGTGAGCGGCAGGTGCTGACGCTCGGCCACGACACCATCTATC